>JAZOQH010000014.1:0-85916 GCA_045655965.1 Bacteroidales bacterium | reverse complement strand
CGTCTCGCTTCTTCAGGTCTCACTCATCTCGTTGCGATACATCGCGGTTTCCAAGACACCAACGCTGCTCCTTTCCGCAACAACCCTCGCTGGGAGTTGCCGATAGAACTGCATCGCCAAAACGCTGACATCCCTATCATTACCGACATCAGTCATATCTGTGGATGCCGCGACATTTTACAAAAGACAGCACAAAAGGCTCTCGATCTCGCGACAAACGGTCTCATGATAGAATCTCATTGCGAACCGGAAAAAGCTCTCACCGATGCCGAACAACAAATCACTCCAGACGATTTGAAATCGATGCTCGACAATCTCGTCATTCATAAATCTAAATCGCCTAATGCCGACGTGCTGCTCCAGGAACTTAGAAGCAGAATCGACAGCATCGACGATGAACTGCTGAATCTTTTAGCGCAAAGAAGCGAGATTTCATCTAAGATTGGCATCATTAAAAAAGAACATAATCTCACTGTACTTCAACTCGATAGATGGAATTCCATTTTATCAAATCATATCGAAAAAGGAAAATCAATAGGTCTGAATGAAAACCTTGTCAAAGATATTTTTGAATTGATTCATAAAGATTCTATCGACAGACAGCTTTGAGAATTAGGAATGTGGAATTAGGAATGAGGAATTATTTTTTTGTTTGAAACTCAGAATCTCAGAAAAGTTTGAACTTTGAACTAACAACTTTTCGGTCGCTGAGCTTGTCGAAGCGCCGCATTATGCCTTCGACTGGCTCAGGCACCATTATCCATTGACATCTAAATTTGAACTGAATTATGAAAAAATTACTTGTTTCTGTACTTTGTTTATTCCTATTAACATTTGATATTAAGGCTGAAGTCGTAAATCCTGAAACGGTTACAAATTTTCTTAGTAGAATTTTAGGTCAACAGACAACAGACAACGGTCAACAGTTGATAGTTACGATTTTAGACGAAAACTTAGTTCAAAAGTCAACAGCCAACATCCAACAGCATGATGTTTTTATTATCACTTCTAAAGACGGAAAGCCATGTGTTAAAGGCAATTCTATCTTGGCAATAACGACGGGCATCAATTGGTATCTTAATCATTATGCTCATATAAATATTTCTTGGAATCAACTCTCGATAGAAGATGTTGACAAATATGATTTTCCTCTTCCTGAGAAAGAAGAACGTCTTGTCTGTTCTGCCGATTATCGTTATTATTTGAATTATTGTACTTTTTCATATTCTATGTCGGTCTGGACTTGGGAGCGTTGGGAACAGGAAATCGACTGGATGGCGTTGCACGGAATCAACATGCCTTTGCAGATTGTTGGTCTCGACGTGGTCTGGAAAAGATTGTTAACAGAATATTACAATTACACTTCTGAAGAAGCGAACGCCTTCATCGCAGGACCTTGTTTTCAGGCATGGTGGGGAATGAACAACCTCGAACAATGGGGCGGTCCTAATCCAGAGTGGTGGTACGAACGTCAGGAGATTCTGGCGAAAAAGATATGCGACAGAATGCGCGAACTCGGGATGCAACCTGTGCTTCCTGGATTCAGCGGCATGGTGCCAAGCGATTTCACAGAGAAGACAGGAATACCGACAAACAGTCAAGGTAACTGGTGCGGTTTCACTCGTCCTTACATCTTGAATCCTAATGACGAAGCTTTTAAGTCGATGGCAGACAACTATTACAAGGTGCTGCATGAAGTCATGGGACCATCAAAATATTACAGCATGGATCCTTTTCACGAAGGCGCAAACACAAGCGGTATCGACGTTGCATCTGCTTACAAAGCAATCGCTGACGCTATGTTTGAAGCGAACGACGACATTGATGAAAAATGGGTGATTCAATATTGGCAATGGAGCAGCGACCAATACAAAGTCCTCGACCAAGTAACAAAAGGAGACTTGATAATACTCGACCTCTTCTCTACAGCACACACTCATTTTCAGGAATATAAAGGTCACAGCGCCGTTTATTGCATGCTGCCTAACTTCGGAGGTCGCAGCGGTTTCATGGGACGTTTCAACGGAGTGATTAACGGATATTTTGATAATAAAAATTCATATTCCAACATAAAAGGAATTGGAGCGACTCCGGAAGCAATTGGTTCGGCGCCTGTTTTATACGACATTTTATTTGAATTGCCTTGGCATGAAGAAAGACCCAATCCTGAAGAATGGATGCGTAATTATACCATAAGTCGTTATGGAAAAGAAGATTACAATGCTCAGAAAGCTTGGGAACTATTGCGCAATTCTGCCCTCAATTGCGAGACTGCACTACAAGGTCCGCACGAAGCCGTTGTCTGTGCCCGACCTTCATTGACAGTAGATAAAGTTTCATCATGGGGAGGAACAGAAATATTTTACAATCCTGACGACGTAAGAAAAGCCGCTCAACTATTATTGAAAGCAGATTTGTCGGGTGAGAATTATAACTTCGATTTGATTGAAATATCGCGTCAGGCATTGATGGATTATGCTTATTTCTTGTTAAAAGATATTAACAAAGCATACAACACCAACGACATCAAGGCGTTCAAAAAGAATCGCGATTTGTTCCTTTCATTGATTAACGACATTGACATTCTGCTCAACACAGATAAAAACTTCATGTTAGGCAATTGGACGCAGATGTCGCGCGACATCGCTGATGAAGTAGAAGGCACGACAGACTTAGATAAAGACTGGCTTGAACTTAACAACGCTCGCACTTTGATAACGACTTGGGGCGAGGAAGTCAATGCCAACCAAGGAGGGTTGCGCGATTATTCATATAGAGCATGGAGCGGAATGTTAAAAGACTTCTACTTGCCACGATGGGAATATTTCTTTGAAAACAACTGCCAGTCGCCAGAAGAAGGATGGTTCAAAATGGAAAGAGAATGGTCGCTCAACAACACGTTAAGATATACAAACGAGGCCAAAGGCAACACCAAAAAAGTCTTGTCTAAAATTTGGAAGAAATATCGGCTAACGACTAATGACTAATGACTAATGACTAATGACTAATGGCTAATGCTACCTTAGTCTTTCGTCATTTGTCTTTTGTCTATCAGAAGGAAAACCAATTCTTAAACTCAGTGACACGCGCCTTGCTTACGATAATTTTCTCTTCTGTAGGAACAGTAAGATTTATCGATATTTTATTTCCAAACCAGATAGAAACATCTTTAACCGCTTCATGTGCAATAATGTACTGACGATTCGCCCTAAAGAATTTCTTAGGATTTAGTTGACTCATCAGTTCATCGAGATTCTGGTTCATATAATAAACCTTTCCTGAAAAAGTAACAGCTTTAATAAGTTTCAAATCAATGTAAACGAATGCGATATCTTTCGTAGCAAGAGGAATCAGTTTGTCACGTTCCGGAACCAGAAAATACTCCTTATAATTATTTGCCGCATTAGTTTGTGCCAACAACTGATTCACGACACTCATATAATCAATGTCGTTACTTTGTCCTTTCAGATTCTTGTATTTATTCAAGGCACGTTGCAAATCGTCTTTGTTAATAGGTTTTAACAAATAATCTATACTATTGACTTCAAACGCTTTAAGCGCATATTCGTCATAAGCCGTAGTGAAGATAATAGGACAATCCACTTTCACTTTCTCAAAGATTGAAAACGAAGAACCGTCGGCAAGATGAATATCAACGAAAAGCAAATCAGGATGCTGATTGTTAGCAAGCCATTCCACGCTATCTTCGACAGTTTGGAGTATAGCAACCACTTCAATACTTCCATCCAACTGATTTATAACGCTTTTCAACGATTGAGCAGCGATTTTCTCATCTTCTATTATAACAGCTTTCATATAAATCACTTTTTGTCATTTTCTTTTAACTTAATTATAACGGCAAAATCATCACCATCATCACTAATAGTAATATCAGTATTCCATTTCAATCTGTAACGTTCTGAGAGATTTGCAAGTCCGATACCATTTCCGTTAGTTTTATCAATCTTAGGTTGAATTGCATTTAAAACAATAATAGTACTATTTTCATAATCGGTGAACACCCATACCGTAAAAGGCTGTTTATCACTAATTACATTATGTTTTATCGCATTTTCCAAAAGCACCTGCAAACTCAACGGAATGATTTTATACGACAACATACGCTCATCAATATCAAAATCAAATTTGAGGTTGTCGCCATAACGTATCTCCATAAGTTTACAAAAAGAATTTGCGAGACGTATCTCCTCTTCAAGAGTAACAACCTCCTGATTTTGAAGCGAATATCTTAACACTTTCGATAATTCCTGAACATAATCCTTTGCTTTTTCCTTATCTAACTCTATCAACGATTGCAGAGTATTAAGTGAATTGAACAAGAAGTGTGGATTCAGCTGACTCTTAAGAGCCTCGTAACGTGTTATGAGATTCTCTGCCACAAGTGTCTCATTCTCAATAGCAATCTTACGACTTTTATAGTTAGATACTATCAGCTGCCATGAGAAAGTCACCACTACAGTAACAAAGAAATCACGCATCAAACCATTTCTGTAATGATGTACTTTTCTGTTTATCGGGAGATCATGATCAGCATAACCCAAGATATAAGGATGCAAGGCAGTGAAAGCGAAACTCATTATTATTGTGATGATTATAGAACCTGCGATAATGAAGACAAGTTTAGAATTATCCTTAAGTTTAGCATTTTTCTGTATATACATATTATACATATACAGCACGAAGGCGAGTACAAAAGTGAAAATAATGTTCAAGATAAAACCATCCAGATGGAAATGCTGTTTCTTGTGTTCAGCAATATCGCCGATCTGTTGGAAAATGATTCCTTCTCCGAATTTAAAAGACAGGAACATTGCTACGTGAATCAAAATACTTATCGTAATAGACAGATAAGCAACAAGTTTCACATTTGGATACTCTTTTAGCGTTCGGTTTCTCATAATTTTCACATTTACAAAATAATGTTACAAATATAATGTTAAAAAGACAAGATTGTTTAATGTTTTCGACGAAACGACAAAAAAGGAATTTGAAACGGAATTTTCATAAAAAAAGGACGCCGTCAAACAGCGTCCATTTTTTATAATGCCAATCTAAATCCTTTATAGAATTCCGTCATGTGAAATTCTTCATAACCATATCCTGTACGATACCTGCTAAGAAAATCTCTCGGATCAGAACTAAGCGCACGACCTCCACGATACACCTTGCCCCATCTGTCATAATCGACACCTACAGGATCTACAATAGTCTGATATTCTTCAGAAACAAAAGCACTATAATAATCATAGTTATCCGAACAATATTCAAACACATTTCCATGCATATCATAGAGTCCCAATTCATTAGGCATTTTTGTCTTGACTTCTTTAATAGCTCTTCCAATAACGCCCTCTATATTATACCAAGCCACATCGTCTGGATTATCACTGCCACTATATATATATCCTTTTGACTCATTGCCGCCAATAGAAGCAAATTCCCATTCCGCCTCCGTTGGCAGTCTGAATTCAGCTCCGGTAAGCTCATTTAATCTTTCTATAAAATCCATCACCCATCCCCACGGTGCCATATCAACGGGAAAACGTTCACCTTCACACCAAACAGGTCTTTTGTTGCCCATCACTATATACCACAAATCTTGCGTGACTTCCGTTTCTCCTATATGGTATGGAGTTGTAAGTGTCACATAATGTATAGGTGATTCGTTAAAAGCAACAGACGCATAATAATGAGGCGCTTCCGGGTCTTTATTCTGATAACCTCTTAAAAACGTTCCAGGTTCAACAGGAATCATCTTATAGTTTTCCACACCATCAATAGTAATATATCCATTTTCATACTCCACGTCAACAGTCTTAAAAGTAATTTCTTCACCGTATGACGTGCCCATTTCCGTTGTTATATACGCTCTGACATAATACGTTGTGTTCTCTTCCAAATTAGATATGGTTTCTTTATACTTTTCCGGATATGGATGTATAAAAACCAAACAACTATCTTCTATTGTAGGATTTTGGGATGTACTCCAGCAGAATCCTTTTGAGACAAAGTTTGACCCTCCCAGATCTATAAGTTTACCTTCGAACAAAGCGCTTAATGTTGTTATATCCGACACCGAAGATGTTTGTATCGTCGGCATTTCTGGAATACGTATCGTGACAAAATTTCTTATCATTCCGTATGAAATTCCTTTTTCGTTTATAGCATAAGCTCTCACATTATATTTTACGCCATCTTCCAAATCAGTGATATTAGCGATAAATATATTCTCTCCACTTTCGTCTTTTACGACATTGTCTGATATTGTTGGATTTGAATCTTTGCTGTAACAAACGCCTTTCTCTATAATCGCACCACCTCCATCCGAAAGCAGCTCTACTTCACATATAGCAGAATTTTCCGTAACGTCTCTTATTTTAGTGATTTTGATATTTGGCAATTCCAAGTCATCATTTCCGTCATCATTTCCATCATCATCTCCGTCGTCTTCACCATCATTATCATCGTTGTCATCTATGACTTCCAATGTCTCGAAAGATATTTCTTCACCATATGAAGTGCCTTCGCTGTTTGTAGCGTACGCCTTGACATAATACTTGGTAGCATTTTCAAGATTATCTATTTGTGTGACATATATTCCGAGGCCGGCTCCATTATTCTTGTGTTCGTCCGATATTGTTGGATTTTGCGTCACGCTCCAACAAACACCTCTGTCTGTAACTTCAGCACCTCCATCTGATTCGACATTAGCTTCAACAACTACAGATTCAGATGTTACATCATTGACAGAATATGTTGTAACTATAGGTTTCTCTTTAGGATTGCATGCAATCATCAATAACAGCACTATTAACGATGTTAAAATACATTTAGTTTTCATAATGATAATCTTTAGTCATACATTAAATAACATCTGCAAAGTTTATAATTTTAATTTAAAAAAACAAGTATTTTTTTAGCAAAAATGGGGGGGGTAACAAGATGTATTACAAACACTTAACATCTAATAAAATCAAGAATAAAATGAAAATATTTACTTGTGGCCTTGTAGTCTTGTGGTCTTGTAGTCTCAAAAAAACTATCTTTGCAAAAAATTCAGATCATGGACTTCAAGGAAATATTAAAGAAATTCAATAACAAATTCGTCATTGCTACACTTATATTTGCAGTGGTGATAATCTTCGTTGACCAATATAATTTATTCTATCAGATAAAGAACTTCAAGAAACGTAAGGAAGCAAGAAACAAAGTAGAATACTACGAAAAAGAGATTAAAAAGCAACAAGAGACACTCGACAGACTTCGTCACGACACAGCCTTGATGGAAAAAATAGCCCGCGAGAAATACATGATGAAACGCGACAACGAAGTAATTTATGTTATTGAGGCAAAAGAATAAGCATTGAACTAAGAACCAAGAACTAAGAACCAAGAACCAAGAACTAAGAACTAAGAACTAAGAACTAAGAACCAAGAACCAAGGCTTTTGGACTTTACCCTTAGTCTTTAGCCCTTAGCCTTTAGTCTTTCAAATAAGAAATCGGGAATCTATAGAACACCATCTCATATCCTGTTGTGTCTGCCTCTTTTTCTTCCACATACAATCCTATCGTTTTGTCAGGAAGCACACATAAAGAAGAATATGCTGAATAACGAGGAACCACGATTTTGCCGTCGTTCCATGTTTTGCCTTCGTCATTAGAAATATAAATCGCTACATCACGACGAGAATCGCCAGATGGCAGACTATGCAACAATGTGTTTTCGTCATATCTTATCATATCGCCGTTGCACGCCGGACCATAGATGTCGTCCCAGACATAATGTGTCTCGTTCCAAGTCTCGCCACCGTCGTGTGAAATATTATACCATCTCTTGCCGTGAGTGCGTATGCTCATCAAAATGTCACCGTTGTTAAGCTCAACGACTTTTGACTCGTCGCCGCCCACAGAAGCACGTCCAGAAACCTTCCATGTCTCACCATTGTCATCAGAATACACCACATAATTATTTATGGAATATGCACTTGTCTCACGAATACAAGCAACGAACATTATTCTTCCTTTACTTGTGACAAGACCATTTCCAGAAGCGCAGAAACATGCTCTCCATTTACTTCTGATACTGTCGTTACATTCACTTCCAAAGATGAAATGAGTTATGTCTTCAGGTTCACTCCATGTTCTTCCATTATCATAACTCACTGATTTATATGTCCTGTTAGGATTTGTCGGTGTCGATTGCCAGAAACCCTGTCCGCCTACGAATACTGCTATGAGACTATTCTCATCGTTGGTGTAAGTCACCGCGCAATCGCCGAAGCCTTCCATATAACCGAAACCCTCTGCAATAGTATAAGGTTCGCTCCAAGTCAAACCGCCATCGGTACTGTAATTACACAAAACATCAATATCTTCAGGGAGGTCGGTCTCGTTTTCCTTTCTTTTATCAGTAAATATCACAAGACTGCCGTCCTTGGCTGTTATCAAAGTCGGGATACGATAAAACTTTGAGCCATAATCACCTTGACGATAAACGACTGTACGAGTATAACCATCAAAATTATCTTTCTCAACACATGATGGTAAAACAGCTAACAATATTAATAAAGGTAAAAGTATTTTCTTCATAAAATCATTTTTGGCAAAGTTACAAAAAAGGCAAATGGCGAAAGATTTTTTTGAAATATAATTCACTTAATTCTTCAGCAAAACTACAACATGCGACTTTCTTTTGTCAAGTTTTTATAAAGGATAAATTATGTTTTTAACAATTTTTAACGTAATGTTAATGAAAGTATGAATATTTAGTTAATTCCCATTAACATAAAAAAAGAAAAATTCTGCGTAAACAAGTTTCTTTTTTCAAAAAAAACTTTTATCTTTGTCGGTATAAACTTTTTAAAATTAGAACACAATGAAAAAATTATTTTTAGTATTAGGCTTAGCAGTAGTATTATTAGCAAGTTGCTGCAATAACAACAATCAAAAAGGCGCACAAAAATGTGAAGCAAAACAAGAGCAAAAATGTGAAGGTCACAACCATGACCATCAATGTGACGGACATAAAGCAGAAGCTTGCAAAGGTCACAACCACGACGCTGCTTGCGAAAAGAAATGCGAAGGTCAAAAAGCAGAAGCTTGTCAAGGTCACAACCATGACGGCGCTTGTGAAAAGAAATGTGAAGGTCAAAAAGCAGAAGCTTGCCAAGGTCACAATCACGACGGCGCTTGCGAAAAGAAATGTGAAGGTCAAAAAGCAGAAGCTTGCCAAGGCCACAACCATGACGGCGCTTGCGAAAAGAAATGCGAAAACCAACCTAAAGCAGAAGCTTGTCAAGGTCACCAACATGAAGGTTGCAACCATCAACATGAAGCTGCAAAATAAATTTAATATTGCATAGAACAATTCATCATAATTGATGTTATAAGAAGAAAGCGGACAAAAATCCGCTTTTTTCATTTTTTTACATATTTATATTATTAATTTAATTAAATTTGCGTTTTTAAAATAACCCCTTAAAAGGTTAACTTAATTTGCTAAAATACTAAACAATAACAATTATGGCAGAAAAGAAATTTATGACATGTGATGGTAACTGCGCTGCTGCTCACGTAGCTTATATGTTCAGTGAAGTAGCCGCTATTTATCCTATCACCCCATCATCACCGATGGCAGAATATATTGACGAATGGAGTGCAGCTGGCAGAAAGAATATCTTCGGAGAAAACGTTAAGGTTGTTGAAATGCAGTCAGAAGCTGGTGCTGCTGGTGCTGTTCACGGTTCATTACAAGCAGGTGCTTTAACAACAACATATACAGCATCACAAGGTCTCTTGCTGATGATTCCTAACATGTACAAAATCGCCGGTGAATTACTTCCAGGCGTATTCCACGTTTCAGCACGTGCATTGGCAGCTCAAGCATTGTCAATTTTCGGCGACCATGCCGACGTTATGAGCGCTCGTCAAACAGGTTTCGCTCTTTTAGCAACAGGTTCAGTACAAGAAATCATGGACCTCGCTCCTGTAGCACACCTCGCTGCTATTGAAGGTCGCGTTCCTTTCATGCACTTCTTCGACGGTTTCCGTACATCACACGAAATCCAAAAAGTTGAAGCAGCAGACCAAAACGAGATAACAAAACTCATCAACTGGAAAGCTCTTAAAGAATATCGCGAACGTTCATTAAACCCAGAACATCCTGTAACACGCGGTACAGCTCAAAACCCAGACATCTATTTCCAAACACGCGAATTGCAAAACAAATACTACTATGCTCTTCCTGACATAGTAGCAAAATATATGAAAGAAATGAGCAAGATTACTGGACGTAAATATGCTCCTTTCACATACTATGGCGCACCTGATGCTACAAACATCATCATCGCTATGGGTTCTATCACCGACGTCATCAAGACTGTCGTTGACAAACTTAACGCAGAAGGCAAGAAAGTCGGTTTGGTAAGCGTTCACCTCTATCGTCCTTTCAGCGTAAAATATCTCTTGGACGTAGTGCCTGACACAGTAAAACGTATCTGCGTTTTAGACAGAACAAAAGACACTGGTGCTAACGGCGAACCTCTCTACTTAGACGTCGTTGAAGCTTATAACGATTTGTTCAGACATCACAGCACACACTTGCCACATATCATCGGCGGTCGTTATGGTTTGTCATCAAAAGACACAACACCAGCTCACATCTTGTCAGTATTCAAAAACTTAGATCGTCCAGAACCTCGTAACAGATTCACCATCGGTATCAACGATGACGTCACATTCGGTTCTCTCCCAATGCTTCCAGAATTCTCAATCCTTCCAGAAGGAACATTCGAAGCTAAATTCTACGGCCTCGGCGCTGACGGTACAGTAGGTGCTAACAAGAACTCTATCAAGATTATCGGTGACAACACAAATAAATACAGCCAAGCTTATTTCGACTATGACTCAAAGAAATCAGGCGGTTACACATGTTCACACCTCCGTTTCGGCGACAAACCAATCTTGGCTCCTTATCTCGTAGGTACTCCTGACTTCGTTGCTGTTCACGTACCTTCATACTTAAGCAAATATGACTGCTTACGCGGTTTGAAAGACAATGGTACATTCCTCTACAACTCACCATGGGACGTAGAAGAAACAAAGAATCACCTTCCAAACTTCGTTAAAAAATATTTGGCTGTACATAATATTAATATGTACATCATCGACGCTACTAAGATTGCTGGCGAAATAGGCTTAGGCAATCGTACAAATACAATCCTCCAATCAGCATTCTTCAAGATTTCAGGCGTTATCCCTTACGACCTCGCTGTTGAACAAATGAAGAAATTCATCGTGAAGTCATACGGCAAGAAAGGTGAAGACATCGTTAAGATGAACTTCGCAGCTGTAGACCGCGGCGGTGAAATCACTAAATTGGAAATCCCAGCAGAATGGGCAAAATTAAGCTGCAAGCCAGACTTCGTATTGGAACCATTGAAAGGCGCTCCTGAATTCATCAACAAGATCATGCGTCCAATGACAGCTCAGTTAGGTAACGACCTTCCTGTAAGCACATTCGAAGAAATCATCGACGGTACATTCCCAGCTGGTACAACAGCATACGAAAAACGCGGTGTCGCTACATTCGTACCAGAATGGAAATCAGAAAACTGTATCCAATGTAACCAATGTTCTTTAGTATGTCCTCACGCAGCTATCCGTCCTGTTGTCATGACAGACGAAGAATTGGCTAACGCTCCTGAGTCAATGAAAGCCATCGACATCAAGATGCCAAAAGAATTAGCTGGCATGCACTTCCGTATGCAAGTATCTGTAATGGACTGTACAGGTTGCGGCAACTGCGCCGACGTATGTCCTGCTAAAGAAAAAGCATTGGTAATGCAACCATTCGAAAGCCAACTCGAAGAAGCAAGAAACTGGGAATACGGTCAAAATAAAGTGACATATAAAGACGAGCTCATCGACAAATACGCTAACATCAAGAACAGCCAATTCGCTCAACCATTATTCGAGTTCTCTGGCGCTTGTGCTGGCTGCGGTGAGACACCATATATCAAGACTATCACTCAACTCTTCGGTGAGAGAATGCTTGTAGCTAACGCAACAGGTTGTTCTTCAATCTACGGCGGTTCAGCTCCTTCAACACCATACTGTAAAAACAACAGAAGCGGTAAGGGCGTTGCATGGGCTAACAGCTTGTTCGAAGACAACGCTGAATTCGGCCTCGGCATGCAGACAGCAACAAACAAACTCCGTGACCGCGTTGAACGTATCATGAAAGAAGCAATCTATGAATGTAACTGCTGCTCTGATGAATTGAAAGACCTCTTCCAACAATGGATCGACAACCGTGAAAACGGCCAAGTAACAGAAAAACTCGCTCCACAAATCGTTGAGATGGCATCACAATGCGACTGCTCATACTGCAAGCAAATCGTTGAGTTGAAAGACCACTTGGTCAAGAAGTCACAATGGATCATCGGCGGTGACGGTTGGGCATACGACATCGGATTCGGCGGCTTAGACCACGTTTTAGCATCAGGCGAAGACGTCAACGTTTTGGTTCTCGACACTGAAGTTTATTCAAACACAGGCGGCCAGTCATCAAAATCTACTCCAACAGGTGCTGTCGCTAAATTCGCTGCTTCAGGTAAGAAATTACGCAAGAAAGACCTCGGCATGATTGCTAAGAGCTACGGTTACGTTTACGTAGCACAAGTAGCAATGGGCGCAAACCAAGCTCAATATCTCAAAGCTATCAAAGAAGCTGAAGCTTATCCAGGACCATCACTCGTTATCTGCTACGCTCCATGTATCAACCACGGTATCAAGATCGGTATGGGTCGCACACAACACGAAGAAAAATTGGCAGTCGAATGCGGTTACTGGCATCTCTACCGTTACAACCCAGCTGAAGAAGAAGCAGGACAAAACGGTTTCCACTTGGATAGCAAAGAACCAGACTGGAGCAAATTCCAAAACTTCATCATGGGAGAAGTTCGTTACAACTCATTGGTTAAGATGTTCCCAGAAGAAGCAAAAGAATTATTCGCTAAGACTGAACAATATGCAAAACTTCGCTACGAAGGTTACAAAAAATTAAGCGAAGAAAAATAAAAAATAAATTTCAAGATTTCGAAATTTTGACAAAGACTCTGGATTTCCTTTGAACTCCAGAGTCTTTTTTTAACTATAACATTGTCGAAATAAATACTATATTTGTACACATCATTCATCACTATAAAGAAATGGAATCAAAAACTGAAATAACACCAACTGTAATTATAATAGAACCATCTGGTTTTACCGACCTCATCGAAGTTGACAGCAACATAATGACAAAACAGGAGTTAGCTGAACTTATCGATGCTGACGACCTCATTGCCTTCAACAATTCCGATTCTCTATATGAAATCACAGAATCATGTGGACTAAACAAACAAGTCACAATATATGCAGACATTGACGGGGTCGGCAAAGATCTCAAAAGCAATCAAGCAGCAACAATGCTTACCGATAATGCCCATGAGATAAGAGGTGCCATAATAATTGCAATGGAAGACAGCGAACACAATATTTTCCCATTTGATACAGATGAAGATATAGAAGAGGTCTTTGACGTCACCTTCGACTTAACCGACGGATGCCTAATCCGAGACTATGGTCAGGAAGACGGCAGATATGACGCCTGGTGCTGATTCATAATTATTCAAACTTTTTCCCCATTCATTTGTTTCATAATAAACTTCACATCATGAAACATTTACTTTTTATCGTTGGATCATTTAGAAGATATTCTTTCAACAGACAACTCGCTTCCATTGCAGAAGAGATGCTTAAAGACAGATACGAAATCTCTTACCTTAAATTCGATGATATCCCATACATGAACCAAGACATCGAACTTGTTATAAGCGACGAAATCAGTGGTCTGGATCGTGGAATGGGAATAATGTCGGGCATCGAGAATTGGGTCAACTCTATCATACGCGTTCGTAATGAAATAATAAAAGCCGACGGCATCTGGATTTTCACTCCTGAATATAACCAGAGCTACCCCGGATTACTGAAAAACCTTTTTGACTGGCTGTCACGTCCTATGGACATCGCCAACTTTACCAATCCTACCGCAGTACAAGGCAAGAAAGTCACTGCCAGCGGAGCAGGCGGAAAAAACAAGACAGTTTATAGTCGTGCTAAACTTAACGACTTGCTAGAATATATCAAGATGGATGTCATGAAAGTACCTCAGACCGGCATCGCACTCGGCATGGAGGCTTGGGTCAAAGGGGAGTTCAAGCTCACAGAAGAACAACTTAATGAATTAAAAACGCAAGCCGAAAAATTTGCCGACTTTATTGGATAACGTCTTTCACCTTATTGATTTCAAGGAAGGTATTGCCACCTTCCAGACCTAGGCTACCACTAAGATATGCCACCTTATCATCCATTGTGACATAACCTTTCTGGAGCAGAAGACGTACCGCCACAACATACAATTCATGCGATGACATATCACCAAAGTCTGAAATAGGCATCACACCATAACTAAGAGCCAAGCGTCTGTGGACCTTATCATTGGAACATAAAGAAATAACAGGATTAGGTCCACGGAACGCTGACAGGTTACGCGAAGTCTTGCCCGTCACCGTGTCAGTTATAATACATTTAACGCCCAGATGTTCCGTAGCCTCGATGGCATTCTTTGAAAGAAATCCAGTAACATCATCCAAACCACACAACGGTATTTCTATATCATTTTCGTGAATCTTGTCCTGCTCCGCCTGTTCAGCGATAGCTGCCATCGTCTTAACAGCTTCCAAAGGATATTTCCCCGAAGCAGTCTCACCACTGAGCATCAGCGCATCGGTACGATAATAAATAGCATTAGCGACATCCGTCACTTCTGCACGTGTAGGACGCGGATTCTTTATCATACTATGAAGCATCTGCGTCGCTACTATAACTGGTTTCTTGGCAAGAACACACTTGCGAATAATCTTACGCTGAATGCCCGGAATATGTTCTATCGGCACCTCAATGCCGAGGTCTCCACGAGCAATCATAATGCCGTACGAAGCATCGATAATCTCATCAATATTATCCACACCTTCTTGATTCTCAATCTTGGATATAATCTTTATGTCGCTATGATATTCATCTAGAATATCCTGAACAGCCTTCACATCTTCCCTATTTCTAACAAAAGAGTGAGCAATAAAATCAATATCTTCTTCTATTGCCATCTTTATGTTTATAATGTCTTTATCTGTAAGCGCTGGCAAATCAATGTGAACTCCTGGAACATTGACGCTCTTTCTCGAACCAAGACGTCCGTCATTTTGAACCTCAACGAATAGACACTCATCTGTCTTGTCAATGACTTTCATACAAAGCTCTCCATCATCGAAAAGTATGCTATTCCCAATATTCAAATCATTGACAAAATTAGGATAAGTGACACAAACCATTTCTGGAGTACTTATACTAGACGGATTGCCGCAAATCTTTAACTTGTCGCCTGTTTTAAAGAATATATTTTCCTCCACAGACGTAGTTCGAATCTCTGGACCTTTGGTATCAATAAGAATAGCAAGATGAGGCGACACCTCTCTTACATTATTAATAACTTTTTTGATTCCTTCTGCTGTCGCATGTGCAGTATTGATTCTCACCACATTAATGCCAGCTTTATATAATTCTCTAATAAAATCAACCTCACAACGAAGGTCACTTATAGATGCTACAATTTTAGTCTGTTTCATAAAATATCTTTGTTGTTTTATAACAAATAAATGTACAAAAGTATTTGTAAAAAAACTTTACAAAACACCTTAAATCAAACACAATAATTACTATTTTTGTGAAATAATTTAAAAAATCAATAATTATGATCGCTTTTATTTTATGGGTAGTAGGTATTGTTCTTTGTGTTAAGGCAATCCTTGAAGTTTCGAAATTGTCTATTTCAACTGCAGGTAAAGCTATAACAGTTATTTTATTACTCGTAACAAGCTGGTTAGGCTTGGCAGTTTATTACCTATACGCAAAGAAACATTTAACAGAATGGTTCAAGTAAAAATTAAAGGGACACGAAAGTGTCCCTATTTTGTATCATTATGGATAAGAAAGAACTAAGATCTCATATAAAAACTTTAAAGAAACAACATTCAAAAGAATGTCTTTTGGAACAATCAAAGTTGATTCTTAACAAATTAGAAAATCATAAATCTTTTATTGACGCTAAAACAGTGATGCTTTACAGTTCGCTTCCTGATGAAGTTTACACTCACGACTTCTTGGAAAAATGGCGTAATGAGAAAAGGATAATACTTCCTACTGTTGTTGGCGACGACATCATTCCTGTAGAATTAAAAAAAGATACCGATTTTGCTGTCGGTGACTTCAACATCCTAGAACCTCAAAACGAAGAATATACAGGTGACTATGATTTGATTGTGGTTCCAGGCGTTGCCTTCGACAAAAACGGAAACAGAATAGGAAGAGGCAAAGGATATTACGACAGATTCCTCTGCAAACATTTAGAGGTGAAACGCATCGGAATATGCTTCGATTTCCAACTCGTCGACGAAGTCCCGACAGAAGACAACGACATCAGAATGAATGAGATAATTTCATTATAAGACTAAAGACTAAAGTCTAATGACTAAGGGTACTATCCTATCCCATTAGTCTTTAAACTTTAGACTTTGGTCATTAGCCGACAGAAACCCAAAGCTCCATCTTTGACCTTTGAATGTCTTAGGAATAAAGAGTTCAATTTTGTTGACACCTTTTTTCAGATTTATTTCAACAGGCTCACGCATCCAATAGAACTGCTCGTCGGTATATGGCAGTTCTTCTTCAGGACGATGCCATGTGTTATAATGGAATTTATATTTCTCCGCTTCATTCCAAATCTGTGAAGGGAAATATTCCACTCCATTAATTAAAAGTCTGCCATCATTTTCCCATTTTCCTTGAGGTCCGATGCCGCCCGAGATTCTGTTAGAACGAGCCGCTGCCTCAAAACCGACCCACGCCTTTATCGTTTTTTCTTCGTCAGAATAAATTTCTGTAGCAGCCCATGCCGAGACAGTCTCACCTACATTAATATTATTGCTTCTACAAAGATCATCGACGTCAACAGCTCCGCCTCTTGCCTCTAGATGAATCGTATCGGCAATCGTTATATTCCATAATGTCTGTATGTTAGGATTCCATCGTACGTCATGATTCTGTAGCAGGTTCTCCTTATGATAAACCATTTTATCTTCAAAAGCGACAAGTTCATCGTAAGAGCCTTCGCCTCCATTCCAGAACCGTTCAGAGAAAGTCATCATGCCGTTAATCATGCCATTATGGAGAGCGATGCGAGTCTTGTCGTCAACACGGACGTCATTCCATAGACATAAGACTCCGCCAAGAGCGTTAGTAGTGTCAGGGACATCCTGAGCGCAGGCCTTGTGAAGGAACACTTTGTTTGTGAAATAGATAGGATCGTAATAGTTGAGATAACCCATAAAAGAATCAAGATAACGACCGCCTTTTTTCGTGCTAGCCGCATTGGAGCCAGCAGCAGTGTTCCAAATCTGACGTACCGTCGTCGAATCGGATGGAAGACCAGGATCCCATGCCACAGCAATACGATTATATTTCTTGCAGAGATTCTCTGTGAAAGTCATAAAACCTTTAGGGTCAGCGATATGAACCTCATCGGAGCCAATGTGAAGATAAGGACACATCGACTCTGGAATCTCATTACAAAATTCCTCAATGCATTTTTCCAGTACTTTCATTCCTTCTTCTGAATCCATGCTGAAACCGAATGCACTTCTGAAATAAGCAGAATGTCCTGGCATATCAATTTCAGGCATGATAGTGATGCCACGTTCTTTAGCGTATGCTATCAGTTCACGTATTTCATCATAAGTATAGAATTTTCCGCAGTCACGACCTGGACGTTGATATTGAGCATCATTAAGTTGTGGATAAACTTTACACTCTATTCTCCATGCAGGATTGTCGGTAAGATGCCAATGGAAATAATTCATCTTATACAACGACATCAAATATATTGTCTCTTTAAGCATTTCTATTGTCTGGAAATTACGTCCAGTATCATGCATAAAACCTCTGAAAGGATACGCCGACCAATCATGAATTGCAACATCAGGAATACAGCCTTCCGAATCAGTCATCTGAGATAAAGTCTGACGCGCCCAGATCTCATTGCCTTCTATATGAACACGACCTTTCTCTGTCTTAAGAAAATACTCGTCTTTATTTTGCGGATAAATGAGATTATCCCCAGATTCAACAACGACAATATCATTAATAGGATAAAGTCTAGTATCATTAACGATTAATTCTTTAGGTGCAGGAATAATATTTTCAACATTAAATACACTTTTCTCATCACATGAAAACAATGACAAGGATAATAAAAACAAGGCAAACACTTTTCTCATAAAAATCTTTTTTGCAAATCTAATAAAAATGCAAACTAAGTTAAAAACGAATCATAAAATATTGTACTTTTGCGCATCAAAAAAATAATACAATGAATTTCAAAGAAATTATCAGCTATTTAGGAACAAAGAAGTTCTGGGTTGAATTGATTATCATGACATTAGGAATGATTGTAACAGCATGCGCTGTTTATTATTTCCTCGTACCAAGCAAACTTATCATCGGTACAATTTCAGGTCTTTCAATCGTTATCAGTGGAATTTGTGAAAAATTCTTCGGTTTTCCACTTAATGTGTCAACAGTTATCTTTATAATCAATGCCATTCTTTTGGTATTGGCTTATATCTTGATCGACAAAGAATTCGGTATCAAGACTGTTTACACAGCTCTCATCTTAGGTCCAATGATCGGTGTTTTGGAAAAATGGTTCCCATACGAAAACTACATCCAAAAAGGCGCTGAAATCCCTTCAATCATGGGCGACCTTTGGCTCGACCTCTGCTGCTTCGTTATCATGTTAAGTTTAGCACAAGCAGTATTGTTCAAGATTAACGCATCAACAGGCGGCCTCGACATCTTAGCAAAAATCGTTAACAAATATTTACACTTCGACATTGGAACATCAGTATCTGTTGCTGGTTGGGTTATCTGCTGCACAGCTTTCATGATCAACCCTGCTCGTTTGGTTATCATCGGTTTAATCGGCACATGGATCAACGGTTTAGTTGTCGACTACTTCACAGCTAGCTTGAACAGAAAAAAGAAAGTATGTATCATTTCTGCAGAATACGAACGTATTAAAGAATATATCATCAACGACTTATCACGTGGCGTAACACTTTACAATGTTGAAGGCGGTTACACTGGCGAGAAAAAGACAGAACTCGTAGCTCTTTTAAGCACAGACGAATTCTCAGACTTGATGAAATACATCAACGAAAACGAAATCAACGCTTTCATCACAGCTGGTAACGTAAGCGAAGTTTACGGTCTCTGGGGTGACAAGAACAGAATTAAAAATGCTAGAAAAACCATGTAATAATAGATAAACAAAGCTGCTTGAAATTTCAAGCATCTTTTTTTGTATCCATATGTTCTTATATCTTCCAAAACAACGCCAATTGCAATACGTCGTTGAACATTCCATAACGACCGAAAAGTCTTCTCACATAAACGACATTACCATTATTATAAGGTTCCTTAAAGCTATTGCAAATAGATGTCATAGAATCTATGGCACGTAAACCAATCTCTATATTTTCTTTAACATTAACTCTGAAGCCAACGACTGTGTTAAGAACCACCTTGTTCCAAGGATTACTTGCTGGAACAACAGCACCTAATATCTCTTGTCGGTAGTTAATCAAAAAATCGAAACTCAATCCCAATTCAAATTTAAGCCATGAGAGGTTTATGTCGTTGACATTTATCTTGTTAAGATTATAGCTAAGAACAACTGGCAAATCGATATAATCCAATTTTATCAAGAAAGGATCAAAAGCAGGACGATTTTCCACATCCGTTGAATAAGAACCTTTCTGTATATATTTCAACTCCATCTGGATGTCGAAGTCCTCCGTAAGTTTAAGACCAGCGAAACCGCCACCTACGATACCGACTTTATTATATCCTCCGCGCGCATCGCCGCCTACTTGTGAGGCCGTTCCACCTAATATGATACCGCCATAGAAGTTCTGAGCTATCATGTTAATGCCAAAAGCAAAGGCAAAAACGACAAAAAGTAAAAGTTTTTTCATAATTATTTCTCTCTGTTAATACAATAGTTAACCAAATCTTTCAATGATGCAAGAGCTTCTGAATCTTCTATATCATTCAGTTGCGACAAGGCATCATCAATGAAAGAGTTCATCTTATCTTTAGCATAATCGAGACAATGATTTTGCTCCACTTTATTTATTATTTCCAGACGAGCGTCAACCTCATCACTATGATATTTAATCTTTCTTATGATGCTTCTTCTCTCACTATTGCTGCTTATCTTAAGAAGATGTATCAAAGGCAAAGTCATCTTATGTTCCTGTATATCATTGCCAGCAGGTTTGCCTGTCTTATTATCCAACTGATAATCGAAGATATCGTCTTTTATTTGGAATGCTATGCCCGCCAATGTTCCGAAGCGTTTCATATTCTCAACTTGCATCTCATTGGCGTTAACAGACAAAGCGCCAACGGTACAACAAGAAGCTATCAAAGAAGCAGTCTTTCTTTCAATAATATCATAATAATCCTCTTCGGTTATATCCATTCGTCTCGCCTTTTCCATCTGATAAATCTCGCCCTCACTCATCGCCTTGACAGTCTCAGAGATACAATCCAACATCTGATAATCTTTATTCTGAAGAGCGAGAAGCATGCCTTTAGAAAGAAGATAATCGCCGATGAGGACAGATATCTTATTTTTCCATAAAGCATTGAGAGAAAACATGCCACGACGTTTGTCGGAGTTATCCACCACGTCATCGTGAATCAAAGTGGCAGTGTGCAGCAACTCTATGAAAGCAGCGGCACGATAAGTGTTTTCATTTATTTCGCCATGACATTTCGCCGACAGCATAACGAACAAAGGTCTGATCTGCTTGCCTTTTTGTTTCAACACATACTTCAAAATCCTATTGAGAAGAGGCATAGGAGACTTAAGACTATCTTCAAGAAAGACATTGAATTGCTTCAATTCAGGTTCTATCGTTTTTTTTATTGCGTCGAGATTGTTCATTAGAGATTTTATTTTTTACAAAGATAGAAAAAGACTAAAGGCTAAAGACTAAAGGCTAAAGTTTTTTTAGGCAGTGGGCATTGAGCTATGAGTTGTGAGCATTTTGCTCAATGCTCGCAGCTCAATGCTCGTAGCCTCCAATGCGTTAGGGATTGGAGCGGCATCCTTTGCGAGCGGAACGGGAACGAGTTTCGGGAACGGTGACGAGGTCACTGAGCCTGTCGAAGTGCCGAGGTCCGATTTTGAGAAGCGAGACGGAAACATGGCGAGCAAAGATATAGCGGAAAGCCCGACGGCGTAGCTGGAACGCCCAGAGAAAGTTCATAGTTCTGAGTTCTGAGTTCATAGTTCTGAGTTCATAGTTCTGAGTTCAGAAGCATTATTTTTAATAAATCTCTTTTTTATTCAAAAAAATATTATACCTTTGAGAGTTCAAAAGAGTGCAGGAAAAAAGCCAGCGCTTAAAAGTGTAATTTATTTAATATCAACAAAATAGATAAATCATGAAAAAAGACACAAAAGTTTTTAACTTGATTCGCAAGGAAAAACAACGCCAAATGCACGGTATCGAACTTATCGCTTCAGAAAACTTCGTAAGCGACCAAGTTATGAAAGCCATGGGTTCAGTAATGACAAACAAATATGCTGAAGGTTATCCTGGCAAACGTTACTATGGTGGTTGTCAAATAGTTGACCAAACAGAAGAAATCGCAATAGCAAGAGCATGCGAATTATTCAACGCAACATACGCAAACGTTCAACCACACTCTGGCGCACAAGCTAACATGGCAGTCATGTTAACATGCTTACAACCAGGTGATACATTCATGGGTCTCGACCTCGCACACGGTGGTCACCTTTCACACGGTTCACCTGTCAACTCATCAGGTATCCTCTACAATCCAGTAGCATACCAAGTAAGCCCTGAAACAGGTCGCGTTGACTACGACAACATGGAAAAAGTAGCACTCGAGAAAAAACCTAAACTCATCATCGCTGGTGCTTCAGCATATTCACGTGACTGGGACTACAAACGCATGCGTGAAATCGCTGACAAAATCGGCGCTATCTTGATGGCTGACGTTTCACACCCTTCAGGTCTCATCGCTCGCGGTATCCTCAACGACCCATTGGATTACTGTCACATCATCACAACAACAACACACAAGACACTCCGTGGTCCACGCGGCGGTATGATCTTGATGCGTGACGACTTCGAAAACCCATGGGGTTTGACAACACCTAAGGGCGAAGTTAAAATGATGTCAGCTCTCCTCAACAGCGCAGTATTCCCAGGCGTACAAGGCGGTCCACTCGAACACGTCATCGCAAGTAAGGCAGTCGCTTTCGGCGAAGCTCTCTCAGATGAATACTTCGAATACATCCTCCAAGTTAAGAAGAACGCTACAGTGATGGCTAAAGCTTTCACAGACAGAGGTTACAACATCATCTCAGGCGGTACAGACAACCACCTCATGCTCATCGACCTCCGTTCTAAATTCCCTGAAATCACAGGTAGAAAAGTTGAAGACATCCTCGTTCAAGCTGACATCACTGTCAACAAGAACATGGTTCCATTCGACAGCCGTTCTCCATTCCAAACATCAGGTCTCCGCGTTGGTACTCCAGCTATCACAACACGTGGTCTCAAAGAAGAACACATGGAACCTATCGTTGAATTAATCGACGACGTAATCAGCAACATCGACAACGCTGCTAAGATTACTGCAGTAAGAGAAAAAGTCAACGAAATGATGTCAGAATTCCCATTATTCGCTTGGTAATTTGAAGTCGCAAAGACACAGAGTCGCAAAGACTCATAGAATATAAGTGAGGAGCGCTACTTTATAGTGGCGCTTCTTTTTTTAGGAATTCATGGTGAAGGTTCAACAGCTCTAAAAAAATCATTCCTAATTCCTAACTCCTAATTTCTAATTAAAAAAACTTTCGTCATTAGCCTTTAGCCATTCGTCTTTTTTATTATCTTTGCGTATTAATTTTTGAATTAGAATATGAAAGAAATAGTTTTAAGCGGTATCAGACCTACTGGCAATCTCCACCTCGGTAATTATTACGGAGCAGTACAGAATTTCCTCAAATTACAAGATAGTTATAATTGTTATTTTTTCATTGCTGACTATCACTCACTTACAACTCATCCTCATCCAGATGACTTGCACGGAAGAGTAAAACAAATCCTCGTGGAATATCTCGCAGCAGGCCTCGACCCTGAAAAAGCTACATTATATGTCCAAAGCGACGTGCCAGAAGTAGTTGAGTTATACCTCTTCTTAAATATGAACGCATACATCGGCGAACTCGAACGCGTTACTACATTTAAGGAAAAAGTACGTAAACAACCAGATAACGTCAACGCTGGTCTCCTTACCTACCCAACTCTTATGGCAGCAGACATCTTGATTCATAGATCAAATTATATCCCTGTAGGAAAAGACCAAGAACAAAATCTTGAAAAAGCACGCGACTTCGCTGAAAGATTCAACCGCATCTACGGCATCGACTACTTCCCAGTGCCTCAAGGATTCAACTTCGGCAACGACCTCGTTAAAGTCCCTGGACTCGACGGCAGCGGCAAAATGGGTAAGTCAGAAGGCGAAGGCAACGCTATCTTCTTATGCGAAGACGACAAGTCAATCCGCAAGAAAGTGATGCGCGCCGTAACAGACAGCGGCCCTACAGAACCTAACCAAGTAAAACCAGAAGCAATACAAAACCTCTTCAACCTCATGAAGATAGTATCAACACCTGATACAGTACAATTCTTCGATGACGCTTATAACAATATGTCAATTCGTTACGGTGACATGAAGAAACAACTTGCAGAAGACATCATCCAAGTTGTAACTCCATTCCGCGAACGCATCAACGAACTCTCAAGCAACGACGAATATATCAAGAAAGTTGCTCGCATGGGTGCTGAAAAAGCTCACGAAAGCGCAAGCAAGACAATCAAAGAAGTTAGAGAAATCATCGGATTCAGAAGTTTTTGATTGACTAATGGCTAATGACTAATGGCTAATGACTAAAGTTTTTTTAATAAATACTTTTGCCTTTAGTCCTTAGTCTTTAAAACATATAAATATGGCAGATAAGTTTGTAATTTACGAAGATAAGGTAGAGACAGCGGTCTTGATTGCTGTATGCACTCAGACTCAGAACAGAGAACGTACGGAAGAATATTTGGATGAACTCGCATTCTTGATCGAGACAGCAGGCGGCGTGCCAGTAGCACGTTTCATCCAGCCTCTCGACCATCCTAACAGCGTGACATACCTCGGAACAGGTAAACTCGAAGAGGTCAAACAATATATCAAAGCCGAAAACATTACAATGGCTGTCTTCGACGATGAACTCACTCCTACTCAGCTTCGTAACATCGAGAAAGAACTCGAATGCAAGATATTGGACAGAACAAATCTTATCTTAGACATATTCGCCAAAAACGCAAGAACAGCACACGCCAAGACTCAGGTAGAACTTGCTCAGTATCAATATATGCTCCCTCGCTTGACCCACTTGTGGACTCACTTGGAGAGACAAAAAGGTGGTATTGGTCTGAGAGGTCCTGGTGAAAAGGAAATTGAAACCGACCGCCGTATCATACGCGACAAAATCACCAGTCTTAAAGAAAGACTCAAAGAAATAGACATGCAGAAGACTGTCCAACGTAAAAACAGAGGACAATTGGTAAGAGTAGCTCTCGTAGGTTACACCAACGTAGGCAAGTCAACGATAATGAATCTGTTAAGCAAATCCGATGTATTCGCTGAGAACAAACTCTTCGCAACATTGGAGACAACAGTTCGCAAGGTCGTCGTGGAAAACCTTCCATTCCTTCTCTCCGACACCGTAGGTTTCATCAGAAAATTACCACACCAACTCGTCGAGTCATTCAAATCAACATTGGATGAAGTTCGCGAATCTGACATACTTCTTCATGTAGTCGACATATCACACCCTGACTTCGAATCACAGATTGAAGTAGTCAACAAAACTCTTAACGAGATTGGCGCTGGCGACAAAAAGACCATTTTGGTTTTCAACAAGATAGACGCCTACAACTATGTCGAAAAAGAAGAAGACGATTTAACACCAGTAACAAAATGCAACTATTCTCTTGAAGACTGGAAGAAAACCTGGATGGCAAAAGGCAACTCATGCATATTCATCTCTGCTGTCGAAAAAGACAACTATCAAGAATTCAGAGATCTTTTATACCAAGAGATAAAAGATATGCACGCCATCAGATACCCTTACGATAACTTCTTATATTGATAAACATGTACATCGACACTCATTCACATATTTATGACGAGGCTTTCGACACCGACAGAGAATTGGTGTTTCAGAGAGCTCTTGAAATCGGTGTCGATATGGTGCTGCTCCCTAACACAGATGAAAGCACCATCAAACCTATGATGGACTTCTACGAAAAGCATCCCGACAACTGCAGAATGATGATGGGTCTTCATCCAGAAGGTGTCAAAGAAGACTACAAACGTCATCTTTCAGTAATCGAAAAAGAGATGGAAAGACAATGTTGGGTCGGCGTAGGTGAAATAGGTCTTGATTTATATTGGGACAAGACATTTGAAAAACAACAAGTTGAAGTATTAAGAGAGCAACTCTCGTGGGCGAAACATCTTCATCTTCCAGTTTCGCTACACACTCGCGAAGCCTTCGACCTTATGTTTAAAGTGTTGGAACATGAACAAGACGGAAGCCTGAAAGGTGTCTTTCATTGTTTCAACGGAACAAAAGAACAAGCCGACATCGCCATGTCATTGGGATTTCACCTCGGGCTCGGCGGCGTCATCACATATAAAAACTGCGACGTGAAAAGTTTCTTGAACGAAATACCTCTGGATAAGATACTTCTTGAGACCGACGACCCATATCTGCCGCCGGTTCCTTACAGAGGAAAGAGAAACGAAATCGCTTATATGATTGAAGTGGCAAAGAAAATCGCAGAAGTGAAACAGATTGATATCAATGAAGTTGCAGCTGCGACATCAAATAACGCAAGACAATTATTTAATCTATAACATAAAATTTTAGGTTATGTCAGGAGAAAAAATATCATTATTAATACTTTATACCGGCGGTACCATCGGCATGATGCAAGACCCACAGACCGGCAGTTTAGTACCTTTTGACTTTGACAATCTTTACGACCATTTGCCAGTTTTGAGAAATCTGGATTATCAATTAGACTTCTACGCCTTCGATAATCTCATCGATTCATCAAACATGACACCTGATTTCTGGGTCACTTTGGCAAAGAAAATAGAAAGCAATTACGAGAAATACGACGGATTCATCGTATTACACGGTTCAGACACAATGGCATACACTGCATCTGCCTTAAGTTTTATGTTAGAAAATCTCAACAAGCCTGTAGTTTTCACAGGTTCACAATTGCCAATGGGAATGGTGAGAAGCGACGGCAGAGAAAATATCATAGCTGCTATTGAAATAGCTGCCGCCAAAGATCAGGACACAGCAATGGTTCCAGAAGTGACAATATTCTTCGAGAACCAACTCCTCAGAGGCAACAGAACAACAAAACACAACGCAGAACATTTCAACGCTTTCGTCTCAGGCAACTACCCATCACTCGCCGACGTCGGTGTACGCATAAAATATAATAAGGAGTATATCATGAAGCCTAACTTTAAAAAACTTAAGCTTCATACAAAACTCGACAACAACGTTGCGATATTGAAGATATTCCCTGGCATCACAAAGGAATTCGTACAGCACACATTAAACACACCTAATTTAAAAGCATTGATTATCGAGACCTACGGCTCTGGCAACGCACCTACAGCATCATGGTTCATCGACGGACTGAAAGAAGCCATCGACAAAGGATTGATTGTATACAACGTAACACAATGCAAATCCGGTTCTGTAGAAATGGGTCGCTACGAAACAAGTCTTGACTTAAACAGAATAGGTGTATTGAGCGGACACGACATCACAACAGAATCTGCGATAGCTAAACTGATGTATCTTTTAGGCGAAGGTTACACTCCTGAAAAGACAAAAGAGCTCTTGCAGACACCTATCAGAGGTGAGATGACCATATAAAGGCAATAAGACCACTAGACATTAAGGCTACAAGTTAGACTAAACTTATTTATAATTCGTTTTTTTGAACAAAGAGGTATAAAAAAAATCATTTTGCTGAATAAAAAATTGAAGATAAAATGATTTAAGACTAAAAACTCAAAAAAAAACGTTGATATAACAATAGTTAAGTCGAAGTAAAAAAAGTAAACAATGTTTAAAAATAATTTCTTTTTTTAAAGAAAAAATATGTAACTTTGGTGCGAATTTTTTAAGGCTTGTAGAGGGAGAGATGTCCGAGTGGTTTAAGGAGCACGCCTGGAAAGTGTGTATACTCCAAAAGGGTATCGCGGGTTCGAATCCCGCTCTCTCCGCAGTGACTTAAAATTCAGAATGTTACAATAAAATTGAAATAAACTAAGTTAAATTAAAATAGTAATCAATCAAAAAATTAAAAAGTAGTAATCAACATTTCCAATTATGAAAAAATTAATTGCTTTACTCACTATTGCTGGTTTTTTGACATTTGGAATCAGCAATTCAGTTCTTGCACAGCAAGAAGAAAACACACCACAAACAGAACAAGTAGCTACAGAAGAAGCTGCTCCAGTTGAAGAAGTTGTAACAACAACAATGACAGAAACAGAAGAAGAAGCACCAACATTCCACGAAGTTCTTAAGAAACAATATATCGACGGTGGTTGGGGATTCATGACACTCGTTCTCGTCTGTTTAGTTCTCGGTTTAGCTCTTTCAATCGAAAGAATTATTTATTTAACATTAAGCACATCAAACACTAAGAAATTAGTTGCAGAATTAGAAGTTGCTTTAAATCAAGGTGGTATTGAAAAAGCTAAGGAACTCTGCCGTAACACACGCGGTCCTGTTGCAAGTATTTTCTACCAAGGTTTAATGCGTTTCAACGATGGTCTTGATGAAGTAGAAAAAGCTATGATTTCTTACGGTTCAGTTATGAACGGTAACCTTTCAAGCGGCACAAGCTGGATTACATTATGTATCGCTTTAGGTCCTAACTTGGGATTCTTCGGTACAGTTATCGGTATGGTTCAAGCTTTCGACGCTATCGCAGCAGCTGGTGACATCAGCCCAACAATCGTTGCTTCAGGTATGAAAGTTGCTTTGTTAACAACAGTTTTCGGTTTGATCACAGCTATGGTTCTCCAAGTTGCTTATAACTTCATCCTTAACAAAATTGAAAGCATCTTGAATGACATGGAAGAAAGCACAATCACTTTCATGGACATCTTGAATGACTATTCAAACAAAATCAACAAGTAATTTAGTAACACTAAAAACCCATTAACAATGGAAGATAAATTATTCAAAATTAGTAAGTACATTTTGTGGGGACTTGTTGGCATTAGTACAATAATCCTTGCCATTTGCGCATTCCAAGGCGAATCAAGCGCAGATATGCAAATGTACTTAACATACGCACTCTTCGGATTATTAGTTGTTGCTATACTTTTCGCTCCTATCTATGGAGTAATCGTTGACCCAACTAGTATCAAGAAAATAGGCATTGCTTTAGGTGCATTCGCATTAGTAGCTTTAGTTGCCTATTTAATCTCTCCAGGTGCAACATTAAGCCAAGAATATTTAGATTCAATGAACGTCACAGCAAGTAATGAAGCTGTATGTGACTTCTTGATGATGTTCGTTTACATAATGCTCGGAGGCACAATATTAGCAGTACTCGGCTCAGCAATAGCAAAACTCTTTAACTAATTAAGAAAAATCAATATGGCAAGACAAAAAAAGAAAGTACCGGATCTCAATGCAGGTTCAATGGCCGATATCTCTTTTTTGCTGTTGGTATTCTTTCTAGTTACAACAACAATGGATGTTGACAGCGGTATCACCCGTCGTCTTCCTCCTCCAGTTGAAAATCCGGAAATGGACGTCAAAGTCAAAGAAAGAAACATTATGAACGTTATGATCAACAAGTATGATAAATTGTTGGTCAACGGAAAACCTGGTGATGTGGCTACTTTGAAAGACATGACAAGAGAATTCATCACACCAAATCCTAATGATGAATCAGCTCCAGAAGTCGAAGTAAAAGATATTGAACTTCTCGGCAACATCATGTTGAACAAAGGCGTCGTATCACTCAAGAATGACCGCGGTACTTCATACGCAATGTACATCAGCGTTCAAAATGAATTGGCTAGAGCATTTAATGAAATGAGAGATGAAATGTCTCTTAAATACTTCAAACAACATTACGCAGATTTGACAGATAAAGACAAAATAGACGCTATCAACAAAGCTGTCCCTGTCCGTATCTCAGAAGCTGAACCTGAAGAAATCAAATAACATAGGAGATTTTATTATGGCATCAAAATACAGATCAGACGAACCAAAAGAAGTTCCGGCAATGAGTACCGGTTCTATGCCTGACATTATCTTCATGTTGATATTCTTCTTCATGGTTACAACTTCCATGCGTGAAGTATCTTTGAAGGTAAAAATGAAATTACCAGAAGCAACTGAAGTTCAAAAGTTAGAAAAGAAATCTTTAGTTAGCTATATCTACATCGGACCTCCTACCAACGCTAAAATTTATGGTACAGAGTCTCGTATCCAGCTCAACGATCAATTTTCAAGAATCGATGATATCATCCCATTCGTTGAAAGTGAACGTTTAGCACGTAGCGAAGCTGACCGCCCTCTCCTCACAACTTCATTGAAAATTCATGAAGAAGTAAGAATGGGTCTCGTCACCGATGTTAAGCAAGAACTTCGTAAATGCGGTGCATTCCGTATCAACTATTCTGCACGTAAAGCAGAAAAATAATAAGTTCTTAGTATGATAAAAAAAGACAGCATTTTAGTGCTGTCTTTTTTTTTTGACTAAAGACAAATGGTGAAAGTCTAAAGGGTAAAAATGAATATTAATCAGTCCACTAACGCATTGCTCGCAAGGATGCCGCAGTCAACGGACAACAGACTTTGTGCACGGTGCCTGAGCCTGTCGAAGGCACAACTCTCGGCGCTTCGACAAGCTCAGCGACCGCATACCCACGGACTGTTGACTATTGTCCGTTGACCGTTGACCTTAGCTGCCATTTCTGAGGTTCTAAAATTCAAAGATTCTTAAATTATAAAAATCAGAATGCCTGCGATAAAGACCGGATAACAATCAGAGTGCCGAAGGTACGACAGAAAAAATCAATCACGATTCTGTCGCACCTTCGGCGCTTTAATTTTTAAAAACATTATTTTGCAGGAATTCTTTTTAAAAGACGCCACATTTTAGAACTTTAGAATTCTAGAGTTCTAGAGTTCTAAAATTCTAGAATTCTAGAATTCTCCCCTGCGTTAGGGATTGAAGCGGCATCCTTTGCGAGCGCAGCGAGCAAAGATATAGCGGAAAGCCCGACGGCTTCGCCGGAACGCCCAGGAAAGAATTTTAGAAATTTAGAATGTAAGATTTTAGGGAAATGGCTAATGGCTAATGGCTAATGGCTAATGACTAATGACTAATGGCTAATGACTAATGGATTAAAATATTGTCTTTTGTATTTAGTTTCGGAATTTCTCTAATGTATCAATCCTCAAATACCACTATTCTCTTTATCAATTATTCCCTTTGCATCTCTAATAGCTCTAAAAGGCATTTTAAAGCCCGTAGAAGCATCATCATCTTTAGCAAGTATAATTAAACGTCAGCAACTTTACTTCGAAAATGGCGCTTTAATCGTATCAAATTTAATTGATGCAATAGATAAACATTATTTATGCGATAGACATAGTACGAGCGATACAAACAAAAAAAAGAGCGGTTAAAAAACCGCTCTTTTTAAATTATATTTCAGTGTTTATTATTTAACAACAACTTTTGTTGTGTGGCTGTAACCGTTTGCTGAAACTGTGCAGAAGTAAACACCGCTATTGAGGTCGTTGATTGAAACGCTGTTGTCACCTGTTGTTAAGTTTGTGTTAACAACTTTAACTGTTTGACCAGCTAAGTTTGTGAATGTAACTGTAGCGTCAGCATCCATTGATGAGCTTACGAAGATATAATCTGAAGCTGGGTTTGGATATACGTTATAAACTACGTCTTTAGCAATGATTTCTGATGCGCCATCCCATGGGAGGTAATCTGTAGAGATTTTGAAGATGTAGCATTGGTTGTTTTCAGGTGATGATTGGCTAGCGCCTGAACCCCATGCTAAACCTGGTACGTTGTCAGCAACATATGAGAACCAGAATTCGTTAGCTTTTGATACGCTTGGAGCAGCGTTAACGAACATTGATTCATCAACCATGTGCATGAAGTCTTCGAATACGTGTTCAACAGCAACATGCCATGCTTCTTCGTCAGCAGCTTTGTATGACATAATTGTTGATCTGTAGTATGAAGCACCGTTGTAAAGTTCACGTTCTGTATCAGGTGATGAATAAGCTAAAGCCAAGTTACCTTCTGGGTCAACTGAAAGAGCTGGGAAGCCTGAGCAGCTGCCATAGAATTGATAAATATAGTCGTCATTTTTGTAAATAGCGTCATTGTTGAAGTCAGCGATATTTTCATAGAATGGTAACCAACCGCAGAAGTTTACAGAGTCCATTGAATGGAGAACATAACCTTCATTTTCTGGGTCATCTTCCCATAATCTTAAGTTTGTAAGAGCTGGTCTGTTGTCATTCCAATAAGCGATACCATCAGCTGTTCTACCATAGTAGTATGAGAATGTAGTACCGAGTTCTGTGTGAGCGTATGTTGCTACTGAGAATGCTACGTGTACTGTTCCGTCAGGACCAACAGCAACTGTGCTGTGAACTGGAGTTTGAGCTGGGGCGTCTTCTTCACCACCTGTGATTGTGTTTTCGTCTGTTTCCCAGTCACCGATAAATGGGTTTTCCCAAACAACGAGTCTTTCCCATGTTTGACCGTTGTCTGTTGATTTCATAACGATAGCGTGGCCGTAGAAAACAGCTGTGTAGCAAATAGCAACAACATCACCGTTTGTAGCGATTGAGTAGTCGTCAGCGCTATAGAGGTCGATGTGTTCGTCTGTTTCTGCGAGTGGTGAGTAACCAACTTCCCAATTTTGACCGTCTGTTGAACGGCAGTAGAATTGAGCGTTTACCATAACATCTGTTGAAACTTGGTGTTGAGCTGCACAAACAACGTGGATAACGTCGTTGTTAGCACCTGATGTAGCAACTCTTGGCCATGATAATGAGAATGGGTATTCTAAACCTTCTGGGTTTGGAATTGAATAAGGACCGTCCCATTGACCTTGACCAGCTTTTTCTCTGATCCAGTAGTTAAGACCGCTTGTGTGGTTAACGAGGATTTCACCTTCTGCACCGTAAGGAGCGATTGTTGGCCAACCTGTTCTCATGTCAGCACCTGTTGCGTTAGCTTCTTCACGTACTTCTGGAATATCACCCATGTTGCTGAAATCACCACCTGCGATGAAGTTGTAACCTGTACCACGGTCGCCAGCTGTCAAGTTTTGTTCTCTTGACATTGTTGTAACGATAGCAACATCGCCATTAGCTCTTTGATACATACGGTTTGAAACGTGGCTGTTTGATTGTAAGTCGTAGTATGTTTCCATAGCAACACCTTCTTCGAAGTTTGCATATCTGTTAACAACTACGCTTGATGTTGATTTTGCTGAGTTTTCAAGAACACTGCCTGTGTAGATGTCATTACCTGCAGCAACTTTTGAAACTGTAGCTTTGCCTGATACGGCTTCTTTTGCTACACGGTTTTGTGCAAATGCACTAAATCCCATTACGAGACCTAATGAAAGTAAAAGAACTTTTTTCATTTTAATGTTATTTTAAGTTAATAATTAATAAGTATTTTCTAAATACACTTCTATTCGAACTGCAAATATAATAATATTTCAAAAAAAAATGCAAGAAATAAAATCTTTTTTCAAAAAAAAATCATTTTACATTTATAATAAATATAACTTGCGTATTTCTAAATTATTAAGTAATTTTACCGAATATTTTATTGAAAACGTATTACTTATTATAATTAAGAAAAAGATGAAAAAAACTATCACCTTAATCGTTGCTTTTACATTCTTACTATTCTCATGTTCAACAACAAACAACGAGAAACAGGATTTAGCTCAATATGTTAATCCTTTCATCGGAACAGGAGGTCACGGTCACACTTATCCTGGTGCAGTAACACCTTTCGGGATGATACAGAACAGTCCTGACACCCGCATGGACTCATGGGACGGATGCTCTGGATATCATATTTCAGACACAACAATACTCGGTTTCAGCCTCACACACCTTACCGGCACAGGCTGTAACGACTACGGCGATTTCCGTTTCATGCCTATAACAGGCAACGTTTCTCTCAACTCTGATGAATATAGTTCTTCATTCAGTCATGATAACGAAACTGCAAAAGCAGGTTATTACTCTGTAGTCCTCAACGACTATAATATCAAGGTGGAACTCACATCAGGCGATCGCGCTGCTATGCAACGTTACACTTTCCCTCAAACCGACGATGCTCATCTCATCATAGAATTACAAGAATCAAACACTTCTGCAGAGACTATCCACGAGTCTTTCATCACTATCGAAAGTGACAACGCTATCAGCGGATTCCGTCGCACAGGCCAGTGGGCAGCCGACCAATATCTTTATTTCTATGCTGAATTCTCAAAACCTTTCATAGGTTACGGCATCTGCTCCGACAACAAAGAATTTCCAAGCATGAAGCATGCTGAAGGCAAAGACCTCCAAGCATGGCTCGATTTCGATGCTACTGACGGCGCTCCTATCACAATGCGCGTAGCGACTTCAGCTGTTGACATCGAAGGCGCTAAGAAAAACCTCGCTGCCGAAATCAACGACTTCGACTTCGATGCTCTTGCTCAAAAGACATACAACTACTGGAACGATGAACTCAACCGTATTAATATTAATAGTGTAAACGAAAAAGACAAGACTATTTTCTACACTTCATTATACCACTGCTTCAGCGTGCCTAACCTCTACTCTGACGTTGACGGACGCTATCGCGCTCACGACAAGAAAATCTACCAAAGCGACGACACTCGTTATAGCGTATTCTCATTATGGGACACTTTCAGAACAGAACATCCTTTGCTCAACCTCATCCAAAGAGAACGTAGCACTGATATCATCAACACCTTTATTAATAACTACGAAACCGGCGGTCTCCTTCCTGTATGGGAACTCGCAGCAAATGAGACTAACTGTATGATTGGCTACCACGCTATTCCAGTAATAGCCGACGCTTACTTCGCTGGATTGGAAGGCATCGACTATGAAAAAGCATTGGAAGCTATGGTCAAGAGCGCTCGCGAAGATCAGTTCGGTCTCGACTGCTACAAAGAATACGGATTCATCCCTTCTAACTGTGAAGGCGAATCAGTTTCAAAAACTCTCGAATATGCTTACGACGACTGGTGCATCGCAAAGATGGCTGAAGCAATGAGCAGACAAGAACTCGCTGACGAATTCTATCAAAGAGCTCAATATTACAAAAACCTCTACGACCCTTCAACAAAATTCTTCCGTGGTAAAAGAAACGGCTGCTTCGTAACTCCTTTCGACCCAACACAGGTCAACTTCATGTTAACAGAAGCTAACACATGGCAATACAACTTCTTCGTACCACAAGACATCAACACTCACGTTGAAATGCTCGGCGGCGTAACAGCTTACGACAGAAAACTCAACGAGCTTTTCAATTCATCATCAGAAATGACAGGTCGCGTTCAATCTGACATCACTGGTCTCATCGGACAATATGCTCACGGCAACGAACCAAGTCACCACATGGCATACCTTTACAATTATTTAGGAAAGCCTACTAAAACACAAAAACTCGTCAATAAAATCATGAACGAGTTATATACTGATCAAGCTGATGGTTTATGCGGCAACGAAGACTGCGGCCAAATGTCAGCATGGTATGTAATGAGCGCAATGGGTTTCTACCCAGTTACACCAGCAAGCGGCTACTATGTAATAGGCGTGCCTCATTTTGAAGAAATGACAATCAATCTCGAAAACGGCAAGACATTCACAATCGTCGCAAACAACATCTCAAGAGAAAACAGATATATAGAATCTGTAAAACTCAACGGCAAATCATTAGACCGCAGCTATATTTACTTCGACGAAGTTCACAATGGCGGCAAGCTTGTTTTTGAAATGACAAACAAACGCAACTCAACATGGGCTACTGAAGCAGAAAATTGTCCTAAACAAAAGATAGAAAATCCTATCATCGTGACTGCACCTATTATAAACGTAGCATCTGACGTTTTCTTTGAAAAATTGAACGTAGAATTAAGTCATCTCGACGCTGATGCTAAGATTTATTACACCATCGATGGCAGCACACCAAATGAAAGCAGCACTCTTTACACAGAGCCTTTCTACATTGACAGAAGCGCTGACGTGAAAGTCGTAGCAATAAAAGATGGCAAGAAGAGCAACGTCATCGAAGGCAACTTCAAGAGAATTGCTGCTGGTAGAACAATAAAAATAGAAAATAAATACAACTCACAATATGAAGCTGGCGGCGATATCGCGCTCATCGACTTCCAAAGAGGAAGCAACAACTTCAGAGTCGGCACATGGCAAGGCTACCACGGCGTTGACCTCATCGCAACAGTAGATTTAAGTGAAAAACAAGAACACAATAGACTCGCTGGCAGTTTCTTACAAGACCAAAAATCATGGATTTTCATGCCAAAACAAGTTGAGTTCTTCATCTCAGACGACGGCAAGAACTTCAAGTCATTAGGCGTAGTTAAGAACACTATATCACAAGAAACAGAAGAACCTGTCATTAACGAGTTCTCTATCGACAAGAATTTCACTGCAAGATACATCAAGATGGTCGCTAAGAAAATCGATGCTTGTCCTGACTGGCACGTCGGCGCTGGCGAACCTGGATGGATATTCTGCGATGAAATCATCATCGACTAACAAAAAAGGAGACTTTCAGAAAGTCTCCTTTTTTGTTACGCTTGCTGTAATATTTATAAAAGTATTTCGTCTCCGTTTCTATTGAGGAAGTTATATTGCAAGATATGGAATGATTTAACTTCCTTAATATTTATCTTTCTATGATATCTCCATTGCCATTTCTTTCTTATAGAGAACAGACCTTTAGTAAGGTAAGCATAGATGAAAGGATGAACTTGAACCGTGATATGATTTTCATTCTGATCTAAAAGCAAGTATTTCAAGTTATTTTCAATTTCATCTATGAATAATGATGAAGATTTAATTTTACCTGAACCATCGCATGTAGGACATTTTTCCTGTACAGCGACTTCTGTTTCAGGTCTTACTCTTTGACGTGTTATTTGTATGAGACCGAATTTTGTAGCAGGCAAAATAGTATGTCTTGCTCTATCTTTCGACATTTCCTCTTTGAGTTTGTTGTACAACTCTTTTCTATTGTTAGGATCGTGCATGTCGATGAAGTCAACTATGATAATGCCACCCATATCACGGAGGCGGAGTTGACGAGCTATTTCTGTCGCTGCTTCCAAATTAACAGACAAGGCGTTTTCTTCTTGAGAGTTTTCTTTGTTGACACGTTGACCGCTGTTCACGTCGATAACATGCATTGCTTCAGTGTGTTCAACAATGAGGTAAACACCATTTCTAATTGTGACTATTCTACCAAAGAGGCTCGCTATTTGTTTATTGACACCGAATTCGTCAAAGATATGTTCTTTGCTTTTATGTAATTTGACGATGTCGAGTTTTTGCGGAGCAATGGTAAAAATAAAGCTTTTTATTTCTTCATAAAGATTAGCATCATCGATATAAATACCGTTAAATGACTCATTAAGAATATCTCTCAGCACAACGGATGTTCTATCCAACTCGCTTACCAATTTTGCAGGGTTCTTGCATCCGTTTATCATATGTCTCATGTTTTCCCATTTCTGGATGAGAGTCTTAAGGTCGGTGTCGAGTTCTTCCACTTTCTTTCCCTCTGCCACAGTTCGGACGATAACGCCAAAGTTATTAGGTCTGATGCTTTGTATCAGTTGTTTAAGTCTTTTGCGTTCTTCGCTGCTTTTTATTTTTTGAGAGACAGAGACACGGTTTGAGAACGGTACCAAGACAATATAACGTCCTGCGAAAGAAATATCGGCGGTGATACGAGGACCTTTTGTATTGATTGGTTCTTTAGCAATCTGTACTGGTATTCTGTCGCCAACGGAGATGAAGTCAGATATTTTTCCTGCCTTCTCGATGTCTTTTTCAAGTTCAAAAGTTTCCATATTCAACTGATTGATGTTACCATCTTCAGCTAATTTGGTAAATTTCTTGAGAGACTTAAGTTGTGGTCCTAAATCCAGATAATGTAAGAAAGCGTCCTTTCTGCTGCCGATATCGATGAATGCCGAATTCAGTCCTGGGAGGATTTTCTTAACTCGACCGAGATAAACATCGCCTACCGAGATGCTGTTGTTTTTCTGTTCTTTATGAAATTCAACAAGCTGTTTGTCTTCCAACAAAACAATATTAACCTCTGAAACATCAGAACTGATGATGAGCTCTCTTGTGATTTGTGTAGTTTCGTCCATTCAGTTAAATATTTACAAAGGTTTTTAAATTATAAAAACATAACACAACACTGTGACTGACAATGCTGTGTTATGCGAATCAAAATAATCTTGGATTATTTCTTCTTATGTCTATCTTTTCTTAAACGTTTTTTACGTTTGTGTGTAGACATTTTGTGTCTTTTATGTTTTTTACCGTTTGGCATAACTAAAAATTTATTGATTTATATTATTTTACTTCGTTTACAAAAGTCTTAGATGGCTTGAAAGCTGGAATATTGTGAGCTGGGATAACGATTGATTGATCGAGTTTAATATTTCTACCAACTTTTTCTTTTCTTTCTTTTCTGATAAAGCTACCAAAGCCTCTTAAATATACAGGTTCGCCTTTAGCTACAGCTTCTTTAACGACATCCATGAATGCTTCAACAACTACTTGTGTGCTTGATTTTTCAAGACCTGTTTTTTCAGCGATTTGAGCTACGATTTCTGCTTTTGTCATGTCTAATATTTTTTAAATGTTAATAATTTTTATTTTAGGGTGCAAAGGTAAGAACTTTTTTGATTATTAAGGCAAAAAAAAATATTTTTTTTACTAAAAAGCATTAAAAATGTGGCAAGTAGCAATTTTTAGGCTTTATTTACTACCGCTTTTTAACTAAATTCAAAAATATTTTTCCAAGATTCAGGTTTTAACCCAAAAAAATAATGTAATTTTGGTAAATATTTTTTAACATTTATATTATGGCAAGTTTGAATAAAGTTATACTTATAGGCCGTCTCGGCAAAGACCCAGAGATTGTTTCTTTCGACAACGGAAGCAAGAAAATGTCGGTTTCATTAGCAACAACAGAACGCTACCGCGACCGCAACGGCGAATGGGTAGAGCAAACCGATTGGCACAACCTCGTAAGCTGGGGCAATATTGCTCTTGATTTGGCAGAAAAAAGACGTAATTATATAAAAGGTGATTTGATGTATGTTGAAGGAAGAATCAAGACACGTCAATATGTCGACAACCAAAACATCACTCGCAGCATAACAGAAATCGTCGTTGACAAGATGATGAGCATGGGAAATACACGCAGCGCCGTCAGCAACCAGGCAGCTACCCCAAGTTATCAGCAGCCTGTCCAAAACTATCAGCAAGCTGCTCAACCTTATCAACAAGCAGAACAAAGTTATCAGCAGCCTGTCCAAAGCTACCAACAGCCTGTTCAAAGCTACCAGCCGCTTCCTGAAATGCCAAATCCTGATTATAACGGAGACGATCTTCCATTCTAAAAGCCTACAAGACGACGAGACTACATGACAACAAGTTTTTATTTGCTTGTTGTCATGTAGACTTGTGGACGTGTTGTCTTTTTTTGTATCTTTGCACTCGAAATTGTAAATCATTATATTTTGGAAATATCTTCAATAGACCCTCTTATATGTCTGCTGACAACTACAACAGCAGATCCTTTTTTCATTGGCATTTCAGCTAAAGCTATCTTTTGTTTAATAATTTTGTGCGGACTTCTACTCTGTTCCGCGATGGCTTCTTCAAGTGAGACTGCTTATTTCTCATTGCAGCCCAACGACATCAACGAACTCGAATCATCTTCAAAACGTAACGAACAGTTAGTGCTCGAAATACGCCAAAAACCAAAGACTCTTCTCGTAACGATACTAATCGCAAACAATCTGGTCAATATATCCATTACTATATTCTCCACTTACATCATGAATATGATGTTCAATCTTAGCGTGAACCCTATCGCCGCCTTTGTACTTAATGTCGTCATCGTTACCTCATTAATATTACTAGTAGGCGAAATGATACCTAAGGTTTATGCATCAAAGAAAGCCAAATCGATTGCAACAATGATGGCTCCTATACTAAAGGCGCTCATAGTAATCTTCAAGCCATTAAGCAAAATATTCGTCTCTTCAACTTCATTCATCGACAAGAAACTGGTTAAAAAAACCGGTACCATTTCACTCAGCGATCTTTCTACAGCTGTTGATATCACAACAGAAGAGAGTTCTTCTCCAGAAGAAAAGAATATGTTAAAAGGTATAGCCACCTTTGGAGAGAAAGAAGTATCAGATATCATGAGAGCTCGCGTCAATATGTTCTCAGTATCAATGGAAACGACATTTGAAGAACTTATGCCGCAAATCATCGACAAAGGATTTTCAAGAATCCCGGTTTACGACAAAGACCTCGACGATGTTAAGGGCATGTTATATGTGAAAGACCTTCTCCCTCATCTCGAAGAGAATGGCTTTGCATGGCAGAATCTCATCCGCCCAGTTTTCTTTGTACCTGAAAACAAAAAGATAAATGATTTGTTCCAAGATTTCAGAGCAAAGAAAATACATATCGCTATCGTTGTTGACGAATACGGCGGAACATCAGGTCTCGTGACTTTAGAAGATATCGTAGAAGAGATTGTCGGTGACATCAGCGATGAGTTCGACAAAGAACCTGAAAACGAATATTATAAAAAGATTGACAACGCAACTTATATATTCAAGGCTCAGATAAGCATAGTTGATTTCTGCAAAGTATTCGAAATTGACGACGATTATTTTGAAGAGATCGAAGGCGAATCAGACACTCTGGCAGGCATGATTCTAGAAATAGAAGGCCGCATCCCTGAAATAGGATTCAAATGCAGCTATAATGACTTCTCATTCGAAATTGTTGAAGCAGACAAGAAACACATTATTAAAATAAAAGTGACCCGTAAAAATGAAGAATAAAGACAATAGACAAATGTCAAAAGGCAAAAACTCATGGACCAAGACATTCATGAGCAAAACATTATTGTTAATTGCCATTGGGACATTGTCAATTGTAAACGGCACTTTATTTACTTCTTGCGACAACAAACAATATCAGCCTAAGCCAAGAGGATATTTCAGAATAGACTTTCCTGAAAAAGAATACGTCAGACTCGATACCATGAAATATTACAGTTTCGAGTATCCTGTATATTCCAAGATAACACCCGACTATTTTTCACCTCAAGAAAAAGAATGGGTCAACGTGGAATTTCCATCACACAAAGGCACAATACACGTAAGTTATAAAACCATCAATGATAATCTTGACATATATTTAGAAGACTCATACACAATGATGTCGAAGCATATGTCACGCGCTATGGGAATCCGCGACAGCATTATCATCAATCCCGAAAAAGACGTATATGGTTTAGTGTATTTCCTTGAAGGAGAAGGCGTCGCCTCTACATTGCAATTCTATCTAACTGACAGCACCGAGCATTTCTTGCGTGGTTCTTTATATTTCAATGTAAAGACAAATAACGACTCATTAGCTCCTGTAATCGATTTCATCACCGACGACGTGCGACATCTTATCGAGACACTTGAGTGGAAATGATTTATATAATTCCAGAGTTACATTATTAAAAAAGTCGTTTTTTTTCCTTTTTTCTTTTGTCTTAAAAAATTAAATTTTATCTTTGCCGAAATTTTTTATTACACGTAACCCATGTAGACAATTAACTTATAGTATTCATTATCAAAGAAAGGGGGAAAATCCATGATAGAAACATTAACAGTAGGCAGACTGAAATGGCATCATATTACAGACCCGACGGAAGAAGATTTCGTTGAATTGAGAGAGAAATTTCATTTTCACCCCCTCGATATTGAAGACTGTAGGTCGGTGAACCAACGTCCAAAAATAGACATCTATGACGATTATTATTTCGTCATCCTCCAATATCCAGACTTCGACAGACAAGACAAATTCATATTCCCAAAGGAAGTAAAACTCTTCTGGGGCCAAGATTACATCATCACTCTTGAAAGAAAACGCTGGCATGTAAGCCAACTCTTCAATGAATATAGCGAACGCGACGATGAGTCGTTGGTAAAGGAACTCGTAACATCCGATATTCTCCTCTACCGCATCATTGAGAAACTCATGAAAGAGTCATTGTATCTCTTGAAGAAAATCGGTTTTGAATTAGAGATGCTCAACAAAGAACTCTTCGGCGACAAGCAAGTAAGAATCATCGAGAGAATCTCTGTAACAAGAAAGAACATCATCACAATCAATACAATCTTCAAGCCTCAGCTCAGAATGTTCCACAGCTTCGAAACAGGTCAGATCAAAGGTTTCGGCGACGTAGAGTTCATGGAAGACTACTGGGGTAACATTCTCGACTACTATCAAAAGGTATGGGATATGACAGAAGACCACGAAGATTTGATTGAAGGTCTCTCAAAGACTTTCGATTCGATGCAGACCAACAAGACTAACGAGATTATGAAGATGCTCACACTTCTTTCATCAATCATACTTCCTCTTACCTTTATCACAGGTCTCTTCGGAATGAATGTGATGTTCCCTTTCATAACCTCGACAAAAGTAGCATTCTGGATTATCATCGGCGTAATGCTGGTCGTAAGCATCGCCTTGATCTATTTCTTCAAACACAGAAAATGGTGGATGTAAAAATATAGGACATAAAAAAAGAGGCTTTAAAAAGCCTCTTTTTTTTATTCTAATGTCGCTGCTACCACTTCAGCGCGGGCAAGTGCCTTATGGATATGGTCTAATACATTTTCTTCGCCTACCATATCAACGATACCTGCTTGCTTGATAGCATCGTGAACGCTTTTATTAACGCCAGACAAGATTATGATCTTACCTTCTTCCTGAGCGGCTTGGATGAAAATCTCAAGGTTGTGGATACCGGTAGCATCGATAAAGCTTACCTTACGCATTCTGATGATACGTATAGTCATATCAGAACGACGATGTGACAATTCCTCAAACTTATTAGCGATACCGAAGAAGAAAGGACCTTCAATTTCATAAACCTCTGTATGTTTTGGAACCATAAGTCTTTCATCTTTTTCACCATCGTTGTGAACATCCAATTCATTTTGAATAACAGAGATGTTTGTACTTTCCATAACACGTTTGATAAACAATATAACAGCCAAGACCAAACCGATTTCTATAGCGATTGTAAGGTCGAAGATGACTGTGAGCAACAATGTTGTGAAAAGAACAGCGATGTCGCTTCTTGATTGGCGACACATTGAAACAATAGTTTTCCAACCGCTCATGTTATAAGAAACTACGATAAGAACACCAGCAAGACATGACATAGGGATGAGACCTACGAGACCTCCTAAGAACAGGAGAACCAACAACAAAACAAAAGTATGAACGATACCAGCAACTGGAGTGCGACCGCCATTGTTGATGTTTGCCATTGTACGAGCGATAGCGCCTGTTGCAGGAATACCACCGAAGAATGGAACTACCACGTTAGCGATACCGTTACCGATAAGTTCTGTGTTAGAATTATGTCTGTCGCTGATGACGCCGTCCGCAACCATAGCTGAAAGCAATGATTCGATAGCGCCTAACATAGCGATTGTAAATGCTGAAGGAAGAACAGCTTGAGCCACTGAGAAGAATGTCTCGCCTTCTGCCAAAGTTGGGACTTTGAATGTTGGGAGACCTGAAGGCAATTCATATAAATCGCCGATAGTCTTGATTGATTCAATGCCTGCATATTTTTTCAAGACCCATGTCAATGCTGTCATTATAATGATAGCTAACAAAGATCCAGGAATCTTCTTTGATATTTTAGGTGTGACTACGATAACCAAAATACTCAAGATACCAATTAACAATGCCCACCAATTGATATTTGAAAGATTTTGGAAATAGCAAGCCCATTTGTCGATGAAGTTAGCTGGGACATTAGCGATTCCCATACCGAAGAGGTCGTTCATCTGTGTTGAGAAGATGGTGATTGCGATACCGCCAGTGAAACCTACGATGATAGGATAAGGCATAAACTTGATGATGCTTCCCAACTTAAAGACACCCATAAGGATTTGCATAACACCTGCCAAGATTGTCGCGATGATCAATCCTGTCAATCCAAACTGTTGGATGATACCATAAATGATAACAATGAATGCACCTGTAGGACCGCCAATCTGAACTTTAGAACCACCTAATGCTGAGATAATGAAACCAGCCATGATAGCTGTCACGAGACCTTCAGTAGGGCCTACGCCAGAAGCGATACCGAAAGCGATTGCCAAAGGAATTGCAACGATACCTACGATGATACCTGCCATTGCATCCTTAGCAAACATTTGTTTGTTGTAATTCTTTAATGTTGAAAACAAGCGTGGCTTGAAATCAACAGAAAATTTACGGCTATTCTTAGCCTTTTTGTTAACTGTACCTGTTTCAGTCATGACTAAAAACTTTGGATAATAACGACTTATAAATAATTTTTAATGAATTTACGTTCTCTCGTTTTGGGGTGCAAAGGTAATAAAAAGAGACGCACAAATATGCGTCTCTCTTAGAAATATTTTTAGGTGTTTTTAATATTCCATTTCACCGCCTTCGCCGCCTTCAAAACCGTCGCCGCCGCCATTACCTTGAGGCATTCTTCTCTTGTTTTGTTGTTGATTGATTCTGTAGTTGAAGTTGAGTGTAACAGTTGTTGTGCTCCATGTGCTCTCGCTGTATTGCCAGAAGTTGTCGCCCCAGGACTCGCCGCCGTGTTGTCTGCTACCAAAGACGTCGCGGATGTTGAGAGAGATAGTACCTTTCTTGTTAAATACATCGCGTGATGCTGCAAAGTCGCACCAATAGTTTGCGTCGCGATAACCGAGAGGCTCTTCGCGTGGGCCCATGTATCTACCTGTAATCTGCAAGTCACATACATTCTTCAATCTGAATTTAGCAACGAGACGTGCAAATGTGTTATATGAGTCTGTGACATAATGTCTGCCGTTCCAATCGCCGACGGTGTTAGACTTGAAGAAGTTGATGCTACCGTTAACGTTCCACCATTTGAAGATATCGAGAGAACCCACCAATTCAATACCGTAATCATCGCTGATGCCGAAGTTTTCTGGACGACTGATAGAAACGTCGCCGACTACTGTAGTGAAATGACGAATCACATCTGTGCTGTGACGATAATATGTCGTGAAGTTGATATTGCCTCTTTCCCAGAAACGGAGGTATGAAATTTCATAGCTGTCGGTATAGATTGGTCTTAAATCAGGGTTACCAGTTCTGATATTACGGTCGTCGTTGAATGAATTGAAAGGTGCCATCTGACCGTACCATGGACGACGTATGCGGCGAGCATAACTTGCCTGAATCTGATCCACTTCTGTCAATGAATAATTGAGGTGACCTGTTGGGAATACGTCAAGATATTGTTGGTTGCTTCCATTGTTTGTTCCTCTAAGATAAGTATCGATGAGTGTAAATTCTGAACGCAAGCCTATCTGTCCTGAGAAACGTCCGAACTCTCTTCCGTAGCTACCATAAAGAGCAGCCACCTGTTGGTTGTAATTGAAGTCGTGGGTATAGTCTTCAAGAACAGAATCGTTTTCTGTCACTCTCATATTATTATTTATCCATCTGCCTGTATATTTACCGCCGAGTTCGACTACAGAAAGTCCGTAATGATGTACGAAATCTACCGTTGCCTGAAGGTTCTGCTGATCTTCTACAGCTGAGGTCGACTGATTGACACTCGCAAAAGGAATATTGGAATTCAAATCTTCTTCTGTCAAGAATTCTGCATCAACGATGTCGGACCATTCTGAATCCGTGTTTGAGAAATAACGAACAGAAGCCTTGAGTGAATTATCTTTTGTTCCAAAATATTTATCATATGAAAGAGTGAACTCGCTCATTGGTCTGCTGTTGTACCAGTCTTCGGTACGTCTCGAATACTGATTCAATCCTTCAAATGGGAAACTGTCGTAATAAGTGACCGCAGGAGTATTATGGCCTTCCGACTGACGCATCATCGCACTGAAGGTAAGGATGTCGTTATCTGTGAAATAATAGTCGAATCCACCACGAAGGTTATGACCTTGTCTATGACGGTTGCGATAAGTGTATTGTTCTGTTATCATATAAGCATCATCGTGATTGCCCAATATAGGGTCATAAGTTCCATCAAAATATTCAGTCTTGGTATAACCATCGCTGATGTCATCTCTGTAATTGAAGTTATAGTTGGCGAACACGTTGAATTTCTTGAATCTGTAGTTAAGACTTGCGCCGATGCCGCTTTGGAATGGGAAGTCTTTCTTGAAGAACTTCTCGCCCCATTGAACTGGGAAGCCGCCTCTTAAATCGACCGATGCGTTGAAACCTTTACGCTTGTCTTTCTTAAGAACGATGTTGATGATACCTGCTGTACCTTCTGCATCGTAACGAACTGAAGGATTTGTAACCACCTCTATTCTCTCAATCATATCAGCTTGAAGACTGCGAAGAGCGTCTTGTGTGCTGACACCTGCAAGTCCAGAGACCTTGCCATCGACTAAAATCTGGACGCCGCTGTCACCACGAAGGCTAACATTACCCTCAACGTCAACATTCACAGAAGGAATATTGTCGAGCACTTCTATCGCATTACCTGCTGTGCTGCTCACGTCCTTGCCTACATTGAAAACACGCTTGTCGAGTGTCATCGTCATCGTACTTCTCTCTGCAACGACCTCAACCTCATCGAGCAATGCAGAGTCAGTAAGCATTACTATTCTTCCTAAAGAAATAATCTCCTTAACGTTTTTAACATTGATGTTAATAGTATTTGTCTGATAACCCATAAACTGCACAAGAATATAATATTTTCCTGGCATTGCATTCAATGTGAACGCACCTTGCATATCGGTAATGACACCTGTTACAAGAGTTGAATCTTGGGAATTAAAAAGACTGACGGTAGCATATTCAAGCGGACCGTCAGTCTCATTATCAACAACAACACCTTTTATTTCTGCACCATGAGGTGAATTGGCATCCAATTCTGATGCATTTATGTTAATAGAAAATATCAAAGATAAAACTAATAAAAATAATGATGTGTGTTTTTTCATATAAGTAAATAGTCTGTTAAATAATTTCATTTTCAATGCCGCAAAATTAACAAATTTTATGCCACCAACAAAGTGTAAACAGCACTAAATGCCGACATATCAATAATTAGATTTGAAACGGGAAAAACTTGATTTAAAACCCCCAAATCAAAACTTCTAAAGTTCTAAAGTTCTAAAATTCTAGAGTTCTAGAATCATATTGGGTCGACGTCAATCTGTATTCTGACGGATTTGAAGTCGTTGTTATGTTTGAATTTCTCTATGGTATCTTTAATGAAATCCTTGACCTTATTAGAATACAAGTCTTTGTTAATCTTTATTATCATCTGTTTGATATAAAGATTCTTCACTCTTGACACGACAGGATATTCCGGACCTAGTACATTTTCCTTAAACGCATAACGGAACGCACGCGCCAGTTCTTCCGCAGCCTTATTAAGTTTCACGTTGTCAATATCTTTCAATCTTATCAAGATAAGACGTGAGTATGGAGGATAATTAAACTGACGTCGCACAGGCATCTGCTCTTCATAGAATCTCACGAAATCGTGCGACATCACACTCTGAATCACCTGATGCTGCGGTTGATAAGTCTGAATTATGACCTTGCCTTTATCACCTTTACGTCCTGCCCTGCCGCTAACCTGCTCCATCAGCTGGAAACTTCTCTCATAAGCCCTAAAATCGGGGAACGTAAGCATATTATCCGCATTGAGTATGCCGACAGTCTTGACAGAGTCGAAGTCAAGACCTTTGGTAACCATCTGTGTTCCAACTAGAATATCAGTCTCTTTATTTTGGAACTGCTCAAGAATATATTGATAGCTGTTTTTTGTCCGCGTTGTATCAAGGTCGAGGCGAGCGCTGTTTGCTTCAGGAAAGACCACTTTCAAATCATCCTCGATACGTTCCGTACCAAAGCCATGCATCTTCAAATCGGTGCTCTTGCACGACGGACATTCCGTTGGCACACTAGTGGTATAACCACAATAATGACACTTCAGTATATTCTGGTTCTTATGATAAGTAAGACTTACGTCGCAGTTGATACACTGAGGGATATAGTTGCAATGGTCGCACTCTATTCTTAGGGAGAAACCACGACGATTCTGGAACAATATGACTTGGTTCTTTTCTTCAAGTGTCTGGTTCATGGTGTCGATAAGCACCTTGCCGAAGTTAGCCTGCATAGTCTTACGACGTGTCTCTATCCTCATGTCATCGACTATTATTTCAGGCATCTCCACTCCTCCATAACGTTCCGTTATCGTAACCAGATGATATTTATTCTGTTTTGCGTTATAATACGATTCAAACGACGGAGTCGCTGAACCCAAGAGGAGGCGAGCGTGGAACATCTTAGACATCACGACAGCGAGGTCGCGAGCCGAATAACGAGGCGCAGGATCAATCTGCTTGAAAGAACTATCATGCTCCTCATCAACGATTATCAATCCCAAATCACTGAAAGGCAAGAATATCGACGAACGCGAACCAATGATGATTTGATATTTTGAGTCTCGCCCATCCTTCCCTGAATTCCTGAATTCCTGAACTCCCGAACTCCTGAAATTCATCACCTGCTGCCATATCTCAACACGTTCATTGTTGTCATAGCGCGAGTGATAAACACCTACCTTATCACCGAAATATTTCTTTAATCTATTGATAATCTGTTCCGTCAAAGCAATTTCAGGAAGAAGGTAAAGAACTTGCTTACCTTCATCTATTGCTTCTTGAATAAGCTTTATATAAATCTCAGTCTTGCCACTTGCCGTCACGCCGTGCAGCAAAACCGGTTTCTCTTCTTCAAAACCATTATGAATCTCATCGAATGCCTGCTGTTGTTTTTCGGTAAAGACGATGGTACCCACATCGGTGAGTGCCTTGAATTCTTTCAAGCGACTTACTCTTTTCTGATATGTCTCGAAGATGCCCTTGTCAACCATCGCCGACATTATATTACTTGAAGCATTGGCTTTCTTGAGAAGTTCAGATGCCAGCACGTCATTATCAGCGGAGCCGCCTAGAACCATAAACGCCATCAACAACTCAAGTTGTTTGTATGCTCGTTTCGAGAGACTATCCATCAACTCATGCATAGCAGCATCATCACGATAAGTGTTGGAGAGTCGAACATAACGTTCGTATTTCGCCTTATATTTATGCTGAAGTTCTTCCTGCATCACGATGATTTTCTTTTCTATCATCGTCTTTATCAACGGCATGACTTTCTTATAACCTATTATCTTACTTACTTCTGTTATAGTAAGTTGCGGTTGAATCTGAAGAGCTTCCACGATAAGAAATTCGTTATCGTTGAGAGTCCCGCTATCGAGCACGAAATCTTCTGCAAGAGAAATCTTCGACTCGCTCGACAGTTTCAATGCCGAAGGCAAGGCTGCCTGCATGACTTCTCCCAAATAACAAAGATAATACGATGAAATCCAGTTCCATAGCTTCAGCTGATTCTCATTCACAACCGGATCATCGTCGAGGATATCGATGATATATTTTATATTAGTGCTATCAGGAACATTGCTAGAGAGAGAAATCATCAATCCCGACATTATCTTCGTCTTACCAAACTGAACCACAGCACGTTGTCCAACATGCACTCTTTCGTTAAGTTCAAAAGGAATACGATAAGTATAGGCGCCAGGGATAGGCAATGGCAACAATATCTCCGCAAATAATGTAACTCTCTCCTCTGCCATATTATATTAATGTGATAAAACGGTTTTAACTCCAATCAACTGATCGTAATTTTGTGTAGGATCGTAGAGATATAAATAGATTGTATATTCGTTCAAAGTTTCCCAGAAGTCACCTGCTATAGGAGTGACATCTGCTTTTTCTTCGCCTCTTTCTTTCACGGCATAAATGTAATCGTAGTAGCCTTGCTTAAGCAAAAGGCTGATAGCGTAGCCTCTACGTTCATAGTCGTAGGTCATTTTATTTCTCTCATCAAAGTTCCAGTCTGTTATCGCACCCATGATATAGACATCTTGCGTTGTCATCACAGGTTCCCATTCCAGGAAGAATTCCACCATGACATAATCCGCTTCTATTGCAGCGACTCTGTCCTGACGTTCGAGATAAATCACCTTGCCGCCAAACAAATCGTGATCGCTGATATAAGCTTGTGTATTACGTTTCTTGTTTGGATATAATTCAACGATATAATAATCCTTCGAAAGTTCCACAGTGCGAGTCTGCTCCGGACGATTATCCAAGTCGCTCGTATTAAATCTACGGAATTGATTGCCAGAATTGAATACCGTCTTTGGATTATTTTCATACGAGATATAATCGGGATATACATAAGTAGGCTTCAATCCCATTACCGCATTATCCCAACGGCCGTTCTGTTGAATAGTGACATTAGAATATTGCGATGCCAACGAATTGAAAATATCAGGATATGAAGCAGTTATCTCAAGCTGCTGGTTGTTAGTGCCAAGGCTAAGGTCGAAAGGATAACGAGGTATATTGACATTGAAATTAGCCTTGTCATCTACAATCATGAAACGACGTGTGAAATAAATGTTCTCAGGTGTAAGTTCGTTTTCAAAAACCACAAGAAGATAGTTGCCTGATATTTTAGGCATCATGTCCTCTGTCGGGAAAACGAGATCGAAATGTACATAATCAATCATTGTGTTAAGCGAGAAGGAATAATTCTCGATATCATCAGAATCAAAGCCATTGAGATATTCTATCTGCTGTATGTCAGACTGCTGCGACCAATCGTTATTGCAATGTATGAAAGTATAATACATATAAGGAGCGTCGTTGGAGAACACATCAAACTGGAGATGCAGCATACCCATCATATCGTTAAGATAGATGATTGGTTTGGCGAGAGAATCTAGAGTAGGATGGAAAAGAACAGTCTGAACTTTGTCAGTATAATTCTTGTCGTTATAAGATTGCAGCTGCTGTGCATTAGATGTATTTATAAAGACTAATGACAAAAGACTAATGACAAAAGTTTTAAGAACGCTGATTTTATTTTTCATTGTTGTTTTGTTTTATTCAAAAATAACATTATTCAAAATTATAATTATAACGTGAAATAATGCTAAATGTTTTCATACAAAAAATTTGGAAATTCTTCAACCCAAGTTCCATATTCACCATGTTTAGATGTCTTCACCTCTCCATTGTCATCGAGATAAATGAAATACGCCTCAACACCAATGCTTGGAATTGGACAAATAATATCTATTGCTTTTTCCAATCCCACTAACATACAGATTGAAGCGAGGCAATCTGCCCATGCTGTATTTTCCGCAATAATTGTCGCGCTCAGCAGCCTGTTTTCTGCAGGATATCCTGTTTTAGGATTCAAGCTGTGAGAATAACGTTTTCCTCCACGTTCCACATATTTTCTGTAATTGCCGGAAGTAACGATGCTTCGGTTATCCAACTCAACGATTTCCTGTACAATTCTCTCGGAGTCTTTGTTATCGGCTGGTTTTTCTATTCCCACCTTCCAGAGTTCGCCATTAGGTTTGCGTCCTCTTGCGAGAATCTCGCCACCCACATCGACCAAGAAATCATCGACATTTTTTGAAAGGAGGAATTCTCCAATCATATCGGTGGTATATCCTTGAGCCACGGCGTTGAAATCCAATGTCATATTAGGATTTTCCTTTATCACCTTACCGTTTTCAATCTTGATTTTACGGTATCCAACGAGTTGTTTAAGAGAATCAACTATTTCTGGTGTCATCTCCATTCCTTCTTTATAATGAAACCCCCATGCCTGTACGAGCGGTCCTACCGTCGGGTCGAAGTAGCCGTCTGAGAGTTCAGCAGCTCTCATCGCATAGTTGAAGTTATCGATGAAAATCTGATTCAAAACGACTGTCGTGTCATTACGATTCACTCTTCTTATAATGGAATTCTCATCCCACAAAGAGAGCGTGCCTTCTATCTCTTTAAATATAGAATCGAACTCACGACTGAAGTCACGATTCTGCTCATCGAAATAAATTATTGAATAATATGAACCTTGTGTAGTTCCCATAAAATGCTGCTTCTTGACATTGCTACAACTAACCAAGAAACAGCACAAGAATAATGTATAAAATAATTTTCTCATTAGAATTCAATTTCTCTTATCAACAATCCTGGATAAAGGTTTCTTCCGCTAGTGACTTTAAATGTCGTTCCGACGAGATCAGAGTTTGGAGCGCCATCTTCCAATGCCATATAACGGTTGTCCCATATCATATCTTTAACAGGTTTCACCTCTCCCACTTTCTTATATTTTGTCGTTCCATCTTCTGTCTCGACTCTTTCGAGCACTTCATATTTCGATTTTTCTGAAACGCCTTCTTTAAGCCCTATCTTTGCGATGACATTACCGTTTTCATCAATTTCATAAATAGGCTCTTTAATCTTGAATTCTTCATAGTTTTTCTGAAGCTTCACAACACATTCGTCCATAGTACGATAAACGACAATCTTGATAAGTTGTGACAAATCATATTTACCAACCAAGACTGTCTCACCGCACACCACCTCTTGACTTCCTATATACGATAACTGATAGTCAGCATCTTGCCATGACAAGAACTTTGCCTCGTCATAATATGAAGAATCGAGATAATAGTTTTCGTAGAAATATTCATTATCGGCGTCTTGCCAATTCAATCTATAGAGATGTGTTTGTATTTTCACGCGGAATCCTTCGAAGTCATCGACGATATCGGCAGTGCTTTTTGACAAATCATTTATGCTTCTTCCAAAATCATTGTATGATCTATCGCCTGAGGTAACAGCAGCAGTTTCCATCACGGCACCCATTATTTCTCCAAAAACGCGGAATCCGTTTGCCACTTTCTGGTTTCTCTCGCCTTTATCAATATAAACGACATCATGAACCAAGACGAAAGTATTACCGATAAGGTCTGTGCCAGAATCCATCAATATCGACTTGCCAAGCTTTGCAAGTTCAGAAGTCTCAATCTGTTCCGTTGTAGCGCCTTCCAGACCTCTGCGATAGATAAGATTCATATCGCAATAGCCTGTAGCTTCATTTCTGTTGAACCATTTTGCCACCAATCCATTAGCGATCTCGCTTTCGAAGACATAAGTGTCTATGAGTTTTTTCTTAGCATATTTCTTTCCTTTCGCTGTAACGACATCAACTTCCAGAGAGTGATCGTTGAACTTGTCACTTTGAGGACGTGCATAATATGTCGATAAAATTTCCTCTGCATATTTTTGTTCTTTATGAGAGATAAGAATATTATGCCACGAGCTACGATGATATGTAGCGTTCATATTTGTTCTTTTCTTATTTCCAAAAACAGCATGCTGTATTGTATCTTGCGCTACACTTGTCAATGAAACGAACAGCAACAAAACGAAAGCAGAAATTCTTTTCATAATCTAAAAGAGATAATCTAATGGTTTAATGATATTATTATCTATTAAATATTCGCGAAGTTCGTCTTTGTTCACCGACATTGTCACGCTAATTTTATAGTCTTTTGAACCTTGTATCTTGACGATATTCTTAGAGCTATTGACGACAGAATTGACAAAATTGTTATACAGTTTCTGTTCGAAGAAATTATTAAGCGCATCTTCGTTACCTTCTATGCGAGTATCTTTATTCATGAGAGCCGGCTGTTTTATCGAGCCATTACCAGCAGGTATCCCGCTGTATATGACACAGTGCACTGCATCTTTTTTAAGGCCATCCAGATAAACTCTCTCGTCTGTTGTTCTGAAATAATCAGTCACTTTGATAAGATATGTTCCATCTATGCCAACACCCATTGTCTCGACATCATATTCCTTAACTGTTGTCGACATTTTTTTTGATGATGAACAAGATGCCAAAAACACCATTAACACCATTGATAAATAAAGTAAAAGCTTTTTCATAGTCGAATAATTTTATCAAACAAAAGTATGGAGTATAATTTAAAATGTCAAGTAAAAAAAGTGCTCCAAGAAAATTTTCCTGAAGCACTTTTTGTGTTAATATTATGCCTTATGAGACGTATCAATGAGTATGAGATTCGTCATCGGCATGGTCTTTTCTTTTACAGCTTCCGTCACCTTTGCCGCCGCAAGTACATCTTGCATCTGGGTCTAAGGAGTGAGCGCATTTACGTTCAAACTGTCCGTCTTTTTTCACGAACATTTTGATTCCGATACCGACGAATACGACAACCATAATAACCAATGCCGGAATCAATATCAAAAAGAAAGTTTCCATGATCTTATCTATTTCTATTAGTCAGCGATGATGAGATAATAGTTTTTCTTTCCTTTTTGAACGAGAATATATTTATCGTTGAGTAAATGTTCTTTATTTACGACGTCTGCTTCAGCAACTTTTTCCTTATTGATAGAAACGCCGTTGCCTTGTAACATCTTGCGAGCTTCACCTTTTGAAGAGAACACTTCTGTCTGTGTGAGGAAATCAACGATTGGCATGCCAGCTTCCAATGAAGACTTAGCGACATGAGCTTGAGGAACGCCGTCCAAGATGCTCAACAATGTTGCTTCATCGAATTTGTGAAGAGCTTCTGATGTACCTTTTCCAAAGAGTATTTGTGTTGCTTCTTCTGCAATTTCGAGATCTTCTTTTGAGTGAACCATTATAGTGATTTCACGAGCGAGTGTACGTTGAAGTTCACGGAGATGTGGTTCTGCTTCATGACGTTTGATGAGATCGTCGATTTCTTCTTTGCTTAACAATGTGAAGATCTTGATGTATTTAGCTGCGTCATCGTCTGAGCAGTTCATCCAGAATTGATAGAATGCGTATGGTGATGTCTTAGCAGGATCGAGCCAGATGTTACCTTTTTCTGTCTTGCCGAACTTACCGCCGTCAGCTTTAGTGATGAGAGGGCATGTAAGAGCGTAAGCAGTTTCGTCAGCACCGAGGCGGCGACGAATCAATTCTGTACCTGTTGTGATATTACCCCATTGGTCTGAACCACCGAGTTGGAGTTTACATTTCTTATTTTGATATAAGTACAAGAAGTCGTAACCTTGAACGAGTTGGTAACTGAACTCAGTGAATGACATACCTTCGCCTTCGCCGCTGAAACGTTTCTTAACGCTATCTTTTGCCATCATATAGTTAACAGTGATATGTTTACCGATGTCGCGGATGAAGTTAAGGAATGAATAATTTCTCATCCAGTCGTAGTTATTTACGAGTTCTGCTTTGTTTGGAGCGTCGCTTTCGAAGTCCAAGAACTTAGAAAGTTGCTTCTTGATACACATTTGGTTATAGTTCAATATTTCATCTGTAAGCAAAACACGTTCTGCTGATTTTCCAGAAGGGTCGCCGATCATACCTGTTGCGCCGCCGAGGAGTGCGAGAGGTTTGTGACCTGCACGTTGAAAATGGCGAAGCATCATAATACCACAGAGGTGACCTATATGAAGAGAATCTGCGGTAGGGTCAATACCGAGATATCCTGTTGTCATTTCTTTTTCAAGTTGTTCTTCAGTGCCCGGAGTCATGCTGTGAAGCATACCGCGCCAGTACAATTCTTCTACAAAATTCTTTTTCATAGACGTAAAGTTTTAATTCATTTAGAAACGCAAAGATAATAAAAAATCCAAATGACAAAAATAATATAAAAGTTTTTTACTACATGCTAAGAGCGAGGCGCATACCTATGCCATAACTTGTTCCACCTGGATGCAAGAAGTTACGAAGTGCGATGCGGCAGTATGTTGCAGTGCTGAGACAGCAACCGCCACGAACGACGCGGTCAACACCATTAGGGCCAGTAGGATCAATTTGAGGTTCACTGCTGTAATCGCCGAAAGCATCAGAACACCATTCCATAACATTACCGCTCATATCATAGATTCCCAATTCATTAGGAGCTTTAGTCATAACATCACTAGTCTTCTTGCCATCAGCAGAATACCAAGCGATTTCATCGATATTATCGCTGCCGCTGTATTTGTAACCTTGTGATCCATTGCCGCCTCGTGCAGCGAATTCCCATTCTGCTTCTGTAGGGAATCTGAAATTCAAGCCTGTCAATTGATTGAGAGCATTGATAAAGTTTTGGCAGTCGTACCAAGTTGTTTGCTCAACTGGTCTCTTATCGCCTTCGAAATGACTAGGATTGCTACCCATCACTGCTTTCCAAAGTTCTTGAGTAACTTCTGCCTCAGCGATATAATAGTCAGAGAGTGTCACTTGATGCACAGGAGCTTCTCTGCTCCATGCTTCTTCATCGTAGTTAGGAGCATTAGGATCATCTTTTTGAGCACCCATATTGAAAGTGCCGCTCTTAACTAATATCATATTGAATGTCACTCCGTTTACTGTAATATCTAATACTTCATTTTCACCATTGTCATCGCCGCCGTTATCATCACCACCATTGTCATCGCCGCCGTTATCGTCACCGCCGTTGTCATCGCCACCGTTATCGTCGCCGCCATTGTCATCGCCGCCATTGTCATCGCCGCCATTGTCATCGCCACCATTATCGTCACCTCCATTATCGTCACCTCCGTTATCATCACCTCCATTGTCATCACCACCATTATCATCGCCTCCATTGTCATCACCTCCATTGTCATCGCCGTCGTTGTCGTCACCGCCGTTATTTTCTGCTAAAGTGACAAATCCCATTTTTTCTCCGTAAGAAACACCGACACTATTGACAGCATAAGACCTTACATAATATGTTGTGCTAGGCAATAAATCATGGAGTTGAGAAGTAAATTTTCCAATTCCATTACCATCAATTGTTTTGGCATCGTCAATTGTAGGGTTTTGTGATGTGCTCCAGCAAACGCCGCTAGATGTCACTTCTGCTCCACCATCGGCTGTCACCTCATATGATATTTTAACAGAATTAGCTGTGATTTCCGACAGTTCCTGAGTAACTACAGTAGGAAGTTCAGAATCTGGTTTACAACCGAATAAAAACAGACTAAGAAAAATCATTGTAAGAAAAGTTCTCTTCATAATTGTAATGTAATTTAATGTTAATATTTTCATTTTCGAATACAAAGATATAAAAAAGAGACGATAATCCGGAAACAATCTCGACGAAACTGCAATTATGGAATTTGAGAAGTAATTAAGAGATTTTATAGGTGAAGTTTTTCCTATCTTTGCAGAAAAATAAAATCATGGTTTTCATTACAGGATGCACTGGATTGGTAGGCTCGCATTTGGTGGCTGAATTTGTTAAAAGACAAATGACTAATGGCGAAAGTCAACAGACTTTTTCAATAAAATTATTATGTCGCAAGAACAGCGATTTATCGTTGTTAAACAGAGTATTGAAACGCTATGGATTCAATGAGATTCCCAACAACGTAGAGTTCGTTTATGGCGATGTCACCGACTACGACATCCTAGAGGATGCCATGAAAGATGTTGACGAAGTATATCACTGTGCCGCCGTCGTATCTTTCGACCCAAGCGACAGAAAGAATGTCATGACCATCAATGTGGAAGGAACCAAGAACATGGTCAACGCCGCTTTGCACTGCGGTGTAAAGAAATTCTGTCACGTCAGTTCCATCGCCGCATTAGGACGCGCCCTCGAAGGCGAAGCTATCGACGAGGAATCGCCATGGACACAATCCAAGAACAACAGCGTCTATTCCATCTCCAAGCACGAAGCAGAGATGGAGGTATGGAGAGGCATCGCTGAAGGTCTCAACGCTACAATAGTAAATCCTTCGCTCATCTTAGGAGCAGGTCGCTGGAACACCAGCAGCTGCGAGCTGTTCACCACCATCGCCAAAGGATTCCCGTTCTACACCACTGGCGTCAACGGTTTCGTCGATGTGAAAGACGTAGTCCGCGCCATGATGACACTGATGGACAACAACAAGTTCGGGCAGCGCTACTGTCTCAACGGCGCTCTTATCTCATACCAAGAGCTCTTCAACCTCATGGCAGAAAACTTCGGCGTGAGAGCGCCTCATTTCAAAGTGGGCAAGGTTCTCAGCGAGATAGCATGGCGTCTATTCTGGATAATGGGAAAACTTCAAGGCAAGAAACCGCTCATCACCAAAGAGACGGCAAGAACTGCAACAAGAATATATTCATACTCTTCAGCTAAGATTATCAAAGAGTTAAACTTCCAGTTTACACCTATTGATAAAAGTATTAAATATATATGTGAAATATACCTCGACGAACACAATCGTTAAGGTTATTTTAATATCTTTGCATACGTTAAAAATAATTAGCAATGGTATTCAGCAGCAACGTTTTTTTACTCTATTTCTTCCCTATTTTTCTAGCATTATATTTCATCACACCGAAGAAATTCCGTAATTACACTCTCCTTCTGGCTTCGTTCATTTTCTATGCATACGGAGCTCCCGAGTTCGTGATTCAACTCATAGTGTCAAACATCGCCAATTTCTATCTGGTTAAATATATGCACCGGTCAGAAAAACCGCTCACCAAGAAAATACTCTGCGGAATATCCATCACCATCAGCATCGGACTTCTCTTCTACTACAAATACGGCAACTTCACCATGCAGAACTTCAACTTCATCGCAGGTCTCTTCGGTCGCGAACCTGTCGAATGGATGCAGATTCTGCTCCCTATCGGTATATCGTTCTTCTCATTCCAAAGCGTCACTTACACTCTCGACACTTACCGCGGCATCAACGAACCGATGAAACGCCTCAGCGATTATATGTTGTATATCACCATGTTCCCTCAACTTGTCGCTGGTCCTATCATCCGTTACTGCGACATCGCCGACCAAATCAGAGAACGTGAGTCACTGATGACAGACCGTCTCCATGGTTTCTACCGTTTCGTATTAGGTCTCTCAAAGAAAATTTTAATCGCCGACGTGATAGGTTATCAAGTGGATAAAGTGTTAGGTCCTTCCAACTACGACGTACTCACTTCCGCACAGCTCAGCGACATCGCAAGCAAGATAGCCAACCTGGATTCAACGACAGCATGGATAGTGATACTCGCTTTCACCTTCCAGATTTATTTCGACTTTGCCGGTTATTCAGATATGGCAATAGGCTTGGGCAGGATGCTCGGATTCCGTTTCCCGGAGAACTTCGACAACCCTTACGTCTCGACATCAATATCAGAATTCTGGCGCAGATGGCATCAGACCTTCAGCGTCTTCATCAAGAATTATCTTTACTTCCCACTGGGCGGCAGCCGCGTCAAGACTGAAGCAAGAAAATATTTTAACCTCTGGTTCTGCTTCCTCGTCTCCGGATTGTGGCACGGCGCTGCATGGAACTTCGTGATATACGGCGCACTGCAAGGTATCTTCATCTGTGCCGACAAACTCTTCCTCGTCAAATGGATGAACAAACTAGGAAGAATACCTTCCGTAATAATAACATTCGCTATCGTCGTCCTGACACGATGCTTCTTCCGTATCGAGAGAATCGACTTGTCGTGGCTCTTCATCAAACGTCTGTTCGCCTTCGACTTCGTGCCTTTCCACTTCTCCGACAACCCTCATTTCTACACCACAATGCTCATCGCAGCATTCTTCTCTTTCATCACTCTCAGCAAGTTCGGATTGAGATGGCAAGAGAAAGTGTATTTCACAGAATACAACAAGAAGCAACATATCATCGCTTTCGTATTATCATTATTCGGATTCATCTTCTGCTTAGGCGCTCTTAACGCAACAGGTTTCAGTCCATTCATTTACTTCAGATTCTAATGAAAGACAAAAGAATACATATAATACTCTTCGCAATATTATTGACGTTTCTCTGGCTGCCTCTGCTCCAAGAGCAATTTGATATTGTCAAAATCAATCCGCTCAAAGGTTTTACAGAAAAGACAGAAAAACCTGAACTGACATACAAGTCATATTACGAAGGAAAATATCAAGCACAGCTAGAGAAATATGTATCGGAGAACTTCGGATTCAGAGAAGATGTCATCCGTATTTATAATCAATATGTGTGGTCTTTTTTCAACAAGACATATATAAAATTCCTCGTGCCTGGAGAAGATAACTGGCTTTATTACTTCGGCGCCGTCAAAGATTATTACGGCACTGAACAATACAGCGCATTCAGCACTGCCGAGAAAGCCAAAGACTATTTCGACAAAAGCACTACCATGATGTGCCAGATAAGAAACATATTAAAAGACTACGGCATTGAGTTCCTTTCTTTTATGGCACCAAGCAAAGTTTACGTATATCCTGAATTCCTCCCCAAAGAAGAGAAAGACACAACAACTGTCAACTCACTGGAATATTATTCCAAGGCGCTCGCCGACATGAATTTCCCCAACATCGAGATGACCAGCTGGTACAGAAATATGAGAGACACCTTCGATTATCCTGTCTTCCCTAAGATGGATAATCACTGGCAGTTCACAGCGGTCTATGGCTTCGACTCTCTCTTCAGATTCATGAATAGCCTCAACGACTTCGGCATCCCTAAGATAAAATACGGCAAACCTGAGCCTTACGACCTTAAGGTTCAAAACGACGAGGCTTCGTTAAATCTTCTTTTCCCAGTAAGAAACAAAAACATCGACTATAAACTCGACGTAGAAGTAGAATGTGACGAGAACTGCAACAAGCCTAAGGTCTTATTCGTTGGAGACTCTTTCATATGGGCGCTGCACGAACAACTGCCATGGAGAGACATACTGGAAGATGTTGAAGTGTGGTTTTATGAAGACGACGTCTTCAAAGGATTCGACCTGATACATTCAAAAAGAAAAGACGTCAATATTCTGAGAAGCATCATGCGCGCCGACTATGTCGTGTTCTATTCATCAGGACATCAATGGTACAAAGCCACTTACGACTTTGCAGAACAAGCGCTCCTAGCATTATGTGTGTCCGACAGCCTCATGGAAAGCGAGACACAAAGAATCGCCGACAGCCTTAACATATCAAAAGAAAAGGCAAGAAATAAAATACTCAGCGAACCTTATCTCGTAAAAGGAATAGAAAATATCGAGAAACCGCTGATTCGTAACGAAGAGAAAATCATGATAGCACAGACCGTCAATATCATAGAAGAAGACAAGAATTGGGTTGAAGCTCTTAAGATACAGGCATCCATACAAGGTAAGAACATCGATGAAATTTACGACATAGAAGCTTATAACATATTAAAAGACAAACCTTTGCTCCGTGACTTCACCGACGTGACAGAAGAAACTATCTTCAATGCTAAAGTCAATAATCTCGTGAAGAAATGGAGAGGCGACGTAACTATGGTTGATTACCTCGAGAAAAAAGCGAAAGACAAAGGCAAGGACTTCGAGACTGTCATCTATGAAGATGCAAGATGGGTCATAAGACAAGAACAAAACAAGCAGAAATAAACTGATGAAGAAATACATATATCACATATTGTTTGGAATATTGATGTTTTTCCTGTTTCTCCCTATGATTCAGGAGAAAGTCAAGCTTAATGTCAGACCTCTCTACGGCGTGACTTACAAGACCGAATTCCCTGAACTTGAGATGGAGACTTTCTACAACGGAAAATATCAGTCACAACTTGAGAAATATATCGCAGAGAACTTCGGATTCAGGGAGATCGCTATCCGCTGGTACAACCAATATGTATGGACTTTCTTCAACAAGACATACAACAAATCTTTCGTAAGAGGAAAAGACAACTGGTTCTATTACTTCGAAGGCATCCGCGACTATAAAGGCAATGAGTTCCAAGGTGTCTTCAAGACCAAAGAGAAAGCGATAGAATGCTACGAGAAAAACATCGCCATGATGCTGCAGCTTCGTGAGATATTAAAAGAATACGGCATCGAGTTCATGACATTCATGGCTCCCGACAAACCTTTCATATATCCGGAATATCTCCCCGACACAAGCCAATGGAGAAAACCGCTGAGAGCCTTCGAATATTACGACCAACGCTTCACCGAGTTTGGTTTCCCTAATATTGAAATGACAAAATGGTTCACCGCAATGCGCGACACCTTGTCACATCCTGTGATGCACACCATCGACAGCCACTGGGGCGTCAGCTCGGTATATGGATGCGACTCCTTGTTCAGATACCTCAACAGCCTCAACGACTTCGGCATGCCTCAAGTGAAATACGGTTATGCTCGACAGACCGACAAGAAACCTACATGGGACGAGAAAGTGCTCAACTTGCTCTTCCCTATCATAAAGAAAAACTACAACTACGAACTCGACATCACCGTCGATACCGTCAACAAAAAGAAACCTCGCATCTTATTCGTCGGCGACTCTTTCATCTGGTCGATTACAAAAGAAATGCCTCTGAAAGACATGCTGAGCGATATGGAGATATGGTATTACAACTCCACCGTACATAAAGGATTCGACCTCAAACAGACCAAAAAAGAAAACATCAACAGTCTCGTCAGCATACTGAAAAGCGACTATGTCGTCTTCTACTCATGCGGACATCAATGGCATAAGGCGACTTTCGACTTCCTGGAACAAACATTGGCAGACTTCGGCGTGACCGACAGCACCACAAACCACGACAGAGAGAAAGTCGAGAGAGCCTTGATGAGAATAGAGATAGAAGAAGACAAGGAATGGTCAGAAAAGATAAGATCATATTCCATAACAAACGACATCACTCTTGACGAAGCATACGACATAGAAGTCGGCAACATACTCAACAACGACACTTTGATTAAAGAGGCGGCAGTTCTTGATGAAGAAGCTCTCTTCAACTACGACGTGGAACAACTTGTCAAGGAATGGCGAAACAACCCTAAGATGATGGAATACCTAAAAGAAAAGGCTGCCAAGAAAGGCAAGCCTCTAGAAGACGTCATCCTCGGCGACGCCAAATGGGTAGTGAAGCAGAGGAAGAATTGAAAATTGAAAACTGAAAACTGAAAATTAATTTTCAATTTTCCATTTTCAGTTTTCAATTCAAAAAGCGCCGAGAGTTGTGCCTTCGACAGGCTCAGGCACCGTGCACAAAGTCAGTTGTCTGTTGACTGTTGTCTGTTGACCTAAAAAAAGAAACAATATAAAAACTAGAATTATTCTCATAGAACAAACAATCATTCTATCACAATCTCATAAACCCTTCCTTCTATGTCGCTTTTGTTATATGGAATCAATCCTTGTTCAAAGACGATTGGTGGCCACCATTCTGAATAATGATATTCCTGTGTCACTATGCACAACATCTGGTTGTTAGGTATGGCTGTGTATTCATCGTTCATATATCCTACAAGCTGCATCTTGTCTTCCGATGGTCCGACGCGCCATATTATCTCATTAGGACGCCATTCTATCTCGTAATAATAATAGTCTTCCTTGAAGAATTCATTGCTGATAGGTGATTTTATTGTCAACGCCTTGTACAGGTCGTACCAGCGCATCGCTTCGTATGTATTGCTCTTATATGGTATCTTATTGATTCCAGATGCAAACTTAACAGGTTCTCTCGTCGCCAGGTCCCAATTGGTGCAGCAATACATAATCTCGTTGTTGTTCATAGGATTTTCTGTCGCTATGTCTTCATTTTCTGTGTAATAGAAATCAGGCCAATATCTAGATGCCTTCACTATCTCGATATCTATCTCTGAATAATGATAGTCGTGGCGTCTCACTGGGTTTTCCGAGTCGTCGTTTTTGTCGATGTATCCGCCTCCTGCTGTGCTTGTCCTTCTGTTGTTCCAAGGATGCTCGTCCTGATATATCAGCCAGAAAGCGTAAGTCAATCCGTTCCAGATATTCTCTTCATTAAGCATGACAGGGAACTTTATCTTGCCACGGAATTTTCCGTAAGTGAAACCTACTCTCGTCATGATGCCAGTAGATTCTTTCTGAAGATTATTCAAATCGTCATTGCCTGGATTTATCAGCGAGATGCTATTATCGTCGTTGAGTTTCACCGTGCTGCCGAGACAATCAGTCACGAAAGGATAATTATACTGAAGCTGAGCGCTGTCGTATCTGCTTCTCGCCTCTTCATATTCCTTCATAGTATATGGTTCTTCGTCAGAGACGACGTCCTTGATAAGAGGAATGTTTCTCAATGTATATTGCTGACTAACATGACTCAAGAACTGCTTGTACAAAGCATTGGAATACATCTCTTCCGAGTTGCTGCATCTAGGATTAGAATTATCTACAGTATAATCGTTGGTCTTTATCTGTGTCTCATCCAAGAAAACGCCGTATTCTGGAGTTATGACGGCACGTGTCTTCAGACGTTTGTCGCTCACAACGACTTCGATTTCCTTGTTCTTGTTTTTTGAGAAATATGAATAAGGATTTACGAACGCACCGTTTTCATCTGTAAGACTGATGTTTTTGATATAATCAGGAATTTGGTTCAAGGCGTCTTCGTCGCATACGACGAGCATAAAAGAATATTCGCCCACGCGTGGGTTACGTTTGAATCTGTTGTTGACGTCGCCTCGGTTTTTGTTGTCGTTGATAATCCAGATAGCATCGAGATACAACTGCTCGTCGAGATCCTTTCCGTTGTTAATAGCTTTTTCTTTTACAGAAGCAAACCATTCCGGAGTGTTCTTTATCGCTCCAATGACATTATCGACAGCTTCTTTATTGAAGTTGTTCTTTGTCATATCGGCGCCATAATATTTCTTCTCATCACGAGGATTACCTACAATACGGAGATAATCTGTCACCATGCCGCTCTCTTCAACTTTCTTGAAACCGACACTGACATCTTCCCAACTTCCATAGAAATTCTCATTGCTCAAAGAGTCGTTATCACCAAATTTATATGACTCATTCTGATAATAAATCTTGTAATACTGACCCTTCTTAGCGTTGAAAGTAAAAGCGAATCCTGATTCACATTGATTGTCGGACGGGATTACGATGCCTTCGTTAACGACATTACGCAAATCCATATCGAGAGCGACAGTTTTCTCGTCAGGGAAGTTAGACATTGGATTGAAACTGATGTCATCTTTACAAGAAAACAATGACAGACAAATCAAAAAGGTCAGGATTCGTTTCATAATTATTCTTTATTATTTTCTGCTTTCTTAATTTTCATATCTTTATATGAGCCGTCAAAGATTTCGAATTTATAGAAACGGCAATCTAACGAACCATTATAAACCTCTATCTTCTTAGATGGTTTCAAGCCTATGAGTTTCAGCACTTCAATATTGCTGCTGATGACCCATGCCTCATAACCTTTGAAGTTACGTTTCAAAGTATTGCCAATGCTCTTATAAAGATTTACTATATCTTTTTCTTCGAGACGTTCGCCATAAGGAGGGTTGATAAGCAAGATACCAGGTGCTTCTGGAGGTGTCATTTCGAACATATCCTGTTGAAGGAGAGTGATGTCGTGTGAAAGGTGAGCGCCTTGGATGTTAGACTTAGCGATTTGAACAGCTTTCGCTGAATGGTCTGACGCCATTATTTCATAATCGCAGTCGCATATTTCATCGTCAGCAGCTTGTCTGATTTCTTTCCATAACTTTTCATCAAAGTCATGCCATTTCATGAATCCGTAGTTTTCTCTGAAATAACCAGCAGGTATTTTCATTGCTGCCATCGCTGCCTCGATAGGAATAGTAGCAGAACCGCACATGCAGTCGACGAAGTTCTTGTCGCCATTCCATCCGGTCAACTTGATAAGACCAGCGGCGAGCACCTCGTTCATAGGAGCTTTGTCAACTGCCTTACGATATCCTCTCTTGTGCAAAGAGTCGCCTGAACTGTCGAAAGAAAGTGTCACCTTTTCGTTTTCAATATGAAGGTTGATTCTCAAATCAGGATTTTCAGTGTCAACAGAAGGACGTGCGCCATATTTCTGTCTGAATTCATCAGCGATGGCGTCTTTCACCTTAAGAGCTGCATATTGTGAGTGTGTGAAATAATTACCGCTTACAACAGCATCGATGGCGAAAGTCTCTTCAATGCCGAAAATCTCATGCCACTTGATCTCGAAAATCTTTTTGTATAACATCAACTCGTTACGAGCCACGAAAGTCTGAACCGGCTTTAAGATTCTCAACGCTGTACGAAGACAATAGTTAGCTTTGTACATCAATGCCTTGTCAGCATCGAAACTTACAGCACGATATAATACATTGATATTTTCTGCGCCTAAAGCAGCTAATTCTTCTGCCAGGAGTTCTTCAAAACCTGGTAATGTTTTTGCAACTAAAGTAAAAGTATTTTCCACGTCTTATATTTTTTGCAAATGTAAGTTTTTTTTCGGACTTTCCGAGACTTAGATTTTCTGATTTTTATAACTTTGTAAAAAATATGATTATGACTATAGATGAAGCTCAAAAAATAGTTGACGAATGGATCAACACTCTCGGAGTACGTTATTTCAACGAACTGACAAACATGGCATTGCTCACCGAAGAAGTTGGAGAATTGGCAAGAATCATAGCAAGAAAATACGGTGAACAGTCTTTCAAAGAATCCGACAAACAATATAATCTCGCTGACGAAATGGCGGACGTATTGTTCGTGCTTATATGTCTCGCTAATCAGACCGGCGTCAACCTCACCGAAGCATTGAAAAACAACCTGGAGAAAAAGACAAATCGCGATAAAGAGAGACATAAGAATAATGAGAAATTAGGAATTAGGAGTTATTGTAGAGACGTCACCCTTGTGGCGTCTAATAAATCAACAAAGTAGAGATGTATCAATGATTCCATAAAATTAAACAAACATTGATGCGTCTCTCACTTAATAGTTTAAAGTATGAAAAAACTCTTCATATTATCATTTCTTCTCTCGACATTAAATTTATGTTTAATCGGTCAGAATTTAATCAGTGGCATTGTTACTGATGAGGTTTCTAAAGATAAATTGGCTTTCGTGAATATCGTCGTCAATGAAAACGGAACTCTCGGCACGACATCCGACATCGACGGAAATTTCAGCATCAATAGTAAAGAAGAAATAAAAAATCTCACATTTTCTTTCGTCGGTTATGAAAAGAAAAAAATAGATATCGTTGAAGGTGAAAATAATATTTCCGTAAGACTAAAACCACAAAGCATCGAATTGTCGGAAGTGGTGATTGATGGAAGTAAAAATCCCGCTAACAGAATCATCGACAGCGTCTTCAAATATAGAGATTCCAACAACACCAAAAATCTAAATTCATATCATTATAAGATGTATGACTATATGATTTTTGCAATTGACACTACCAACCTGCCAGCCGGCGACATGGCGTTTGAGGAATTCCGCAACAACGACCTTATGGCGATGGAAACCGTCTCAGAACAATATTATCAAAAACCAAATAAAAACAAAAAGATTATCCTTGCCAAAAAGGTATCCGGACTAAACAATTCTAACGGAGTTTATCTTTTGGAAAACATCCAAAGCATTGGTTTTCAAGATGACTTAGTCACGATAAACAGCAAGAAATATGTCAATCCTATAAGCAAAGGCAGCAAGAACAAATACATCTTCTTTCTAGAAGACGCATTCAAGACAGAAGGAAACGATAGTATTTTCACCATTGCGTTTGCACCTTACAAGAACACGACTTTCAATTCTTTGAGAGGCACAATGACAATCAATTCTGACAATTGGGCTATACAAAACATAAAGGCTGCTCCTACAAAGCAAGAATTTTTCAACATCGATATTCAGCAATTATATGAAAAAGTTGATGGAGTATGGTTCCCAAAACAACTTAACACCAACTTAAAAATCGTTTTAGAAGGCGCCGTCGATGCCAGCACTGACGGTATCATTCACGGAATCGGCAAAAGTTATATAAGCGAGATAGAAATAGACAAGGAAATCGATAAAAAGATTTTCGATATAAGCGATTATTCAGTCAGTGAAAACGTAGAAAACCCCGACGATGTAATCAAATATTATCGTTATGAAAAACTTGACGAGGAACGCTTGGAAGCCACTTACAAATATGTAGAAGACGCTTTCAAAGAAATGAACTTCAACTTCGACAAGGTCTATGAATCGATAAATCATCTAATGGAAAACGAAATTCCTATTGGTTTCATCAATATCAAATTCGATGATATTATCGATTATAACATCGGCAATGGCTTTATGCTCGGATTAGGATTGAGAACCAACGACAAGGTCTCCAAATATTTTTCAATAGGCGGATTCGGCAACTATTGGTTTAAAGCAAAAGAATTCAATTATGGCGGCAATTTGGACATTAATTTATCAAGTTCAAGAGACATGAAACTGAAGTTTTCCGCCGAACATAAATTCGAGAGATTAGGAGATTATGGCTTCGAAAGTAAGATTAATATCTTCGACCCTAGTGATTACAAACTCTTTTATGTCAATGCTACATCTTTGAATAACACTGCTGCTGTCAATTATTCAACATATTTTAACAAATACCTCAAAGGTTTCGTCAACTTTGAAGTCGCCGACAAGACACCTTTTAATTGGGAAGAGACTGCGACATACAGACTAAGCACTTTGGATTTTATATTGAGGATAGCATTTAACGAGAAGTTTATTAGGAATGACAACAAACTGAGAACTGAAGGCATTCCGAATCCTGTCATCTGGGTTTCATATCAGAAAAACTTAAAGGATATATTTGGAAGTCCATACGACTTCGACAAAGTGGAATTTCAATTTAAAGGCACCAAAGAGACACGATATATCGGCACCACCACTATTACTACACAATTGGGATATATCAACGGTATCGCTCCTATTACAGATTTATTCAACGTTTTTGGAAGCAGATACGGCAAATTGGAATTATACAGCACCGACAATTTCAACACAATGCTTCCTGACGAGTTTTTCTGTGACAGATTCGCAGCATTATTCTTCTCACATAACTTCAGAAATCTGTTAATAGATTTTAAGAAATTTCATCCTGAGTTGATATTTGTCACCAACATTGCCTGGGGTGATTTATGCAATGGCAACAACTACGATTTAAAAGATTTAAGCAAGGGATATTACGAAAGCGGATTAATTGTGGACAACATAATCAAAAGCGCATTCAGCAAATTAGGATTAGGCATTTTTTATCGTTACGGACCATATTCTTTTGACAAGGTCTTTGACAATTTCACTTTTAAATTAAGTATTGGTTTCACTTTATAAGCATAAAAAAACTCAAAAACCCAGAATGTTTAATTTATAATTCTGAGTTTTTGAGTTTCTTATTTTATGAATTCTGTATTAAAACGCCAATTGTTTTTGTAATTCCAAGAATTCTTCTTGAGAAAGCTGGAGTTTAGGGCGTTTGAAGTCGAGGTCACCTTCTTTTTGCATTGGTACAAGGTGAATATGAGCGTGAGGTACTTCAAGACCTATCACTGCAACACCGACTTTAACACAAGGAATAACATCCTTAATTTTATTTGCTATTTGTTTAGCGAATATCATCATTTCTCCGAGGTCGTTATCTTCGATATCGAAAATATAATCGACTTCTTTTTTAGGAATAACGAGGGTGTGACCTTTCATCAAAGGATTGATATCTAGGAAAGCGAAGAATTTATCGTTTTCAGCGATTTTGTAACAAGGTATTTCACCGTTTATTATTCTTGAAAAAATGCTTGCCATAATGTTAACGAGTTATTTCAATGATTTCAAAAGTAACTTTACCTATTGGCACTTGTATTTCGACTTGATCGCCTACAGATTTACCGAGGAGACCTTTAGCGATTGGAGAAGTAACGGATATTTTATGATTTTTGAGGTCAGCTTCTTTTTCTGGAACGAGAGTATAAGACATAATAGCATTAGTCTTCAAGTTCTTAATTTTAACTGTTGAGAGAAGCAGAGCTTTAGATGTATCCATTTTAGATTCATCGATCACGCGTGCGCTCATAATTAATTGTTGAAGTTCAACTATCTTCATTTCAAGATGTTGTTGAGCTTCTTTAGCAGCATCATATTCGGCATTTTCTGAAAGATCTCCCTTATCACGAGCTTCAGCAATTGCCTGAACGACTTTTGGACGTTCCTCTAGAATAAGACGATCCAATTCGTCTCTTAATTTCTGAAGTCCAGCCTGTGTAAAATATTCAATTTCAGCCATAATATGTGGTTATTAAATTAAGAAAAAAAGAAGAGACCCTTACCGAGATAAGGGCCCTTCCTGTTTAATTGTATGCAAAGATACAAATTATTTTGTAATGTAGGTCAGTCTTTAGAAAATAATTCTTGCGCCTACTGTATGTGTACCATTCCAATGGTGTGTGTGTTGGTATGAATAGTCGATAGAGACTTTCATTTCTTCACCAAGAGGAGCTTGTACTGAAGCACCTAATGACAAACCATTGTTAACATTTGTACAACCTTCTGTTTCAATGTCACCCCAGATACCATTTTCGATTGTATAAGCACCACGGAGCATGAGGTAATCTCTCATTGAGAACTCGAGACCCAATGTAACTTGGTCTTTTGAGAATGAGTTTGAAGTGAAGTTACCAGCTGCTGTGAGGCGGTATCCATTGATGAAATTGAAGTCATAAGCTGCAGCGATATTCAACTGTGTTGGCAATTCGAATTGGTCGGCACGATGGATAACTGTAAGTTCTGATCCCCAGAATGAATCTGGTTTTGCCTTGAAGGTAAGACCATCACCATTGTATTTAATTGTTGTACCGATGTTTTTCAAAGTGATACCAAAGTGAATATTATCAGTGATACCTGTTACGTATTGGATACCAGCATCGAGAGCGAAACCAGAACCTTGCATATCAGCAATTGTTTCGCTGATGATCTTCAAAACGAAACCTGCGTGAATACTGTTAGAGAATGATTTAGCTACAGCTACGTTGATATTCATTAATGTAGGTTTGAAAGTACCTAATGTCATATCAGGATTTTCTGTTGTAGTTCTTTCAATTTCGCCAGGGTTGAATGACATAACATAGAGACCGCCGACTACTGATTCAGAAATACGAGCGAGGAAACCGAATGAATATGAATTAACATCAGAACCTTTTAACCAATTAACGTATGAGAAGTTTAAGTCGATAGAGTTTGTTGCTGTGATACCAGCGACGTTACCCCACATAGCTTCGACTCCGTGAATTGATGACATACCTGCATTGCTCCAACCTGCTGAAGAAGCCCATGGGTTAATCAACAATTCTGTTGCACCTGCTTGACCTGTTCTATCCTTATTACCTGCGAATGCTGTATTGCTTAATCCTAATACTAAGATTGTCAAGCTTACTATAACGATGGATTTAAATAACTTTTTCATGATCGTACTTTTTAATTTTTTTCGCATAATAATTAGAATGTATTTAAGTCAACTTGACGCATTGCGCAGTAGAATTTAACTGTCTTTTCACCACCGTTTACGAGATCTCTAACATGGATAATGTAGAAACCACTTGCGATTGGTGTGTTTGCGTGGTTTGTTAAGTCCCAATCAATTGAAGTAACACTAGAGTCTTTCTTGAATTGACGGATCTTAGCACCGTTAACAGTGTAAATTGTTACAACACACTTGTCTGGTACGTTAGCAATCTTAACTGTATGTGTAAGAGCGTTGTCTTCATAACTTGAGAATGCGTAGTATGGGTTAGGAACAACTGTGATCAAATTGAGGTCTTCTTGGCCTTTTTCAAGATCTTGAACAGTTGGACCGCAACCTTCTGTTGAGAATGTATAGTATGGATACAAGCCATTGTGTTCTTCTGTATCAACTAATTCTTCAGATTCGATATCAAGTGGCATATCACCGTAGCCTGATCTATAAGGTGTAGCAACGCGTACAGAAATCTTAACAGGGTTACCTTCTTGTAACCATTCTCTGCCTTCAACTGCCATTGGCATACCTACCCACAATGGTTGTCCCCATAATGTGATGTAGTGTACTTGTTGTGATGTAGAGATATCTTCAATACGTTTTAATGTATTGCAGATGTATGCACCAGCATCATAAGCAGGAGATTTGTAAGATACTTTATTTGAACCAGAACCTAATTCACCAGCATCATTCATTGGGAATATATAGACGAAGTGTTTACCGCCCATTACTGGTGTTCCGTCAACTGCGTCGAATAATACAGGATCTGAAATCTGTGCTAATGGTGAAGACAATACTGTTGTTTCCTTCAATGCTGGAGGATTGAACAACATATCACGACCATTCAAGTCAGGATAATATGAGTCTTCTGAGAAACACATATTAAGACGTGCACCAGTTTCAACATCGATAGCATAACCAGGGAACCAGCTCATACCTCTTGCTGAGATATAGTTAGGATCTGCTGGATTGTCGCTAGGCTCCATATTCATATCTGTACATGGATTACCATCTTTATCAACTGAAGCTGCATAACGTAATGAGAATGCAGGAACATTACCTTCTGATAATTTTTGGTCAGCGCACATTTCGATAACTGGACAACGTGTCCATTTTGATTTATCTGATGTTAATACAATGTCAATAGAACCTAATTTTCTGAAGATAGAGTCAACTCTACAGTTAGATTTGTAAAGAGGACCTGGTACGTTTTGACCTGAATTGTGATAATGGTTAGTCAAAATCATTGGTGCCCATGTACCTTCGGCAATCTTTTCGTAATCTTCTGTTGGGTCATATATTTTGCTTACACCACCTGTTGTAGAAGCAACACCATAGTCATTTTGGTTTGACTGACCTTCTTCAGTATTACCATAACTACCTGAACGAATCCAGTTGAGAGCTGATGTTGTGATATTATCGTCATCTCTGATACCGCTCAACCATCTATTTGAAGAGTCAGCGTATGTTACTGATGATGTGATAACACCATTATTAGTTGCAAGTACATTCCATACTGGTGGATTTTGGTTATTTGAATTAGAATTATCAAGATAAGTACCTACTTGAAGTGGTCCGATGTTCCATGGTTGAAGAACTGTAACAGAAATACCTCTTTCAAGGAAGATATTTTCTGATTGGAAGTCTGATGTTGTATCTGATTCAAATATTTCACCAGTATTCAAGTCTTTCAATTTCCATCTAAATACTTGTTTACCGCATGAGTCACCAATTGTTGCTGGGTTAGCAGTAACTTTTTGTTGATATTTTGTATGGAAATCTTCAAACCAAATTGCATATTCTGTTGAAACAACATTCAATGGGTCAACGATCTTGATATCAACAGGGCCATAACCAGCTTTGTATGTTGGGTGATAAGCGATTGGATAGTCTGGGCTACCGAATACGTTTGTTTCACTAGCTGGGCTCTTGCTCAAGATTTCGTTAACTGTTTCGTCTGTAAGTTCGAGTTGGTTACCACCGTTACCTAAACCTACCCAACGTGTAATTTGTGGTTTGTCACCATAGTTAGAGTTAATTACAGTACCGTTAACTGTCTTGTGAGGAACTGCTGAGTATAACTTGATGTTCTTACGACCTGCAAGATATGGAGTCTTTTGACCAAACAAAGCCATAGGGTTGTTAGGGTCGATTTCATAATCTTGATAGTTGTTGTAAGCGTAAGAAATAGCCATATAATAATATGTCTTATGGTTAATCAAGTTAACGTCACCTGTTGTTGTAAACTCATCTTGAGTAATTACGAAAGTATTCTTAACGCCTTCGTTGTTACCATCAACCATAACAGTAGGAACTGAACCTGGGATTTGATCATCGTAAATGTAGTTAACGATTTTTGAAACATCATTCTTAACGTCGCATTGATATACTATACGAGCTTTGTTGATATCATTAAGTTCGTCAACACTAACTTCTTTATTAGCCAATTGGTATACGATATAACCTTCGAAACGATATGTTGAGTCGTTACGTTGTAATGAGTCTGTTGCGAGTGGACCACAGATTTGTGGATCGACTTCAGTATATGACTCACCATAGTTATTTGAATTGTCTGAGTTAGAAATGTAAACGATGAGTTTTCTGTCGAGTTCACGGAATGTGAGGTCTGGAGCGTCAGGGCCATCGAGAACGTCGAAACAGTTATCGAACATTGATTGACATTTATCGTCAACGCGGCGTAACAATTCTACTGATGACCAAGCTGTACCAGCTGAAGAACGAGCCCATGGCACACCGAATGTGATGTAGTTAACAGCACCTGGTTTCAATGTGAAAGGACCTGCTGATTGCATGAAACGACGGTCAGCTGGGTTGTTAGGTTCACCATTGTTACCTGTTTCTTCACTCCAATAACCTGGGAAGCCTGTTGGCAAACCGCCAGTACCCCAGTTACATGGGTCAGAATCGTATGGGAACATGAAGTCACAAGTTACATCTGTAACACCAGGAGAACCAGGGAAAGCGTTACCACCGAAGTGCATCTTTTCACCATTCTTCCAAATACCTCTAAGGTAGTTATAATATTCAGAAGCTTTTTCAGGGTCACCGTGGTCTGTTTGGTCATTATCGTGGTAAACGAAACGGCGCATACCGAAACGTTCGTCATCAACTATACCATTACCAAAGTTAACACCATTGATACTTTCATCACAGTTTTCACCTGTTACAGGATTGTATTTAGGGTTGTCAATTCCGTCTGGATCCAAATATGGACCTTGGAAGAAGTCAACACCAACTGCAGGAGGGTTAGCACCGTATGATTCTGGTTCACCATTACCATCGTTGTTAGAACCATTATAACCATAACCTAAACCACGTGTAACGTCGCAACCTACGAAGTCGTCTTTTGAATAACCAAGGTCAACGTCTGTCCATGGTGAGAAATAAGTATTAGTTAAGGTATAAGTTGAACGGTTAATAATTTCATAACTATAGAAAGTCATGTTATTAATTTCGTCATTAGTAGCGAAAGCAAAAGCTTGAGCTCTAATTTCCATACCGATTGCAGAACCACCTGTTTCAGTGTGAGCATTACCTTTATCATTAAATACCCACCAAATTGTTTGGTCACCTTTAATAACTTGGTCAGCTAAGATAGATCCTTTAATTGAACCTTCGATTTCCTCATCCTTTGTAGGGATTTGTGTATGACAGAGTTCATTATCGATATCATAATATGGGTAGTCACCATTTTCAGGATCATAATCACCATCATTATCTCTATCGAAGAATGGAGCCAAGTAATAGCTCATACCTCTAGTTTCATCACCATGAGCTGGCCAGTTAGTAATAGATGTAGGGATTTGATAACCATTTGATGTATTAGGACGTCCTGTTTCTGGGTCACAATTTGCCAAGAATTCATCAACTTCAGCTCTTGTGATAGTATACATTTTATCGTATTCCATACATGTTTCTGGAAGGATAGAAGCTGTACCATCTATAGTAAGAGGGCCTGTCCAGAAGTCGTTACCGACTTGACGGAAACGGATAGCAGCACACTTCAACTGTTGGTTGATGTCGAGACCAGCGATCCATAAAGAACCAGCATATAATGATGTTGCAGAACCATTAGCAGGAATATAATATTTAGCTCCTGTTCCACCTGGGAGATCCCACCACATGTCACCACCGGCATTAACACGTACTCTCGCATTGTTGATATTCAACCAAGCAAATGTAGAAGACGGAGAACATCCAGCTGTTGTACCTCTGATAGCGCGAGATTTTGTGTCATTCATCTTGACCTTCTCGGCTCTCATTTCTGTTACATTCGCAAAGAGGAACGCAACAATTAATAAACGAACAATAGTCTTCATATTTTCAGTAATTTTTTATTTCTGTTTAGAAGTTAAAGATTACACCAAATCTAATTTGACGTGGTTGTGAATAATGACCAGCGTAATTTACATACAAGCTATATAAGTCTCTATATGCTTGAGGATCTCTTTGGATTTGAATTTCACGTTGGAATTCAGGAGCTGACAAATAACCGTCATCATTTGGGTTACCTGTTGCTGGATAAACACCCATGATATTCTTTGAATTTAAGAGATTCAAGACTTGGAAGTAAACATTCATATAAGCCGCACGACCTTCTTTACCATCTTTACCACCAAGTTTTAAGTTAATGTCTTTGTCAACGCGGAGGTCAAAACGGAATGACCATGGAAGACGTGAACCGTACATTGAACCGTCCAAGATACTTGTAGATGGTGAAATAGGTGATGTAATGTTCTTAGCTGCTGTATAAGGTGTACCTGAACCACCATTAACAGTCAAACTAGCACCTGTGTTAGCCAACCATTGGATTGATTTTTTGTTTTCACGTTTTGTAACTGGGCCATTGTAATCTTTACCTTCACCGAAACGATAGTCAAGAACAATATTAAATTGGTGACGACGGTCCCAAGGCATTGGGAATGTTGAACGTAAGTTAGGAACACCAGCTGCAATCAATGATGACATTGTTGTTGTGCTAGCACCAGTAGCATTGGTAAATTGTAAAGTGTAACTTGCACGTAAACGAACGTTACCTGTTCTACGTAAGTCGTATGATGCTGTGAAACCTTTAACTGTACCAAAGTCTAAGTTGCTGTATGATGTATAATCTTTAGGATATGCACCTGTATAACGATACAACTGAATCATATTACGTAACTCACGATAGTAACCAGTGATTGTCATTGATGATGAGTTGGTCAATTTTTGTGTAAAACCAAGTTCATAGTCAATTGTTTGAGATGGTTTCAACGATGGGTTGTTGATAGCACCACTGATTTGATCGAAGTAGTAGTAACTGTAAATGTTTGTATAGTTGTTACCTGGACGTTGTGTCAAAACATCGTAGTGAGCAAAGAACAAAGCTTCGTCAGAGATTGGGAATGAGAATGAAATACGAGGCATTACACTCCATTGTGGGTCATAATCTTCAAATGAAGCTGAGTTGATTTTACGTTGTTCTGGATCAACGAGCCATGGTGAGATACCGCTACCTTGGTCTAATGTTGTAGGGTCAGCGATTTCTTTACCATCAGCACCATACCATACGTTATCGTTACGATAACCAACGATAGCTGAGATATCATCAACTTTATTTACATAAACTGCGAAATCATCACCGATGTTATCTGGAACGTCAACTACAGAACCATTTTGAAGTTCAATGTTGCCATTAGCATCTGCCAAGTCACCAACAGTCTTATAATCGTAAAGGATATAAGGATCTTTCAAAACTTTTTGGTTAGCGTCGAAACGGTCAACACGAACACCGATATTGAAGATAAGGTCTTTGAAAGCAAATTTATCTTGGATGTAACCTGCCATATAGATAGGTTGGAATGAACCTACAGGACGTGTATAGTTACCGTTTTCATCAACTTCTGTGAAGAAGTCTTCGAAGCTTGGTTGACCTTTAAGTTTGTTACCTTGATAATCGTATCCGTAGTATGAAACATATGAGGTACCGTCTTGTGTCAACTCATCTGGAGTAAACATGCTGATATCGAAACCATTTGCTAATGTTGCTGTATGCATGTTACCATCTTTATCATAATATTGGATTGAGTTATCATTGAAATCATAAGAGTCGATGTTAATCCAATCTAATCCTTCAACATTAAGACCTAAAGCTTCACGGAGATTCTTGTCGAATTGATATTGTGATGCTTCGTCATATCTTCTGTAGTAACGGATTGTATCAACGAAACCGTCATAGCTTACTACTTCAGGATTTGCAATGTCTAACTGTTGGATGTGGAAGTTAGCGAGGTTTCTCATCAAATACCACATTCTGTATCCGCTGATACCGTAGCTTCTGTTGTTACGTTGCTCGTATTGGAAACCTAATTTAATTTCGTGGTTACCAATAGTCATAGCGCCAGCGAGGTTAACATTGAATTTATCAACTTCACCATATCCGTAGTTTGATTGAATTGAACCTGGAGCTGAGTACATACCATAGAATGCTGATGGAGAATCACCATTCAAGAGAGCACCACCAAGTTGGAGGTCTGTGAAGTTTTGATAATGTCCGAGAGGATCTGTATACAAATCATAGTAAGATGTTGTATATCTTGATAATAATGGGTTACGATCTGAAGCATCGAAGCTTACCAATGTATCATAATCCCATGATGTTGTTGCCCATACACCGCTATAGAGTGATGTTGTACCATCAGCATTTTGTACAGCGATTGTTGAGTCAGCGTAACCATAAGAAGGAGATTTGTAGATAGTATATTTACCGAGGTAACCATAATCCCAAATATTGCTCCAATGGTCTGGATCGCCATATTCGCTGTTATAGCGTGAGTAGTCAACTTGTAAGCTGTAGTAGAAGTTCTTAATCAAAGATGTGCTTTCTTGTGGAGTTGGGAATCTTTGAGTGAAACGACCGTAAACACGCCATGTTTGGTCTTTACCTACAGCATTTTTAGCTGAGTTGAAGTAAGCGCTGCTTCTGCTATAAGCATTGTACTTACTGAGGTTGAATGTACCACCAAATGTTAAGTTGGTAGTTTCATTTGTACGAACGTTGATGTTACCAGCGATGTTTGTACTCCAGCTTGATGTGTTTTGTGAGTTCTTAATGTACTCCATTGAACCCATTCTTGTGTATTCACCATTGAGGTAAGTACCTTGACCTGATCCAGAAACACGGATAGGATTGTTTTGGATGTACTCTAACCATTCGTCAGTAGCTTTGTAATGGCCAACAGCTGACAAAGCGCCATCACGGTCGTAGTTGAATTCACCAGATAAGAAGAAACCTAACAAAGCAGTTTCACTGTTCTTACCTTTGATTAATGGACCTTGGACATTGAGACCAGCTCTGTTATGTCCGTAGCTATCCAACATTTCTGAAGTTTCCAATTCAACGCCAGCACCAAAGGTTCTAGAAGGACCCTTTGTTGTCATGTTGATGATACCACCTGTAGCATCACCATACATCGCTGGAGTACCTGACAAGAGGACTTCAACTTGGTCGATAGCTGATTGAGGTACGGTTGCAGAACCGATAACACGTACGCCGTCGACGTAGTAAGTAGCACCGTCACGGGCACCACGCATGTTACCTGCTTCACCGTCACTTGAGAAAACGCCACCGACACTCGCAGCTACAGCAGATGCTGAACGTTGAGGCATCTTAGCGATTTCTTCCGCAGTAATAGTAGCACCACCAGATGTGTTATCCTTTGAAATCAAAGGCACCTTGTAGTCTACAATTTCAACAGCATCCAACATTTCTGATTGCATGCTCATAGAAACGTCTTGGAAAGTAATCTTGTTAGCTGGAATAACAATACCTTTCATGATGAAAGTGTTGTAACCAACGAAGGTTGCTTTCAAGTCGTAAGTTCCCGGAGGGATAGGGTTGATGTCATAGTTGCCATCAAAGTCAGAACTGGCACCACCAACTTGTGTACCGCCATTTTCCAAAATAATGTTAGCAAATGGAATTGGTTCACCAGTGTCTTTGTCGACAACAACACCTTGAAGTCGTCCGACTTGCGCATATGCTAACGACCACGATGTCAGCATGATGCAAAGGGTAAATAGTAATTTTCTTAACATACCTTGAAATTTTATGTTATACTACTCAATTTGTTCGTTAAAAGGAGTTCAAAGATACGATAAAATTTTAAACGAAAGAAAGAAAAAGTTCAATTAAGAAAAAATATTTTTCTATACACAATACATCTATATATTAACATGTTGTTTCTTAACATATTAAATATTAATTTTATCGTAAATATTTTTTGTTTTTATTAAAATTTCACCTTTCGTTTACATTTTCTCAAATGTTTCTAAAATCTGTCTTTATAAGCTGTTTATAACCTCCAAAATTTTCTCTTTTTTACGCTTCGAAACTGGAACCTTGACACCATCGGTAAGAAGCACCATCATTTCATCTTTTATAAAGTTCATTATGCAGCGCATATTAACCAGATGTGATTTATGGGTACGAACAAAATCATATTCCTCTAATTTCTGTTCCATTTCTTTTAATGTTTTGCTAACCAACAGACTTGTTCCATCCTTAAAATAAATGATCGTATAATAATTGTCAGATTCACAACGGATTATATCGTCAACTTCTATCAAATGTATTTTATCAGAAGTTGAAATGCTTATCTTTTTAACAACCAGTTGATCTGGATCAATATTCTTCAACAAGTTATCGTATTGCTTCTTAAGCGTTTTCTTATATTTCGCATCCTTAACTTTCTCAACAGCAGCAACCAATTCTTTCGGATCCACAGGTTTCAGCAGATAGTCAAGAGCGTCGTGTCTGATGGCTTTTATTGCAAACTGTTCGTATGCGGTAATGAAAACCACTTCAAAATCAATGTCTTTAATATTATTCAACAATTTAAAACCGCTACCACCTGGCATCTCTATATCCAAGAACACCAAATCAGGGCGAAAAGCCTCTATCATTTCCTGTCCTGATGTAATATCGTCGGCTTCAGCACATACCATCACATCTGGACAATATTGTGCTAGCAGCGATTTTAAAACTTTACGAGCCATTTCCTCGTCTTCAACAATAACACACCTTATCATATTTATACCTTATATTAATTAATCATAATAACTTATAACTATATTCACACGTGTTCCCGCCGGCTCACCTCTGTCATTTTGCAAGTCAACTATTTCAACACTAAAATCATCATTGGATATTCTGCTCAGCATTTCTAGACGACGACGCGTGATACTCATTCCATACGATTTATGCGAGCCCGACTTCTGTTTCATCTTCTCTGAATACTTTCGGCCAACGCCATTATCTTCAACAACACAAAGCAGTTTTCCATCCTCCACCTTCGAAAGCGCAATATTCAGCATACAATTCTCTTTCTTAGGCACTAACCCATGAATAATAGCATTTTCCACAAAAGGCTGAATAATCAATGGAGCTACTTCTATATTGGCAGCATCCAAATCTGCATCAACACTAATTTCGAAACTAAAACGATTTCCCAAGCGCATTGATTCTAATTCAAGATACAGCCTAACTGCTTCTATTTCATCCGATAATGGAACAAAACGTTCATTGGAATTATTCAATATCCTTCTCATCAATTTAGAGAAACTCGACAGATAACACACCGCCTTGTCAATATCATTATCAATAATATATTGTTGTATGCTGTTAAGCGTATTAAAAATGACATGAGGATTCATCTGCAACTGCAGCGTCTTTTGCTTCAACTGCGCCATCTGCATCTCAAGTTCATTTATCTTTCTTCTTTGTTCCCTTTTCTGTATGATAATCTTTGTTCTATGTCTGAAAATCAGGTAAACTGTCAACAAAAGCACAAATAACACCATTATCTTGAACCATGCTTCCTGATACCATGCCGGATGTATTATTATAGTCAATTCCATCGGATTCTCTGTCCACATATTGACTTCATTAGACGCTTTCAGTTTAAACACATAAGTTCCTGGATATAATTTATTATAATCAACATATCTATGCTCAGAATTATACAACGACCATTCATTATCATAATTATCGAGCATACATTGATATTTAACCATACTCTTTCTCAATAAGTTAAGAGTAGCAAAAGATATTTCTATAGAATTATCCTTATGTGTCAGATGAATAGTATCACCATGATTAAGATAACGGTATTTCGTTCCATTCTGCGTTTGCAATTTTGTCACTATAACTTTAGGCGACTTTCTCTCAAGTTGTATATCTTTAGGTTTAAAATAGTTAAAGCCACTGAAACCACCGAAGAAGAGCACACCCTTACTGCTTCTCAAGAAAGCGTTAGGGACAAACTCATTACCCTGCAATCCGTCGCTTTTATCATAGATGGTTATATTCTTGCTTTTCAGATTGTATTTAATGATACCCCTACTTGTACTTGCCCACAAGAATCCGTTTTCATCAGGAATCACAGCATAAACCATCATCCCTATATTTTCATTTATCTTTGATGTCTTAAATGTCATTGTCTCTGGATAGAATGCCAACATTCCTCCGGAATAGGAACCGACATAGAAGCATCCGTCACCGCCATCAACTATGTCAAAAAGAGCGTTATTGTTGACAACGTCGCCCTTCATAAGAGAATCTGGTATGTAACATCTGGTAAAATCGTCTGTTTCGTAGCTATACACCGCCAAACCGTCGCCTGTAGTAATGTACAAGACATCGTCAACAATCATCAAATCAAACAAATCGTCGTATGGCAACGACTTTTTATTTTTCTTTTCAGCAGTATAAAACGTATGAGTCTTATCATTCAAGCCGATTCGGCATAAACCGATATTTGTAGCTACCCACAAGTTATCATAGTCATCGCATTCTATTCCACGAACGACTGCATGAGTTAGATTGGATATCTCAAATTCCTCAGCCACATTCGTTACCTTATCATGTTTTATATCGTAAATAAACAGTCCATCATTACGTGTTCCTACCCAGAGACAGCTATCGCGGTCAAGATATAAGCTATAAACATAAAGCGACTCGAAATAATCTTCCTTCGAATCGAAATATGTCTTGAAATCTTTTATTGATTGGTCATTAATGTTAAAAATCTTTATGCCTGATTCTGTTCCGACAAGAAATTCCTCACTATTCATTTCCAAGAAATAATTGATAGACAATATATATCCGCTCTGGAAAAGGCTTATCGTAGAGAAATTCGCCAAATTGTTTTCAAAACGATTCAATCCGGCATAAGTCGCGACCCATACAGAACCATTCACATCCTTAAACACGTCGAAGATGTAATTATCAGAGATAGCATTACGTCTGTCGAATTTTGAAATATGCGTTGCTGTTCCTTTCTTATGATTATAGATATACAGACCGTCAGTATATGTCGCGATCATTATTTCATCAGCGTTAAAAGAAATTATCCTCGACACTTCAATTTTCGTAGATTGATAATTCATCAATGCATTAAGGTCTATTCTCTCTATACTTTCATTCTCAACATCAAGAAGGCATAATCCGTTTGCTGTTCCGATAATAATGTTCTTTTCATCAATCTTATGCATACAACGCAGATTGTTATTCGGCAAACTAGCGTCGACATCTTTTATATAATGGAAATGTTTTATCGACTGATGTTCATCTTGATATTTCACCAATCCATCAGAGGTAGCAAGCCACCACGAATCATCAGACTCTACATATTCTATCTGTCGTATTTCGTAATCAGGGAAATAATTATTGATTTTTGGTATATAAAAACTTTTCGTTCTTAAGTCATAAACGGAAGTGCCGTTTTTAGTACATATTATAATTCTTTGATTTACAGGTTTCGTAACGAAGAAAATATGGTTATCTGGCAATACGAGCGAATCTTCTTCAGCAAAGAAATTCGTCGCAATCTTATTTTTCATATCATAGATACAAAGACCTTTTTCTGTAGCGATGAAGAGAGTGTCGCCACAAGGCTGAATATCGGTGATTGTTGCATTGATAACCCCATCAGCATGATTATATTCTTCGAAGTTATAGCTGTCGAAAGAATTCAAGCCGCGTTTTGTTCCAAACCACATCATACCGTTTTCATCCTGAGCGATGGCAGTGACTATATTAGAACTCAAATAACTGCTAGAAACAGTGTTACTTGAAATATCCTTATTAAGGACATATGACGCCAAACTATTATCTTGTCCCAGCATCACACAAGGTAAAGCCAGCAAGAAACAAAAGATAATATAAAAGGCTGTTTTCTTCATCATTTAATATCTCTTACTCCGTCATTTATGACAGCATCGTTAAGTGGTGAGTGTGATTTGGATTTTCCAGATTTATTAAACAAAGATCTTTTCTTGTTTGGACGAAGCGGAGTGTCTTTCTTGCTTCTTTTTTCATTGTCTTTCATCAATTTCTTTGACGTCTCTGACTGTCTCTCATAGTTCTGTTTTCTATATTCATCATATGAGACTCTCTCACTAGTATTATACATATCAGATTCCGACACTATGACCTTACCTTTGTGGTTGTAGTCATAAGTCGTTTTTTTCGAAGAACATGACGAAAAACATATTCCAGCGCACAATAAAACCAATACAAGAATGCGTTTATACATAGTCGTTAAAAAAATGTTATACTTTCAATTATTTTTCACTTGTCTAAACAAATAAGTTGTATTTTTGTTTAATAATTATGAAAATTATTTTTACCATATTGATTCTTTTGTTCAGCATGTTCTCTTGTGAGAACACGCCATACAACCCTAACGTGCCCGATGCTTATATCAATTTTGAAGTTTATCCAAACTCAACGATGTATTATGAATTGAATACTGTAAGCGGATGGATGTACGTAACAGCTCCACCTATGAGTCGTGGAATCATTCTGTATCGCTACTCATTAGATGAATTCAGGGCTTATGAGCGACAATCGCCTAACGAGCCTAATTCATGCGGAGAATATTCAAGATTAATCGTTGATTTTCCTTTCGTCGTTGACACTTGTCTAAACGTAAAATACAGCATCTTAGACGGCTCTGTTTTCACAGAAGGCTATCAAGGTTATCCTTTGATACAATATTACACACAATATGACGGAAGAACGTTAAGAGTATTTAGCAGATAATTTATATCATAAATATTTCAAAAACAGCATTGCGAAATTTCGCAATGCTGTTTCTTTTTTATCAATATCTGTAAATGTCTGATTTGAATGGGCCATCAACTGGAACTCCGATATAATCTGCTTGTTCCTGAGTGAGTTTAGTCAATTTGACACCGATTTTTTCGAGGTGCAATCTTGCTACTTCTTCATCGAGATATTTTGGCAAGCAGTAGACATCAACTGGATAGTTGCCTCTGTTCTTCCATAAATCCAACTGAGCCAATGTTTGGTTAGTGAATGAGTTACTCATCACGAAGCTTGCGTGACCTGTAGCGCATCCGAGGTTAACCAAGCGACCTTCAGCGAGGATGAATATTGAATTGCCGTTTGGCATGATATATTTGTCAACTTGAGGTTTGATGTTGACTTTCTTGACGCCTGGAAGATTTTCCAAAGCTGATACTTGGATTTCATTATCGAAGTGACCGATGTTACATACGATAGCTTGGTCTTTCATCTGGAGCATTGTCTCAAGAGTGATGACGTCGCGGTTACCAGTACATGTTACATAGACGTTACCTTCTTTAACAGCTTCTTCCACTGTTGTGACTTCGAAGCCTTCCATTGCTGCTTGGAGAGCGCAGATAGGGTCGATTTCTGTCACGATAACTCTAGCACCGTAGGAGCGCATTGAGTGAGCGCAGCCTTTACCAACATCGCCATAACCGAGAACGACGACGACTTTACCAGCGAGCATAACGTCGGTAGCACGTTTGATACCGTCAGCGAGTGATTCACGGCAACCATAGAGGTTGTCGAATTTTGATTTTGTAACGCTGTCGTTAACATTGATAGCAGGAACGAGGAGTTTGCCTTGTTCTTTCATTTGGTACAAACGATGAACACCTGTTGTTGTCTCTTCAGAAACGCCTTTCCAGTTAGCTACTACTTCGTGCCAGTGGTTAGGATTTTCTGCGTAAGTAGCTTTGATTACTGACATAAGAGCTGCTTCTTCAGCGTTGCTTGGTTCTACGTCCATGAGAGAAGGATCGTTTTCGCAGTCGTAGCCTTTGTGTATTAACAAAGTAGCGTCGCCGCCATCGTCAACGATGAGGTCTGGACCTTTGCCATCAGGGAATGTAAGAGCTCTCATTGTGCACCACCAGTAGTCTTCAAGGGTCTCGCCTTTCCATGCGAATACTGGTGTACCAGCTGCTACTATAGCTGCTGCAGCGTGATCTTGAGTTGAGAAGATGTTACAGCTTGCCCAGCGTACTTCAGCGCCGAGTTCAACTAAAGTCTCAATCAAGATAGCTGTTTGTATTGTCATGTGCAAAGAACCGCTGATACGAGCGCCAGCGAGAGGTTTCTCTGTACCATATTTCTTACGAAGTGCCATCAAACCTGGCATTTCATGTTCTGATACTTCTATTTCTTTTCTTCCCCAATCGACGAGATTCATATCTGCTACCAAATAAGGAAGGTCTTTTTGTTTTAATTTTTCGTTCATGATATGATGTTTTATATTAATTTTTCTAAGAATGCAAAGATAGGAAAAAAAAGACTACAAGACTACAAGACAACAAGACAACAAGTTTTTTTTGATACAAGAAATTCAGAATCTCGAGATTAGTTGAAAGTGTAGAGTGTAGAGTGTAGAGTATAGAGTTTAGAGTAGTGGCAAGAGGTCGGTTTTAAGTGACAATATTACAATATAAACTTTAAACTATACCCTTACAACTACTATTAACTATAAACACTCAACTATAAACTTTCTTTGGGCGTTCCGTCTCCGCTTCCAGCTCCGCCGTCGGGCTTTCCGCTATATCTTTTTCCGC
>JAZOQH010000013.1:0-20976 GCA_045655965.1 Bacteroidales bacterium | reverse complement strand
TAGAAATTTAGAATTCTAGAGTTTTAAAGTTCTAGAATTCTAGAATTCTTATTTTACAACAGTAATTTGTTTTACAGTTACGCCTGTTTCTGTTGTGATGCGTACCATGTAAACGCCTGCTTCATATTGTGCCATGTCGATGACTGCGTTGTCTGCTGCAACTGTGTTGTCATACATAACTTGACCTAATGCGTTTGTTACTGTTACTTGTGTCATGCCTTCTGCCATGATGTTCAATGCGCCCTTGGTTGGGTTTGGATATACCATCATGCCGCTGACGCCGTTTTCGTCGAGTGATGTAACTTCAACGACTACGTAGTCTTGGTCTGCATTTTCGTATGCTGTTGCTGGCTCTGACTCGCATTCTTCACCGTTTGCTGCGTATACAGCTGTTACTTGGTAGTAGTATGTGCCTTCTGCTACTTCGTCGAAGTATGTACCTACTGTGCTTTCGCCTACCAATTGGAAGTTGTTTGCGCTTGTGCCGCGGTAGATGTTATAGTGGTCGAATGCTTCGCCTCTTGCTACGCCCTTAGCTGCTACTTCGCCTTCGCTTGCTGTGAATTCATAGTCTAATGCCTTGAGTTCTGATACAGCTGCGCCCTTGGCTTCTGTTGCTACCATTGCGCGGATCATCCATGTGTTGCTCAAGCCGTATGCTGTAACGTCTTCCCATGTTGCACCGTCCAATGAGATCCAGCGGCCGTTTGGATCGCCGCAGTCTGCGCTGCATGATGCTGGGTAGTTTGTACCTTGACTTGTTGTGAAGACAACCCAGATGTTTTGAGTTGCATCGATTGGCAATGCGCTTGTGAGGTCGAATTCAACGAATGCGCCTGCGCCTGTGCCTGTGTATGCCTGTGTATGTACCAATGTACCTGGTGCTGTTGAACCACCGTAGTAGATGTTGATGTCACCTGATGATTGTGCGAAGTCGAACAAGGCTACCTTGGTGAGGAATTGACCATCGTATGCGCTGATTGCATTTGATGGGAACATGACGCCCCACATGAATGATGCTGGACCACCGATACCGTCTTGGTTGACGCCATCATCGTAGTATAACCATTCTGTTGTTGCATTTGAGTAAGGCCAGATCAATTGTGCGCCGAATGTGCCGTCTTCGTTGTATTTGTATTGGCCGTAGAGTTTTGAAGGTGCTACACAGTCGATGATGTATTCTGCTTCTGTGCAGTCTGCTTCTGACATTGCATAGTATGTAACGTCTTTTTCACCACCGTAAACTACTTGTACGCAGTATTCGTCACCTAAAACGCCTTTCTTGTCTGTGTATGCTTCGCCTTCAACTGGTTGTTTTGTGATGAGTTCACCGTTGCGGTAGATCATAACGCCGAGGATTTCAGCGATAGCGTATTCTTCTACTTCTGGTTCTTCTGGACCTTCAACTGGTTCAAAGTAACCGCGGATCATCCATGTGCATGGGATGCCTGCTTCTGTAACGTCGAACCATCCGTCGCTTGCCAAGTAGATCCAACGACCGTCAGCATCGCCTGTGTCTGAACATTCTGCTGCTGGGTAGTTTGTACCGTCGTTGGTGTTGAATACGATCCATACGTTTTGACCTGCTGGGTCAACTGCTTCTGTCAATGGAATTTCAACGAAGTCGTTGATGCCTGTCCATGTGTATGCTTGGTTGAGGACTGATGCGCCTGGTTCATTGTCACCGCCTAAGCAGATGTCGAATGTGCCGCTTGTTGCTACTCTGTCGAATGCAGCTACCTTTGTCAATGAACCGAGTTCAGCGATATCTGCTGCGCGGAGTTTGATAGCCCAGCTGAATGATTGTGGACCGCCGATAGCGTCTTCGTTTACGCCATTGTCATAGTATGCCCATGTGCCTTCTCTGTTGTCTCTTGACTTGCTGCCTAATGTGATTTCAACATCGTCAACTAACATCATAAGCATATCTGAGCAATCGAAGTGACGGATAGCTACATATACTTCTTGACCTGCGTATGCGCTTAAGTCAGCTTCGTATTGGTACCATGTACCTTGTTCGCCTCTGCCGCGTTCTGGTCTTACCTTGCTTGACTTGCTTGTCAATGTCCATTGTGAGATTGTTGTGAAGTCAGCTGCTGATGTGTTGCCAGCTGCTGATACTGCTACACCGAATACTTCATCAGCCCATTCATTGTCTTTTGTACATGCCCAGAATGAGATCTTAGCGCCGTTTTCTACAGCGTATTTTGCTGGAGATACTAAGTAGTTGTCTGGATAGAGAGTGTAAACATTGTTACAGAATGATTCTGAAGCTACATAGCCTTCACCTGAGTGAGGATTACATGTATAAATAATGCCGTGTTCACCTTCTTGTGATTTGTGGAACCAGTTGTGACCATCGCCGTCAGCGTCGATTAATGTCCAGCCTTCCATATCAGTTTCGAAACCATATTTTAATGTTTCTCCGCCTTGGTTGCCGCCTGCTGTTGATACTTTAACATCGTCGATGTTCAATCTGAATTCACCATAGCAGTTGAAGTGACGGATAGCAACCCAGATATTTTGACCTGCGTATGCGCTTAAGTCAGCTGAGAATTCTGTCCAAGGTGTTCCACGTGAACCACGTTTAACGTTATCATTCTTATCGTCTTCAGCAATGATCCATTCTGCGACTGTTGTGAAGTCTTCTGCTAATTCATTACCTGTTGTTGAAACTGCAACACCGAAGTATTCTTCTGGCCAGTTTTCATCTTGAGCGCGAGCCATGAATGAAAGTGTTGTACCTTGTTGAGCTTCAATCTTAACAGGGATGATTAAGTAGTTGTCTGGTTCAAGTGAACCTGCACCTTCACCATTATAATATGATTCTGAATACATGCAGTTTGTACCGCTGAATGCATTTACATCTTCATAATCTGTTGAGTAAACCCAGTTGAAACCGTCTCCGTCAGCGTCAATCATTGGCCATCCTGTGTATCCTGTTTCGAAGTCTGTGAAGAATGAGCTAGCTGTTTCTTCTACTTCTGGAGCTGGAGCTGGCAATGTCCATGACAATTCGATTTGTTCACCTTCTAATGAAGCTGCTAAGTTTCTAACACCTGCAAAGAGTGTGTCTGAAGCTTTTGTCCATGTGTATGACATTTCTTCTGAATCACCCATTGTGTAAGAAGCGATAACTGTTGTTGTGTATTCAACACCGTCAACTACGTTTTCGTGTTGGTAGTAAGGAACTAATAATTCTTCAGCTTCAACAACGCCGTCTAACAAGACTTGGTATTTTACCAATGCTCTGTCAGCCTTAGCTTCGTTTGTCAATACCATGTCGTCAACCATAAGGATGAACATGTCTGTTGTGTTGAAGTGACGTAATGCCAAGTATACTTCTTGTCCTGCATATTCGCTCAAGTCTGTTACGAATTCGTACCATGTGCCTTGTTCGCCTCTGCCGCGTGCTGCCTTAGCGCCGCCCTTGCCTGTCATTGTCCATTCTGCGATTGTTGTGAAGTCGCTTGATGATGTGTTGCCTGCTGTTGAGACTGCTACGCCGAAGTGTTCTGATGGATAGCCGTCGTCTTTTGTACATGCGTAGAACTTCAATACTGATGAGCCGCCTATTGCTACTCTTTCTGGTGATACGATGTAGTCATCTGGGAAGAGTGCGCCCAATGCGTTGCAGTATGATTCTGAGAAGATGCAGCCTGCGCCTGTGTGTGCATCGCCTGGCAATACTGCGTGTGACATTTCACTTTCTGAGCTGTGGTACCATACGTGACCGTCGCCGTTGCCGTCGATTGTTGTCCAGCCTTCCAAGTCTGTATCGAAGCCGTATGTGAATTCTGCGCCTGCGCCGCCTGCGCTGATTGACTTGCCGTCCCACATTGCCCAGCCTGTTGGTGATACGTAGAGGCCTTCAACTGCTGCCCATACTTCTGTTAAGAATGCATTGAATTGTGAAGCGTCCATGATTTCTACTACTTGTGCTTCTATATTTGACATATAGCCTTCTTTTGCTATTGTCAATTCATAAGTACCTTTACGGAATGAATCCCATGTGTATGTACCTTCTGAACCTAATGTTGCTGTGTAGTCAACGCCTTCTTCAATCATGTTGATGAAGCTTACTGTTGTACCGCTTACAGGGTCACCGTTGTCTGTTTGTGCAGCAACTGCAACTGTTGTGTACATATCTTTATCGATTGCTTTTGACCAGAGGATTTCTGATTCTGGAGCAGCGCAAGAAACTTCAACATTGTCGATACCTGCATAGTGACCATAGTGGTCTTCGTGTACGAATGCGATATGGATTGTTGAACCTGCGTATGCTGATAAGTCAACGAACATTTGTGTCCAAGCAATGTATTGAGTGTTACCTGTTGTCCATACTTCTGTCCAAGGACCTGTAGCTGATTCTGAAACCATAACCTTAACAATTGCAGGATAGTATATTCCCCAGTTAGGATTGCTTAAGTAGAAGCTCAACATTGGTTCATTTTGCAATGTGATAGCTGGAGTAATGAGGTAATATGAAGGAGATGAATATGAGTAACCATCGCTGAATACTGCATATTGACCTTCGTATGCATAACATGTTGGAGGATTTGAATAACCTGTTGCTTCTTGTGTGTCAACTGTCCATTGTGAATAAGCTTCATTTGCATAACCTGATGCCATTGTTGACCAACCTGCTGGCATTACACCACCTTCGAAGCCTTCTGAGAAGACTACTTCTAAAGCACGGTTGCCTTCATAAACTGCTGAAACACCCCATTGGTATGAACCTGTTTCAGCTTTTTCCCATTCGTAATCAACGTATGAAGTATCTGCTGTCTTGTCTAAGAGTTTTTCAACATCACCTGTGAGAATGCTCTTCTTGTACAAGTTGTATGCTGCGAAAGCACGGCTGCCTTCTGCTGATTCTGTTGATGGAACGCCAACGAAGATTGGTTCTGATGCTACGTTTGCTACGAATGAGCCTGTTGATGCGCCGCCCTTGAATTCTGGTCTGTCGCTTTCTCTTGTCAAGAGGACTGATTGACCCTTAGCATTGTCTAAGTATGCTCTGATCATCCATGTGTAGCTCAAGCTGTAGTCTGCTGCATGTTCCCATGTTGTGCCGTCCAATGACAACAAGTCTGAGTCTGCTTCACCTACGTATGCACAGCCGCCTGCTGGGAATGGGATTGTTGATGTGTAGAATGTTACCCACAATGCCTGTGTACCGTCCAATGCTACCGGTGTGCTGAGTTCGATTTCTACGAATTCGCCTGAACCTGTCAAGTTGACGTCTTGTGTTGCTACCAATGAACCTGGAGCTGCGTCGCCGCCGAGGTAGATGTTAGCTGTGTATGTGCCTGTTGCGCCTGCATAGTCTGCTGGTGTGTCATAGATAGCAACCTTGCTGATTGTGTAGCCAGCGTAGCTTGCTGTCTCTGGATATTTGATACCCCAGTACATAGGTGCTGGTTGACCCAAACCGATTGATGATGCGAATGTGCCATCGTCATAGTGTAACCAACCGCCTTCAAATGGTGTAGGTTCTTTGTAGAATGTGATGTTGTCTACGTAGAATGCGTCTTCACCGTCTTCCCACATGAGGTCCTTTGTATATTCCCAACGGTATGTGTGAGTACCTTCTGTTACTGACACTTCTTTGTATGCCCAGTCTGAGATACCTGTCATTGTTGCTTTTGCTTCACCATCGATGTAGAATGTTGCGTAGTCATAAACTGCTTCGCATGATATTCTGTAGTTGAAGCCTACAACGCCGTTCATTGGAACGTCAACTGTCAATTCGATTGCTGATACGCCGTAGTCGTTGCCTTCGCATGTTGACTTCATTGCGTAGTCGCCTTCGAATGCGTCTGTTGTGATTGCGAATGGGAAGTCGCTAACTTCGTTGTTCCATGGATACAATGAGAAGTCGCCTGTTTCGAAGTCTTCGAAGTCACTGCCGTATCTTTGCATACCCCATACTACTTCAACTGTGTTTTCAACTTCTTTTGCTGTGACGTATTTTACAGGGTTGTATGTTTCTGTCAATTTGAAGTCAACAACTGCTGTTTCACCGTAAACTGATTCAAATTCAGCTTCTTTATTTTGGTAGCCTTCGAATGAAGCAACTGCCTTGTAGTTACCAACGAGGATTTCACCTTCGTAAGCACCTGTTTCGTCAGCTGTGAATGTGTATGAACATTCAGCACCAAATTCGTCTGTACCATAAAGAGCTACTGTACCGCCGAGAAGTGGAGTTACACCATCTTGTTCGTATAAGTTACCAGCAACTTCTGTCATGCCTGTTACATAAATAACAGCGCCATCACCTTGATATGATTCGCCTTCGTCATAAACAGCTGAAACTGAAATATAGTGACCGTTTTTGCTGTATGGGAGGTTATCAATTGTGTATGATGTTTCTGTTACGAGGCTAGTGTTAATCTTTTGGTTGTTCAAATAAATGTTGTAACCACGATATGAACGATCTTGAACAGCATCCCATGTGATTGTTGCAGATTCACCTTCGTAAATCTTATCGTCAGAAGCTGTGATGTTAGTTGGTTGATTGAAAGCTGTTGTGAAAGCCCAGATGTCACCGTATGTTGTACCGCTTGTGTTACGTACATTAACTTGCCAGAAGTAAATCTTGTTGTTGTACAAGTTATTCATGTAGTGATTTACTTCAAGATTGTTTGTCCAATCGATATAAACTTCTTTTGGAGGATAAACTGTACCAAACAAAACTTGATATTCAACAGTGTTAGCACCGAAGTTCCATGTTAATGATGGGTTGTAAACGTCTGTTGATTTATCGTATGGATATGGATTGTAAGCTTTTTCTGGAGCTGGGATAGCTTCTGCGTTTACTTCGAGAGTAAATTCGCCTGTTGAAGAAGCTGCTACATAATATTTACCAGCTGGGATTGCCATAGCTGAGATTTGAGAAGCTCTGTTAGCGTTACCAACTTGAATACCTTTGTAGTTGTTGTCTGCTTTAGGACCTTCTTCACCATTGAAGTCAGCTGTATAGATAGCAACTTTACCATTTTCACCTGTTACGTTAGCTGTGAAGAGAACATCGTTGTCGAAGTTTACTTCATAAACAACGTCAGCACCATCTGTTTCGTTACCTGGCAATACGTAGTTGTTGTATGTTGTTGCTAAGTCTGGAGTTACTGAGAAAGGATAAGAAGTGATAGCTTCTGCTGTTTCCCAAACGTCGCCTGCTACAGGAGTGTAAGCGAAAGCTGTCATGTCGATGATTTCAACTTTTCTTGATTCATTGTAAGCAATGATCAATTGACCTTCTATGTCGCCTTCTGCTACGCCATTAACAACTGTTAAGTTTAATGGGTTAGTTTTTGTAACTGTTGTAGGGATTTCTACTTCTGATAATTGGAAGTATGAATTTGTTGATTCAATTGCATTGATTGTGAAATCATTGAATTTAGCTTTGATTTGAACATCGTATGGAGTTGTCCATGCATTGTTTGGACGAGCGCCAAGTTCAATTGCAGTAGGTTTAACAGCAATTGTCTTCAATTCGCCATCAAATGAGAGAGTGAATTTAGCAACACTCTTGTAGATAGCTTGATTTCCATAAATGTTGTTTGTAAGACCGTAAGGAGCATTATCTCTGTAGTGATACAATGTTTGGAAACCATTTGAATGTTGATAAACATCAAAGAAACGGCCAGAATTTGTGTATTTACCTGTATTGTCGATTACACATACCAAGAGGTTACCGCCTTCATATTCAAATGGAGTTTGAAGTTGAAGTTCAATCCAAGCACCTGCTTGATTTGAATAAACATCACCTGCAAAAACAAGGTCTGATTCATTTAATGGAATCCAACCTGTTGATGAATTAAATGAATTTACATCAACATTTTGCATATAAACAGAAAGTTTACGAGAAATTTCCTCGTTATTTGTTTGTCTAAATGCGATTGATGAAATTGTTCCACTCAATTCTTGCAATTCTGCTGCTGTGTAGATTTGTTGTGTAATTGAGTAATTGTAGTAAGTGTATGTTGGCAATTTGTTGTCTGAATAGACGTATTCTCCATTGAGACCCATTGTCAACTCTACATTTGTCTGTGCGTTAAGGCTGAATAAGCCCATTATGCACATCATTGTAAAAAGAAACAATCTTTTCATAATAAAATGTTTTAGTTAATAATATGTTAATTTACATTCAAATATGTCTTTTTTATATATGTTTCAAGCATATTTAAAATCTCGCAAATATATGTTTTTTTTCAATATAATCAAATATTTTTTCTTAATTTTTATCAAACAAAAAAGCTATTATGACATTCATTTTCATAATAGCTTAACAATTTTATAACGTATTAGTTTTATATAATTTGTAAAAAAATCACATATTATCTTCATTTCTTTTCTTTGCATTTTCCCCAGAAAATCTTTTGACAACCGCCTGAGTATATGTTTTGGATACTGGTATTGGATCTATACCTTCAAAGTCAAAATCCATATAAAATCCGTCTGACTCATGACGCAAGACCTTTATCTTTTGAGTATTAACGATATATGTTCTATGGCATCTCATCAATGGAGTATTGCTAAAGGTATCTTCAATTGTCTGTATCTTACAACGAATCATATATCTGCTCAGAACTCCATTCTTGGTATAATTAACTATTGTATAATTATCTTCTGCCTTGATATAATAAAGATTATCAAGCTTTATAGATAATTTTAACACACCTTTATTATCTGCAATATTTATAATATCAATATTTGGAGCAATAGCTTCACCATCGGTAGCAACATTAGTTGTATCTGTAACTTGCAAAGTATTACGCATATCTTTTATTGTAATCCACATTGCAGAGACCACATAAGGCACGCCCAATGCCAAAAGTGTGATGAGGATACTCTTTGTCACAATATATGAAACCGAGAAATCATCGATTTTGACAAACACCATTGAGAGCATTGCATGGAATACACCTATTAATATAATTTCAGCAAGCAGCCATAATGAATATTTCAGATATGTCAGTTTTATAAGATTTTTAGATGAAAAAAACATCAATGCTCTACTTAAAATAAGGAATAAAACCGAAACCACAACGAATGTTGTTGTAAGGAGAAAACTTTCCGATTTGGCAACGCCGAACCATGATGTTTCAGAATATGGAGAATATATCACAAGAAACACCAAGGCATACAAAACGGAAATAACGAGAGAAATCACTATATTTCCGACCTCCAATAAGCATAAGGAGAAGTTATTTATCCTGCGTTTTTTCATCAAAAGCAATGTTTTTTTGTTATGATTTTGCAAAATTACAAAAATTTTACCCCATATTTTACCATTTTGCCACTTTTTCGATAAAAAAAATGGTTTCATTATAGGAACAGCCACATTTTTACCACAAGCATATTTTATGATTGTACTTTTGCCATCGAAATTTTAGATTTTACAAAAAAATGAAAATTATCGGAACAGGACGTTCTCATCCTTCATTGGTCGTGACAAACGAGATGCTCTCACAGATTCTCGACACCAGCGACGAATGGATCACATCGAGAACCGGAATAAAAGAAAGACGCGTCATTTCTTCTGAGAATTTAGAAGACTTGGCAATCGACGCAGCTAAAAAAGCGCTCGCCGATGCCAATATGGACGCGAAAGACTTGGACTATATTATATGCGCTAATGTAGTCAACGAATTCATCTCTCCTGCGATGAGTTGTATTATACAAGGAGCTATCGGCGCTACTTGTCCGTGTTTCGATCTCAACGGAGCCTGCGTTGGTTTTATTTATGCCCTCGAAATCGCTGAGTCATTCTACAAAAGCGGTAAATACAAAAACATCCTTATTGTATGTGCTGAAGAACCATCAAGAATGGTCAACTGGCACGACCGCACTGCTAGCGTCTTGTTCGGCGACGGAGCGGGAGCTGTTGTTTTAACTGAAGGCGACAATATCAAAGCTACCAAAATGTCCGCTTCCTGCAATTGGGACAGACTTTATCAAAAACACGAATTGCAGTATTCACCTTACAACAGCAAACCTAACAGCAATCTTCCGTTAGTGATGCACGGTCAAGATGTATTTATGTTCGCAACAAAAGCTGCCATAAGAGACATCTCTAACGTCTTAAAGCAGTCTGGCGTAAAACCTGATGAAGTAAATCACTTCTTGATTCATCAAGCCAACTTAAGAATCATCAATAGCATCAAAGATTTCTTGAGACAGCCTGAAGAGAAATTCCCTCTCAACATCCACAGATATGGCAACACCTCATCAGCAAGTGTTCCTATTCTCCTTGATGAAGTCAATAAAGAAGGTAAGTTAAAAAGAGGCGATTTAATAGTATTGAGTGCTTTTGGAGCAGGTTTCGTTTCAGGAGCATGCATTTTAGAATGGTAAATTATGGAAAAAAGAGTAGTTATAACAGGAATGGGTGTTATCACCCCACTTGGCAATGATGTCGAGACTTTGTGGAACAACTTGGTCAACGGAGTTTGTGGCATCGATTATATAACAAAAATAGACACGACAGATCTTCCTGTCAAGATAGCAGCTGAAGTAAAAGATTTCGATCCAAGCCAACATGGTGTCGATTCTGCTTTCGCACGTCGCAACGACTTATTCTCAATCTATGCATTGGCAGCATCTAACGAAGCTATGAAAGGCAACGAAGGCTGCTTCGACCCAGAACGTCTCGGTGTTTACGTAGGTTCTGGTGAAGGTGGTTTCGACACTATCATTAAAGAGATTGTAAAATGGAAAGACCAAGGTTCAAAATGGGTTTCTCCTCTCCTCATCCCAAGCATGATTTCAAACATCGCTGCTGGCAACATCGCTATTCGCCATAACGCTTGCGGAGTTTGTGTGCCAATCGTAACAGCTTGTGCAACAGGAACACACTCAATAGGTGAAGCTTATCGCGCCATCAAACATGGTTATGCCGACGCCATCATCACAGGCGGCAGCGAAGCAGCAGTAAACCCTATCAGCATAGCAGGTTTCGCCAACTGCAAGGCTTTGTCACGCTCTGAAGACCCTAAGGCAGCTTCATTGCCATTCGACCAACGCCGTGCAGGTTTCGTTTTAGGTGAAGGAGCAGGCATCATACTCCTCGAAGAATACGAACACGCCAAAGCACGCGGCGCTAAAATTTACGCTGAAGTCTGTGGTTATGGCAACACATGTGATGCTCATCACGTTACAGCTCCTCATCCAGAAGGAAGACAAGCAGCACGTGCTATCAAGATGGCTCTCGAAGAAGCAAAATATAACGAAAACGATGTTCTCCATATCAACACTCACGGAACAGGAACACCGCTCAACGACAGCTCTGAAACAGCAGCTATCAAATTGGCTCTCGGCGAAGAAGCAGCACGCAAAGCTTACATCAACTCAACAAAATCTATGACAGGTCACTTGCTCGGAGCAGCAGGAGGCGTTGAAGTGATAGCAGCAGCATTATCCTTATATCATGGTATAGTTCCTCCAACAATTGGTCTTAACGAACAAGATCCATCTTGCGATTTGAACTACACACCTAACGTTGCACAGAAAGCTGACTTGACAATAGCAATATCAGAATCATTAGGATTCGGCGGACATAACGCATGTATCGCACTTAGAAAAATTAACGATTAACAATTCTTAACTTATATAGATATGACAAGAGAAGAATTAAAAAACTATTTACCACATCGTGAGCCTATGTTGCTCGTTGATGAAATCAACATCGATGAAAACAAAGTGGTACATTCAAAATACCATGTAACAGGAGAAGAATTTTTCTTGAAAGGACACTTCCCAGGACAGCCTACAGTTCCAGGTGTCATATTATGCGAAATCATGGGACAGTCATGTGCTCTTCTCATACTCGATGATTTGAAAGACAAGATAACATTATATACTGGAATCGACAATGTTCGTTTCAAAGCACAAGTCGTTCCTGGCGATACAATAGAAGTAGAAGCTACATTATCAAGCCAAAGAGCTAATATGTACTTCTGCGAAGCTAAGGCTACAGTAAACGGAAAGCTTTGTGCCAAAGGTAGTTTATCATTTGCATTAATTGAAGACACAAGAAAAAAAGATGAATAATAAGGATTTTCAAATAGTTGTGTTGGCAAAACAAGTGCCCGACACTCATAATGTTGGCAAAGACGCCATGAAAGAAGACGGCACTATCAACCGTGCTGCTCTTCCTGCGATCTTCAATCCTGATGATTTGAAGGCTCTCGAAATGGCGCTCGCTTGCAAAGACGCTCTCAAAGACATCATGTCTGTTAAGGTCACCATCATCACTATGGGTCCTTCTCGCGCAGCAGAAATAATTCGCGAATCAATGTTCCGCGGTGCCGACAACGGTTTCGTAGTGAGCGACAAAAGATTCGCAGGTTCAGATACCTTGGCAACATCATATGCCTTGTCAGCTGCAGTAAAGAAATTAGGCAAAGTTGATATCGTATTCTCAGGACGTCAAGCTATCGACGGCGACACAGCACAAGTTGGTCCTCAAGTAGCAGAAAAACTCGAGATACCTCAAATCACTTACGCCGAAGAACTTATATCGATGACAGAAAACGAAATAGTCATCAAAAGACGTCTCGACAGAGGTGTTGAGACAGTCAAATCTTCATTCCCTGTCTTGGTGACAGTACACGGCAACGCAAACGACTGCCGTCCTCGTCACGCTAAACTTCTCATGACAAACAAAAAAGCTTGTTCTATATCTGAAGTGATGGAAAGACAACAGTCTTTGTCAGACATGGAAGCATTGTGGGCTAGCAGACCTTACCTCAAAATTGAAGAATGGTCAGCAGATGACATCAATCCTGACTTTGAAAGATTGGGTCTCTCAGGTTCGCCTACAAAAGTTAAATCAATTGAAAATGTTGTTCTTACAAGTAAAGAGAATAAGAAAATAAATAACAGCGAAAGCGAAATTAACGAATTAATGAAAGAGCTTATTTCAGCTCACATTATCTAAAAAATTAACAATTTAAAAAAGGAAATTATCATGGAAACAAGAGAAAAAGTTATAGACATTATCGTAAATAAATTAGGTGTTGAACGCGAAACAGTAGTTGAAAGCGCAAGTTTCACAAACGATCTCGGTGCTGACTCATTAGATACAGTTGAACTTATCATGGAATTCGAAAGAGAATTCGAAATCAATATTCCTGACAACCAAGCTGAAAAAATCTCTACAGTAGGTGAAGCTATCTCATTCGTTGAAGCTGCTTTAAACAAATAATAATAACACTTATCTAAAACTTGAATCATGAACAACATATTAGTATTCTGTGAGGTAACAGAAGAGCAACATATAGCTGAGGTGAGTTTGGAGCTTTGCTCCAAAGCTCGCAAGCTCGCCGACAGGCTTAACTCTCGTCTCGATGCTATCGTCATAGGAAACGAGATTAATAATATCGAAGAACAACTATATCCATACGGTGTCGATTCTATCTTCTATTTAAACGATCATCGTTTATCATTTTATCAAACCCTTCCATTCTTCAGTACAATCACAAAGATTATCAAAGAAGAGACACCTGATATAGTTCTTTTCGGCGCATCAGCAGTTGGCCGCGACCTCGCACCTCGCATCGCTTCTTATTTGCGCTGCGGTTTGACAGCAGACTGTACAAGTCTCGAAATAGGCGACCATACCGACGCTAAGACCAAGACTGTCTATAAAGACATCTTATATCAAATCCGTCCTGCTTTCGGCGGCAACATCATCGCTACAATCGTATCACCTGAGACAAGACCTCAGATGGCAACAGTACGCGAAGGTGTCATGAAAAAAGAAATATATAACGAAAACCATAAAGGCGAAGTACGCAGACTTAAAGCTGAAGACTATGTCAACGACGGCGATTTCTGCATCGAAATCATCGAACGTCAGATTGAAGCTCAAAAGGTCAATATCAAAGGTGCTCCTATCATCGTAGCTGGCGGCTATGGCATGGGCTCTAAAGAAAACTTCGCTCTCCTCCACGAATTAGCAAGCCTCATCGGTGGCGAAGTTGGCGCTACTCGCGCCGCTGTCGATGCTGGTTTCACTGAAAACGAAAGACAGATAGGTCAGACTGGTCTCACAGTACGTCCTAAATTATATATCGCTTGCGGTATCTCTGGCGCTGTTCAACATCGCGCTGGTATGGAACAATCTTCAAAGATCATCTCCATCAATACCGATCCTAACGCTCCTATCAACAGCATAGCCGACTACACAATCATCGGCGACGCAATGGACGTTTTACCTAAAATGATCAAGAGTTATAAATCTAATATGTTATAAGACAATAAAGCTATGAATTTCTACAGTGATAACAAAAGCTTAAAATTTTATCTCTCACATCCTGTGATGGATAAGATCATCAAGTTGAAAGAACGCGATTTCGTCGATAGCGACAACGATATGATGGCTCCTGTCAATGTTGAAGATGCTATTGACAACTACGACAAAGTTCTCGATATAGTAGGTGATTTGGCTGCTAACGTATTAGAAGCTAACGCTGAAAATGTCGACCATGAAGGTCCACAGGTTCTTGACAACGAAATAGTTTACGCTAAAGGCACACAGAAAAACCACGAGGTATTACGCGACGCTGGCCTCTATGGTATGTCACTGCCACGTAAATATAAAGGATTGAATTTCCCTTACGTTCCTTACGTAATGGCAGCAGAAATAGTGTCACGCGCTGACGCAGGTTTCGCTAACATCTGGGGACTTCAAGACTGTGCAGAAACAATCTACGAATTTGCTTCTGAAGAAATAAAAGAAAAATATTTGCCTCTTATCAACGAAGGCATGACATGTTCAATGGCTCTCACAGAGCCTGACGCTGGATCTGATCTCCAGTCAGTGAGACTAAAGGCGAGTTTCGATGATGAACACAACTGCTGGAGACTCAACGGCGTTAAACGTTTCATCACTAATGGTGACGCTGACATACAACTCGTGCTTGCACGTTCTGAAGAAGGCACAACAGACGGCCGTGGCCTCTCTTACTTCCTCTACGACAGAAGAGACAATGCAGTGACAGTAAGACGTATCGAGAACAAACTCGGCATCAAAGGTTCTCCAACAGCAGAACTCGTTTTCAACAACGCTCCTGCTCTTATCATAGGTGAACGTCGTATGGGTCTTATCAAATACGTCATGTCATTGATGAACGGCGCTCGTCTCGGCGTAGGCGCTCAATCAGTAGGTCTCGCAGAAGCCGCATACCACGAAGCTCTCGAATACGCTCGTCAACGCGAACAATTCGGTAAAGCCATCATCAACTTCCCTCAAGTTTATGAAATGCTCGGCATCATGAGAGCTAAAATCGATGCTACACGTACATTATTATATGAAACATCACGTTTCGTCGACTTATATAAAGCTTACGACTCTGTAAGCAAAGAAAGAAGCCTCACAGCAGAGGAACGTCAAGACATGAAATACTCACAACGTCATGCCGATATGATGACTCCTATGCTCAAGCTTTTCGCTAGCGAATATGCAAACCAAATCGCTTACGACTGCATCCAAGTTCACGGCGGTTCAGGTTTCATGAAAGAATATAAATGTGAACGTCTTTACAGAGATGCTAGAATCTTAAGCATCTACGAAGGAACATCACAATTGCAAGTTGTCGCTGCTATCCGCTTCATCGGAAACGGTTCTTATCTCAAACGTATTGAAGAATATGAAGCAATGCCATTGGCAGAAGAATTGTTGCCACTTCGCCAACGCATCGTAGAGATGAAAGAGAACTACCTCAAGATAGTTGCTGCAGCAGACAAATTCGGTACATCATCTGAGGCATACGATTTCCTCGCTCGCCGCATGGTTGAAGCAATGGGTCACCTCATCATGAGTCACCTCCTCCTTCAAGACGTTAACCGCAGTAAAGGACTTGACAACGCTGAAGCACCTGAATTCATGAAATCATGCAAAATAATGATTGCTTTAGGCGAGTCTGAAATTGCAAAAATCCTTACATTTGTAGAAAATTTCAAAGAAGAAGATTTACAAATGTACAAATAACAATGTGGAATTAGGAATGAGGTATTAGGAATGATTAAAACAATTCCTAATTCCTAACTCCTACTTCCTAATTAAATTAAAAAGTTATGAGATTATTATTAGAAAATAAGACAGCTGTCATCACAGGAGCAGCAAGAGGTATCGGAAAAGCTATCGCTATGCGTTTTGCAGAAGAAGGTTGCAACATCGCATTCACCGACTTGAATGAAGAAAGCATTAAAGCAACAGAAGCCGAGTTACAAGCATTAGGCGTCAAAGCTGTTGGTTATATGTCAAATGCAGCTATTTTTGAAGATGTTGAAAACACTGTAAAACAAATTCATCAAGACTTCGGAAGAATAGATATATTAGTAAACAACGCTGGTATCACACGCGACACTTTAATGATGAGAATGACTGAAAAACAATGGGACGACGTTATCACAGTCAACTTGAAATCAGCATTCAACTTCATCCACGCCATCGTTCCTATCATGGCACGTCAACGTTGTGGCAGCATCATCAATATGGCTTCTGTAGTAGGCGTTTCAGGCAATGCAGGTCAAGCTAACTACGCTGCATCAAAGGCAGGTTTGATTGGTTTGGCAAAATCTATCGCTAAAGAAATGGGATCACGTAACATCAGAGCTAACTGCATCGCTCCAGGTTTCATCATCACAGACATGACTAACCAAATCCCAGAAGAAGCAAGAGAAGAATGGATGAAGACTATTCCATTGAGAAGAGGCGGCACTCCAGAAGACGTCGCCGACACAGCATTGTTCTTGGCTAGCGACTTGTCAAGATACGTCACAGGACAGACAATTCACTGCTGCGGCGGTATGAACTGCTAAGAGATTTCCTTTTCATTTTATATTATGGTTGGGGGTTCCAAATTTGGAATCCCTTTTTTATTTATACAAAAAAGAGACGTCATTTAAATGACGTCTCTATAATTTTGAGCCACATGACGGACTCGAACCGTCGACCTACGCATTACGAATGCGTTGCTCTACCAACTGAGCTAAAATGGCTTTTAAACTATTGGCATTTGACCATTGAACATTAAACCAGTCAATGCCAATAGTTTTATATTTGCAAAGATATTCTTTTTTTCCTATTCGAACAGATTATTTCTGTGGAAGTTGGAATGTATCTTTAAGTGTCACAGTTCTGTTAAAGATAAGGTGTTCTGCTGTGCTTTCCTTATCAGCTGTAAAGTAACCTATTCTTTGGAATTGGAAATGGTCGAGAGGCTTAGCGTCAGCGAGGAACTGCTCTACATAACACTCTGTTCTTATTTCCAATGAATTAGGATTGATTACTTGCTTCATCGCTTCGAGAGCCGAGCATTGTTGCTCTTCTTGAATAGTAGCGATTGCTTCGCGAGGATTTGCTTCTTTCCACAATCTGTCATACATTCTGACTTCCGCTTTGATGCAGTGGTCGCAGCTGACCCAGTGCAAAGTGCCTTTAACCTTACGATTAGCGCCTGCCATGCCGCTCTTTGTTTCAGGATCGTATTCAGCATAAACCTCAACTATATTGCCTTCTTCGTCTTTCTTGCAGCCTGTACATTTTACGATATAAGCGTTTTTCAAACGTACTTCGTTGCCTGGAGTCATGCGGAAATATTTCTTAGGAGCGTCTTCCATGAAGTCTTCACGTTCCATCCATAACTCACGGCTGAATGTAATGTTGTGTACACCTGAGTTTTCATCTTCTGGATTATTGACAGCTTCCATTTCTTCTGACTGACCTTCAGGATAGTTTGTGATGACCAATTTAACTGGATTAACAACAGCAGAAACACGTGTAGCACGAGCGTTGAGGTCTTCACGGATTGTACTTTCAAGAAGTGCGAAGTCGTTGATAGCTTCGTATGTTGTATAACCGATCTTATCGATGAGTTTATGGATTGACTCTGGAGTGTAACCACGACGGCGGAAACCGCAGATAGTAGGCATTCGAGGGTCGTCCCAACCATTTACGAGACCTTCCTTAACAAGGATGAGAAGGTTACGCTTGCTTAACAAAGTGTAGTTAAAATTCAATTTATTGAACTCATATTGACGTGGACGATGATCGTCGAGGTCTTTTTGTTCTTTCAATTCATCGATGAAATAATCATATAATGGACGGTGAACAACGAATTCGAGTGTACATAATGAGTGTGTAACGCCTTCGAAATAATCGCTTTCTCCGTGTGCGAAGTCATACATTGGATATGCATTCCATGTTGTTCCTGTGCGGTGATGTGGAGTTTTCACAACGCGATAGATGATAGGATCACGGAAGTGCATATTTGAATTTGCCATGTCGATTTTAGCACGAAGGACCATCTTTCCTTCTTCAATCTCGCCATTGTTCATCTTATGGAAAAGTTCCAATGACTCTTCAACTGGACGATTACGATATGGACTTTCTGTTCCAGGAACAGTAGGAGTTCCTTTCTGAGCAGCTATCTCTTCTGAACTTTGCTCGTCAATATATGCTTTACCTTCTTTAATAAGACGGATTGCGAAATCCCAAAGTTGTTGGAAATAATCTGATGCGTAATATTCATTAGCCCATTTGTAACCAAGCCATTGAATATCTTCTTTGATTGCATCTACATATTCTGTATCTTCTTTAGTTGGATTGGTATCATCGAAACGGAGATTACAAATACCATTGTATTTTTCAGCGATGCCAAAATCCAAGCAGATAGCTTTGGCATGACCGATATGAAGATAACCATTAGGTTCTGGTGGGAAACGTGTTTGCACGCGACCATCGTTCTTACCATTTTGCAAATCTTCAACCACTTTTGCTTCAATGAAGTTCAGTGATTTCTTTTCTTCTTTTTCAGTTTCTTTAAAATCAGTCATAATTATATAAAATTTGTTGCAAAAATAATAATAAATAAAGGCATTTCATATAAAACAACATTTTTTTTTTGACACCCCACAAAATGTAACAAAATGAAACAGAATGTAACAAAATGTAGCATCAAAAAATAGAGAAAATATCCCAACAATCTCTTTATCCAGCTACAACATACGATACTACATCAAAAATATATCTTAATGATTATTTGCATTTTATATCATCTGACAATACTACAAATTAATTATCTTTGCAAAATAAATCATAACACTTTTAGAAAAATGAAAAAGACAGTCGTATTATTGCTTTTTATATTTGCTTTTTTGGAAATCTCAGCACAGAAACAACAAGAAAACAATATAAATAATGACATAAACAGAATCATTGCTCACGAGAACAGATTCGACAAACTTATCGACTTGGCAAAATCATACATGGAAACGAATCCTGAATTCGCTTTCAATTGCGCATATAAAGCTGACGAAATAGCGAACCAAACAAACGACAAAAAGAAACAAGCATACAGCAAGATAACAATCGGTGACATTTTCAACATAAACAACTTCTACTCGCTCTCTGTTTCTTATTACGAAAAAGCCATCAAGGAGCTGCTTAGCATCAACGACTACATCACAATCAATAAAATATACATCAAAATTGCAAAACTGTATCAAAACAACGAAATCGAGAGCAAATGGAGCATCGAGGCTATGGAAAACGCTCTGAATTATGCCAAGATGACAAATAACCAGAATATCATAATTGAAACAAATATAGAATACGCAGAGATTCAATTGTCACAAAAAAATCACAATGAAGCCCTAAAACATTACAGCAAAATCCTTGAACATGAAATCAACGACAATACAGTATATGCGATAGCCAAAACATTAACCAGCATTGCCAATATCAACGTATCAGAAAAAGAATACGCAAAAGCATTAGTTTTAGCAGACTCATCCTTAAAATTGACAAAAGAGAAAAAATTAGATTTGCTGACAATCAACAATTATGGTTTAAAAGGTTATGTCTTTGATTCACTTATGATGTTTGATTCGGCAAAATTATATTATCAAAAAGCAGCCGCCCTAGCATATAGTGCAGAAAAATACAGAGAATGTTCCGACTATATGCATAAAATCGGTCTTCTCAACATGAATCACGACAAGATAAATGAAGCTATCATTGTGTTTAAGATACTTAGCGACAGTACAGAAAAATTCAAAATGTATGACCATTGCAATAATGCATTCTACCAATTATCAAAATGTCATGCTATATTAGGCAATTACGACAAAGCTTATAGATTGCTAAATAAATATGATATATACAACACTATCGCTGACAATCTTAGACATGAAAAGAAAATTCAGGCAATCAACACCAATTATCTTTTGGCATTGAACGTAAAAGAAATCAAAGCGAAAGAAATCGAAACCGAAAACACAAAAAACTTCAAACAAAATATGATAGTTCTGTCTTTATCAACAATTATCATACTTACTTCTTTAGTAGTAATCTTAATACTTTTCTCAAGAAACAAAAATCTGTATCACAAGTCGATGGAAACATCATACGAGCAACAGCTTAAGATTGACCAAATGGAAAACGAACTTATGGAAATACAATTGAAGAATAACAAAGAATCATTGATCAATCTGGCCATACATTTCAAATCGTATATCGAATATATCAATCCGTTGAAAGCAAAAATAAAAGAAGCCATCGAAGCTCCAGATAACGAACAAAAAACAAAGTTCAAGAATATATATACCGAAATGCAGAACAACAACAGCTTGTTCAACAACACAGAAAATCTGCATAAACAAATCAACGAAATCTACAAAGATTTCATCGACAGACTAGAACAGAAACACCCAAGTCTGACCAAATCAGAAAAACGACTATGCGCCATGTTATACACAAATATGTCAAGCAAGGAAATAGCCGTAATTTCAAACACAACTATCCGCAGCGTTGAAACCTCACGTTACAGATTAAGAAAAAAATTCGATTTAACTCGTGATGAAGATATGGTTGACTTCTTAAGGTCTATTTAACATATAATTCATGATAAAAAATAGAAAAATAAATACTACAACATTATTCATATCATTTTAGTAAAAATA
>JAZOQH010000012.1:0-22387 GCA_045655965.1 Bacteroidales bacterium | reverse complement strand
CTCTCCGCAGGAGGAAAATTCCGACCGAAACGGCTTGCCGCCCGCCCTTTCAACTTTCAAGGGCTATTGTACTACCTTCGCAGACGAGCAAAGGAAAGGGGCGAATGACGGAATCGGGAAACTCATATATCGCAGATTGATGATAGATCAAATTCAAATATTACCCTGCAATAATGAAAAATGCACCGCCTTTTTGCTCGTTCGTAAAAAAGTTGTACCTTTGTTCCAAGATGAGTTGTACATCAATGCAAATCACGCAAGTATGTAGAAATCAGAACAGTTGCCAACTCATTACCTCGTTCTTAAACATTCCGCATAAATATTTTATTCTTAGCGGATTATAAGATTATTCCAAAGATAACACTTATATTTAGAAACTCAAAATCCCAAAATCTCAGAAACTCAGAATAACTTAGGCTGTTGAGCTAAGGCTATTGAACCTGAGCCTTGATACCCTAGTTTCTGAAATCTTGAATTCTTATTTCATTCTGCTTGTTCTAAATCCGTAAATGAAAATCATTACGAAACAGATGAATGGCAGTATGAATGAGAAGTTAACTGCTGGGAGACTTCCTACTGTACCTAAGTCGATGATCATGCCTTGGAGTGGTGGCATCAAAGCACCGCCTACGATAGCCATGACCAAGAATGCTGCGCCTAATGAACTGTCTTCGAGACTTACGTTTTCCAAAGCGATGCCATAGATTGTTGGGAACATGAGCGACATGAAGATAGAGATAGCCATCAAGCAGTAAAGTCCCATAACTCCGTCAATCAATATTGTTCCTGCAGATGCAAGCATAGCGCCGATAGCGAAGAACATAAGAAGCTTACGTGAGTTGACATATTTCATCAAGAATGTGCTGATGAAACGGCCGCATAAGAACATACCCATAGCGATGATGTTATACAACTGAGCTGTGGCTTTGTCGATGCCGAGACGGTCAGCATATTGGATGATGAATGTCCATGTCATGATTTGTGCTGCTACGTAGAACAACTGGGTGATGACACCTTCACGATATACTTTGTTAGAGAAAAGACGTTTTAAAGTACCTTTATTATTGGCATTTTCTTTTGTCTCATTATCTTGATTTTTAACGAAAATAGCAATGATGATGAAGACAAATAACACTACGCAACCTAATGCTACATAAGGATTTCTAATGATATCGAGGTCGTGTTCGCGTATTGTGAGTTTAGTCATCTCATCGAGATTAGAGAATCCTACTTCGCGAACAGCAGCTGTGTCGGATTCAAGTTTAGCGAGGACTATTCTTGAAGCCACGAACATACCCATCAGAGAGCCGATAGGGTTGAAGGCCTGAGCGAGGTTGAGACGACGTGTGGAAGTCTCTTTGCTGCCTAATGACAAGATATAAGGATTAGCTGTTGTTTCAAGGAAAGCGAGTCCGAAGGTGAGGACGTATAATGATACGCAGAAGAAACCGAACTCTTGACGGTTAGCAGCAGGGATGAACATAAACGCTCCTATGGCGTAGAGTATCAATCCTAACAAGATGCCCTTTTTGTAGCTGTAGCGTCTTGCGAAGAGAGCTGCTGGTATTGCCATCGTGGCATAGCCTCCGTAGAAAGCGAATTGAACGAGAGACGCTTTTGCTGCCGACAGTTCCATAACGGTCTGGAAAGCAGCTACCATAGGGTTGGTGATGTCGTTAGCGAAGCCCCATAAGGCAAACAATGATGTTATTAAAATGAATGTCAAGAGATACTTCTTCTCAACGAGTTTCGATTGTAAATTTTTTGTCATAATTTAATGTTGCTATGAGCCGAGAGCTATGAGCTGCGACTCTGAATTAATATTTCACAAAGGTAATAAAAAAGACAACAAGTTTTTTTAAAAAACTCAGAATCTCAAAAACTCAGAATCTCAAAAAAAAAATTGAGGTTTAGAAAAAAGTCACGTAGTGACGCCAGTCCCCAGGCAGGCGGTGTAGTGCGAAGCACGGAACCCCTGCAAAAAAGATTATACCATAATCAGAGTGCCGAAGGTACGACAGAATGTTGGTTTCGTACTGCTAAATAAAAAGACGCAAAGATTCAAAGTCGTTATCTCTGAGTCTTTGCGTCTTTGTGACTTTTCAATAATTCCTAATTCCTAACTCCCATTTGCACCAAAATGTTTCCCATCGCTGTGGCTTCCACTTCACCTTTGATGACTTCGCATCCTGTGAATTCTGCAGCGAACTTATTTAACAACTGATTTCTTGAACCGCCGCCAACGATGTAAATCTTGTTGATTTTTTTATTAGTGCAGCGTTCCATCTGTGTCTTTACCTCTGCATACTTCTTTGCCAAAGAGATACAGATGCATCTCATGAAATCGCCTTTGGTGACAGGGATGTCTTCGTTTCTTTCTTTAAGATATGAAATTATCGCTTCCGACATTTTTTCAGGATTCATGAAACTTGCGTCATCAACATCAAATGATGAGTTAAAAGATGATTGTTCAGCTTCTTTGACTAATTCAGAATAGTCGCATTTGTAACCTTCTTGTTCCCATTCTTTCACAAGTTGCTGTATGAGCCAGAGTCCTGTGATATTTTTTAGGAAACGTATTCTTCCGTCTGTCATGCCTTCGTTGGTGAAAGCAGCATCAAATGCTTCTTGCGAGATGATAGGTTCTTTTGTCGGTGTTCCCATAAGCGACCATGTACCGGAACTGATGAATGCCCAGTCGTCGGAACTGTCACTGATAGAAGCGACGGCACTTGCAGTGTCGTGTGAACCGACAGCAACTACATTGGCATTGCCGCCTAACTCTTCGGCGAGCGCATCGGTGAGACGTCCTATCACAGTACCTGGATAAACTATATCTTGCATCAAACGCTTAGGCAATCCTAATCTGTCGAAGATGACATCATCCCACTGATGTGTCAATGAATTTAAAAGTTGTGATGTTGAAGATATGGTGAATTCGTTATAACATTTTCCTGTCAAGAAATAGTTAAACAAATCTGGCATAAACAGCAGTTTATCAGCAGATTCTAATTTAGAGACACTACTCAACAACTGAAATGCCGTATTAATCTCCATAAACTGATTAGCAGCATGTTGGAAGAATTCTTCCTTTGGCAACTTCTGAAATGCTAATTCTAACATTCCTTTTGTCCTGTCGTCGCGATAGCATACCGGAGTGGCAATCAATTTTCCGTCTTTATCCAAAAGACCGAAGTCAACGCCCCAAGTGTCGATACCGATGCTTTCAATCTCATCGCCATATTTGGCAAAGGCTTTCTTCAAACCTGTCTTCAACTCATTGAAAAGTGCGTTGAAATCCCATCTCAGATGACCGTCAATCATCTTCTGGTTGTTTTCAAAACGATGGATCTCTTCAAGTTGTATTCCTTCTGCCGATGGGGTGCCTACGATAACACGACCACTACCCGCGCCGAAGTCTGCTGCAATATATCTTTTCATCTTATTTTTTCTTTCCTAAAACGTAAACGTCTAAATCCTCTATCTCTTCTTGTGTCAATGTTGAATAATTTCCACCTGATTGTACTATTATTCTGCATGCCATCTCGAAGAATGTAGCGCGTTCAAACACCTCGTTGAAGTTCTTGCCACATACAACCTGACCGTGGTTTGTCATAAGACATGAGTTATGGTCTTTCATAGCTTCAAGAACTGCCATTGCCAATTCTGGAGAACCTGGTCTGTAATAAGGTATGACAGGAATCTCTCTTCCAACGTGAATTGGAATCTCTGCTGTGACGTTGAAGTTTGTTGGTTTCTCTTTCATACATGCTATCGCTGTAGCATATTCAGATTGGAAATGGAAAACCACGTTGACATCAGGACGTTGACGCATGATGCCGAGGTGGAAGGTGCTTTCCATAGAAGGTTTCACTCCGTTGAGGAATTCGCCTGTCTCTATATTGCAGAGAGAAATGTTTTCTTCTTTTAAAGTAGGGACCCATGATCCTGTTCCTGAAACGAGAGCGAGGTTTTCATCGATACGCCATGAGAGATTGCCGCTGCTGCACAAAGTCAACTTAGCATCACCATAACGATGAGCCTGTTTCAGAAATTCTGTATAATGTTTTTCGTCTATGATACTCATGATTTGTTAGTTTAAAGTTTAAAGTTTAGAGTGGAGAGTTGTTGATAGTAGTTAGTTTATAAACTACTCTAAACTCTACACTCTAAACTCTACACTAATTATTTATACATTGGTCCGAAGTTAGCGCAAGCTCTGAAGTCTTGACCTTCTTTATCCATGCCGAAAGCGTTCCATACTGAAGGACGGAAAATCTTTTCTTCTGGCACGTTGTGCATTGATACAGGGATGCGTAACATTGAACATAATGTGATGAGGTCAGCGCCGATGTGGCCGTAGCTGATAGCACCGTGGTTAGCGCCCCAGTTGTTCATCACTTCGTAAGCTGTTGTGAAAGCGCCTTTACCTGTTGTGCGTGGAGCGAACCATGTGCATGGCCATGTGTAGTCGGTACGTTTCCAGAGAGTGTCTGATACTTTTTCTGGGAGGTTTACTGTCCAGCCTTCAGCGATTTGGATGCATGGTCCGAGGCCTTTTACGAGGTTGAGACGAATCATTGTGACAGGCATTTCTGCTTTTGTCTCGAAACGTGATGAGTAACCGCCACCACGGAAATATCCGTAGTCAGCAGAACACCATTCTGTGGCGTTCATCATTGCATCTTGATCTGCTTCTGTTACTTCCCACCATTGTTTCATTACGTTGTTGCCGTTTTCATCTTTACAAACGCCAGAAGCGTCAACGCAGCAAGCGCCTGAGTTGATGAGGTGGATGATACCGCCTGATTGTTGAGCAACGCCTTCGAGGTCGTAGCCTGTAGCGCCTTTAACAGCTTCTGGGCTCCAGTATGTACGAACGTCAGCGAACATCTGTGGACGGTTTGTCAAGAGTTTCATGAATAACATGCCGATGCCGTTGAGGACGTCGTTTTCTGTTGCGAGGATATAAGGTTCGCGTGCGCCTTCCCAGTCGAATGATGAGTTGAGCATTGACTCAGCGAAGTCGCCGTTTGGATAGAAGTCGGTCCATTGACGTTGACCTTGGAAACCAGCAGCGATGGCGTTATGGCCAACCATTTCTTCTTCGCAGCCTTCTGGGAGGTTAGGGTTGCCGTTCATCATGTCTTTGATGATAACCATCATCTTAACGACGAATTCCCACATCTCTTCTTTTTCAGCAGCTGTCTTCTTAAGATATTCTGGGTTCTTGTCTAAGCCTTCGATACATTTAGCTTTAGTCCAAGCGAGAGCTTTTTCGTATTCGTTCTTATCGTAGATCTCGTTAGTCATGCGGCGGATGATTTCCACTTCGTCAACAGATTCAACGCGCATTCCGAGATATTCTTCGATGAAGTTAGGGTCGATGATTGAGCCGCCGATACCCATACAGATAGAACCGATTTGGAGGTATGATTTGCCACGCATTGAAGCAGCAGCGACAGCAGCGCGACCGAAGCGCAAGAGTTTTTCTTGTACGTCAGCTGGGATTGAAGTGTCGTCAGCGTTTTGTACGTCATGGCCATAGATGCCGAATGCTGGCAAGCCTTTTTGTGCGTGTGTTGCGAGAACTGAAGCGAGGTAAACTGCACCTGGACGTTCTGTTCCGTTGAAGCCCCAAACGCCTTTTATTGTCATAGGGTCCATGTCCATTGTCTCAGCGCCGTAGCACCAGCAAGGTGTCACTGTCAATGTGATATCGACACCTTCTTTCTTGAATTTGTTAGCACAAGCAGCAGCCTCTGCAACACGACCTATTGTTGTATCTGCGATAACGACTTTAACAGGTTCGCCATTAGAGTATTTCAAGTTTTCTTCAAAGAGTTTAGCGGCAGCTTTTGCCATGTTCATAGTTTGATCTTCAAGAGATTCGCGAACTTTAAGAGCACCACGACGACCGTCGATGGTTGGGCGGATTCCGATAACAGGATAATCGCCTATAAGTCTGTTTTTTGCCATATTTTTATTTTTATAGATTATACTTTTTTGATTCTACAAACTTACAAAAAAAGTTTAGTAATATATCACAAAAAAACAAAAAAAAGACGCCACTTCAAAGTGACGTCTTTACTTATAGTCTTGTAGTCATGTTGACTTGTAGTCTTATTTATGACCATAACTTGTTCCATCGAAACAGTGTGTACAGATTGTGTCTTTTGGAAGTCCGATGGCGTCTCTGATAATATCTATAGTGTTGAATTTTAATGAATCTACACCGATGTGCTTACGTAACATCTCAACGAGGTTAGCATATTGTTTTGTGGTGTGATCGCAGTAGTATTCCAAGTTTTTGTAAGCGTCGCCTTCTAACTCTTGGATGCAACGACGTGTAATCAATTCCATGTCGGTCTTTGAGTTGGAGAAGTTGAGGAATGGGCATCCATATAATAAAGGAGGACAGCTAATTCTGATGTGAACCTCTTTAGCACCGCATTCATACAACATCTTGACGTTGTCGCGGAGTTGTGTTCCTCTTACGATAGAGTCGTCGCAGAATACCACTTTCTTGTCTTTTAACAATGAGGCGTTGGTGATGAGTTTCATCTTGGCCACATGTTCTCTTTCTTCTTGTGTGACAGGCATGAAACTGCGTGACCATGTTGGAGTATATTTCACAACGCTGCGTACGTATGGGATTTGCTTACCGTTAGAATAACCTATCGCCATGCCGATGCCGGAGTCTGGAATAGGAGCGACGTAGTCAACGTCAACGTCGTCCATCTGTCCCATAGCGAAACCGCCGTTGTAGCGCATGTTCTCTACGAATATGTTGTCGTAATCAGCTGCTGGGTAACCGTAATAAATCCACATGAAAGAACACATCTGGCATTTGCTGCTAGGTGCAAGCAATTGTGTGTAGCCTTCTGGTGTAATCTTGACTATTTCACCTGGACCTATAAATTTCTCTGTCTTATAATCTAAATTGACGTAACTGTGGCTTTCTGTTGCAAGCACATAACCTTCGGCGTCTTTACCAATGACTATAGGAGTACGGCCGTAACGGTCGCGAGCTGCAATGATACCTTCTGGTGTGAGTATCAACATTGAGCATGAGCCTTTGATTTTATTATAGACATTCTGAATGCCATCGACGAAGTCTTTGCCTTGAGTGATGAGAAGAGCAACCAACTCTGTAGGATTGGTTGAGCCACCGCTTAACTCAGCAAAATGTTGCTTGTTGTTGAGACATTCTTGCTCGAGTTCAACTAAGTTGTTGATTCTTGCTACAGTGACGATAGCGAAACGTCCGAGATGTGAATTGACGATTATAGGCTGAGCGTCAGTATCGCTGATGACGCCAATACCCATATTGCCATGAAACTTGGCGAGATCTGAATCGAATTTTGTTCTGAAATATGCACCTTCAATATTGTGAATTGAACGATAGAATTTACCGTTTTCTACTGTTGCAAGACCGGCACGTTTTGTACCGAGATGTGAATGATAGTCAGTACCATAAAAGAGATCTGAAACACATGTTCTCTTTGATACTACTCCGAAAAAGCCACCCATTGTTTTTTATTTTATAATGTTTGATATTTGAGCAACAAAAATATATATTTTTTAAAAAATAACGAATATTAATTTTAATGTTTTTTGCCTATATTTGCAAAACAAATGAAAAATCGAAATTCATTAAAATCAATACAATTCACATGAAAAAAATTTTGTTAAGTATTTTTGCTCTTTTGACTGTCTTCAATATGCAGTTGAAAGCTGATGAAGGCATGTGGTTGCCTTACAATTTAAGTAATCAAAGCTTGTATGAGATGCAGCAACTTGGTTGCCAACTCACAGCTGAACAGATTTTCAACCTCAACCAGCCAAGCTTAAAAGATGCTATCGTACAATTCGCTAACGGATGTACAGGCGAACTCATCTCTCCTAATGGATTGTTACTCACAAACCATCACTGCGGCCTCGGTTATGTTCAAGCTCTCGCATCTGTAGAACATGACTACCTCACAGACGGTTTCTGGGCTTTGGATATGAAAGAAGAACTTCCATGCGAAGGCCTCTATGTTTCTTTCCTTTCTAATGTTGAAGATGTAACATCAAAGGTACTCGAAAACGTTACAACAAAAGAAACACGCGATTCTATCATCGACGCTAACATCAAAGCTATATCAAAAGAACGTAAAGGTGAAAGAGACATCAGAGTTGAAATCGTTCCTTTCTATAGTGGAAACCAATACATTATGTTTGAATATGATGTATATCGTGACGTACGTCTCACATGCTGCCCTCCATGGGGAATAGGCAAATATGGCGCTGACACAGACAACTGGACATGGCCTCGTCACAAAGGCGACTTCTGTATCTTCAGAGTCTATACTTCTCCTGACGGCAAACCTGCTCGTTACAGCGAAGAAAATATCCCAATGCAATCAAAACATTACTTGCCTATTAATATTAAAGGTGTTGAACAAGGCGACTACGCTATGATTATGGGCTACCCAGGAAGCACAGACCGCTACTCAACAAGCCGCACTATCAGCAATATCATCAATGAAGAAGGCCCTGCTATCATCGACTGCCGTACAACAAAGTTGAACGAATATCGCAAACATATGGATGCTGACCAAGAAGTGTTCATCAAATATGCTTCAAAACAAGCTAGCGTTTCTAACTACTGGAAATATTATATCGGTCAAGTTAAACAATTACAACGTAACCGCGTTGAGGAAAGACGTCTCGCTCAAGAAGAAGCATTCAGAGCTTGGGTCAATGCAGATGAAAACCGCATCGCTGAATATGGCACAATCTTCGACGGCGTTAATGCTAAATGGGAAATCTTGGACGAAATCAACAAGCCTATGACTTATCTCCGTGAAGCTGGATGGAATGGCGGTGAAGCTATCTCTTTCTCACGCAGATTCACAAGAATAAACAACTTGTTCAAAGACAAGGCTTCTAAAGAAGAAATCGCTAAAGCAGCTGAAACATTAAAAGTTCAAGCTGAGGCATTCTATAAAGACTATGACATGAATTTGGATAAAGACGTGACAATCGCTTTGTTAAATCTTATCTACAAAGACATCGATAAATATGTTCCTTCTATGATTACTGAAATAGGCGACAACAGCAATGGCGACTTCGCAGCATGGGTTGAAGAAGCTTTCGCTAAATCTATCTTCGTTGATCAAGAAAGACTTAACAAATGGTTAGCAAAACCTAAGAAGTTAGACAAAGACCCTATCTTTATGATGACACAAAACATCATTGAAGTTTATAACAATGTAGTTGTTCCTATGTATTTGGAAGCTGCTGAAGCAGGCGACGAAGCTGAACGTCTTTATATGAAAGGCTTGTTGGAAATGCAGACAGAACGTAACTTCTATCCAGATGCTAACTTCACAATGCGTCTCACTTACGGTTCAGTAGAACCTTACAAAGGCGCTGACGCTGTTAACTATAACTACGTTACAACAATGGACGGCGTTATGGCAAAATATAAACCTAACAACTGGGAATTCGACATCCCTCAAGATGTTAGAGACTTATATGAAGCAAGAGACTATGGTCGTTATGCTGACGAAAACGGTCAGTTGATTGTTAACTTCATCACAACAAACGATATCACTGGCGGTAACTCAGGAAGCCCTGTCATCAACGGCAATGGCGAACTCATCGGCCTCGCTTTCGATGGCAACTGGGAAGCTATGAGCGGCGACCTCTCATTCGAACAAAAGGTACAACGTACAATCGTTATGGACGCTCGTTACCTCTTATGGTGCATCGAGAAAGTCGGTAAAGCTCACAATATCATCAATGAGTTGACTGTTATTGAATAAGCCTTGAGCTTAGACTACGAAATAAAAAAGCGTCTCTGAATTTCAGAGACGCTTTTTGTTTTATTCCAATTAGATTTATTATCCGCATTTTGAGTATCCGCAGTTCTTGCAGTGTTTGCAACCGTCTTCGTAGACAAGAGCGTCGCCGCAAGTTGGGCATACTTCTTTATCAACTTTTGTTCCGTCAGGGATGTAGCGTTTCAATGCACGTGCGATACCGTTCTTCCATGCGTTGATGTTATCTTCGTTAACGCTTAAGTTTTGGATCAAAGTGACCACATTGGTGATTGGCATGCCATGACGTAAGATACCAGAAATCAACTTAGCGTAGTTCCAGAACTCAGGGCTGAAGGAACGTGAAAGACCTTCGATAGTGACTTTGTAACCTTGTTTATCTTGGAATTGCAAGTCATATCTTGATTTGCCATCTTCGCCTTTGTTCTTTGTAATCCATGCTGTTTCAACGAATGGAGGCAAATAGAAGTCGTCTTGTTTACCGAGGAAGATTTCGTAAGGTTTGTTGTTGATCTTACCAACGAAAGCAATCCATTTTTCGTAGTTGTTTTGGAAACGAACGACGTCGCATTCGAGAGTCTTAGGACGTATTGGTGAGTGTGTCTCGATGATATCGTTTTCAGCGTTTTTCTTTTCTTCTTTAGGTTTGTTAGAAACGAGAACGCCTGTACGAGAACCGTCGCGGTAGATTGTCATACCTTTACATCCGCATTCCCATGCTGTTTGATATATTTGACTTACGAGTTCTTCTGTTGTCTCAGCAGGAACGTTGACAGTCACGCTGATTGAGTGGTCAACCCATTTTTGCATTTCGCCTTGCATCTTGACTTTGTTAACCCAGTCGATGTCGTTAGCAGTAGCTTTATAATAAGGTGACTGATTGATTATTTCTTGAAGTTTAGCATCGTCGTAGTCCTTAACTTCTTCCACATTATAACCATTGACTTCGAGCCATGTCATGAATTTAGGATGGAATACGTTGTATTCTTCGAATGAGTTGCCATCGTTATCTGTGAAAGATACCTTTGCATTCTTGTCGTTAGGATTTACTTTACGACGACGTTTGTAAGAAACCATAAATACAGGTTCAATGCCTGATGTTGTCTGAGTACAGATACTTACAGTTCCTGTAGGAGCTATTGTAAGCATAGCGATGTTACGACGTCCGTACTTCACCATGTCTTGGTAGAAGTTTTCATCCATTGCGCGGAGGCGGTTGATGAAAGGGTTGTTTTCTTCGCGTTTAGCGTCGAACACTTCAAAAGCGCCACGTTCTTTAGCGAGGTTCACTGACGATTTGTATGCTTCGTAAGCGAGGAGTTTCTGTACTGATGTTGAGAATTCGATAGCTTCGTCTGATGCGTAGCGTTTGCCGAGAGCTGCGAGCATATCGCCTTCTGCTGTGATGCCGATACCTGTACGACGGCCTTGGAGAGCTTTCTTACGGATGTTCTTCCATAATTCAACTTCACATCTCTTGATTTCGTCGCTTTCAGGGTCGGAATATACTTTTTCGAGTATAGCGTCTATCTTTTCTATTTCGAGGTCGATGATGTCGTCCATCATTCTTTGAGCTATAGCAACGTGTTTAGCAAAGAGTTCTGCATTGAAACGAGCTTGTGCTGTGAATGGATGTTCAACATAGCTGTAAAGGTTCATAGCGAGGAGACGGCAGCTGTCGTAAGCGCACAATGGAATCTCGCCGCATGGGTTGGTGCTCAATGTCTTGAATCCGAGGTCGGCATAGCAATCAGGGATAGATTCGCGTGTGATAGTATCCCAGAAGAGAACGCCTGGTTCGGCTGACTGCCATGCGTTATGGATGATTTTATCCCATAATCTCTTGGCGTCTATTTCTTTTGTATATTTTGGTGTGTCTGAATCGATAGGATATCTTTGTACGAAAGGCTTACCTTCTTTGACTGCCTTCATGAATTCATCGCTGATACGGACAGAGACGTTGGCATTGGTGATGCGGCCTTGTTCCATCTTAGAGTCGATGAAATCTTCTGAGTCAGGGTGGTTGATGCTGATACTCATCATAAGAGCGCCGCGACGACCGTCTTGAGCAACTTCTTTTGTTGAGTTAGAATAACGTTCCATGAATGGAACTACACCTGTTGAAGTGAGAGCGCAGTTCTTGACAGGGCTGCCTGCTGGACGGATGTGGGAGAGGTCATGACCTACACCTCCACGACGTTTCATGAGCTGGACCTGTTCTTGGTCGATCTTCATGATAGCACCGTATGAGTCGGAGCTGCCGCCAGTGCCGATAACGAAACAATTTGACAATGATGAAATCTGGAAATTGTTGCCGATGCCAGCCATAGGACTGCCTTGAGGGACGATATATTTGAAGTTCTTGAGAACGTCAAACACTTCTTCTTCCGACATTGGGTTTGGATATCTTTTTTCGATGCGAGCAATCTCAGAAGCGATACGATGGTGCATATCGTCTGGTGTCAATTCGAAAATGTTACCGTCGCTGTCTTTTAAAGCATACTTGTTCATCCAAACGTCGGCTGCCAATTGGTCGCCATTGAAATATTTTATTGTAGCCTCTTTGACTTCTTCAACAGAATATGTCTTATACTCTTTTTGTTCCATTTTGTCTGAATTGTTTTCAGTAATTTTATTATTTTTTTTATTAATTTTTTTATCCTCAGGATTTAATTTTTTTTCAAAATCTACCAAAATCTCTTTGTTAGATTCTTCAACGACAGAATTAGTTTCAAATTCCATAACTGAAAATAAATCTTGTGTTTTGTTAACCTTCTTACTCATAGTTAAGTATTGATTTTAAATAGATTAGATGAAATAAAATTAAATTTTCCGCTAGATTTTTGCGTTTGCTAAATTATAAAAAAGATATATCATACACAAATAAATCAATAAAGTTTTAAAAAAAAATTCTAACAAATTTTTGTTGAATTTATTTGAAACTTTTTTTAACTTTGTTTTTATTTTTTTCTTAAAAAACGTAAAATTTTCAAACTACATAATTATGCTAAATATCAAATGTTTCAGCTTTAATCCTATCTGCGTTAACACTTACGTAGTATACAATGAGAGCAAAGACTGTGTCATCATCGATGCCGGAAATTGCAATTTAAGAGAGGATAATACCTTATTCGATTTCATCGACAAGAATCAACTGAAGCCTATCATGATTCTAAATACTCACGCTCATTTTGACCATATCTTGGGTAACTACGCAACAGCTGAGAAATATCAGATACCGCTAGCATCACATCCTGACGGAGACGAATATTTCAAGAACGCTCATGCCTACGCATCTTCTTTCGGAATGAGCTACGACAAGAACAAGACCTTATACCCAAGCATCGAATTATACGAACATCAGATAATAAAGATAGGTGACGATGAACTTGAAGTGATACACACTCCAGGACATGCCAAAGGATGCTGCTGCTTCTATTGCGAGGAACAGGATTTCCTCATCACTGGCGACACATTATTCTTCCGTGGGATCGGTCGCACTGACCTGCCTGGCGGCTCATACAGCCAGATTGTCGAAAGCATCAAATACAAATTATACGAACTCCCTGATGAAACAGTCTGCTATTGCGGCCATGGCCCAGAGACCACCATCGGAGACGAGAAACAACACGGTATGATTATATAAAAAAAAGGACGCAAAATTTGCGTCCTTTTTTATTCTAAAATCTAAATTTCTAATCAAATGATTCCTGGAATTCTCATCCATTCTCTACCTTCAGCGCAGCATGCTTCAACTTCTGCTACTGTCTTTGGTATTGGACGTCCGAGGACTCTGTTGCCGTCGTTTGTGATTAACAAATCATCTTCGATTCTGATGCCGCCGAAGTCTTTGAATGTCTCAACCATATCGTAGTTGATGAATTCTTTATGTTTGCCTTCTGCTTTCCAGATGTCAATCAATGTTGGGATGAAATAGATTCCTGGTTCATCGGTGACAACCATTCCTGGTTTCAATACTTTGCCGCAGCGTAATCCTTTGAATCCTTCTTTTGTTGAACGTGGTGTCTCTGCATCGTAGCCGACGTTGTTTTCTCCGAGACCTTCCATGTCATGAACGTCCATACCCATTGCGTGGCCTAAGCCGTGAGGCATGAAGAGATAATGAGCGCCGACAGCGAGAGCATCGTCAACATTGCCTTTCATCAAACCAACTGCATTCAAGCCTTCGATGATAGTGCGTACTGCGAGAGTGTGCATGTCGAAATATCTGATGTTAGGACGTGTGTTCTTGATGACTTCCATATTAGCTTTCAACACAATATTATATATGTCGCTTTGGCGTGAGTTGAATTTGCCGCCTACAGGGATTGTACGTGTGAAGTCAGATGCGTAGTAGTTCTTTGTCTCTGCACCAGCGTCGCAAACAACCATTCTTCCTTCTTGAAGTATGTTGTTATGATTGTGGTTGTGAAGAGTTTGTCCGTCAACGCTTAAGATAACAGGGAAAGAAACGCCGTATCCGTTTGATATAGCGATACCTTCAACAGCGCCTGCTATTTCTTGTTCGATGACGCCTGGTTTACACATCTTCATCGCTGTGGTGTGCATATAATAAGCTGTGACAGCTGCTTTTTCCATATCTTCAATCTCGACTTCAGTCTTGATTTCACGAAGCTTGACGACTTCTTTAATAAGTTCTTGACTTACATAATTAGAAAGACTGTCGATGTCGGTGTTGAACCAGCGGCTGAGTTTGATCTTCATGTCACCGCGGTAAGGAGGAAGCATGTGGATTTGTCTGCCTTTAGCGACAGCGTCGCGGAGATATTCTCCGAAACCGTTGATGTCGCGAGTTTGTTTGACTGCGATCATCTCGCCTTGTTCTGTGAGAGAAGGGAGGTTGCCGCACCAAATGATATCATCTATTGTTATTTCTCTACCGAAAAGAATTTCCTCGCCTGATTCGAAGTCGATGACACCGACCAGGTCAGGAGTGTCGAGACCGAAGAAATAAGCGAAGTTGCTATCTTGACGATAACGGTAAGTGTTGTCTGGATAATTGAGAGAAGCCTCGTCATTAGCAGGGAAGAATGCTATACCTTTGAGACCTGATTTTAATAAAGCGGCGCGACGGCCTGCGAAAACTTCTTTTGAAAACATAGTATTTATTTTTGCTATGAGCCCTGAGCTATGAGCCCTGAGCTGCTTGATTATTATTTTTAGTTTAAGGCTTAAAGTTTAAGGTTATATAAAACTTTAGTCATTTGTCCTTAGCCTTTTGCCATTTGTCTTTAGCCATTTTTCATTGCAACAAAGATAATATTTTTTGTTGGAAGATTTATTTTTTTAGATTCTTTTTCTATTGAAAAAAGTGTTAAACATTTTGCCTAAAAATCAAGAGACGCATCAATGACACCTTGTCTATTTCATCGGCGTCATTAACACGTCTCTACATTATTTATTTTTTGAGACGCATCAATGTTTTTCATAGCAGGTTACATTGACACGTCTCTACAATATTAAAAATCCCATTTAACACCTAAACATGGATTGACGCATAATTTATTAGGTTTGTTGAGTCCGCTGAAATTGTATGACATTTCAACTTCACCGCCAATGTTGAAGTTAGGGCAGTTGAAGAATTGTCCTACGTTATACCAAATCTGTGGTTCTGTGATGAAACTGAATTGTGTTGTATATGGACCTTGGCAACCTATCCATGAATTTTCTTCCCACCATAAATCAGCGAAGCCGCTAAATCTCAAACCTTTTACGTTAAACAAATCTTGCATTCCCCAAACGATAGAGAATTGCAATGGAATTTGTTGGTCTTTATTGATGATTGTCTTGTACAAAGCAGCTACTGTCAAAGTGTTTCTGTAATCTTCTGAGTGGAAGAAATATTCAGCTCCGAGCATCCAGGCGTTGTTGATATTATATCCGATTCCAGGAGGTATCACTCCGAGACCGCCAGCATATTCAACGTGTGCGCTTAAGTTCTTGAGTTTGCTGTCTTGCCAGAAATTCAAAGCTCTTTCAATTTCCATATAAGTTCCCATCATGCCGTAGTTGTTAGGATGATTTTTTCCGTTATGGTAAAAATCTGCGAAGAAGAATGTGCCGCCCCATTTGTCGGCTTTGTACATCTCAAATGTAGTTGTGACGTATTGGCGTTCTCCGCCGAAGTCGTACATTACTTGAAGATTTTGTGCTTTTGAAGCAAAACCTAATCCCATGAAAATCATGAGAACCAAAATTGATAATGTCTTTTTCATGTTGTTTATTTTTTAATGGTTAATTTTTAAGTCAACGGACTACAGACTACAGTTATTGTCCAATAATTTATTAATTTTCAATTCACTTTCCTTAAGACGCAGCAATTACATATTGTTTGTTTTTTATGGTGTAATTGATACGTCTCTACATTAATTATGAATTATGCATTAAATTCTCAATCTCCTCCACTTCTATTGGAAGTCCTTCGAAGAGGTTTATCGGTTCGCCTTCTGTGATGAGCAAGTCGTTTTCTATTCTGATGCCGATGCCTTCTTCTCTGATATAAAGTCCTGGCTCGCAGGTGAGTATCATTCCGGCTTTGAAAGGCTCGTATTTATCTACGCTGTCGTGGACGTCGAGGCCGATGTGATGTGCCATTCCGTGCATGAGATATTTACGATACATCGGTGCGTCAGGATCTTGGTTCTTGACGTCGTCTTCGGTAAAGAGGCCGAGATTTATCATCTCTTTTTCCATCAGTTTGTATGTTGTCTTGTTCACCTCGTCGATAGTTCCTCCCACCTTATATAATTTTGTTATTTCCTTCATGACGCGTAAAACTGCGTTGTAGCAGTCTTTTTGTCTAGGAGTGAATTTTCCGTTGATAGGAATCGTGCGGCTTAAGTCGGAAGAATAGTTTTTATATTCACATCCTATATCGAAGAGAATCAAGTCGCCGTCTTTCAATATGCTGTTGTTTGCAGAATAATGGAGGCAGCAAGCATTTTTGCCGGCAGCGACAATAGGATAATAAGCGTGACCGTTTGCGCCATTATATTTGAAGATGTATTCTATCTCTGCCTGAATCTGATATTCATTAAGGTCAGGTTTCACGGTTTTCAAGCAACGGTGGAATGCCTTCGAAGTGATGTTGCATGCTTGTTGTGTCACCTCGATTTCTTCCTCCGACTTGATCATACGCAGCTTATTTAATATAGGTGCTGAGCGTTCGAACTTATGCAAAGGAAACTTAGCCTTCATCTCTTCGAGGAAGCGCTGCTGTATTGTAACGACCTTACATTCATAGCGAGGATATTCGTAAGTGTTGAGATAGATGGTGTCGCATGAGAAGGCGAGGTCTTGAAGCACAGAGCTGAAACTGTCGGAGTACATCACATTTGTCACTCCTGAGATATTGGAAGCTTCCTTGGAATCAATCATTTCGCCGCGCCATATCACCTTGCTTTCGCTATAAGGCTCTACGAAGAGAATCTCGCGCATGGCAGGATTTGGATGATCTGGGTATAATATAAGGTATGCGCAGTCGCGGTCGATGCCGGTGAGATAGAAGAAATCTGATTGCTGACGATAAGGATAGAACTGGTCGCCGTTGCGAGGCATTTCTTCATTGGCGCAGAACACCGCCATAGAGTTTTTTGAGAGTTTTTTAGAAAAGTTCTTTCTGTTTCTAACAAAAAGGCTGTTGCTTATATTTTTATTATTCATACTTTTACATTATTTATCATGATATAAAAAAGTATTTTCTTATCATAGATTTTCAATTCTCAAAGGTATAAAAAACATTAAGACACAAATAAACCGATGAAATAATTTTATAAAAAAAGGCTAAAGATTGTAAAACCTTTAGCCTTTTGTCATTAGTCTTTTGTCAATTATAAAATCTTGAAACCTAATGTCACTGTGAAGATGTTTTGTTTTGTATCCTCGCCTAATTCAATTTCACCAACCATTGGAACATCTATCTCATCATCCATAACGTCTGAGAGACCGAGGCTGTAGTTGATGTCTAAAGTAAGTTTCCAGATGTCGATACCGAGGTTAAGAGCTGCACCCATTGTCATGTCTTCTGTTACATCTTCGTCAAATTCAATTGGCAAGCTTTCACCATTCATAGCATATTCAGCCTTGCCGAGAGCAAAATAGAAAACAGGGCCAACGTTAGCTCTTACTTTAATGAGAGGGATGTCGATGATTTGATAACCAAGTAAAATTGGCATTGCCAAGTTGCTTTGGTTGATAGAAAGTGTTGGATTTGGAATAAGGGTACCGCACCAGTCGTCGCCGAACATGTCAACTTCAAATACTTTGCCTGATTTGTAGTATAATAATTCAGGTTGAATGATGAAGTTCTTTATTGTAAGACGAGCAAAAGCACCGAATGCCATATTGCCTTTGAAATCAGATTTGATGACTTCTTTGCTGGTTGATAATTTTGTAGTTTGATAACCTACTTTTGGTCCGAATGTAATCGGAGAAATCTGAGCATTAACTGCTGTTGCAACAAATAATGCTACGAATAACAATAATACTTTTTTCATGTTTGTTAGTTTTAGTTTGTTAATAATTAGTTTTACAAAAATAATATTTTTTTTGATGTAAATTATTTTTAAATGATTTTAAAAAAAAATTGTAATTTTATCAATCCAAATTTTGAGAAAATGAAGAAGATATTTCTAGCGTTGTTTGTTATTATAATGATGACAATCAATGCTTCAGCACAATATAAGCCTTTTCAATTCGGATTAAAGATTGAACCTGGAGTAGGATGGGCGAAACTTAATTCGGAACATCTTTTTGACAACAAGGCAAAAATGAATTTCAACTGGGGCTTTGTAGGCAATTTCTACTTCGTGGAGAACTATGCCTTGTCGACAGGTTTCAACGTTAAATTCATAAACTGCGAATATTCATTTAAAACTGCTCCTGAGGTGGACGATACGATGAATGACGCAATTACGCGTACTATACAGAACCGATATCTTGAGATACCTCTCGGTTTGACAATGCGTACCGAAATGATCAACGACATAAGAATCATGAGTAACGTGAGTTATGGAATGGGATTCTTGTTGGGAGCTAATGAGAAAAACTACAACGCTATAGGTGAGGAGGTTACAATGATGACGCAATATGGCAAGATGCGTCATGCTCTCATCGTTAAGTTAGGCGTAGAATATAATGTTTATAAGGCCAGTTGTTTGACAGCAGCCCTTGTATTTAACAATAATTTTGTCAATATTTATAAAGACAATCAGCAAGATGTGTTGTTGAACAATTTGTGTCTTGAGATTGGTTTTATGTTTTAATTCTTGAAAAGATGAAGATAACATTAGCTCAGATAAATTTCATTGTCGGTGACATTGAAGGCAATAAAGAAAAGATAATCGCTGCTGCCCAACAGGCGAAGGGTTCTTCCTTGGTGGTTTTCTCAGAATTATCATTATGCGGATATCCTCCGTTGAATATGTTGGCATACAACGACTTCATCGAACGTTGCGAAAAAGCCATAGACGAGATTGCCGAGAGATGCGACAGTATCCCTTTATTAATAGGAGCGCCTGTGAGAAACACATCGGGAAAAGGCAAGCCTCTCTTCAACGCTGCTATCTTCCTGCATAATGGCAAACGTCAGATTTTCAAGAAGAAAAATGTTTCATATTACGAAAATGATGTTATAAGACGCCATGGTGGTGACGTCTCTACATATTTCGAACCATCCGATGAAAATAATATATTACAACTCGGTTGCATGAAAGTCGCCGTCACCATAGGCGAAGACCTTTATAATATAGGTGATGACGAATTCCTCATGACAAACCGCATCGATGATTTTGAAGAGAAACCAGAGATTATCGTAAACCTTGCAGCTGACCGCTTCGACTATCAACGTGCTGCCAAGAGAAGAGAAATTCTTCGCATGACAGCATTGAAACACGAGATTCCGCTTATTTACGTAAATCAAGTTGGTGGAAACGCCAACCTTATCTACGATGGCGGTTCTATGGTGTTCGGCTATAACGGCTACGTCGTCAAGAGTCTGCCTTTCTTCCAAGAGGAAGTGTCAACATTCGACTGCGAGCTTTTCATCTCCATGAAGAGAGAAGACAATCAGGTTATTCCAGAGAAGATGGAGCTTATACACGACGCTCTCGTTCTTGGAATACGCGACTTCTTCCACAAACAAGGTTTCAAGAAAGCTATCCTCGGATTATCAGGAGGCTTGGACTCAGCATTAGTCGTTGCATTGGCAGCCAAGGCATTAGGTGCAGAGAACGTTTTAGGAATCTTGATGCCATCTCAGTTCTCGAGCGACCACTCCGTCAGCGACGCTATCGCTTCAGCGGAAAACCTCGGTTGTCCTTATCATATCGTCCCAATCAAACCGGCATTCGACACCTTTGATGAAATGCTGAAACCTATCTTCAAAGACATGCCTTTCGACGTGACAGAAGAAAACATACAAGCAAGAAGCAGAGGCTTGATCGTGATGGCGATATCAAATAAATTCGGTAATATCTTATTGAACACCAGCAACAAGAGCGAAGCTGCCGTCGGTTACGGAACATTATACGGCGACCTCTGCGGAAGTCTCTCTGTCATTGGCGACATCTATAAGACAGAAGCCTTTGAGTTGTGTCGTTACATCAACCGCGACAAAGAGATAATACCTTGGCATACAATCAACAAACCGCCATCAGCAGAGTTGCGACCAGGACAGCAAGACACCGACAGTCTGCCAGACTATCCAGTCTTGGATGCGCTTTTATATCAATATATCGAATGCAACAAATCAGCCAGCGAACTCATCGCTCAAGGTTATGATGAAGCATTGGTAAACAAAGTTGTGAGAATGGTTTACAGAAACGACTTCAAGCGTTTCCAACTGGCGCCTGTGTTGGCAGTGTCGCCTAAGCCATTTGCTATGAGAGAGATGCCTATTGTAAAGAAATAAGAAGAGGTGCAACACAGAACTTTAAATATTGAAGAAGACGAACGAAAGCGCAACGAGCGCTACATCATGATGACGCAGGCTCCTATCAAGAAGCTAGTCCTCAAGATGTCGGGACCGACAATAATCAGTATGTTGGTCACTTCGTTATACAACATCATCGATGCTGCCTTTGTTGGACATATCAGCACTGAAGCGGCAGCGGCGGTGGGCGTGTCGTTTGCGTATATGACCTTCATCAACGCCTTCGGATTCTTCTTCGGACATGGTTCTGGCAATTTCATCTCGCAGGCATTAGGAGCGAAAAAATATTCCGATGCAGAAAGAATGGCAGCAACAGGTTTTCTGTCGCCATTCATCTTAGGCACGATAGCAGGAATATTAGGATTGATATTCCTTACACCTTTGTCGAAAGCCATCGGCGCCACCCCCGATATCTTGTCTTTATCAAATGATTATCTGTTTTATATCCTGATAGGAACGCCTTTCATGATGTCGGCATTGGCATTGAACAGTCAGCTGCGACTTCAAGGCAACGCCAATTACGCCATGATAGGAATCACGTCGGGAGCAGTGCTCAACATCATATTAGACGCTATCTTCATTCTAGGCTTGAAGATGGATGTAACAGGCGCATCATTAGCCACTTGTATAAGTCAGATAGTCAGTTGGATGATATTGCTGGCTGGAACTTTCAGAGAGGGCAACGTGCATATCAGACTGAAAAACTTCTCGCCTAATCTAGAACATTTCAAAAAGATATTAGACGGCGGACTTCCTTCATTATGCCGTCAGGCATTAGCTTGTACAGCAACTATTTGCCTCAACCACTCGGCAGCTATTTACGCCACAGCAGGCGACGAAGCATCAACCATAGCGGCATTCTCCATAGTGTCGAGATGCATGATGTTCGCCTTCTCCATAGTGCTCGGCATTGGACAAGGATTCCAGCCTATATGTGGATTCAACTACGGAGCAAAGTTATACAGAAGAGTAAGAGAATCATACACATTTACCATGAGCATCATGACGATGTTCTTGCTTATTTCCGGAACATTAGGATATATCTTCGCGCCACACATCATCAGTTTCTTCAGAAGCGAAGACCTGGTGCTCATCGAGATAGGAAGCAGAGTGCTGAGATGGCAATGTATCGCATTCCCTCTCATCGGATTATCCACATCGACGAATATGCTGCTGCAGACTATCAGAAAGACATTGCCAGCCACCATTTTATCGATGTGCCGCCAAGGAATATTCTTCCTTCCAATATTATACATCGCACCACGATTCCTTGGATTGCAAGGCGTTGAGATGACACAAGCCATGGCCGACGTTTGCACATTCTTATTAGCGATACCAATTGCAATTAGCGTTTATAGGAAATTGTCTGCTGAAGCGGAATAAGGAATTCAGGAATTCAGGAGTTCAGGTTTGTCGGTGCCTGAGCTTGTCGAAGGCACTATGTTCAGCGCTTCGACAAGCTCAGCGACCATCATATAAAGAATTCTAGAAATTTAGAATCTCGGAATTTTCTGAGGTTTTGAGATTTTGAATTTCTGAGATTCTAAAAAACATTCCTAACTCCTAATTTCTCATTCCTAATTAAAAAACTTTCTCCTTTTGTCTT
>JAZOQH010000011.1:0-1657 GCA_045655965.1 Bacteroidales bacterium | reverse complement strand
GGATCTGTAATATCTGCTGTTCTTGGATGTGTACTTCTTAATAAAACATTACCTAAATCATGAGTCCGGAAATAATAGCATCTCTTGACGCAATAGATGTCAATATGAATAAGACGGGTATGGACATTATCAATATTGTCCTAGCCTTCGTTATGTTTGGAGTGGCCCTTGGAATCAAGCCTTCATCTTTCCTTGATATTGCGAGGAAACCAAAGTCGATGATAATTGGAATCCTTTGTCAGATTATTCTACTTCCTGCGCTGACATTCCTTTTGACAATATTGCTCAATGATTGGATTTCTCCGATGATTGCACTGGGAATGATTCTCGTTGCTGCGTGTCCAGGAGGTAACATATCAAACTTCATTACATCCTTCTCAAGAGGAAACACAGAGTTATCAGTGTCACTTACGGCGTTTAATACCGCTGCATGCATCATCACAACTCCTCTGAACTTCTCTTTCTGGGGAAAGATGTACTTGAATTTTGCAGAGAAAAGGGTGATTCTTCCTGATTTGGATATTCCTTTCCTGGAGATATTCAAGACGATTGTCATCCTTTTGGGTATTCCTCTTTTGCTGGGATGCCTGTGTGCGCACTATCTGCCGAAGCTAACCAAAGCCCTTCAAAAGCCGATGCAGTACCTCTCTATAGCCTTCTTCGTAGCTATGGTTGTGCTAACATTCGGAAATAATATTGATGCATTCATGAAATGTATCCAATATATTTTCTTGGTCGTACTCGTGCATAATCTGTTGGCGCTTGGTATTGGTTTTGGTGCCGGAACCTTGTTCAAGGTACCATATAAGGACAGACGAACCATAACCATTGAGACCGGCATCCAGAATTCCGGCTTGGGTCTCGTACTGCTTTTTAATCCTGCAATCTTTGACCCGGTGATCTGGGAGAATAATGGCGGAATGGTTGTGATAACTGCCTGGTGGGGTGTTTGGCATATTGTCTCTGGCTTGACTCTGGCTTGTCTTTGGAGGGCAAGAGGAAGAAAAGAGGTTCCGGTCCTGTAAAAGTAAAGAACAGATCGTATGAATGCTGCGATTCTGATAATATCGTTAATGGTTGTGTTTCAAATCATGGTTCTGGTCACCATTTTTGCTTCGTTGCATAAGGATGACTAGTCAAAGGAATCTCCGATACCTTATATGATTATAAGTTTACTGACAATTCTATTGATGGCGTGCTCTCTATTGCTTCCTAAAAGGATAAGAGAGAAGGTTGTACGATGGATAAAAGAATTGTAAAACGCTTGCTGTTTATTAGTTGATGTGTAGGCCCGACGTTGTCGGGCTTATTTTATGTTTAAAAAGTGAAAAATAAAATAGTTTGTGTTCCCTCAGTGTTCCCGAGGTCAAAAACGATACGAAAAAAGCACCTACGAAAGTTTCGTAAGTGCTTGATTTTCAAGTAGCGGGACGCAGGATTGAACTGCGGACCTCATGATTATGAATAAAAAACAGGGGAATTTGTGAAAATTCACGAAAATATAAATCGCAGATAGTCAATTAGTTAATACTTTTATGAAAACTGTGAAAACCCCTGAAAATGCTTAAATAAAAAGTTTGGTGTTCACGAGGTGTTCACGGATTTTAAAGAAAAATCGCTATCTTAGCGCTGTAAAATGGCGATTATGAAGAACGTT
>JAZOQH010000010.1:0-44707 GCA_045655965.1 Bacteroidales bacterium | reverse complement strand
CTTGGATCATTCGTTCAAAGAACTTCGCTTCAACAACTTCCCTTCTTTATCAACCGGCACCGTTCCCGTTGTTTTGCGAGTGCAAAGATACTGCTTTTTCCTTTCCCTCCAACACTTTTGCGAAATATTTTTCAATTATTTTCATTTTTTCCATTACACACTGAACCTTAATACGTTACAAAACCGTTACCGCAAGAGATTATCGAAAATTTACCCATAAAACGCCGGATTTTCGCGGTTTATGGCGGGTTACGTGGCGTTTTTCCGGCGAAAAATATCACAGATAACGGATTTTTCACGGAAAACTGACGCGGTTTATTGCGCTTCTGATTCGATGAATCGCGCCAGGATGACCACATATCACCTCACGCGACATGGAGGCGCGTGACTCTTGTCTTCACCACGGATATGCAGCGACGGATCACGCTGACGAATTCCGTCATGGGAATACCTTATTAATTAATATAGGAGACGCCCGGGAGCAGGAGCGCCCCCTGCGCTAGGGATTGGAGCGGCATCCTTTGCGAACGGAGTGAGAAAAGATACAGCGGAAAGCCCGACGGCAACGCCGGAACGCCATAAATAAAAAAAAAGCGACCCAAGTCGCTTTTTCTATTCTCTTCCTCCTCCCAACGCATTATACAACGATGTAACCGCATTTAATTTGTTCAGCTGATCATCAGTTTTGGACAACAATGCATTTAATAATGACTGTTGCGCATCCAATACTTCTAGATATGTTGACGAACCAAGTTTAAGCAGTTCGTTGGTATATTCCACTGCGTTATACAATGCTAATATCTGTTTGTCGCGGGAAACTTCCTTCTGCAGTTCTGCATCATATGTTATAAGCGCATTGCTCACTTCCATACTAGCATCTATAAGAACCTGCTTGAACTGAAGTCTAGCCTCTTGCTCCTGAGCCTTTGCTATTTCAAGTTTTGCCTTATTTGAACCTCTGTAGAACAAAGGCTGTGTCAATGAAGCCAAAACTGTCATAGGATTTATCCAAGACAAGCTAGCGTCTATCACGAGACTTGGATAGAAAGCAGAACGTGCTATATTAGTATTATAATACATAGATGCCAAGTTATGTTCAGCATTCTTCACATCAGGGCGATTTGCAAGAAGTTGCATAGGGATTCCTGCTTGAATGTCGAAATCGATGTTTTGTTCATCCAACTTGCCTCTTGCAATAGTTCCCGGATAATCTCCAAGTAAAGCAGCAAGAGCATTTTCTTGTTTCATAACCGCAGCTTTAATTTCTGGTATAGCTGCTGCTATTGAAGCATGATAAGCCTCATATTGAGCGACTGCAGCTTCATTGGTCATTCCGCCTTCTTTCATAGCCTTGATAGTCTCGACGCTGACACCCCAACTTTTTTCGGTCATAACATAAATGTCGAGTTGCTTATCCAAGGCTAAAAGATTAAAATAAAAATCAGCGATGGTTGCTATGAGATGCGTTCTAACGGCCTGTTGATATTCCTGATTCTGAAGAAGAATTATCTGCGCCTTTCTTTTGCTGTTTAACAATTTTCCAAACAAATCGATTTCCCAACTTGCCATAACAGAAGCATCATAACTAATTCCGAAATTACCCTGCGAATAAGTTAGATTTGTTGGAAGCGATATTCCAGCAGATGGAAAGAACGCCAGTTTAGCACTCTTTAAAGCAGCCTTTGCTTCATTAACTTTTTCCATTGCAACCAGAAGGTCGGTATTATTTTCCAGTCCATAATTAATTAATGTCTGAAGATTAGGGTCGGTATAGATATCTGTCCAGCAAAGATTAGCGATTGACAATGTATCCATTGATGCAATACTATCTGGCTGGCGATATGAATCCGGCATATCTATTTCAGGACGCTCATATTGTCTGTAAATATTACAGCTACTTAACAAAAGCGCACATAATGATATATATATTATCTTTTTCATCGTTTTATGTTTTAAAGTTGATGGTAATCGATGCTATCATAGTTCATTTTCTACAGGTCTGATTTTTTCCTGTATAACTTGGAAAATTACGAACAATGCTGGGACTATGAAAATCTGGCAAACCATACCAATAAGCATTCCTCCGATTGCACCAGTACCCAAGGCACTGTTACCATTTGCGCCTACTCCATGAGCAAACATCATAGGAAGAAGACCTATAATCATAGCTAGCGATGTCATAAGAATTGGACGCAGACGGGCTGCAGCAGCATCGATTGCTGCTTCTGCTACAGACATTCCAGACTCACGACGAGCGACAGCGAACTCAGTAATCAAAATAGCGTTCTTTGCCAACAAGCCTATAAGCATGATAAGACCGATCTGCAAATAGATATTGTTATCAATATTCATCATTCTTGCGAAAATAAATGTTCCAGCAAGACCGAATGGAATAGAAAGTATAACTACTAAAGGCAATATATAACTTTCATATTGAGCACTAAGCAAGAGGTAAACGAACAAGATACATATAATAAGTATCATTCCGAGTCCGCCGCTCTGACCTTGTTCTTCCCTAGTCATACCAGAATATTCGTAAGAATATCCTTGTGGCAAGAACTGTTCTGCGGTCTCTTCGATTGCTGCTATCGCTTGTCCAGAACTATAACCCGGAGCAGGTGTACCATTGACAAGTATTGATGTAAACAGGTTAAATCTCTTGATATTGTCAGGGCCATATACTCTTTCCAAGTTAATGAATTGAGTTATAGGAGCCATTTCGTTGCCATTTCTAATTTTGATATTATTGAGAGCTTCCTTATCCATTCTCAATTCAGGGCGAGCTTGCACCATTACGCGATACAACTTACCAAAACGGTTAAAGTTAGAAGCATAAATACCGCCGAAATAACCTTGAAGTGTGGTAAGAATATCTGAAGGAGATAATCCAGCCTGCTTACATTTTGCAGCGTCAACTTCAACCATATATTGAGGATATGTCGGGTTGAAGCTTGTGCTAGCCTGTGCAACTTCAGGGCGCTCACTAAGTTTTGAAATAAACTCTTGTGCAACAGCATAGAATGACTCGATAGAGCCGCCTGTCTTATCTTGAAGGTTAAATTCAAAACCGTCGGACACACTGAATCCAGGAATCATCGGCATTGAGAATGTAATTACCCTACCCTCTTTCACAAGAGCTCTTGCCTCCATCATAAGTTTTCTGTTGATAGCGTCAGCGCTCTCTGTCTCATCACGTTCTTCCCAGTCGTGAAGTTTGCAGATGAAAGTTCCGTACGAACTACCCATAGCGCTGCTCAAAATACTGAAGCCTGAGATTGCTGTATGTGTTCGTATTGCAGGTGTATTTTCTATAAGTTTCTCTATCTTGGCCATCGTCTCCTTTGTCTTGTCTAAAGAAGTTCCTGCAGGCATATCAAGAGTGACGAATATTGTACCAGTGTCTTCATTTGGAACCAAGCCTGTTGGTGTTGTACCCATAAGATAGAACAACAATACAGCGCCCGCCACAACAGCGCCAATAGACAACACTTTATTCTTTACAAAGAACGATACCCCTTTGCTATATTTCTTTACTGTCACATCATAAGCAGTATTAAACGCAATAAAGAATCTCTTCAACAGACCTTTCTTTTCTCCATCATGTTCTGCATGAGGTTTGAGGAACAACGCACAAAGTGCAGGTGACAATGTCAGCGCGTTAATAGCGGAGAACGCTATTGAGAATGCCATAGTTAGACCAAACTGGCGATAGAATGTACCTGTGATACCAGACATAAAACTTACTGGAATAAACACAGCCATCATAACCAAAGTGATAGAAATCAAAGCTCCGGAAATTTCACTCATTGCCTCTATAGAAGCTGCCTTGGCAGATTTAGCACCTCTTTCCAATTTCTCATGGACAGCTTCCACCACCACAATAGCGTCGTCAACAACAATTGCGATAGCCAGAACCAAAGCACATAATGTAAGAAGGTTAATACTGAATCCCATCAGTTTCAGCATAAAGAATGTACCTATCAATGCAACAGGAATTGCAATCGCTGGAATGATAGTAGAACGAAAGTCTTGCAAGAAAATGAAAACCACCAAGAAAACGAGAACGAAAGCCTCCAATAAAGTCTTTATAACTTCATGAATAGAAGCAAACAAGAAATCGTTGGAGTCTAACAATATGTCGTATGTGATTCCTGGAGGGAAGTTTCTTTTCTCTGCTTCAAGCAAGGCCTTGACTTCATTGATAATCTGAGTAGCATTAGAACCTGCAGATTGGTAAATCATAGCTGTGACACCTTGATGTCCTTGAGAACGTGTGTCGATGGCATAACTCAAAGAGCCGAGTTCAACATCAGCGATAGTCTTAAGTCTGAGTATTTCTCCGCTTTCATTAGCTCTGATAACGATATCACCAAATTCTTCCGGTGTAACGAGTCTTCCTTTATATTTCAACATATATTGGAATGTAACTCCTTGCGCATTTTCACCGAATTGTCCTGGTGCAGCTTCGATATTTTGTTCGTTGAGAGCTGAAATAACATCTTTAGGCATAAGTCCGTATTGAGCCATGACATCTGGCTTCAGCCATATTCTCATAGAGTATTCTGCACCTAAAAGTTGAGCATCACCTACTCCACCGATACGTTTAATCTGCGGAATAACATTTATCTTCAAGTAATTATAAATAAATTCTTGGTCATATTTGTCGTTTTCGCTATATACGGTAAAAGCGAGCAATATGCTTGATTGTTTTTTACTTGTTGTGACACCTGCTTTAGTAACTTCAGAAGGAAGGAAGCCTTGCGCTTTCGTCACTCTGTTTTGAACGTTAACAGCTGCCATGTCAGGATCGCTGCCAGGCTTGAAATAGACTGTAATAGTAGCGTCACCGGTATTGGTAGCCGTTGATGTCATATAAGTCATATTCTCAACGCCATTTATCTCCTCCTCAAGAGGTGCGATGACACTGTTGACAACTGCCTGGGCGTTAGCTCCTTGATAAGAAGCCTTCACCTCTACTGTTGGAGGCGCAATGTCTGGATATTGCGAAATAGGAAGCGTCAAAAGACCAATAAGACCGAGCACCACAATAATGATAGAGATGACAGTCGAGAGGACAGGACGCTTGATGAAAGTATCTAATCTCATAACTTATTCTCCTTAATTATTTGTTTGTGGCTTTATTGAATTTAGCTTCAGCCTCTTCTTTTGATATAGGTTTAATCTTCATGCCGTTTTTCACTGAAGAGCCCACGCCTTCAACAACGATAACTTCACCTACTTCAAGGCCATCTGTCACGATGTAATTCTCTCCATATGTGAGATTATCAACTGTAATTTCACGCATTTCTGTGACACTGTCGTTAAAGATATAAACGAATTTCTTGTCCTGCATTTCGAAAGTTGCATTTTGAGGAACAAGGCGAGCATTGACGATTTCGCGAGGAATGTATATTGTTCCTGTTGCTCCGCTGCGTAATATTTTTGCTGGGTTAGGGAAACGAGCGCTCATATTAGCAGCGCCAGTCTTAGTGTCAATTGTACCGGCTACTGTTTCAATAGTACCTTTAAGTTCGTACATTGTTCCATCAGCAAGTTTTAATTCAACTTGAGGCATAAATCTCAATATATCTCTAACGCCTCCTTTAGATGTATAATAAAGCATAAGTTTCTCGTTGATAGAGAAATCTGCATATACATTGTCTATTTGAGACACAGTAGTAAGAGGTGTCGCTGTAGTTGGACCTACAAGGCTACCTACACTGAATGGCATGAGACCGACCACACCGTCGTTAGGACTTACTATATAGCTATAATCCAAATTGATTTTTGCATTCTCGAGCTGTGCTTCTGTCTGCTGTAGTTTTGCCTTAGCTGCATCAAGTGCATTTTCAGCAAGTTTCTTTTCATATTCGCTAATGATGCCTTTTTCACATAGATTAGCTTTGTTCAATGATGTAAGTTCAGCTGTCTGCAAGTCAGCCTTTGCTGCATTGACATTAGCAAGAGCTAGATTATAAGCAGCCTGATATACAGAGTGGTCTATCTCCATAAGAAGGTCGCCTTTCTTTACGATATCGCCTTCGTCAACATGTTTTTTTATGATCGTACCAGAGACATTGCTTCTTACTTCAGAATCCAAATCACCTGAAATAAGAGCAGGGAAAGAGTTTTTAACAATAACAGTCTCTTCATCTACTGCCATAACAGCATACTCAGGAACAGATTGTTGCACAGTTTTTTCTTGACATGAAAAAAGCAATGTCGACACTAACAACAACGACACTGCCATAAATGTAAATTTAGCTCTCATATTTACTTATATTTGTTATACCTATTTATAATTAAAGTACAAATATAAAAAAACTCATCCAAACATCATTAAACAATTCGTAATATTTTTACCATAAATAAAAAAAGCCGCTTCACAGCGGCTTCATTTACACTCATTCATGTTATTACATGTTATTATTACTTAATTTTTTCAACAATAGCTTTAAATGCTTCTGGATTATTCAAAGCTAAGTCGGCTAAAACCTTACGATTAAGGTCGATGTTAGCTGCGTGAAGTTTACCCATGAATGTGCTGTATGTCATGCCGTATTCATGTGCTGCGGCATTGATACGGATAATCCATAATGAGCGGAAATCACGTTTTTTGTTTCTTCTATCGCGGTATGCGTATTGTAAACCCTTTTCGTAAGAGTTTTTAGCTACAGTCCAAACGTTTTTACGTGCGCTGAACTGGCCCTTTGTTTGTTTTAAAACTTTTTTGCGTCTTGCTCTTGAAGCGACTGCGTTAACTGATCTTGGCATTTTTTTACTTTTTATTCCGTTAGAGTGCCTCGCCCTTTCGAGAACTTTCCTACTCTAACAAGAGTTAAACAATTTTTTTAAAATTACATGAGAAGCATTTCTTTCACAGCTTTCATATTAGCTGGCTCAACAATTGTAGCGTGACGTAAGTTACGTTTACGTTTTACTGACTTCTTTGTTAAGATGTGGCTTTTATAAGCGTGCTTTCTCTTTACTAAACCGGTGCCTGTTACTCTGAAACGTTTTTTGGCAGCGGATTTTGTTTTCATTTTTGGCATAGTAATATCTATTTTTTTAAATGAGTGTCTATCTTATTTTTTAGGAGCTATCATCATGAGCATTCTCTTACCTTCCAACTTAGGCATTGATTCTACTTTACCGAAGTCAGCCAAAGCTTGAGCGAACTTCAACAAGATAATTTCGCCTTGGTCTTTGTAAGCGATTGAACGACCGTGGAAAAACACGTCAACCTTAACCTTTGCTCCATCTTCCAAGAATCTCTTGGCGTGATTCAACTTGAATTCGAAATCGTGGTCATCTGTTTGAGGTCCCAAGCGGATTTCCTTGATAACGACTTTTGTTGTCTTAGCCTTGATTTCCTTTTGCTTTTTCTTTTGGTCGAAAAGGAATTTCTTGTAGTCCATCAACTTACAGACAGGAGGATTTGCATTAGGTGAAATTTCAACCAAATCAAGACCATGCTCATCAGCGATTCTCAAAGCATCCTTGATTGAATGTATTTCATTGTCAACGCCCTCGCCTACGACTCTCACCATTGGAGATGTAATTCTCTCGTTGATACGATGAGGATCTTCGTTCTTCTGTCCTCTTTGAGGGCCTCTTCCGTTGTTAACTGGTAGTGCTATAATTTGTGTCTCCTATATTAATTATACAATATTATATTTATCCGATATTTTGTTCGTCTTTAACTTGTTTCTCGATCATTGCGATGAACTCTTCAACAGACATAGAACCGAGGTCGCCTTGACCGTGTTTTCTTACTGATACTGATGTTTCGTTCATTTCTTTTTCACCAACGATGAGCATATAAGGCACCTTCTTCATTTCGGCGTCACGGATCTTACGTCCGATCTTTTCGCTTCTCATGTCGATCAATGTACGGATTTCGTTTCTCTTCAACATTTCGTTGAGTTTTTCTGCATATTCGTGATATTTTTCACTTACAGGCAAAATCATAACCTGATCTGGAGTGAGCCACAATGGGAAGTCACCAGCGCAGTGTTCTAACAATACTGCTACGAAGCGTTCCATTGAACCGAATGGTGCTCTGTGGACCATAACTGGACGATGTTTTTCGTTGTCTGATCCGATATAGCTGAGGTCGAAACGTTCTGGCAAGTTGTAGTCAACTTGGATTGTACCGAGTTGCCATCTTCTTCCGAGAGCATCTTTTACCATGAAGTCTAACTTAGGACCATAGAATGCTGCTTCGCCGTATTCAACGACTGCCTGGAGTCCTTTTTCTTTACATGCTTCAACGATAGCTGATTCTGCTCTTTCCCAGTTTTCGTCTGTACCTACATATTTTTCTGTGTTGTTTGGGTCGCGCAAAGAAATCTGTGCTTCGAAGTTTTCGAACTTCAATGCCTTGAAGATGATTTCAATGATTTCCATAACGCGGATGAATTCTTCTTTAACTTGGTCAGGACGGCAGAAGATATGAGCGTCGTCTTGTGTAAATGAACGAACGCGTGTCAAACCGTGGAGTTCGCCGCTTTGTTCATAACGATATACTGTACCAAATTCAGCAAGACGTAATGGAAGGTCTTTGTATGAACGTGGCTGCCATTTGTAAATCATACAGTGATGAGGGCAGTTCATAGGTTTCAACAAATAAACCTCACCTTCTTCAGGTGTTGTGATTGGTTGGAAGCTGTCATGTCCGTAGTGATCCCAGTGACCTGATGTCTCATAAAGTTGTTTGTTACCGATATGAGGTGTCATGACTTGCTCATAACCATATTGTTTTTGAATCTTTGTCAAGAATTCTTGTAAGCGAAGACGCAATGCTGTACCTTTTGGCAACCACATTGGGAGACCTTTACCTACCATTTCAGTGAACATGAAAAGTTCTAGTTCTTTACCGAGTTTACGGTGGTCGCGTTTCTTAGCTTCTTCAAGAAGAACGAGATATTCTTCAAGTTCTTTCTTCTTCAAGAATGTGATACCATAGATACGAGTGAGCTGTTTGCGTTTCTCGTCACCGCGCCAGTAAGCACCAGCTATAGATAACAATTTGATAGCTTTGATGCAGCTTGTGTCTGGGATGTGTGGTCCGCGGCATAAGTCTGTGAATGTACCTGTTTTATAATAGGTGATTGTACCGTCTTCCAATTCGCTGATGAGCTCTTGTTTGTATTCGTCACCTTTTTCAGTGAAGTGAGCCATAGCTTCTGCTTTAGATACGTCAACGCGTTCGAAAGCTTGTTTTTGTGATGCAAGTTCCATCATGCGTTTTTCGATCTTGGCGAGGTCTTCTTCTGTGATGACATTTGTGCCGAAATCTACGTCATAATAGAAACCGTTTTCGATACTTGGTCCGATACCAAATTTAACTCCGGTATAAAGTTGTTCAATTGCTTCAGCCATCAAGTGTGCTGATGAATGCCATACTGTAGCTTTTCCTTCTGGATCGTTCCATGTGAAGAGTTGAATTTCAGCATCTTCATTAACAGGACGCATTGCATCCCACATTACGCCATTAACCTTGGCTGACAACACGTTACGAGCCAAACCTTCGCTGATGCTTTTAGCGATATCGAGAGGTGTTACACCTGCTTCATATTGTCTGACTGACTTATCCGGAAATGTTATATTAATCATCTTATTATACTTTCTAAAAAACGAGTGCAAAGATAATAAAAAGTCTAATGATAAATGACAAATGACTAAAGTTTTTTTTTCGAATAAATATCTAAGTCCGTTGAACTTCAAACTTCAGTCCTTCGTCTTTCTACTTTTGTCATTTTTTCTGGGCGTTCCGGCTCCGCCGTCGGGCTTTCCGCTATATCTTTTCTCGCCTTCGCTTCCGTCTCCGCCTCCAGCTTCCGTCTCAAAAAGGATGCCGCTCCAATCCCTAACGCGAAGGAGCTACTAGCAATGAGCCGCGAGCTATGAGCAAAATCTCTAACAACTCATGGCTCACTGCTTAAAATCAACTTTCTTCAGATTAAGCATATTCGTAGGATTAGACCCTAATCCTTCTACGTTTTTGTTAACGAATCTTAACACTTCATCGTAAAACAAAATCACAACTGGAGCTTCTGCCATCATAAGGCTATCCATCTCATGGTATATCTTAGCTCTTTCATCAAGATCATTACAAGTCAATGACTTCTGATACAACTCATCGAACTTCTCATTAGAATAATGCGTGTAATTAGGACCTTGTGGCGTGAAGTTATTCGTAGTGAAGAGCGAGAGATAATTCTCCGCATCTGGATAGTCTGCCACCCAAGAAGAACGGAAGAAAGGCAGATTTCCGTTAGCACGTTTCTCTCTTAATGCCGCTGGCATCATCTCCTCCACCTTGCAATCCAAACCAATCTCCGTCAAGGCAGACTGCACAAACTTAGCGATGTCAATATAATCCTGTGTAGTATAAAGTTTCAACTCATACCCTATCAAGTCGTTGTCTTTCAACAACTGCTCAGCTTTTTTAGGATTGTAAGGATAACCGATGTTTAAGTCAACAAGACCACAAGACAACGAGTCAACAAGCTTGTGGTCTTGTGGTCTTGTAGTCTTGTAGTCTTCATAACCCGGCAATCCTGCTGGGATGATGCCTTGGTTTCCTGGCGTTCCTATTCCGTTACGGAGATATCGCAGCATCTTCTCTCTGTCGATGGAATAGCTGACGGCTTGTCGTAACGCCAAGCTTCTGTCTTTTCCCAAAGTGTCTTCATCGCCAAGGAAGAACGCGAGATATTCCGTATTCAAATAAGGTTCTCTTATCAAATAAATTTCGTCTTCATACTCATCACGAAGTTGTCCGTCACGAGTAAGCAACTCGTCCTTGTAACGAGCGTCAATTCCCGACATGAAGTGGAACTTGCCTTTTATAAACTCCATGAAAGCCACCTGCTTGTCAACGATGAAACTTATTGAAATAGCGTCTAAATAAGGCAGCCTTATAGTCGCAGAGTCGCAGAGTCGCAGAGACTCAGAGTCTGATTCAATCTTTGCGTCTTTGCGTCTTTGTGTCTCTGTGCCTTTAACAGTCTCAAAATAATTCGGATTCTTCCTGAACACCAGCTTCACGCCTTCTTTCCAATATTGATATTTGAAAGGTCCTGTTCCGACCGGATGTCGCCCGAATTCCGTTCCATAATATTCAACAGCTTCTTGCGGCACGACAGAGGCATACGTCATCGACAATATTCCTAAAAACGCAGGAAACGGCTGTGTCAATTTTATCTCTAAAATGGTATCATTGATCGCGGTAAAGGCATACGCATTAGAAAAAATCCAGCTTCCAGAAGAATTCAATCTCCTATCCAAAACCCTATTAAATGAATAGACGAAATCCTGAGCCACCACCTTTCTAGTCGCAGAGTCGCAGAGTCGCAGAGACTCAGAGTCTGATTCAATCTTTGCGTCTTTGCGTCTTTGTGTCTTTGCGTCTTTCGTCTTTGAAACAAAACATTCATCTTCATGAAAATAGACATCATCTCTTAATATAAAGGTGTACATCGTTCCGTCGTCGCTTATATTCCATGTTTTCGCTATCGCAGGCACGACATTCATCTCATCATCGAAAGCGACAAGACCGTTAAATATCTGGTTACACGCCCAGATATGAGGAAGATCCTTAGCATAAATCGGGTCTAAAGTCAAGATTCCCGCCGACTCATTGTATTTGAATATTTTAAGATTCTCGCTGTCAGAACCGGTCCTTCCGCAAGATAATAATAATGGTAATAATATCAAAGCAATGAGCTGTATGCAATGAGCCGTGAGCGCATTTGCAAACAATTTAATTTTACATATTAATCTTCTCATACCTTCACTTGTAGTCTTGTAGTCTCGCTGTCTTGTAGTCTTTATTTACACTCCATCACCAGACGTCCCTCTATCGTATAATCATAGTCTTCGTCATAGATAGTGGCGGTAGCGTCCATGCTGTAATGATATTCTTTCTTCTCTCCAATCGTAACGACCTCTGGAACTGGCGATTTCCCTTCAAAAAATTCACTAGATACTATATACTCCACCTTTTCCGCATCGACAGAATTTATAGTTATTATAGGCAATGGCGGATATTTGAGGTTTTGCTTCTCCTTTTCCACCAATTCATTTCCTATCATGAGATACTCTCCCACCTTTGCTTTCACCAGGCAAGTAGCGCTATTGTTATAGTCGAATCCTTTTTTATGCGCTCTCAAAAGAAGCAACGGAAGAGGAATGTCTATCTTCTTGATGGAATCCATCTGCATATTACCGTCGACCCACTCTGCCTGAATAGTACCGCCATCGGCAAATGTAAATGTTCCGCATCCGTATTTACCACCTTGTTTCCATTCACATTCCACCACATCGCCGTTTTCATACACCCACACGCCGTGACCGTCTCGCATGTCATTAAGCCATTCGCCCTCGTAAACATTTTCCTCATTGCGTCCGTAGCAGCATCTTCCTTTGCCGCAACGTTTGTCGTCTTTCCACTCGCCTTCGTATTTTTCTGGAGGGAAAGTTCCTTTATCCCATCTCAACGAATATTTTCCGAATCCGTGACGAAGTCCGTCTTTCCATTCGCCGTTATAAGTCATATCCGTCACGTCGCTGTGTTTGGTAAGTTTTCCCTTTCCATTTGGAAGGTCATTATCCCAGTTGCCGGAATATTCTATAACGCCATGACCATTCTTGTAATATTCCATCTTACCTTGCCCCGACTTCACGCCATGTTCCCATTGTCCGCTATATCTCTTGTATGAGACCTGCGTTTCCATCCAGCTTTCGTAAGGACGTTTTTTATATTTCATAACACCTACACCATGAGGCAAGCCTTGCTCATCGACTTCGCCTTCATAAAGGTCGCCATTAGGATGATTGATTGCAGTTTTCATGATTGCATTTTTTGCCAATGGTCAAATCCAACAGACCTTAGTCATTAGCCATTAGTCCTTTGTCATTAACCTTTTATTTGTCTCCTACAAAGATATAAAAAATTAGGAATCAGGAATGTGGAATTAGGAATTATTTTTTTTGAACTTTGAACTCTGAACTTTGAACTCTGAACTTTCAGTTTTCAATTTTCAATTTTCTTTTGGGCGTTCCGGCTCCGCCGTCGGGCTTTCCGCTCTATCTTTGCTCGCTCCAATTCCACCTCACTCAAAAAATTCCGTTGTCTGTTTTCCGTTGTCTGTTGTCCGAAAAAGCTCGCAAAGGATGCCGCTCCAATCCCTAACGCAGAGGGGCGAATTCTAAAACTGCAGCGCTCTATAACTTTATAATCCCTGAATTGGCTGAAAAAGAGGACAAAAAAATGCAGAACAAGAAATGTTAAAATCATGTTGAAAATATTTTCTCAGGTTCGCTTTTGGCATAGATGTTTTTTTCATAATTTTGCTCACCTAAATAAAGGTTTTCAACACATTTTTCCCGCAAATTTCGTTTTGCAAAGAATATTATACACTTATGATACATACAGTTGTTAAAAGAGATGGCCGTATTGTTGGCTTTAATAGAGAAAAAATTGCCGCTGCAATCCGTAAAGCGATGCTTACAACAGACGCTGGCGAAGATGAAGTTCTCGTATATAAAATCGTTGACCGCATAGAGTTCCGCGGCAAAGAACAATCTTCGGTGGAAGAGATTCAAGACATGGTCGAGATGGAACTTATGGCTTCTCCTCGCAAGGAAGTAGCCAAAAGTTATATCGCATATCGTGACAAGAGAAGTATCGCACGTAAGGCTAAGACTCGTGAGATGTTCCTCGAAATCGTCGAGGCTAAATCCAACGATATAACACGAGAAAACGCCAATATGAACGCCGACACTCCAGCTGGCATGATGATGAAATTCGCATCGGAGACAACGAAACCTTTCGTCGACGACTATCTTCTAGCCGAGGAGACTTTATGGGCTGTAAAGGGCAACTACCTCCATATCCACGACAAGGATTATTATCCAACAAAATCGCTTACATGTATCCAGCATCCGTTGGACAAGATACTTGAAAACGGCTTTGAAGCTGGACATGGTGAAAGCCGTCCTACAAAACGTATCGAGACTGCTTCATTCATGGCTTGTATCTCTATGGAGACTGTACAAAACGAGATGCACGGCGGACAGGCAATCCCTGCCTTCGACTTTTATCTCGCTCCATACGTACGTCGCAGCTTCATCGAAGAAGTGAAGACAATAGAAGAACTTACAGGCTTCGACTTGAAACATTTGTATGATATCGAAATCAATGATTATATATACCGTGAGCTTGACCTTTTACAAGGCGATGAAAGATTGAAACAACACGCCATAAACCGTACCGTCAACAGAGTCCATCAGTCGATGGAAGCGTTCATACACAACATGAACACCATACATTCACGAGGCGGCAATCAAGTTGTATTTTCATCTGTCAACTACGGAACAGACACATCAGCAGAGGGACGCTGTATCATAAGAGAATTACTTCAATCTACATACGAAGGTGTCGGCAAAGGATCAACAGCTATCTTCCCCATCCAGATTTGGAAAAAGAAACGTGGCATCAGTTATCTGCCAGAAGACAAGAACTACGACCTTTATCAGTTCGCATGTAAAGTAGCAGCTCGTCGCTTCTTCCCTAATTTCGTCAACCTTGACGCAACATTCAACCAACACGAAAAATGGAACGAAAACGACCCTAAACGCTACTTATACGAAGTCGCTACAATGGGCTGCAGAACACGTGTCTTCGAAAACCGCTTCGGAGAAAAGACATCTATTGCACGCGGCAACCTGTCATTCTCAACAATTAATATCGTTAGATTGGCTATAGAATGCATGAGCGAAGAAGATAAATCAAGACGCATCGAACTTTTCTTCTCAAAACTCGACGAATTGTTAGAAATCACAGCAAAACAACTTTGCAACAGATATAACTTCCAAAAGACAGCTCTCGCAAAACAATTCCCATTGTTAATGTCAGCTCTTTGGTCTGGATGCGAGAATCTCAAGCCAAACGACACCATAGAACGTGTCATCAACCAAGGCACTCTCGGCATCGGATTCATCGGTCTTGCAGAATGTCTTATAGCATTGATAGGAAAACATCATGGCGAGAGTGAAGAAGCTCAGGAACTCGGCTTGCGCATCGTAACTTACATGCGCGACAGAGTAAACGAATTCTCAGAACGCTACCAACATAACTTCAGCGTGTTAGCAACTCCAGCTGAAGGATTGTCAGGAAAATTCACCCGCATAGACCGTAAAAAATACGGCGAGATACCTGGTGTTACAGACAAGGAATATTACACAAACTCCAACCACATTCCTGTATATTATAAATGTTCTCCAAAACACAAAGCTGAAATCGAAGCTCCATATCACGACTTGACTAGAGGCGGCCACATCTTCTACATTGAAATTGATGGCGACGCAACACACAACCCTCAAGCGATAATGGATATCGTTGATCTGATGGACAAAAATAATATCGGTTACTGCTCTGTGAACCACAATCGCAACAGATGCATGAACTGCGGTTACGAAGATGCTCAACAAGAGCTGGACAAATGTCCAAGATGTGGCAGCGATAACATTGACAAATTACAGCGAATCACTGGCTATCTCGTTGGAACGACAGAACGCTGGAACAAAGCAAAATTAGCAGAGTTAAATGACAGAGTCATCCACAAATAGTATCCGTGTTTTAGACATCAAGTACGGAACATCCGTCGATGGAATCGGTCTTCGCACATCAATCTATTGTGCGGGTTGTGACAATCATTGCCATGGCTGCCACAACCCTCAGTCATGGGACAAAAACGGAGGCGAACCGATAAGCGTTGAAGTATTATTCAAGCATATCGTAGATGCCGATATGAATGTAACATTCACAGGCGGCGACCCAATGTTACGCCCAGAAGCCTTCATCGAATTGGCACAGATGATTAAAAATAACACAAACAAAAACATCTGGTGCTATACTGGATATAGCTTCGAGGACTTGCTGCAACATCCTGTTCGTCGTAAATTAGTTGAGTTATGCAATGTCATCGTCGACGGACGTTATGTTGAATCAGAACGTGATCTGTCATTACATTTCCGCGGCAGCCGTAACCAACGTGTCATTGACGTACAAAAATCGCTGCAAGGAGAAATTCTCTGTTTAGAATTCTAAAGAAAGATTTTTATATTTGCATATTGATTTTTCGTCACCACAAGACTTACAATTATGAATCAAAATATTAAAGTGCTGATTACCGGAACATCTCAAGGCATCGGAAAAGCTATTGCAGAACATTTCCTCGAGATGGGACACTGCGTCGTTGGCATCGACCGACAAGAACAGTCGATAAACCATGACAGGTATTTTCATCATCAATGTGACATAAGCGATTATGAGAATCTCCCTGAGATTAACGATGTTGAAATATTGATAAACAATGCCGGCACTCAGAACGAAAATGACATCGACATCAACCTCAAGGCTTTGATTAAGGTGACAGAAAAATACGGGATACAGAAACATATACGTTCTATTCTGAATATCGGCTCAGCAAGCGGACACACAGGATCTGAATTCCCAGAATATTGCGCTAGCAAAGGCGGCGTAATAGCATATACAAAAAACGTGGCTCTGCGAATAGCTCAATATGGAGCGACATGCAACAGCCTCGACCCAGGCGGCGTGCTGACACCTCTTAACGACTGTGTCGTCAACGACAAAAAACTGTGGGACGAGATTATGCAACAGACACCGCTCAAAAGATGGGCGACATCAATGGAAATAGCTCAGTGGGCGTATTTCCTGACAGTGACAAACAAATTCTGCACCGGACAAAGCATAGTGGTAGACGGCGGAGAATCTATAAACTCACACTTCGTGTGGCCAAACTTTGAACTTTGAACTCTGAACTCTGAACTCTGAACTTTGAACACTGACTCTGAACACTGAACACTGAACACTGAACTTTGAACTCTGAACTTTTCGGTCGCTGAGCCTGTCGAAGCGCCGACTATGCCTTCGACAAGCTCAGGCACCATTGAATTATAAACTTTAAACTTAAAAAAATATGAACAAGGTCTCGGAAAACCCTTTAAAAAACCGATTTGATAAGAGCGACTCTTATGCAATCATCGCAGTATTTTTCACTGTTTGTTACATCGTCTCCAACATAATGGCTGTCAAAGTCATTGGAGTATTCGGATTATTTTATTTTGACGCAGGCACTATCACCTTCCCTTTAGCATATATGCTAGGTGACGTCCTGACTGAAATTTGGGGATACCGCACAGCAAGAAAGACTATCATACTCGCATTCCTGTGCAACGTGTTCGTCGTGATATGCACACAGATTGGCGTGTGGCTGCCTTCCCCAGAATATCTCGACACCACATCCACTGCGTACAACACAATTTTCAGTTACGTACCTCGTATTGTCATCGCCTCTCTCGTGGGATTTCTTCTTGGAGAACTATCCAACGCTTGGATAATGGACAAGATGAAGAAAATCACCAATGGAAAGCATCTGTGGTTCCGCACAATAGGAAGTTCTATAGTTGGCTACATCTTTGACACCGTGCCATTCGTGCTAATCGCTTTTGCAGGTTCGCTGACAACACGCGACATTTTATTGATGATATTATCTCAATACATCATAAAAATAGCCATCGAAGCTCTATTCGGAACCCCGATGGCGTATGCCTTGATAGCGTTTCTTAAGAAGAAGAATTGAACTACGGCTGTTTATTTTTTTGCTGCGAGCTGTGAGTTGTGAGCAGTGGGCTTTTCAAACTGCTCAATGCTCATAGCTCATTGCAATTGAAAACGTCTCTACATTATTCTTTATCAAGAAATTTATCAACGAATTTGTCTTCTATCTTTTTATAAGTGCCGACGACAGCATCTTCTACATTTTTATAAGCGTTAACTACGCCATCTTCGATTTTCTTATAAGTGTCGACGACCTTTTCTTCAACCTTGGTCTTTTTTAATTTGTATTCGCTCATGATTTTTTTGTTTTAATGTCAACGGACAACAGTCAACAGACTTTGGGTATGCATTTTTATGCTTCGGGCTATGAGCTGCGAGCTTTTTCAGATTGCTCATTGCTCATTGCTCGTAGCTCATTGCAAAAAGACGCTTCAATGTGCGTTCATTTTTAAGGTATCATTGAAACTTCTCTACAACATTCCTAACTCCTAATTAAATAGTAATTCCCACGCCGATTTTGAAATAATGGCTTTCTGTTCCTTTGCTGTGTCTCCAGACGCCGTGGTGCATATCGTATCCGAAGTTGATTGAATATCTTGAGATGTCGAGACCGATAGCTGGGTTGATGTTGATATTCATTCCTGTATTACATACGTCGAAGTCAACGCCGCCTTTGAAGCTGATGAAAGGACTTGCCAAAGTATTGCAAAAGTTGTATTTAACATCAGCAAAGACAGGGATATAATAAGTAGGAGTTGTTTTGTAATCTGGCAAGAATTCGGCGTAGAAGCCAGCACCGCCGCCTACATAAAGTCCGTTGCCGAAGCTGTAACCATGTGATGTACTGAATTCCCAAATTGTTGGAATTGAACAAGCCAACTCGATGTCAAAATAGTAGCCTCTGTCGTAGTTAAGGTTTTTGACGTTTGATTGAGCGTTTGCTGAATTTGCGCAGACTAACATAACAGCTGCAATGATTAATGCTTTTACTTTCTTCATGATTTTGTTAATTTTTATTTTGTTAATAATGATTTGAATTTTCACGCTGCAAAATTATCTCAATTTTATATGATAGATTTTCCTGTTTTTCCTCATTATTGGTATATTTTTCCCAAAACAAAATCATATAGCTTTTTACATAATTATTTTTGAGTATTTTTGCGAAATAAAATAAAGATTATGACAAATTATTTCGACTGGCAGTCTAAGATTCGCAATACGATTCCCGACAATATGAGGATTGACGACGATTTGCTAATACTTGAAAACGCCACATATAAAGATTCTATCAACGAGCCCCGCAAAGTTGACGTGACGACTTTCATCTTATTAGACAAAGGAGAAAGCCGCATCATCGTAGAAGGAAAGGAATACAACTTAAAAGCTCCATGTCTTACGGTGGTGATGCCGAATCAGACATATTCTCTTCTTGAAACTTCTGATGATCTTAAACTTAGAGCCATCATTATGTCGAATAATTTCACCGTCAACCTTATGTCGAGCAGTCTTAACAAAATGATTTTAGGCAATCCTGTCATCGACATCAGCTGCGACCTCGTTTCATTCAATACATATTATAAGGTATTGCTTCATACCGTAAAATCTCCATTCAAGATGTTTCGTTTTGAATCGGCGAAACACCTCACCATGTCGATGTTATATTTTTACGCAAGGAAATTAGAGACTTTAGAATCAGCCAAAAAGAAAAAGGAATTAGTCTTCGACAGATTCTGCGATGACGTAAGAAATTTTTATCGCATAAACAGAAGCATCCCGTTCTATTCGGGACGACTCGCCGTCAGCTCGAGATATCTCAACGACATCGTCAAAGAGAAAAGCGGAATGACAGCCAACGAATATATCGACAAACAGACTATCATCGAATGTAAAGCCTTGTTATCATCGACAGAGATGAGCATACAGAGAATCAGCTCGATGATGAATTTTCCGTCATATTCTGTCTTTGGCAAATTTTTCAAAAGGATGACAGGCATGACGCCGACAGAATATAGGGAGATGACAAAATGAGCAAGAAGATCACATATTTAAAATGGCGTAACCGCATCGAAGAAATCACGCCTTCCGACCATAGAATCGGCGACGACATCTTGCTAATTGACAACATTCACGCAAAACGCGCCGAAATGACATTAGACAACGAGCCTTTCAAAATCGACATGACGATGGCTATCATCTACGAACAAGGCTCTGCCGATTTGAAGATAAACATGAAAGACTATCATATCGAAGCGCCAGCGGTTTTGTTGGTTCTAAACGACCAGATTTATCAACCAATAGGACATTCCGATGATTTAAGAAGTAAGGTCATCGTGATGTCGAGGTCATTTTCAGACAGCATGTTCGTCAATTCAGGAGAGATACTACCGCTGAAATCTTCTATCTTGAAAAATCCTGTGATGAAGATTGATAATGAAGAAAACGTCTTCGGACATTTCTTCCAACTATTGCAAAACATCGCAGCATCACCGCGACAGGAATTTAAAATCGAGTCGGCACGACATCTTACATTGTCGATGTTTTACGGATATTCTCATTTAAAACATGAAGTGAATGAAATAAAATCCGCGAATTCTCGTCAGGAAGAGATTTTCAATCAATTCACAGAACTTCTTGAAAGACATCACAAGAAAGAACGCGAGATTGCTTTTTATGCCGACAAGATGTTCATCACGCCGAAGCATCTTTCCCAGGTCATAAAAGATTATAGTAACAAGACCGCACTTGCTTTCATTGAAGAATATGTCATCGCCGAAGCCAAGTCAATGCTGCTCTCAACCACATTGTCAATACAGCAAATCAGCGACGAATTGAATTTCCCGTCGCAGTCGGTCTTCGGAAAATACTTCAAGAGAGTGACAGGAAAATCACCTACGGAATATAGGAAAAATTGAATTTTGGACTAAGACTGTTGAACTTTGAACTTTTTTTGAAGTCAACAGACAACGGACTTTGGTTATACGGTCACTGAGCTTGTCGAAGTGACAAACTATGCCTTCGACAAGCTCAGGCACCAAAACTCTGCGTTCCTTTGCGTCTCTGCGATTTTTAAATTCTTAGCTCAATCCTTCAATATTTCCATTGACGATATCTATATTTCTTGCTTGAGGATCTTTAGGCAATCCTGGCATGCGCATGATGTCGCCCATGATGACAACGATCATCTCTGCTCCATTGTTGATGATGATATCACGAACGTTGAGGTCGAAGTCTTTCGCAACGCCGTAGGCTTTTGGATCTGCAGAGAATGAGTATTGTGTCTTTGCGATACAGATTGGGTAATGCGAGATGCCCAATGACTCTATCTGCTTGATTTTCTTGAGTGCTATAATTGAGTATGCTATATCTTTTGCGCCATAAATCTGCTTAGCCACTTTATCAATCTTTGAGCGTACAGAATCTCCGTCCTCATAGATGAACTTGAGAGGTTCTGACGGTGTTTTTTCTATTGTCTCGACAACGAGTTTTGCAAGTTCTTCTGCACCTTTACCGCCATCTGCGAAGACGCTATTCATACAGAATCCCACTCCCATTTCGCGGCAGTGCTCAGCAACCAATGCAATCTCCTCATCGGTGTCGCTCGCGAATCTGTTGAATGTAACGATGACATTCTGTCCGAAACGTCTTACGTTCTCGATGTGTTTGTCGAGATTTGGAAGACCGTTCTTCAAGCCTTCAATATTTTGTTCCTTGATTTTATCTTCAGGAACACCTCCGTGAAGTTTCAGACTCTGTGCTGTTGCAACTATGACTGTGAGTTTTGGAGAGAGTCCACCCTTGCGGCATTTGATGTCGAAGAATTTCTCAGCGCCGAGGTCAGCGCCGAATCCTGCTTCTGTGATTACATAGTCACCGTAGCTGAGCGCCATCTTAGTAGCGAGGAGAGAGTTACAACCGTGTGCGATGTTAGCGAAAGGTCCGCCATGTACAAAGGCTGCTGTGTTCTCGGTTGTCTGCACGAGGTTAGGCTGTATCGCATCTTTCAAAAGCACTGTGATAGCGCCTGCGATACCAAGGTCGTTAACTGTCAGAGGTTGGTCGTCAAATGTGTAACCTAAAAGGATGTTACCCACGCGACGTTTCAAATCGTCAAGGTCTTTTGAGAGACATAAGATCGCCATAATCTCTGATGCAGGTGTGATGTCGAATCCGCTTTCTGCTGGAAGTCCGTTGGCAGAGCCACCGAGACCTGTGATAACGTTACGGAGACTTCTGTCGTTGACGTCGAGCACACGTTTCCATTTAACTTCCTTGAGTGCGAGACCTGTCTTTCTATTATGATATATGTAATTGTCGAGAAGCGCTGTAATCATATTGTGCGCTGATGTAATTGCGTGGAAGTCGCCAGTGAAGTGAAGGTTGATGTTTTCCATTGGCAGCACCTGGGAGTAACCGCCGCCAGCTGCGCCGCCTTTCATTCCAAAGCATGGACCGAGAGATGGTTCACGCAGTGCGACGACCGCTTTCTTTCCTATTCTATTGAGACCCAATGACAGTCCGATAGAAACTGTTGTCTTGCCGATGCCTGCCTTAGTCGGGGTGATGGCAGTAACAAGAATAAGGTTGCTTTTCTTTATTTTCTCTTCGTCGATAAGAGTGAGAGGAAGTTTGGCAATGTATTTACCATAATTGTTTATCTCATCTGTTGGAACACCTATACTGGTGGCAATATCCTCAATTTTTTTAAGAGTTGTTTCTCTTGCTATTTCAATGTCTGATTTCATATTAAATATTATAAGTTTATATATATGGTTAAAAATTTCGGGAAAGTACAACACAATAAATGTTCCAAAATTAGAGGGAAAGAAGGATTAAAGGCAAAGAGGAACTAAGGTTGTTAAACTTTGAACTTTTTTTAAAGTCAACAGACAACGGACAACAAACAACAGACTTTGGGTATGCGGTCACTGAGCTTGTCGAAGTGACAAACTATACCTTCGACAAGCTCAGGCACCAAAACTCTGCGTTCCTTTGCGTCTCTGCGAGAGAAAGAGAGAGATGTTATAGCCGGAACGCCCAAGACAATTCATAATTCATAATTCCTAACTCCCAATTCCTAATTAAATTTCGGCGTTATTCCCAAGAACACCTCGAAATTTATTCCGGGCATAGGACGCGACAATACAGATAGATATTCTTCATTGAAGAGGTTGTTAATAGCACCTTTGATAGAGAAATCCGCCCATTTACACGAAATCGTCTTCTCCAATGAAATATTACTCATGAAATATTCAGGAAGTTTTCCTGTCAAAGTTATATCGTTCGACGACATTGTGAATCTCTCTGAATAATAACACCATTTATACAAGAACGACCATGTCTTCCAAGTGAGTCGTCCTGTCACTGCAGATGAATATTCAGGGACGTAAGGCAGCTGTTTTCCTACCGATTGGTCCGCTGGCGAGCGAGGTTCACCTTCGTTGATAGATGGCGTCCACGACAATGTTCCATCGAGACTAAGGTTCCAATCTTTCGACAAAGCGACATCAAAATCACCTTTCAACTCGATGCCGTAAGCGTGAACGTCTTTGATGTTATCCGGCGAGAAGAATCCTTTTGTCGTCGGCAGCCATATGATCCAATCGTTGATATACGACTCGAACCAGTTGGCAGAAGCGCTCAAAGAATAAACACCGTCTTTTCCTAATGCGAAAGAGAATCCTGCATCATAAGTCCATCCGCTCTCTTTCTTCAAGTCGGGATTACCGCCAGGCATGAAATAAAGGTCGTTGAGTGTGGGGAAACGGAAGTTACGCGAGACAGAAGCCTTTGCCACCACATCGCCTTTTTTAGAGATGACACCGTCGATGAAGAAAGCAGGAATGATTGGGGTCCATTCGTCGCCAAACATCTCTTCTCTAATGACTACCGACATTCCAAGTCGTTCTGTAGGTCGCCATTTCGCAGAAAAAGAATTAGTCAGTTCGATACGCGCCTTGCGATAACCTACCGTCGCCTGATTGCCGTCTTGCTGTATGATGCTCTTGTCACGACTCTCCACAAAATGCTGATGAGCTGCGACATTCGCCGTAAACAGCCATTTGTCACCTATATAATATTCACCTTCCATCTGTCCGTAGAAAGTATTGATATTGCTTCGCGACTGTATCATGTGCGCCATAACACCATTGCCCAAATCTCGTTTGTAATCGTAGTTCATCTTGGTATGAATATAACCCGCCTTCGCTCCCATCTTCCAGTTTTCCTTCAGATGGTCCCACGACATGACAGAACGGAAAGTGTTTTCTTTTTGTCGGTTCTCAAACTCCGTCTCATCGCCGTAGTCAACAGTGAGCATCGCCAGTTCACGGTTTGAATTGATATACCACGCATTGAAACCAAACCTGTCACCTTTCTTTGTGTCGTAATATGCTTCTTGCAAGAAATGGAAATCCTTGAACGCTCCGCTGCGGTTTCTTTCTATAGGATAATACTGACCGATGATATTCATATCCTCGTCATAGATATTTTCCTTCTTGTCATGATTACGATATTTATAATCGTTAGGCGAAGAAGAATAAACCACACGCGTAGAAGTCTGCCAATGTTCGTTTCCGTATGTCAATCTTAAAAACTCATCGAAGGTTTTGAAAGAACCAACGCCCTGTATATATTGCAACCCGAAGCCGTCTTCCTTTGCTGGTTTTGTCGAGAGCTGTATAGAACCGCCGAGACCGCCACCTGTCTCATTGACTGAAGAAGTTCCGTGCAGCAGAGTGGCGTCATCGATGAAGTAAGAAGGAATCATGGAGAAGTCTGTCATGCCGAGCATAGGACTGTTTATCTTCATGCCGTTCCACGACACCTGAGTATGAGACGCAGAAGTTCCTCGGAAAGACACCGTCGATAACGTAGCGCGTCCGTAGTTCTTCACAAATATCGATGAGTTGAAAGTAAGAACGTCAGCAACAGAAAGAGCGATATTCTCACTCAGGACTATAGAATCGAATTGTGTCTTCTGGATGCCAATGTCTTTAATAGGTCGCTCAGCATAGATCGGTATTTCGGGAAGATTGAGATACCATTTTATGTCATCATCCTGCGACATCGCGAAAACAGGAGAAATGAGTAACAATAATATAATGTGTAATCTTTTCATTTCTATAATTTTTATTTCCAACAAAATGCGCCCGGTATGATACCTACATAAAACTCATCCAGCAAATTTCCTTCTTTAGAATAACGATATATCATTCCCTGCTGTACATAGTCGATGGCATCAGCGATATATACGTCGCCAGTGCGAGGACATACTGTCAATCCGTAATATATCGTCTCGTTATATGGCAAGAACGGTCTTACAGGAACACGCTCAGCGGTGACATCCATCTCCCAGATATCGTCGTTAATCCAATAGATTTTGTCTTTTGTTCCGTTAAGCTGCACCTCAGAAGGCGCGTCCCCGAACTTGAATTCAAACTGTTTCTCGATAGTAAAAGTCTCAGCATCGATACGATATAATGACGGCGCCTCATGACCGTATGGCGAGCCTTCATAACCGCCGTCGGTAACTGTCCACAACTTATTGTTACAATCCATCACAAGAGATGTCGGCTGTATCCCGACTGTCAATTCATCGACGACTTCGTCGGTCTCGGTGTCAATCTTCAAGATACGATTCTGATACGACCAGCAGTTGACATAGACATACTTTCCGTATTGAACCATCTGCTCGGTGGAACCACTCTCCATCGTCATATTTGGCATATCGATATAACCCGTAATCTCATAACGTTTAGGATTTACGATAAAGATACGGTTGTCCCAGATTTGCGTGACATAAGCCTTTTCGTCAGAAATGAAATGCATATATCGCGGAGAAGTTAAATTGGTGATACGACCGACTTCCTTAAAAGTGTTTATATTGATGGCGAATATAACATGAGAGTTATTGACGACGACCCAACCTATGCTGTCACGAATAATCATCGACTGCGCCACATCACCGAGTTTCATCGCGTTGGCACGATAAAACACCTCGTTCTCCACCACTTTCGTATCAGGATTATAATATGACAAAGTAGCATTCCCGTATTGGAAGTTACCTTCATTGCAAATGAACAGACCATCGCCAGAAGTCGAAGTGTTAAACTCTTCTTCAAGACCGTAGTCCCATTCCATGCAGGACGTAAAGACACAGAGACACAAAGACACAAAGACGCAGAGACGCAAAAGTCGTTGGCTGACGGCTGACGGCTGATAGCTATTTGCTTTTTTCATAAATCATCTTTTTAAAGTGTAATCATAAAATCCGCAGACTTCGGTAGATAGTTCTCCGAGCCAACCGCTCTTGGTATTGACTGCGCATTGTACTTTAACAAAATCGATATGATTCATCTTCACCGGATTGCCTTCGAAGTCGACGGCGTTGGAAATTCTGAAAAGGTTTGCCTTGTCCGATGAGTTAAAATCCGAAGGACTGAAGTTATCTACATAACCCCAGTCGTAATGAGGGTTAACCCAATAAGTGCCGTTGCCTGACTGGTCGTAGTTACGAGCTTCGAGACGTGTTCCCGTCAAGGTATAAGAATCTGCTCCTATCCAAAGAGGATAATAATAATCCTGGTCATGGAATTGAGCGAGATAATCCACCTCACCGCTACCGCCGTAATTATCTGTCCATTGCACCGGCATTCCTTTTCCAGTAGGACGATAATATGTCACTGCATAATCTCTATATGTCTCAAACTTACCATGTTCAGATCCTGCTAGTTCGTACCAGGTATCGTCAGGAAATCCGTTGCCGTTTTCATCCTGCATGACCCATACCACTCCTGGTTCAGAAGAACCATCAAAGGCATTTCCAATAATGCCCAAGTCATAGCCGCGTGAGTTGCTGATACTATGGTCGAAGCCGACGACAATATAACCGCCGAATCCTCCCAACGAAACCCAATTCTCGTTTTCCATACGATTCTCTGCGTATGCCACAGCTAATTCCGGAGTGATTTGCGTTCCATCGAAACCACCAGTCTTCAGTTCATTGATGAACTGTCCCGGCGCTGGAGTATATTCATACACTCTGTTCCAATTAGCTTGCGAGGCTCCGTTTTTAGGACGATAGAATTCCATTTCATCATAGACCGTCACCACGAATGAACGTGTTATACTTGTATGATTGTCGCCATCCATTTTTGTAGCGACAGCATTGATATGATACACGCCAGAGTTATCTGCTACGAAAACGAACTCTGAATCATCGCCTGTCATGGATTCATTTTCAACGACATTCCAAGCATATTCCACATTATGTTCAAAACCATTGTCGATAGGTTTGATGAGCAGTTTTCTTCCTTCGACAGTATGATAAGAATACTTTGCAAAATCCCATGTAAATGGAATATCTTCAGGATTAAGGACGTCAATTTCAACCATATCGCTATGAGAACCGTCATCATTAGTAGCAATAGCCTTTACTATATAATTACCAGTTTCTTTAGCTATGAAATTATAAGCAAGTTCATTGCCGACGATTATGTCATTGATAGTCCATTTGAATTTAGTCGGAAGCGATGTCTCACGCACCGTAGCGTTAAGAAGCACTTCCGCGCCAACGGTAACCATCATTTTCTTATTACCCGCTATGCTCACTGTTGGTATCTCCAGTTCAACCACATCGATGCGTATCTCTTCCTCATCGCTGCCATATTCTGTAGTGACTTTCAAAGTGATAAAATATTCACCGACTTCTTGTTGGGAGAAAGACAAGGATGGCGAGATGCCAAGCACCTCACCTTCCATTGTCCAACAATATGTTGCATTCTCGGCATGCTCATAACTAGGCTTGACAACTATCTCTCGTCCGTATTTGACGGCATAAATACCAGTCTCATTGTCGAGGATAATTTTAGGAGCGAAGTATTCCTCATCTATATTACAAGACGTGAGAATAACAACAAAAACGAGTAACCATATTTTTTCTAAAATCTTTTTCATCTTGATTCATATAGCATTCAGCTATCAGCAATTAGTCATCAGCAACTGATAGCTGATAACTGACAGCTGATAGCTGACAGCTAATTATCTAAACACTGTTTCACCTTCGAATTGAACAGCAACGTCATCGTAAGCGAAATATGCTGGTTGTGAGAAACCATAACCATTGTCGTTGGTACCAGCCATATTGAACTCGACTTTCCAGACTTTACCGAGTGATGTCAAATCCCATTTTGTCCATTCTGTCACGATGCTATCAGGACCGTCAACGAGATAGAATATTGATTCTGAGACTTGTTCGTCATTTTCATTAAAGCCTTTAGCAATGATCCATGCCTTGTCGCCAGGACCGACTGGATCTGTCAAACCATTACCATTATAATAACAGTTCAAGGCGTATGTTGAGTTGTTAACCCAGATATGATCGATTACCCTTTCTTCGCCGTCGCCAAACATGAAAGAAGGAAGCTCTTCAGTGAAGTTATAACCAGAATCATCGGCATAACCGAAATGCATACAGAAATTAGGAGAACCATTATGACCGCCAGCGCCTTCTTCACCATAGACGGTAAGTTGGTTATTGAAATCGCCGTAAGTTTCATAATCTGTATTAGCGTAGTTTGACACTGCCTGACCGCCGCCCCAGTAAGCGTATGAGTTATAGTTGTAAGGGAATGCGTGGAGAAGCTCAGTGTTGTTTTCATCATACCAATAATAAGGTTCGCTGCCGCTCATGTCGTAGATGAGATTATCCATATATTGGTCTTCAGCGATGAGGTCGCTCCATGTGCTGATATATGCGCCGCAATAACTCAATTCGTATGGAGTGAATTTAGCGTCAGCGTCTTCGAAAGTCAAGGTTCTGAGTTCAACCTCCGACACCCATTCGCCAGCAATGACATTGACTTTCACTATTGCCATCTTACCAGCTTCAGATACGACTGTGACAGCGATCTTGCCTTCTTTATCAAAATGGCACATGTCTTTAGCAGGAGCTGTTATAGTAAGAGCATTGTCGGCATATTCCGCTTTCCATCCTTGTGGAGTGCTGATAAGATATTCAACTATGTTTTCTGCCTCTACATCATAAGAAACGCTTGTACCATATTCGAGTTGTACGAGTTTTGGAGCGTTTACGATGATAAACATCGGAGCCGATCCGTCGTAGCGAGCGAGAAGAAGCACACTGCCGTCTGCCATTGTTACGATGACGTAATCAGGGTTTGAAGCATCGACATTTTGGAAGAAAGAGTCACCGTTAGCACCTTGAGCAACAACACCTGTAGATGTCCATGTAAGACCACCATCTGTTGACACCTCCCATTCGTAAGTTTCAAGGTTGATACGGATTTGAGGAGCGATGCCGTTAGAGCCGCTGCCACCGTCAAAGCCGTTAGCACGTACCTTTGCACCATCTACGATAATCCATTCGCCGTCGAGAGTCCAGTAATAGTTGCCGTCAACATCTTTCTTGATAGAGATTTGAGGAGTTGTTCCGTTGGTTCCATTTGTTCCGTTAGTTCCATTAGTTCCGTCTTGACCTTCAGCGATTACGCCAGTAGGAACCCATGTAACACCGCCGTCGGTAGATATTTCCCATTCTTTAGTATCTTCATTGATACGTACTTGAGGAGAGATAGCGTTTGTGCCATCAACACCGTCAACGCCGTCAATACCGTTAGTTCCGTCAATACCATCCTTACCGGTAGCGCGTACCTTGTTGCCGTCAACGATAAGCCATTCGCCGTCGAGAGTCCAATAATAATAACCGTCAACATCTTGTCTTACAGAGATAACAGGAGCATTGACGCCGTCATGACCATTAGAAATAACAGCACTTGTTCCATCTGAAAACTGAATAGTGTAACCGTTTGATGTAGTGATAACATCTGTTACATAAAGATTATTCTGCAAAGCGTTCACGATTGACTGCAATGCCGAGATATCGTCATTCACCTTTTTAGCAGCCTCTTCAAGAGCAGTCACACGTTCGTCTAATTCTTCAAGTTGTTGTTTAATTTTTCTGTTACAATTGGTCATTGATACACAGACCAATGCCACCATCAAAAGAGTAAATAATTTCTTCATGACTTTTATTTTAACGTTTATAAATTAGATTGTTTAGATTCAAATTTGATTATAGCATCAGCGATAACGCTCTTGACATTTTCAATGGAGAGTTCGTTGATGTATGTTATTTCGTTAGCAAGTATGTTCAATTGATAATATTTACTCGTTGACGGCATTTTCTTAAGAGAACCGACAAATTTAGAGATTGGGATACGTTTGGAGTTTGCGGGATTGGATTTGTCGATAATGGTAATCCAAGCGAAATTAATAGGACAAGCTTCAAGCATTCCATATATCGGATTTGCTTGAACGCGCAGGATTTTGAAGAATTTCCACAAATTTCTCTTGAGAATACGATTCTCCTGAGTGTGGCTATAATTCTGGATTGCATCCATTGTCATAAGGGTTATATCACGATTAACGAATACGACTTTAACTGCGTAAGCATAGCATAGAGAACGACATTAGCGTATAGCGCAAAAGCGCACGCTTAACTGCGTTAACGTTGGCTAATAATGTTAGCAATTAAAAAATCAGTTGATATCAACCCGTATTCCAGCAGGCGGAAATCCATTGAATCATAAGGCAGGTCTTCTGACTTATCCAATTTGCCGCGCCTTCCCGAACTTAATCAGTGGCAAAGAATGCGGCAAACGAACTCATAAAGAGTTGGACTTACAGCAACTGGAATTGTTCCGGATTCGCACCGGATTCCCTTTTCACTCTTCGTAACGCCTGGTTCGTAAGAGCTCCTTATGCGAGGGCAAAGATAATAAAAGTCTAAAGACAAATGACAAAAGGCCAAAGATTTTTTTACTAATGATGTTGACTGTTGAACTTTTTTTAGGCCAACAGTCAACGGAGACAACAGACTCTGGGCATGCGGTGTTAAAACTTTGCGTTTCTCTGCGTCTCTGCGAGAATAAATTAAATTCACCCTCTAATCTTGACAACGACCTTCGACATAGGAATCTTACGCGTCGCTTTCTCCATCGCCATCTCCACCAATTTTATCAAACCAGAACAACACGGAACTTCCATAATGGCAACTGTCAACGATTTAATCTCGGCATTGTCAATCATCTGAATGAGCTTGTTGACATAAAACTCTTTGTTGACATCTAACTTAGGACATGCTATCGCCAACTTCTTACCTTTCAATAATTCAGAATACTTCTTCGGATTGGCGTATGCCACACAGTCGGCTGCCAACAACACATCGGCATTGTTAAAAGTCCCCGACAATGGGTTGATGAGATGCAACTGCACAGGCCAGTTTATCGACACCGCCAAATCCGACTGCTGCGACATCGACAACTGTATTCCCGTCATCACTTTGTATTCGCTCTTCAGTTCCGGAACGGGGATACCATTTTCTTTAAGATATTGAATTCCTTGCTGAAGAAGATTCATCTCACCATGATTTTTAAGATGCAGCAGATGCGCTTCCAAAACTTTCTCTCCTTTTGGAATTATCCTTTTTATCACAGCTATCTCATCGTAAGCCTCTACCTCTTTCTCTTCGATAGAAATAGCTTTCATCGGGCAATCGCCAATGCATGCCCCAAGACCGTCGCAATATAACTCACTGATAAGACGAGCCTTGCCGTCAATAATCTGCAAAGCACCTTCGTGACATCCTTTGGCGCATAACCCGCAGCCATTACATAAATTTTCTTCTATTTTTATAATGTTTCTTTTAACTTTCATAACTTTTATTTTTGCAAAAAAAATCCGAGGAAAATCAATTCCCCGGAATAATTTTCAGTTTTTAATTAACACGTTGTCTTGTTGTCTCGCCATCCTGCTGACTCAAGAAACCAGCAACGCGTTTATGTGAGTTCATCAGATATTGGTTGTAGTCCAAATCGTTGACATCTTGTTCTTTTTCCAAAGCGAGGTCGAGAACCTCCATCATCGATGTCACGAAATGGAAGTTAAGTCCTTTTACGTAATCTTCTTTTATCTCGGAGAAGTCGCGTTTGTTTTCGACTGACAAGATGACATCAGTGATGTCATTGCGTTTGGCAGCGAGCATCTTCTCTTGTATTCCGCCTACTGGCAACACTCTGCCTCTCAATGTTATCTCGCCTGTCATCGCAAGTTGGTTCTTCACTTTTCTCTGTGTGAACGCCGATGTCAACGCTGTCAGCATCGTGATACCTGCAGAAGGACCGTCTTTAGGTGTCGCGCCTTCTGGCACGTGGATATGTACGTTCCATTCTTCGAAGACTGCAGGGTCTATCTCCAACTGTGAAGAATGTGATTTGATATATTCGTATGCGATAGTTGCAGATTCCTTCATCACGTCGCCGAGATTACCGGTGAGATGCAGCATTCCGTGACCGCGGCTGAGACTGACTTCAATAGAAAGTATCTCCCCTCCTACCGGTGTCCATGCGAGACCAATCGCGACGCCAGGAACCACGTGTTTTACCTCATCTCCATCGTGGAATATGCCGACGCCAAGAGTGTCTTTCAAATCCTTGTCGCTCACCTTTTTCTCGTATTCATCGCCCATAACGATGTTCTTTGCCTTACGACGGATCACGCTTGCTATCTGACGTTCGAGGTTACGCACGCCCGCTTCTCTGGTATAATCATCGATGACTTTCATCACCATATCTTTAGGGAATGTCACGTCTTTTGATGTGAGACCATGTTCCTTAAGCTGCTTAGGAATAAGATGGCGTTTTGCTATCTCATATTTTTCCTCACGGAGATAACCGCTCAAGTCGATGATTTCCATTCTGTCGCGCAAGGCAGGATGAATTGTTGAAAGACTATTTGCAGTAGCGATGAACAAGACCTTTGAGAGATCGTAATCCATCTCGAGGAAGTTGTCTGAGAACGCCATGTTTTGTTCTGGATCGAGCACTTCAAGAAGAGCTGCCTGTGGGTCGCCGTTGACGTTGTTACCGCTGACTTTGTCAATCTCATCGAGAATGAAAACTGGATTAGAAGAGTTAGCCTTTCTTAAGTTCTGGATGATACGTCCAGGCATAGCGCCGATATATGTCTTACGATGACCGCGTAATTCGGATTCATCGCGGACGCCACCGAGCGACATTCTTATATATTTACGTCCCAAAGCCTTAGCGACAGACTTGCCGAGAGATGTCTTACCGACACCAGGAGGGCCTACGAGACATAATATAGGCGACTTCATATCATTCTTCAGTTTCAGCACTGCGAGATATTCTATGATGCGGTCTTTTATCTTCTCAAGTCCGAAGTGATCTTTATCAAGAACCTTTTGAGCATGTTTAAGGTCGAAATTGTCTTTAGTATATTCGTTCCAAGGAAGTTCTACAATATATTCAAGGTAATTATGCTGAATGCCATATTCTGCCACTTGAGGATTCATTCTCTGGAGTTTACCGAGTTCTTTCTCGAAAGTCTCTTTGACTTCAGCAGGCCATTTTTTCTTAGCAGCTTTTTCTTTAAGGACTTTGATATCAATCTCATTAGGAGTTCCTCCGAGTTCTTCTTGGATGGTTCTCAACTGTTGGTTAAGGAGATATTCGCGTTGCTGCTTGTCCATATCCATCTTAACCTTGTTTTGAATCTGATGTTTCAGTTCAAGCATCTGAACGTCATTAGTCAAGATAGCGAGCAACTCATTAGCGAATGTTGTTATATCGTTAATTTCGAGCAACCTTTGTTTGTCTTGTAATGAATGTACGAGGTTGCTTGCGATAAAGTTAACCATGAACCAAGGACTGTCGATGTTTTTCAAAGCGAAAGAAGCCTCGAAAGGAAGTTGTGCCGACTTTTGAGTTATCTGCATTGCGAGGTCTTTGATTGACTGTATCAACGCCTTGAACTGACGGTCGCGAGGAACGACAGGACCTTCTCCATAAGGAGCGACTTTACCTCTGAGATAAGGTTCAGTCTGTGTTATTTCTTGAAGTTGGAAACGGCGTTTGCCTTGAATGATGACGGTAGTATTTCCGTCTGGCATCTGCAAGGTCTTCATCACCATTGCGATGGTTCCTATTTCATGAAGGTCATTTTGGCCTGGGTCTTCTACTGCGGCGTCTTTTTGTGCCACCACGCCAATTGGCAGATGTTTTTTATATGCTTCTTTAATTAATTTTATGGACTTGTCGCGACCAACCGTGATTGGTATCACCACGCCTGGGAAAAGCACCGCGTTACGCAGTGTCATGATTGGCACTTCTTCAGGAATTTCCTCTTCACTAATGCGTTTCTCATCTTCCGCTGTCAGAAGTGGAATATATTCAGTGTCAGTCTCTACTATATCTGTCAGAAATAAATCGTGATTTCTTTGATTGTCCATTATATATATGTTTGAAATTACGTTCGGGCGTTCGTCAATAATTATGCCAAAAAAGATAGCAATATATTAGAAACATCTCATTTTGAAAAAGTAAGGATACTTTTATAATTATTTATAATCATTTGGAAAAAAGAAATAAAATCATAAACTTTGCAGAATTGTATAGAGAAATAAACAAACGCCACTTAACACATCCTACTATGAGAAAATACATTTTATTATTGTTAGCATTATGCACTTCATTATCTTTGATGGCAGAACGTATAGAAAGTCATATCGCTCTGAAAATCGCCAAGACTTTTATGCATGGAAACGAATTCATAGATTTGAGCAAGAATACTGATTACGACAATTTTTACATATTTACCACAGAAAACAGTTTTGTAATAGTATCAGCCGACGACAGAGCAAAGCCTATATTGGCATATTCTAATGAGTTTCCATTTATAACGGAAAACATACCGGATAATATTTCATACTGGCTGAATTCCCTTGACGATGAAATACAATACGCCATCGATAATGACATAAAGGCATCGAAGGAAATAGAATCTTTGTGGGATAATCTAAAAAAAGGAATCAAGCCTCAACCTAAGAACACTGTTATTGTTGAGCCGCTTATAAAGACACGCTGGAAACAGACTACTCCATTCAACGACATGTGTCCAACAGATTCATCAGGCGACAGAGCCGTAGCAGGCTGCGTAGCAATAGCGATGGCTCAGGTTATGAGATATTGGGAATGGCCTCATAAAGGCGAAGGGTCTCATTCTTATCATTTAAACAGTTACGGAACAATAGAAGCCGATTTTTCCACCATATATGACTGGGACAATATGCTTGTCAAGCCAGACATCACATGCACACAGGAAGAACAAGATGCCGTAGCAACACTTGCATATCATTGCGGAGTATCAATAGAAATGTATTACGGTCCGAACTCCAGCAGTGCTCATACCGACGATATTCCTTACGCCTTGGAAACATATTTCGGATATAGTCACAATATGCAACATGCTTACAAAGAAGACTACTCTGATTCAGAATGGATAACACTTTTAAAAACCGAACTCGATGCCAAACGTCCTGTTCTTTATGCAGGGATGTATAAAGAAGTTGGAGGAGGTGGACATAGTTTTGTTTGTGACGGATACGACGAAAACGATTATTTCCACTTCAATTGGGGATGGGGAGGTTCTTGTGACGGATACTTCGCTATTGGCGCATTGAATCCAAGTTCAATAGTTGTCAACTGTCGTAATTATATAGCATTGGGCGTAGAACCTGGCGATGCTCCCATCGACGCACCATCCGACGTCACCACTGAAGTCAACGGCCACGACGTCACTATCAGCTGGACTCCCCATGCTGATGCCAACCACTATAAATTATACCGTAATGGTTTTCTCATCAAAGACAATATCACTGACAATTCATTCGCCGACACATATTTACCTTACGGTTCTTACAACTACCAAGTCAAAAGCGTCAAAGCTGACGGATATTACTCTGTGTTTTCCAATACCGCAGAAGCTGTTGTGTCGTACGAAGAACCTATCCCGACAAATCTGACTGCAATGCAGGAAAACGAATATGATGTAAAGTTAAGCTGGGATTGTCCGGAAACAAATACAACAGTACTTAAATATGGAGACGCCGAATCTTCTGATGACAAATACGGAGGCAATTACCTTAAATTATATTGGGGACAAAAATATACAGCGGAGCAACTATCGGAATATGATGGCATGTCAATAACAGCATTCCAAGCATATTTAGCAGAAAGCGACACTTATACTCTGCTCATTTATAAAGATGTGAACGGCACACCAGAACAGCAAATGTCACAGTCTTTCAACTATGACGGAAACGGCAGTTGGGCGACAGTAAACCTTACAACTCCGTTTTTAATAGACGACAGCAGCGACATCATCATAACTCTTAACAACAACAACATTGATTATCCTGCGGTACATACATATTACAGCGGCAACGGAAACGCCTGCTTATATTCAATTAACGGGATCAATTTCTTTTCGATAAATAACAAGTCATGGCTATTCAGAACGATATTAAGCGACACATCATACTCATATAACATATATCGCGATAGCGAAGAGATTGCTAACAACATAACACAAAACGAATATCTTGACTTTGTTCCAGAATACGGAACATACGAATATACGGTAAGAACAAATTATCATGGAGTTGTTTCCGCGCCATCGGAACCAGCCTACATCACCATCGAACCTAATGCCACAGAAGAGAACTATGACGACAATATCATGATTTACCCAAATCCGGCAAATGACAATATAAACATCGTCTGCGACAATATGAAAAGCGTCGAGATATTATCACTAATGGGACAAGTAATGTATTGTAAAGATGTCGAGAGTGATTATGTTAGTATAGACATGCCAGACTTAAATCAAGGCATATATATTATCAAAATCATTAAAGGTGATGGGAAGGGAAATCATGTTTGTATACGCAGATTAGAGATCAGGGAATAGTAAAAAAAATAGGCTGTCGGATGACAGCCTTATTTTTTTATTTGTTAGCGTTTCTGCTTTCTTGGAATTTCTTGTACTTGTTGTTGAATTTATCAACGCGACCTGCAGTGTCAACAAGTTTCATCTTACCTGTGTAGAATGGGTGTGATGTGTTAGAAATTTCTAATTTTACTAAAGGATACTCGTTTCCGTCTTCCCAAACAATAGTTTCTTTTGTGTTGATTGTTGAACGTGACATGAAAGCGTGATCATTTGACATGTCTTTGAAAACAACGAGACGGTAATTTTTTGGATGAATGTCTTTTTTCATTGCTATATATAACTTTTATTTTTCCACTTATTTGAGCGGCAAAGATACTAATTTTCTTCAAACAAAAATACATTTTTTAAAACTTTTTTAATATTTTTACATATCACTATAAATCAAGATATTAAACATAAAACCGCTTTAAAAATCAGAATAAATGCAGCATTTATCAGGTTCAAATCGAAGCTAAAGCATTACCTTGTTTCAACTTTTTATGAAAAACACGAGAATAGTAAAACCAGCATTGGTGCGATTACATACTTATATATCTGTTCGGAAAAAATTAAAAAAACATTTTTATTAATAAATGTATTGTTTATTGGTTTATTTGTTATCTTTGCCACGTAGATAATTCAATAAAAACATATTTATAAACATTAAATAATTTAGCGATGAAACACAATTTTAACGCTGGACCATGCGTCCTCCCAAGAGAAGCTGTTGAAGCAGCTATTGAAGCTATCCGTGATTTTGACAACACAGGTATCGGTATCCTCGAAATCTCACACCGTACACCAGGTTGGGAAAGAGTTATGGCAGAAACACGTCAATTATGGCGCGAACTCTTGAACATCCCAGAAAACTACGAAATCTTATTCCTCGGCGGTGGTGCTTCAACACAATTCTTCCACGTTCCAGCTAACCTTTTAAAGAACAAAGCTGCTTATCTTCAAACAGGTGTTTGGGCTAAGAAAGCTGCTAAAGAAGCTAAATTCTATGGCGATGTAGAAGTTGTTGCTTCATCAGAAGACAAAACATACTCATACATTCCTAAAGATTATGTAATCCCAACAGACGCTGACTATTTCCACATCACAACAAACAATACAATCTATGGTACAGAAATCCGTTACGATATGGATTGCCCAATCGACTTGGTAGCTGACATGTCATCAGACATCATGAGCCGTCCAGTTGACGTAAGCAAATACGCTCTTATCTATGGTGGTGCTCAAAAGAACGTAGGTCCTGCTGGCGTTACATTCGTCATCATCCGTCGTGACCTCCTCGGCAAACTCGAAGGCGAACGCAAACTCCAAACAATGGTTGACTACAAAACACATGCTGCTGAAGAAGATCGTAACATCTCTATGTTCAACACTCCTCCAGTATTCCCTATCTACGTTATGTACGAAACATTGAAATGGGTTAAGAAACTCGGTGGTCTCGAAGCTATGAACAAAATCAACGTTGAAAAAGCTGACCTTCTCTATAACGAAATCGACCGCAACTCAATGTTCGTTGGTACAGCAGCTAAAGAAGACCGTTCTATCATGAACGTTTGTTTCGTGATGGCCGAAGGTTACGAAGCTTTGGAAGCCGATTTTGCTCAATTCGCTACCGAAAGAGGTATGGTTGGATTCAAGGGTCATCGTTCGGTGGGCGGTTTCCGTGCTTCCATTTACAATGCTATGCCTATCGAAAGTGTTCAGGCTTTGGTGGATACAATGAAAGAATTTGCTGCTAAGAAATAATTAATTGATTATGAAAGTTTTAGTTGCTACTGATAAACCTTTTGCTCCGGTGGCTGTTGCAGGCATCAGAGAAGTGGTGGAAGAAGCTGGTTACGAATTGATTTTGCTCGAAAAATATGGTGATAAAGCCAAGTTGTTGAGCGCTGTTGAAGACGTGGATGCCATCATCATCCGCAGTGATATTATTGATGAAGAAGTGTTTGCTGCCGCCAAGCAGTTGAAGATTGTGGTTCGTGCCGGTGCCGGTTACGACAATGTGAATCTGGAAGCTGCTACTGCCAAGGGTGTTTGTGTGATGAATACGCCCGGACAGAATGCCAATGCCGTGGCCGAATTGGCTTTGGGCCTGATGGTGTATGCTGTGCGTAACCTGTACAATGGTACTTCCGGTACGGAATTGAAAGGCAAGAAGTTGGGTATTCACGCTTATGGTAATGTGGGTAGAAATGTGGCTCGTATCGCGAAAGGTTTCGGCATGGAAGTCTATGCTTACGATGCTTTTGTTCCCGCTGCTGCCATGGAAAGCGAAGGTATTATTCCCGTAGCAACGGTAGAAGATTTGTACAGCACTTGTAACATTGTTTCTTTGCATATTCCTGCTACGCCCGAAACCAAGAATTCTATCAACGCCGATTTGGTGGGCAAGATGCCTAAAGGCGGTGTATTGGTGAATACGGCTCGCAAGGAAGTGATTGACGAAACTTCGCTCATCATGCTGATGAATACTCGCAGCGATTTGAAATACATGACCGACATTATGCCGGCTGCTCATAATAAATTCGAAGAAAGTTTCCCTGAACGCTATTTTTCTACGCCTAAGAAAATGGGTGCACAGACGGCCGAAGCCAATATCAATGCCGGTATTGCCGCTGCCAAACAGATTGTGGATTTTCTGAAAAATGGTAACGAAAGATTTCGTGTAAACAAATAATCTTTTGTATGTTTGTGGGCGATTGAATTTACCCTAACAACATAATACTGACAATTATGGCAAAAGTTAAACCTTTCCAAGGTTGGAGACCACCTGTAGATTTAGTCGAACAGGTGGTTTCGCGTCCTTATGACGTGTTGAACTCCGAAGAAGCCCGCGCTGAAGCCGAGGGCAATGAAAAGTCTTTGTATCACATCATTAAGCCGGAAATCGATTTTCCTGTGGGTACGGATGAACACGATCCTAAGGTCTACGATAAGGCTGTCGAAAATTTCAACCATTTCCGCAAAGAAGGTTGGTTGCAACAGGACGACAAGGAAATGTACTACATCTACGCTCAGACTATGAACGGCCGTACGCAGTATGGTTTGGTACTTTGTGCCAATGTGGAAGATTACATGAGCGGTGTCATCAAGAAACACGAACTTACCCGTCGCGACAAGGAAGAAGACCGTATGAAGCATGTGACATCAATTCTGCTAATGTAGAGCCGGTGTTCTTTGCTTATCCTGCTCAGGCTGAACTCGATGCGATTGTGGCAGAATGGACGGCTAAGCCTGCCGTGTACGATTTCGTGGCTCCCGATGGTTTTGGTCATCATTTCTGGATTATCGACGATGAGGCTGCCATTGCAAAAATTACGGCTTGTTTCGAGGCGATGCCCGCTTTGTATATCGCTGATGGTCACCATCGTACGGCTGCGGCTGCTTTGGTGGGTAACGAACGTCGTCTGGCTAATCCCAATCATCGTGGTGACGAAGAGTACAATTACTTCCTGGCTGTTTGCTTCCCCGACAATCAGTTGAATATCATCGACTACAATCGTTTGGTGAAAGATTTGAACGGTTTGAGCAAGGAGGAATTCCTGAAGGCTTTGGAAGAAGATTTCGAAGTGACTTTGAAAGGTGCCGATATTTATAAACCCGCTGCTTTGCACGAATTTTCTTTGTACGTAGAAGGCGAATGGTATGCGCTTACTGCTAAGGCTGGCCGTTACGACGATGCCGATCCTATTGCAGTGCTGGATGTGACTATTTCGTCCAATTTGATTCTCGACAAGATTTTGGGCATCAAAGATTTGCGTAGCGATAAGCGTGTCGATTTCGTGGGTGGTATCCGCGGTTTGGGCGAACTCAAGCGTCGTGTGGACAATGGCGAAATGAAGGCGGCTTTGGCTTTGTATCCTGTGTCGATGAAGCAATTGATCGATATTGCCGACAGCGGTAACATCATGCCTCCCAAGACCACTTGGTTCGAGCCTAAGTTGCGTTCGGGTTTGGTAATCCATACCTTCTGATAAGGACGATTTTATATTGGATAAGTATAATACGATACAGAACCCTTCCGAGGGAATTTACAAGGAGAAAGGCAGTAAATTTCTGTCTTTCGCCTTTTCTGTGTATAGCGTCGAAGAGGCGATGTCCATTGTGGAGTCGTATCGCAAGCGTTTTTACGATGCTCGTCATGTCTGTTATGCTTATTCGGTAGGGACGGACAATCCGCAAACCCGTGTCAACGACGATGGCGAACCTTCCGGAACGGCCGGACGTCCGATTATGGGGCAGATTCAGTCTTATGGCCTGAACAATATACTCATCATCGTGGTGCGTTATTTTGGCGGTATCTTGCTGGGAACGGGCGGTTTGATTGTGGCCTATAAGTCGGCGGCGGCAGATGCTATTGAAAATGCGCAGATCGTGGAAAAAATCGTGGAAATTCCCATGCATCTGCAATTCGATTACCTGGTGATGAACGATGTGATGAAAATTATCAAGGATGCGAATCTGTCGGTGATGAATCCGGTCTACGATTTGGATTGCTGTTTTGATATTCTTTGTCCGAAAAGTTGTTACGAATCGCTGAAAAACAGATTGTTGAAAGTTGAATCATTAGTTTTGGAGTAGATGAAAGTAGAACGTTCCATAGTGATTAAAAACAAGAAGGCTTCCTTCGATTATATTTTGCTCGACACCTTTACGGCCGGCATGGTGCTGACGGGTACCGAAATAAAATCTATACGCCTTGGAAAAGCCAATTTGACAGATAGTTACGCTTGTTTTTACGGTGACGAGCTTTGGGTGAAAGGCGTGCAGATTTCGGCCTACGAGAATGGTTCGTACAACAACCATGATCCCAAGCGCGATCGTAAACTGTTGCTCACGCGTCGCGAGTTGCGCAAGATAGAACGTCAGACCAAGGAAACGGGATTTACCATCGTTCCCACCAAAATGTTTATCAACGAAGGTGGTTGGGTAAAATTGGAAATCGCGGTGGCCAAAGGTAAAAAGGCTTACGACAAACGCGAGAGTCTCAAGGAAAAAGACGATCGCCGCGATATGGATCGTGTGTATAAAAGTCGTTTGTGATACTGAAAATGAATAGGTTAAGGCTTGTGGATCTTTGGTCTGCAAGCCTTTTTTTGTGTTGGGAATCAAACTTAAAAATCGGTCTTAATGCTTGCTAAAGCAAGAATGATGGCTTATATTTGTAGGTTTTGATATGAATCTATAAAAATCAACCAGATATGAAGAATATTGTTTTGGCAGCCGGTTATGCCACAAGAATGTATCCGCTTACGGAAAATTTTCCCAAGCCTTTGTTGGCCATTGGTGACAGTACGATTTTGGACAAGATGCTCAAGGATGTCGATGCGATGCCTTGCGTGGACGAACACATTATCGTGACCAATCACAAGTTTTACCATATTTTCGAAGCATGGGCCGCCAAGGCTGCCGAAGACGGCCGTTATGCCAAGCCTATCAAGTTGGTGGACGATGGCTCTACCAACAACGACAACCGTATCGGAGCCGTGGGCGATTTGATTCTGGCGCTGAAAACCTACGATGTGCAAGACGATATTCTGGTGGCTGCTGCCGACAATTTGCTCGATTTTTCATTGACTTCGCTTATCGATTTCTTTCAGCAGGCCGGCAGTTCGGTGATTTTCTATTACCACGAATTGGATCCTGCCCGTCTGAGAAAATGTGGCGTAGCCGAACTCGATGCCGATGGTCGTGTATTGTCGATGGAAGAAAAACCTGCCGAGCCCAAGAGCGATTGTGCCGTTCCTCCTTTCTATGTGTACAGCAAGGAAGATTTACCTCGCATTTTGACAGCTATCGAAAATGGTTGTCGTTACGATGCTCCCGGCAACTTGGCCAAGCATATTTCCGAAGTGAGTGTGTTGCATGCCAAGGAAATGCCCGGCAAGCGTATCGATATCGGCAGTTTGGACAACTATTTAGCTCTCAAGGACGGAAAATAAATTCATAAAAACGCAATACGATGAAAGGAATAGTTTTGGCAGGCGGAAGTGGAACGCGTCTGTATCCGATTACCAAAGGCGTTAGCAAACAATTGCTGCCCATTTACGACAAGCCGATGGTGTATTATCCCATCTCTGCCTTGATGCAGGCCGGCATCAGAGAAATTCTGATTATTTCTACGCCGCAGGATTTGCCCGGTTTCAAACGTCTGTTGGGCGATGGTAGCGATTACGGTGTGCAATTCTCTTATGCCGAACAACCCAGTCCCGATGGTTTGGCCCAAGCTTTCATTATCGGCGAAGAATTTATTGGCGACGATTGTGCTTGTTTGGTGCTAGGCGATAATATTTTCCATGGCAATGGCTTTACCTCGCTCTTGAAAGAAGCGGTGCGCGCTGCCGAGGAAGATCGCAAGGCTACGGTTTTCGGCTATTGGGTGAACGATCCCGAGCGCTATGGCGTGGCTGAATTCGACAAGGATGGCAACTGTTTGAGCATCGAGGAAAAACCCAAGCAACCCAAGAGCAATTACGCGGTGGTGGGTTTGTATTTCTATCCCAATAAAGTGGTGGATATAGCTAAAACTATCAAACCTTCTGCGCGTGGCGAATTGGAAATTACCACAGTAAATCAGCGTTTTCTGGAAGATGGCGAATTGAAAGTGCAGGTGTTCGGTCGCGGTTTTGCCTGGCTCGATACCGGTACGCACGATTCTCTCAGCGAAGCTTCTACTTTTGTGGAAGTGATAGAAAAACGTCAGGGTTTGAAGGTGGCTTGTCTGGAGAGCATTGCTTATCGTCAGGGATGGATCACAGAAGAACGTATGCGTGAATTGGCACAGCCGATGATTAAAAACCAGTATGGCCAATATCTGCTCAAGGTGATCGAAGAAATGAAGGAAAATCATTATTACGCCCAGGATTAGTTTTTGGCAGCGTTGATATACGAATAGCACTTTCTGCGGAAAGTCGGTGATAGAAACATGGAAGTAATTAAAACCAAGATAGAAGGTCCTCTCATTATTGAACCTAAAGTATTTGGCGATAACAGAGGCTATTTTTACGAAAGTTACAATGCGAAGGAATTTGCCGAAAAGGTAGATCCTTCCATTGTCTTTGTTCAAGATAATCAATCATATAGCACCTATGGCGTGTTGCGAGGTCTGCATTTTCAGCGTCCGCCGCATGCGCAGGCCAAATTGGTGCGTGTCATTCAAGGTAGGGTGATGGATGTGGCGGTGGATATCCGCAAGGGCAGTCCCACTTACGGACAATATGTGAGCGTGGAATTGTCGGGCGAGAATCATCGTCAGTTGTTTATTCCCAAAGGCTTTGCCCATGGTTTCGTGGTGTTGAGCGAAACGGCGCTGTTTCAGTATAAATGCGACAATCTGTATGAACCTTCCTCCGAAGGTGCTTTGGCTTGGGATGATGCTGATATCGCTATTGAGTGGCCTTTGTCTGGAGATCAGATCAAGCTTTCCGAGAAAGATAAGCATCATGCTGGATTGAAAGATTTTGACAGTCCCTTTGTGTATGATGGTCTAAAGGATTTAAAATAAGGCGATTATGAAGATTCTAGTGACTGGGTCTAACGGTCAGTTGGGCAATGAAATGCGCGTGCTGGCTAGCAATGATGCTGCGAATGACTATTTGTTTACCGATGTAAATCAGGTGGAAGGCCTTGAAACGCTGTATCTTGATATTTGCGATGCTTTGGCCGTGCGAGATTTGCTGATAGCCGAGAAGGTGGATGTGATTGTCAATTGTGCCGCCTATACCAATGTGGATGCCGCCGAAAGCAACGAGTTGTTGGCGGAAAAGCTGAATGCTGAGGCTCCGGAAAATTTGGCCAAGGCTGCCGCTGCCGTAGGTGCTTTGCTGATTCATATTTCTACCGATTATGTCTTTGGCGCTGAGCCTTATAATAAGCCTTGTCGTGAAGAACAACAAGGAACGCCCACGGGTGTGTATGGCTTGACCAAACTGCATGGCGAAGAACGAATCAAGGCTGTGGGTGGCGATTTTGTGATTATTCGCACAGCTTGGCTCTACAGCGAATATGGCAAGAATTTCTGTAAGACCATGATGCAACTCACCGCGAGCAAACCGCAACTGAAAGTGGTGTTCGACCAAGTGGGAACGCCTACCTATGCGCTCGATTTGGCGCGTGCCATCGTGACAATTATTGCCGATTATGAGCAGGAGCGGGCGGCCTCGCTGACGC
>JAZOQH010000009.1:0-105419 GCA_045655965.1 Bacteroidales bacterium | reverse complement strand
CCCATTCCGAACAGAGAAGTTAAGCCCCGCAGCGCCGATGATACTGCACAGAGTTGTGGGAAAGTAGGTCGTCGCCACCCTTATAGCGGAAGCCTCAGCGTTCAGCTGGGGCTTTTCTGTTTTTATGCGCATCCTTCCATGCATGCATGCCGCGAGTCTTTTCCATATCCTTGTTCCATAGCCTTCGCCTTTGGAATGCGGCCCTCCGTCGCGTCAGGGACTGCAGCGGCATCCTTTTGCAGCGCAGCGGAAAAAGATACAGCGGAAAGCCCGACGGCACAGCCGAGACGCCATAATAAGACTAAAGTCAAAAGACTAAGGACTTTGCGTTTCTTTGCGCCTTTACGAGAGAATAAAATATTTGGATAAATGAAAAAGGATGTCACTATGTGGCATCCTTTTTTGTATATGTTGACAAAGTCTGTTGACCGTTGTCTGTTGACTATAGTCTCTTTTAAAGGACTTTCTTGTATAATTCAATAATGTCTTCTAATGTGACTTCTCTTGGGTTACCTGGTGTACAGACGTCGCTGATGGCTTGTTCTGCAAGTGCTGGAATGTCTTCTTCCTTGATGCCGATTTCTGTGAGATGTTGTGGTATACCGACTTCAATAGCAAGTTCTTTTACCGCGTTGCATGCAGCAGCAGCGGCTTCTTCTTTGCTCATATCTTCTTTATATGCATTCATTGCCTTTGCAATTTCAACATATTTGTCGAGGCAGACTGGTGCGTTGAATTCCATGATAGTTGGCAATAACATAGCATTTGCAACTCCGTGAGGAATGTCGAATAATGAGCCCATTGGGTGTGCCATGCCGTGAACAACGCCTAACCCAACATTGGAGAATGCCATACCTGCAATATATTGTGCTACAGCCATACCATTGCGTCCGATAGGATTTGTTGGCTCAAATACTGCAGTACGTAAATATTTATTGATCATTCTGATTGCTTCAAGTTCGAACATGTCAGACATTTCCCATGCAGCTTTTGTAATATAACCTTCGATAGCATGTGTTAATGCATCGAGACCTGTTGCTGCTGTTGTTTCTTTTGGTAAAGAATACATCAACTCGGCATCGACGATTGAACAGCATGGGATGTCGTTAGGATCGACGCAAACCATTTTCTTCTTCTTTTCTTCATCAATGATAACGTAGTTGATAGTTGTTTCGGCAGCTGTACCAGCAGTAGTTGGCAATGCTATGATTGGCACGCTCTTGTGCTTTGTTGGAGCAACGCCTTCAAGAGAAATGACGTCAGCGAATTCAGGATTATTAATGATGATACCTATGCCTTTTGCAGTGTCCATTGCAGAACCACCGCCAATAGCAACTAAACAATCTGCACCTGACTTCTTGAAAGCTTCAACGCCCATTTGAACGTTTGTAACAGTTGGATTAGGCTTTACTTCGCTGTAGACTTCGTAAGGAATATTAGCTTCGTCGAGAACGTCGCTAACCATTTTAGCGACACCGAATTTAATAAGACCTTTGTCAGTTACAATCATAGCTTTTTTGAAACCTAAGCGTGCGATTACATTAGGTAATTCTTTACGAGCGCCTGGACCAAAATATGATAATTCATTGAGAATAAATCTATTTACCATTGTTGATGATTTTTAATGTTAATAATAAATTTTAATAAGCAAATATAATATTTCTTATTATAGATTTAAAGTTCACTTTACTAAAATGTAGTAAAAACTTTTAGGTAAATATATATTTTCAATTTCGATAGCGTCTTTGAAAAGAGGTGCCATTTCTTCATCGCTGAAACCAGCAATACCACAGCCAATTCTAGTTACCAAAAATTTTAATTCAGGATGAGATTTGGCAAAATTTATGAATTCATCGACGTATGGCTTTATGACATCAACACCACCATGCATTGTCGGAATGCCATAACTCTGACCTTGTAAACCTACGCCTTGTCCCCAGATTGCTCCGAATTTATTGTGTGCAATATTTGCAGCGCCTCCGCCGTGCATGCCTTCAAGATTACTTCCAAAAACGAATATTTCGTTATCTTCTAGTTTGTTGATAAAATTAGGTGATATTCTTTTTTCCATATATTATTATTTTAAAACTCTAGTCTAAATCCTTTCTGTTTAAGCTCAGCATATTTTTCTGCATTGAAACGATAGAATATAGGAATTCTTCTTGATGAGTCCTTTGCTCGTCCTTCAACTTCATTGAGAATTTCGAGTTTGTTCATTTTCTTGTAAAAATTGCGTCTGTCAAATTTGATGTTAAGTATGTTCTCATATACCTTTTGCAATTCTGACATTTTAAAAACTTCTGGTAAAAGTTCAAATACTATTGGTTCAAAGCAAATTCTTTCTTTTAATGTATTTAATGCTTTATTAAGAACAATGTCATGGTCGAAAGCTAGATTAGGTATTTCATTTAAAGAAAACCATTTTGCGTCTTTTGCATCATCTCCTGCTTTAACTTCAGTGATTTTTGCAAGAGCGTAATGAGCTATGCTGATTACTCTTTCACGTGGATCACGTTCAATGTCTGTAAATGTGTAAAATTGCCTTACTGATACATTTCTTAAACCTGTTTCTTCTTCTAGTTCGCGTTTTGCAGCTTCCTCCGCTGTTTCATTCATATTCATGAAACCGCCAGGAAAAGCCCATGATGTTTTGTAAGGATAGTTGCTACGTTGTACTAGTAGCACTTTTATATTATTACCATCGTAACCGAATATTACACAATCGACAGCTACGGCAGGATGAGGGTGTCTATAGCAAAATTTTAACTCCTTCATAATTATCTAATCTTCTAAATAATAATCTATTGTTGTTACAACTCTTACCTTTTTAATATATGGTGTAAATTCGTCTCTATCTGTGATGCTGAATTGTCCTTGAGAAGCACGTTTTATCTTTCCTAATTTGCTGTCGCTGTCTGATGCGAATTTCTCTCCTGCAGCGCGAGCATTCTTGGTGGCTTCCTCAATCATTTGAGGTTTTATATTATTCAAATCTGTATATTCGTAACGAACATTATACATATAGTCACCTCCAGTTATAGCAATGCCTTGTTTCAATAATTCGCTCTGTTCTTTAATGAGACGTCTTACCAAATCTACATTAGTAGTTGTAACTGTTATGACTTGTGTGGCGATATATCTGTAATCGTTTTTGTTTGATGAATATCTGTCTGCATTAAGGTCTATAAGTTCAGGAGCATTGACGGCAATTTCATTGTTGTTTAAGCCGTTTTCAAGGAGAAAATTTAAAATGGTTTCATTACTTGAATTTATCTCATTATAAAGATAATTTAAGTCGTTGCCAATCTGTTTATACATAAGAGGCCAAGTGACTTTATTTGCCATGACTTCCACCTCGGCGAGACCTTTTACGTTAACTACACGATCTTTGTTAGAAAAGCCATCTAAACCGTTTTTTAGAAACATTCCCATCAGGAATAAACCTGCAGCGATGATAATAGATTCAATAATATAATTCTTCATAAATACCTTTTTTAATTACTAACAAAAGTAATGTAAAAATGTTGTAAATAAGTTGTTCTGTGATATTTTTTTTTAAAATTATACATAAATGAGCCGTCTAACTTTTTTGTTAAACGGCTCATTATACCTTTAATATATCTTAAAAATATGTGTAAATTCTTATCTACAAATTTCTGCCATGATAATTGCAGCAGCCACTGATGCGTTCAATGATTCAGTTTGGCTTCCGGTTCCTCTTGGAATGTGAATAGGAGAGGTGACAAGTGGAAGAACGTCTTTCCTAATTCCGTGAGACTCGCTGCCAATGATAATGATGCCATTTTTCTTTTCAATCTTCTTTCTGAAAATATTTTCTCCTTCCATCAAAGCTCCGTATATTGGAGTTGCTGACTTGTCAATATCATTGTAATTTTGTGTCTCCATCAAGAATTCTTTTAAGTCTGTTTCAATGACTTTAATTCTAAAGATAGAGCCCATAGTTGATTGTATGGTTTTGGCTTGCCATGCATCGGCGCAATCATTGCTGCAGACAATTTTATTTATTCCGAACCAGTCTGCTGTTCTAATCATTGTTCCGAGATTACCTGGATCATTGATGCCGTCTAAAGCGAGTATTATTTCATTTTCAGCTTCTTTAGGATTTATATTATAAGAAGGAGTGTGAGCTGTGGCGATGATGCCAGGAGGTGTTACCATGCTGCTCATCTGTTCCATTTGTTTGGCGTTGACTATCTCATAAGACTTCAGGCTATATGCTATTTCAGGGAATTTCTCTAACCATGTCTCTGTAACTAAAATATTCTCGACTTTAAAGTCAGATGAAAGGAGTTCGCTTACGAGTTTGTTGCCTTCTACGACAAATATTTTGTTTTCCTTACGGAATTTTGTCTGTTTGAGAGATTGTATAAATTTTATGTCGTTCTTTGTTATCATTGTAGAATTTTAAAAAAAAGCCGAAGAACGAATTCTTCGGCCTAAATACAAAAAACCTTAATATGAAAAATCTTTCAGTTTTAGATTATTCAGCGAAAACTTCAAATGAAATTTCAACAGAAACTTCTTTGTGTAATCTGATAACAGCGTTGTAAGTACCAACTTCTTTAATGCTGTCTTCTTTGATGATGATTTGCTTGCGATCAACTGTTAAGTCTTTAGCTTCTTTGATAGCGTTAGCGATTTGAACGTTGTTCACTGAACCGTAGATTTTGCCACTGTCAGCAGCTTTAGTAGGGATACGTAATGTTAAACCTTCTAAAACTTGTGCTAATTCTGTAGCTTCTTTCTTTATTCTTTCTTGTTTGAAAGCTTGTTGGCGAATTTCTTCAGCCAAAACTTTACGTGCTGATGGAGTGGCTAAGATTGCCATACCTTGTGGAATTAAGAAATTACGAGCGTAACCTGGTTTTACTGTTACGATATCGTTTTTATATCCCAAATTTTTAACATCTTGTTTAAGAATAATTTCCATGTCTTGTCCTCCTATTATTTCAATAAGTCAGCTACGTAAGGCATCAATGCAAGATGACGTGCTCTCTTGATAGCTTGAGCAACTTTTCTTTGATATTTTGTTGAAGTACCGGTGATACGGCGTGGTAAAATTTTACCTTGTTCGTTCACGAATCTCAAAAGGAAATCAGCATCTTTATAATCGATATATTTGATGCGGTTCTTTTTGAAGCGGCAGTATTTTTTCTTTTTTGTATCGACTGCTATTGGAGTCAAATATTTAATTTCTGAGTTAGCTTGTGCCATTTCTTCTAAATTTTAAATGTTAAACAATTAGTTGGCTTGAGCTTCAACTTGTGCCTCTTGTGCTTTTCTACGTTTTTTCTCGTTGTAAGCAACAGCATGTTTGTCGAGTTTCACTGTTAAGAAACGTAAAACGCGTTCGTCACGTTTTAATTCTGTTTCAACTGTTTCGATAACATTACCTTCGGCTTTGAACTCAATTAATTGATAAAAACCTGAAGATTTTTTCTGAATTGGATAAGCTAATTTACGCATTCCCCAGAAATCTTCAAAAACGATCTCTGCACCATTCTTGGTGAGAATGTCTTCGAATTTCTTCACCGCTTCCTTCATCTGTTCATCAGATAAAACGGGAGTTAAAATGAAAACGGTTTCGTACTGATTCATAATTTATTTTATTGATAATTAAACAATTAAGTTGAACTTCTATGTTCTATTTTTAGTTTTGCAAAAATAATACTTTTTCTTTTAAAAAGAAATAAAATTTTAAAAAATATGTAATATTTTATTATTTATTGTTAATCAATTCGTTACAAATAAATATGGCCGCTTTGCCGTCTCCGAAATATTCAGGATACTCTTGATTTTCTTTCTGCATTAATTGATAATATGCTTCAATTATCTTTTCTTCGCAGGCATCTGCAATGACAGCAGCTCCACATTCAACAATCTCTTTCCATTCAGTCTCGCTCCTTATTATAATGCATGGCTTTTTGAAGAAATAGGCTTCCTTCTGCACTCCGCCGGAATCTGTGATTACTAAATCGGCATTCTTTTCCAATCTTATCATTTCTAAAAATGATGCTGGTGGAATAATGTGTATCATGTCATTATTAATAAGTTGATTGTAAATCTCTGAACTTAAATTTACATCTAGCAACTTCTTTGTTCTAGGGTGTAATGGGATTATAATTTCTTTTTCTTCTGATAATTTCAGTAATGCTCTAACAATCGAACTTAGTCTTTCTGGTTCATCTGTGTTGTTGTTTCTGTGAATTGTACATAAAATGTATTGGCCTCTGGCTATTGGCTGTTGGCTGTTCACTGTTGAACCAAAATATAAACTGTTGTCATACATCACGTCTCCGCAATGATATATGCCTGGATTGTCGATTGTGTATGGTTTCTTGTTTCCTGGATTGAAACCTTCTTTGATGAGATTGTTGTAACCTGTCGCTGTAGGAGAGAAGAGCATTGTTGAACAATGGTCGCAGCATATTCTGTTGATTTCTTCAGGCATCGCCTTGTTGTACGAGCGTAAACCGGCTTCTATATGTACGATCGGGATATGTATTTTAGAAGCTGCGATTGCGCCTGCCAAAGTGGAATTGGTGTCGCCATAGACAACAAGATAGTCTGGTTTTTCTTTGAGGAGTATTTCTTCAATGCCTTCTATCATTTTTGAAGTCTGCGCGCCATGATTGCCTGAACCGACTCCTAAATTATAATTAGGTGTTGGTATGCCTAGTTCATCGAAAAACACTTGTGACATATTCTCGTCATAATGCTGTCCAGTGTGAACTATTACTTCGTTTATCTCGTTCGAGAAATTTTCCTTGATTGCGCGACTTAATGCTGCAGCCTTGATAATCTGCGGTCTTGCTCCTATAATGGTGACGATTTTAATCATTTTCTTACAATAATCCTTCATCTGCAAAACTAAAATAATTATCGTTACCAATGATGATATGGTCTAAAATTTTAATCTCAAGAAATTTTCCGGCTTTTATCAGGTTGTTGGTTATTTGTTTGTCAGCATTGCTTGGGATGATATTTCCCGAAGGATGGTTGTGGCAAAGCATCACGCTTGCTGCATTGTTTTCAAGTGCGCATTTGAAAATCTTTTTAGGGTCGGCGGTGGTTCCTGTCATTCCTCCGACACCAATCTGTTCTAATTTAATTACTTTGTTGGCGTTATTAAGAAGCATAATCCAGAATTGTTCGTGGTTGAGGTCGGAGAGATAAGCGTAGAAGCATTCGTATGCAATCTTGCTGTTTTTGATAGAAGGTTTTTCTACTGCTTCGCTGTAACGACGTCGGCGACCGAGTTCCAAAGCGGCCATTATTGAAACGGCTTTTGCTTCACCGATGCCTTTGTATTTCATCAAATCGTTGGTGCTTAGTTTTGATAGTTCGATAAGATTGTCGTTCTTGTCACTGAGAATGCGTCTTGACAAATCTACTGCTGATTCTTTGCTGTTGCCGCTACCTATTAATATAGCAATTAGTTCGGCATTGCTTAATGCTTCTTTTCCTTTGGATAGCATCTTTTCTCTTGGGCGGTCTTCTTCTGCCCAGGATTTAATGGTTTTCATAATTTGGAGGTTTAAGGTTTATTGTTGAGTTACATGACGTGTGACAATGAAATCATTTTATTATTTATTTTTTTCTCTCTTTGGGAACCATCCTTTTTGTACTCGTTCTCTTTGCTCGAAGAGTTCATGTATCGACCAAAATGATGATGCACCCCAAACGGCTAATAAAATTGACCAGGTGAGTTCCTTAATCATAATGGATGCGATAGTGCTGACTATTCCCATCAGTGCGAAAACCCACCAGCATTTGACTCCGAAGTAATATTCTCCTTTTATTACCAATGGATGAAATATGCCAATTATTAAAAATGTAGATATTCCGATAAAAATTCCGTTCAGGTTATATGTATCTAAGAGTTCAATCATTGCTATTTGTTTTGATGTTTAGGAGTTGACATTTATTAATAAATATTAACAAAAAAACCGACCAATTGGCCGGTTTTTATTGTTGTGTAATTTTTGTTATGCTAATTTTGCTGTGTGATGTGCAAGTTTTGACTTTAAGTTAGCAGCTTTATTTCTGTGGATGATACCGCGTTTAGCTGTCTTGTCAATAATTTTGTACATTTCTGAAAGTTTTGCTTCAGCTTCGGCTTTTTCTGTCAAAGCTCTGAATCCTCTAACAGCAGCACGCATTGCTCTAGCGTAGAAGCGGTTGCGTAAGCGTCTTTTTTCTGTTTGACGGATTCTTTTGATTGATGATTTGTGATTTGCCATATCTATATTTTTATTTTTTATGAATTCTATACTAATATTCGGGGTGCAAAATTACTTAAATTATCGTTACAAATTACATTTTTTAATGAATTTTTTTTCTTTTTTTTGAAAATAGTTTTTCATTGTCTAATTTGTTGACTTGCACGTACTTCCGAGTTGTCACCTTTTTCGATAATGCTATCAACGACAACATCGACGAAGGTGTTTTTTTCTAAATCTTTATTTTTGAGTCTCATTGGGATATAGTTTTCGCCATATCCTTGTGCTGTGCCGTCTGCACTTATGCGTTCGATAAGCATCTTCTGACTCTTGCCAAGCATTTGGTCAAAATATCTCTTTTTGTTCTCTGCAGATATTTGTCTGATAATCGCGCTGCGTTCAGTCTTTATCTTATCAGGGACCTGATTTGGCATTCTTGCAGCCTTGGTGCCGTTTCTTATAGAATATTTGAAAGTGTGTATATGACTGAAACCTATTGCTCTACACATTTCGGCGCTTTCCAAAAAGTCTTCTTCTGTCTCGCCAGGGAATCCGACAATCAAGTCGGTGGTGATGTTGAAGTCGGGAATTACAGTTTTTATTCTGTCGCACATTTTTCTGAAGTCTGCCGCAGTGTAATGACGATTCATTGCCTTTAATGTGTTTTCTGCTCCGCTTTGAAGGCAGATGTGCATATGAGGCGCGAGCTTGTCATTTTCAAAAAGACTTAAAAATCTGTCACTGAAATTGTCAGGCTCAATGGATGAGATTCTTAATCTGAAATCGCCGTCTATTTTCAAGATGTTCTCAATCAAATTCTCAAAGTTAACGTCTTGATATTGATAACGTCCCATGTTGACACCAGTAAGCACTATTTCCTTGAATCCATGATCAACGACTTTGCGGATGTTGTCGTAGATGTCTTTGTCGTTGCGGCTTGTTGCTCTTCCTCTAACCATAGGGATTAAGCAGTAAGAACAGAAATTGTTACATCCGTCATGGATTTTTATCAGACTTCTCGTATGGAATGTGTCGAATGCTGGCTGGTAACCGAAAAGGTCGATGTCTAAACCCTCTGGATCGAGGACTTCGCCTTTGAAGTGTTTGTCGATGATGTTGAAAAGAGCATATTTTCTTTCATTGTCAATGGCGTAATCGACGGTTTTGTTTTCCAGCAATTCGTTTTTTCTGTGATTCACCATGCATCCGGTCGCTACAATCAAACTGTTAGGATGCTCTCTCCTGATTTGATGGAGCGCCTGACGACATTTCTGGTCGCTTTGGTTTGTGACGGTACAAGTATTGACAACAAAGACGTCAGCGTCTTCGTTGGTCTCTACTATATCATAACCTCCTTCTTTGAAACGCGATGCCAAAGCATCTGTCTCATAAAGATTTACCCTGCAACCTAATGTCTTAAATGCTATCTTCATTCTGTAACGAGATTACCTTCTATTGATAATGGTGTCGCTGATGTTACCTCGACTTTTACAATCTTACCGATGAGTCTTCTGTCGTTAGACTTGAATCTGATGACGATTTTTCCTTCGGTGTGACCTGTTAAATATGCGCTGTTTCTGTCGGTTCCGTTGACCAGAACTTTTACAGTTTTTCCTACGAGACCTTGATTGTAAACCAATGAATGTTTCATCAGTTCGTCAGTGAGGATGTGATAGCGTTTTTTCTTTGTTTCTTTTGGAACGTCGTCTGCCCATGTTGATGCAACTGCACCTGGACGGACGCTATATTGTGCGATGTAAGCCATGTTGTATTTGAACTCTTCCATGGCTTTTCTTGAATTTTCAAATTCTTCTTCTGTCTCTCCCGTGAAACCTACGATGATGTCTGTGAAGATTGTGGCTTCTGGGATAACAGTTCTAATTGTATGAATGATATGACGATAGTCGTCGATAGTATGTTTACGATTCATTCTGTCCAACATGGCGTTGTCGCCAGATTGTATTGGAAGGTGAATCTGTTTAGCGAGACATTTATATTGTGAAATTACTTCAATGACTTCGTCGCTCATGTCGCGTGGGTGAGGGGAAGTGAAGTAAACCCAGAATTCTTTATCAACGCTGTTGCCGTATTCGCCGATTCTACGTAACAATTCGGCGAAATTGATTTCTTCGCCTTTCTTGTCCAAACCGTAAGAGTTGACGTTTTGTCCGAGCAAGGTTATTATTTTGTAATCTTTTTGCACTAATTCTTTAAGTTCGGCCAGGATTTCTTCCGACTTACGTGATACTTCGCGACCTCTTGTGTAAGGAACAGCGCAGTAAGTACAGAATTTGTTACATCCGTTCTGGATTGGGATGAAAGCCTCGAAATCAGAGATATGATCTGGTTCGATAACCCAGAATCTGTCCATATTGGCAGAAGGGTTGATTTTAACTTTAGCCGTTGGCTTTTGAATATTGGCTATAGATAATTGGCTGATGGCTGATGGCTGATAGCTGATAGCTGATGACTGAGGAATAGTTATTCCATATTGACGAATCATGTCTGGAAGTTCAGGCAAGTCGTTCATTGTGAATACCAAATCGAAAAGTTTTAAGAAGCGCTCCCTGTCAGCAGGAAGGATACATCCTGATACGAAAGTGATACAATTTTTTTGTTCTCTTTGTTTGTTCCATTTCTTGATGCGAGTGTAAACCTTGTCGATGCCTTTCTGACGGACGGAGCAGGCTATGATTCCTAATAATGTTGCCTCTTCTTCGTTCTCGGTAGGCTTAAATCCCATATTGTGTAAGACTGTTCTAACACGTTCAGTGTCACTTTGATTCATTTGGCATCCTAATGGAAGCAGGAAGTATTTCATCTATCTTAAAATTTAAATTTGTTAGTCTGCAAAGATAAGAAAAAAAAGACAACAAGACAAGGTAACAACAAGACTACAAGTTTTTTTTAAAATTAGGAATTAGGAATTTTTTTGAGATATTGAACCTGAAATCCTAATAAACCATTTCGATGATATCTCTTATGATTTTATTGTCGGAAGGGAAGGCTGGAACTTCTTTGATGCTGGCTCCTTTTAATAGTTCCATTGCTGCGTTGATGGCGGCTGGTTCCAGGCTGTCGGAAGCAATATTGATGTCTTTTATGACTCCGTTTTCTTCGTCGATGTTGAGGTCGATGTCAACACTGCCCCAATCGAAAGTCTCGCTTTTCTTTGTGTTGAATTCTTTCCATTTTCCGAAGAGATAGTCATCGCTGCCGATGTGCTGGCTGAATCTTAATACTTCTTCTGTTAATAAAGAGTCGAATTCGATGACTTTCGCCTTGTTGTCATAAACTTCTTCAAAGGCTTTGATAAGATGTGGTATTATGTTGTCGGATGTAATGTCTGCTACTTCGGAAAGGTTGATTACTCTGCTTACAACGGATTTCACGCCGTGTTTATGCAGTTTGGCAGGTTTTACTTTAAGGAATTTTTGCAGACGCTCGCCATCGGTTTTTATCAAGATGGTTCCGTGATGTAGTCCTTGATTTTGAGTCTTGGCAAAAGCGTTGCCTGAGAATTTACGTCCTTCGTAAGTGATGTCATTTCTTCCGCTTACTTCTGTCGTTAAGTTGAAATCCAAGAGTGCCTTTTGAATGACTTGCATTTGTTTTTTTACGTTATAGTTTTCTTTATCGGCAACGAAAGAGAAGTTGAGATTTCCGAGGTCGTGATATACAGCGCCACCGCCAGTTCTTCTTCTCGAGACGTGTCCGCCATCATTCATGAGAGCTTCTACTTCACATTCGCTATATGGGTTTTGGTTTGTTCCAATGACAACGGTTTTGCTGTTTTTCCAAAGGAACATTGTAACAGTGTTAGGAAGATAATTGTCAAGTAAGTTACTTTCTACAGCTAAATTGATGTATGGATTATATTGATTTCCAATGATGATTTGTAAGTTAGGTTTTTCTTGTTTCATTATTTCTTTTTTAATGGATGTTCAATGATGTATCCGATGTTAACGAACACGCCTGTGTTAGTGTTACGGTCGTAGTTTCTGAAAATATTAGTTAGTCCTAGGAAGCAATTGAATTCAATGAAAATGTTGTTGAATGAGCTTTGTCCGAGGTCGTTGGTGAAGACTCCTAAAATGAGTCCGAATTCGAATGGATTATATAGGTTTTTTTCGAATTTTCTTACTGTCCATGGCTCGTTGCCAATTTGTGATTTGTCCTTTCCGCCGAGACAGAAGTTGAACGACGGTCCTGCGCCGATGCCGATAAGGTTTTTGTAGTGGTATTTGAACATGACAGGGATGTCGATGTAGTAAAGGGTAGTGGTGTGGTATATTTTGTAGTGTTCGTTCTGGTTGTCTTGTATCTTCGAGAATTGTTGTCCTTTTGTGGAGAATTTAAGGTTGGCTATAATGCTTTTGTTTTGGTCTATTTTATATTGTGTTAATCCTCCGATGTTTACGCCTGTTTTGAGTCCTCCGTCATCGCTTTTGGTGGATATGGTATTCATGTTCAGTCCGCCTGTAAAGCCGAACAATAAGTCTTGTGACTTAAGTTCTGGGGTGAAAAAGAAAAACATCAATAGGAAAATTGAAAGAGAAAAAAATCTCTTTTTATGAAGAATGTGTTTTATTGATAAAAATAGATTTACCATAAGCACTAAAAAAGCCACCTGCAAATTGTAAGTGGCTCTGTGATTTTTATTTGTAGTCTCTAGGGGATTTGAACCCCTGTTACCAGGATGAAAACCTGACGTCCTGACCAGACTAGACGAAGAGACCGCCCATTAAATGACCACCTTTTGAAGTAGTGGAGAACTTTGTAGTCTCTAGGGGATTTGAACCCCTGTTACCAGGATGAAAACCTGACGTCCTGACCAGACTAGACGAAGAGACCGCCGTGTTTTGTGATTGCAAAAGTACACAAAATTCTATTCAGTGCAACAAAAAAATAAACTTTTTTTTAAATATTTTTTATTGTTATGATTATTAGATATTTATGTAAAAGAAATAAAGTAGAGAAACGTATATTTCCCTACTTTATTCATATTATTTTAATATTTTTTTATGTGTTTTGAATCTCAAAATATAACAAAATGTAAATTATTCGAATGTAAATGATAATTGGAATGTTTTATTTCTGAGACTTTCGAAGCTGTTTGCATACATGAAATTCTCATCTTTTGCAACGTTAAGCAGTCCGTAACTCATCTTTAATTCGATTCCGAGTTTGAAATATCCTGTGTAAAAATCGAATCCTGCTCCTATTTCTGCTGCTATGTCGTGTCTGTTTACACTTAATGATTTTGGCTTGCCGTTGCTGCTGTCGTAAAATTTCTTTTGTGATGCCATGTCAATTTTGTAGTTGGCGCCTGCCAAGACGTAAGCTGCAGTGTTGTAGTTTCTTTTTGATCTGTATTTTATCTGTAATGGGAATTCTACGAAAGTGGAGTGTGTATTAGATGAAATGGATTTGTGTACTTCGTTAGTTGTGCCTTCAACGAGGTCCTCTTGTAAAGATACAATGTTATAAGTTATCTTTCTTTCGCCAAAGCTTAAAGATGGGATGAAACGTAAGTCTAGATATTTGGCCAAACGGAGATTGCCTACTATACCTACAGTAAATCCGTGTGTTAAATGAGTGTTGATGTCGTAAACCTTAAAAGGTGAGTTTAAGAAGACGTCATTTGTACCGATAAGGATATCGCTTGATGGGAGTTCTGATGGGTCGTGAATAACATTTTGATAGTCGTTGACGTAGTTTATTGAGAACAACATCTGATTATATCCTAGGATAAATCCGTAGTGATATAATTCATTGTCGTAGTTTTGCATGTTTAAAGGCTTCTTGTTTTGAGCCTTGAGGATATTAGGCATCATGCATAATATTAAGCAGATGCTGATGATAATTCTATTAAATGTTTCTTTTTTCATAAACTCAAAACGAGTGAAATATTATTTTATTATCAATGGTTATATTTTGTTGCTTTCTTCGAATAGTCGTTCTTTATTAATAGGTGCAACGCCTAGTTCTTCGCAGACTATGCCGCCAGCGAGATTAGACAATGCTGCTATGTTATGTGCATCTTGTTTGCAGACCAAACACAACATCGCTACGCTTAGCACTGTGTCGCCGGCTCCTGACACATCGGCTATTTTGCGGAGATGTGCCGGAATGTGATGGCAAGTGTTTGTTTCGTAGTCTTTTATCAAAACACCACGTTCTGATAATGTTGTCATTATATATCTGCAGTTTAATATATCGTGTAAAGAATCGATGGATTTTGAGATGTCGTCGATGCTTTCTTCTTTGGAAGATATTCCTATTCCTTCTCTTAACTCTTTTAAGTTAGGTTTGAAGAATGTCACGTTCTTGTATGCCAAGAAGTTCTTTTTCTTTGGATCGACGCCTACTGGGATATTTCTTTCGTTGGCTAATGCAACGACTTCTTTGATGATGTTTTCTGTCAATACACCTTTGTTGTAATCCTGTAGAATTATTCCGTCGATTTTTTCGTTATTGATGATGTTTTTTATTTCAGTCATCAATAAGTCATGTTCTTTTTCGGTCAGGTCGAATGTGTCTTCAGTATCGACTCTAAGCATTTGAGCATTATTGCTGATGATTCTGACCTTGCGTGTTGTTATTCTTTCGTTGCTTTTCACGATTCCTGATGTAGTCATGTTTTGTTCAGACATCAGGTTAAGCAATTCGTTGGATTTGTCATCGTTGCCAATGACGGAACATAATATAGGTTTGGTTCCTAATGATTTAAGGTTTTGAGCAACATTAGCGGCTCCGCCCAAACGAGAGAACGTCTCTGTTACAGAAACGATAGGCACTGGAGCTTCAGGGGAAATTCTTTCAACTTTACCTTTCATGTAAACGTCGAGCATGACATCGCCGACAATCATGATTTTCTGTTCGTTGAACGAATCGAATAATTCTTTCATTTTTCTAGTGTCAATAAGTCAACAAGACCACAAGTCAACAAGTTAAAAACTTGTAGTCTTGTAGTCTTGTAGTCTTGTAGTCTTATTTAAGTTTGCTTAAAGCTTCTTTAATTCTTGCTGCTGCATCGCGGAGTTTATCTTCTGATGTAGCGTATGAGAGACGGATACATTCGTCGTTACCGAAAGCTGCGCCACCAACGCAAGCAACGTGAGCTTTGTCTAACAAGTACAAGCAGAGGTCATCGCTGTTGTTGATTGTTGTTTCGCCGTCAGTTTTGCCGAAGAATGATTTGATTTCTGGGAACATATAGAATGCGCCAGCTGGTTTGCTTAATTTAATTCCAGGGATTTCGCTTAAGAGTTCGAAGAACATATCGCGGCGGTTTCTGAAAGCCTTGAGCATAACTTGGATTTCTTCTGAGTTTTCAGGAGACATCTTCATAGCTTCTAATGAAGCTGCTTGAGCGATTGTACAGATACCTGATGTGTATTGGCCTTGGATTTTGTTACATGCTGAAACGATAGCTTTAGGAGCTGCGATGTAACCGATACGCCAACCTGTCATAGCATAACCTTTAGCAACACCGTTGATGATGACGAGTCTGTCTTTCAATTCTGTGAATTGACCCATGCTTTCGTGTTTTTGTTCGTATTGGATGAATTCATAGATTTCGTCTGACAAGATGATGACTTGTGGGTGTTTTTTGAATACTTCTGCCAATGATGCCAATTCAGCTTTTGTATATACAGAACCAGATGGGTTGCATGGAGTGCTGAAGATGAAAGCTTTAGTTTTTGGAGTGATAGCTGCTTCTAATTGTTCAGCAGTGATTTTGAAGTTTTGCTCAGCTGTTGTGTTGATGAAAACAGGAGTACCATCAGCTAATTTTACCATTTCAGGATAAGATACCCAGAAAGGAGCAGGGATGATAACTTCGTCGCCTTTGTCAACGATAGCCATAAATACGTTTGTGATAGCTTGTTTTGCACCGTTTGAAACGATGATGTCAGCGTCTGTATAGTCGAGGCCGTTGTCGCGTTTCAATTTTTCAGCGATAGCTTTACGCAATGCTGGTGTTCCAGGAACTGGAGGATAGTGTGTGTCATTATTGTTGATAGCATCGATACCTGCTTGTTTTGCTGCAACTGGTGTGTTGAAGTCAGGTTCGCCAATGCTTAATGAAATAACGTCGATACCTTGAGCTTTTAATTCACGGCTTAATTGAGTCATTTTTAATGTAGCTGATTCAGCCATGTTGTTGACTCTTTGTGACAAAATGATGTTTTCCATTTGTGTTTCTATTTAAGATTTATATTAAAAAACTATTTATTTTCGAGTCACAAAATTAGTATTTTTTTACAACAAAAGCACGTATTATTTTTTTTATTTAATAAAATGTTTTTACTTATATTTGCATAAAAATTTTCATATGGAAAGTAATATGATAATAAATATAGTCTTAATCGTTATCTTGTTGATATTAGGCTATTTTTCGTTTATTCATGGACGAAAACCGAACTCACAGGAACAGCAGGCACCTAATATCGGCAATGACAACGAAAGCTTGAAAGCCGTTTCATATAAACTGATAGTTCCGTTGAAAATACAGGCATGCGAGCGTCTCATTCTTTATTTAGAAAGAATACAGTTCCCTGTTTTGATAAAACGCGTTTTTCATCCAGCTATCTCAAGAAATGATTTTCAATTCTCACTTTTACAGAATGTTCAAGATGAATATGAACATAATTTAGCACAACGTCTTTATGTATCTGAAATGACATGGCAGCTTATAGTATTGGCTAGGGAAGAAGTGCTGCAAAATGTGAATGCAGTATTCAACGGCAATCCTGATGCCGATGTTGCTACTATAGCTCAGAAGCTGGCTTCACTTCAAAATCAGATAGCTGAAGAGGCGGTGAAATGCATTAAAAATGAATTTAACTCTTTATAGAGAAAAACAATTATGGAATTTTCTGCAATACAAATAGCAACATTTCTCTCAGGTACTGTTGAAGGTGATCCTGAAGTGAAAGTTTACAATGTGGCAAAAATAGAAGAGGGCGCTCCTGGTATGTTGAGCTTCCTCGCTAACCCAAAATATTCTCAGTATCTTTATACAACACAATCGTCGATTGTTCTTATCAACAACGATTTCGAACTCCAAGACAAAGTGTCGGCAACTCTTATCCGTGTGCCTGATGCTTACGCTGCCTTCGCTCAGCTGCTCGGTCTCTACCAGCAGTTTATGCAGTCAAAAAGCGGCGTCTCTTCTCTGGCGTTTATCTCAAAAGACGCATCATACGGAGAAGACGTATATATAGGTGAGTTCGCTTTCGTAGGCGAAAGAGCTAAGATAGGAAACAGAGTGAAGATTTATCCTCAGGTATATATCGGCGACGACGTCGTCATAGGTGATGATACTGTTATTTACGCCGGCGCAAAACTTTATGCACAGACAGTTGTTGGTAATTCGTGCATTTTGCATTCAGGCTGTGTGATAGGTGCCGATGGCTTCGGCTTCGCTCCTCAGGAAGACGGTTCTTATAACAAGATTCCTCAAATAGGTAATGTGGTCCTTGGCAATAATGTTGAAATAGGTGCCAACACCTGTGTCGACTGCGCAACAATGGGATCGACAAAGATACATGACGGAGTCAAACTCGATAATCTTATCCAGATAGCTCATAATGTGGAAGTGGGTAGAAATACTGCAGTAGCAGCCCAGACTGGTGTGAGCGGTTCTACAAAGATTGGCGCTAACTGCGTCATAGCAGGACAAGTCGGTATGGTAGGTCATATACATATCGCCGATAGAACAAAGATTGGGGCACAATCGGGAATACTCGGTAACGTCAAAAAGGAAGGCGAAGAACTTATGGGCTCTCCTGCAATGAATCTGCGCGACTATCTGAGAATGTCGGTCTATACAAAAAACATCGAGAAACTCGTGAAACGTGTTGAGGAACTCGAGAAAAAATTAAATGAAAAGCAATGAAACAAAAGACTATAAAACAAGATGTCAGCCTCAGCGGAACAGGTCTTCATACCGGACAGAAAGGTACGTTGACATTTCATCCTGCTGAAGTTAATCATGGCATAAAATTCAGAAGAATAGATATTGAAGGTTGCCCGGTCGTTGAGGCTAAGGTGGAAAACGTGGTGGATACTTCGCGTGGAACTACCATCGCTCAAAACGGAGTGCGCGTCTATACTGTTGAACATATACTCGCTTCGTTGAGAGGTGCCGATGTCGATAATGTATTGATTGACATCGATTGCGAAGAGCCTCCAATTCAAGACGGCAGCGCTCGATATATGCTCGAAGCTCTTAAATCGGCAGGAATAGTGGAACAGGATGCTAAACGTAAGTATCTAAGGATTAAGAAAAAAGTGACATATTTCCACCCTAAAATAGGTTGTGAGATTATCATAACACCTGCCGATGACTTCAGAATGGAAGTGAGCGTCGATTATAACTCTCAGGTTCTAAAGCCTCAGACTGCTGTGCTTAAGAAAATGTCTGACTTCGAGAGAGAAATAGCTCCATGCCGTACTTTCGTCTTCTTCCAAGAACTGGAGATGTTGCTGAACCATAATCTTATCAAAGGCGGCGACTTGTCAACAGCCATCGTTTTTGTTGAGGATGTTGTACAAGCAGGCGAACTTCAGCGTGTCGCGAAACTTTTTAATATGGAGTCTGTCGGTATTCATCAAGGCGGTATCTTGAATAATACAACTCTTCATTTCGAAAACGAACCTGCTCGCCATAAACTTCTAGATTTAATTGGAGATATGGCTTTGTTAGGAAAACCAATCCTCGGTCATGTCAAGGCGTTCAAGCCGGGACATCTCGCTAATACGGAATTCGTGAAGTTGATAATAGAGAATTTGGAATAAAGACAAAAGTATAAAGCAAAAAAATCCTCAGAATTTCACAATTGAAGTCCTGAGGATTTTTGTTTTTATGTTTGAGTTTTTACAATCTAAAGCTCAATCCTAGTTGATGGCTGAGACAATCTGTGTCGCTATATCCAATTTCATAAAATAATCCTGTCGTATTGTTTAAATAATATGCAACTCCAAAGCTGGTCTTGGAATATATAGCTGAGGCTCTTTTGGTATATGTATATTCGTCAATCATTATTTTTTTGTGAATATATGACTTGCCTCCGAATTGAAAGTTGGCATAAACATCGAATTTAATATTAGACTGTTCAATTATAATTGGTAGTATATGGACTCTTGTAGCTATACCATAACAAATAACTAGTGGGCGAAATTCGATGTTGTAGATATAGTCTTTATAGTATCCTAAGTCGGTGAATAAACCTAGTTCGAACCAATCATTAATCCCTCTTAATATCTCGATGTTCACCATAGGTTGCTTGAATCCGTATTCTTGGGTTATAGAGGAACCGACACTTAATGTTGTTTTTCCTTTCAAATATGAATCTGTCTGAATGAATTTTTTCTCTTGACTTGTTATGAGTTTCAAACCAACTTTATGATTAAGATAATAGACGTTGCTATAGTTTATCTCGTAGAATAGCCCTATGTTTTTGGTAATGTTATAGCTTGCGCCAACTCCTCCATTGAGATATAATCCTGTTCCTGCTCCCAAATGTTCAAAATTAAACGAACCTAATCCAAAGTGCATGTTTGCATAGACGTCAAATCTGTAATAGGAAGGGTTTATTATTATAGGAAGTAGGTGTGCTTTTGCAACTATACCTGTATGGTACATAAAGAAATCAGTTTCGGTAAATAATCCTGCTTCAAGCCAATGGTTGATACCATACGTTCCATTTAATGATATCTTAATGTTGTCGCTACCTGATTCATAAAATGGAATAACACCAAGGTTTAGTGATATCTTATTCTTTAAAAATGAATCTGATGATTTGTGATTTTCTTGAGATGAAACCTTATTTGTAGTAATCAAAATAAGTAGTAATAAACAGAATGTTTTAAGTAATGTTTTTTTCATGATAGTTTTTTTTAATGTTTTGGCAAATATAAAAAAAATCTTCTTTTTGTAAAAAAACGACTAAAGTCAAATTACCTTTAGTCGTTAGTCCTTAGCCTTTAGTCATTATTGTATAATTTCGATAAAAATCTTCCGACGCTTTCGTATCCGTATTTCTCAATGACACTGTTTCTTAAATAATTTGCATCGTAATTTTTATGCGTCTCTATCATTGTTATCATCGCTTCAGCAAGTGCTTCCTTGTTTCTTGGCTCAACTAAAATTCCTTTGGTGTCGTCAATCATTTCCTTTATGCCGCCGACATTAGTGCTCACGACTGGCAATCCTGAGGCTAATGCTTCAAGAATTACGACCGGCATATTTTCATAATTACTGGATAAAACCAGAAAGTCTCCTGATGAGAGTTCGTCGGCTAATGCTTGTCCTTGCAACAAACCTGTAAATGATACCTTATTAATTAACTGCAGTTCTTTGGCTTTTTCTTTCATCAAATCCAAATCCATTCCTTCGCCGATGAGCGTACATTGAAAGTCGATGCCTTTGTTGTCAATAATCTTCAATGATTCTAAAAGTCCGCTGATGTTTTTGGATTTGTCTTCAAAACAGCTGATGTGGATTATCTTGCATGGATTGTTGTTCCTTTTGCTGATATGAAACATGTCGAGATTCACGACATTAGGAAGCACGACGTAATTGTCGTTTTCCAATCCGTGGTTCTTCATCGCGATGGCGAGATTCTCTGTCACAGTGGTGACGGTCTCTGCATTGCGCACGACAATTTTGGTAAACATTTTTCTTAAGAATCCGCCGAAGTCGTTGCCTGGTAAATACCTCGACCAATGTTCTGTAATGATATAAGGTGTCTTATGAAGTTTCTTTTGAATCCAAGCGATGACGCCCAAACGTGTCAAGATATGAACGTGAATCATATCTGGCTTTCCGCATAACTTCAACGCCTTCATATTGGCACGATAGAAACGAATCAAGGATAAGATTTTGTTTTTCGGTTTCTTATAATAAACACGAATCGTATCGACATTATTCTCGTTAGTCCTTACGATTTCAAATTTGCTTTGAGCTGTGGGCTTTGAGCTATGGGCATTGTGCTCGTTGCTCACTTCTCGTTGCTCACTGCAATAAATAACTGTAATATCGTTGAATAAAGCGGCAGCCTCGGCATGACGTTGTACGAACAGACCGAACATAGGGTCGTAGCGATGCGGATACCAGCGTGCTAAAAAGACTATATGTTTTCTTTCTTTATTCATGACGATATTGTTTTATTATTTCTAAAGAATTATTAACTCTTTCTTCATCATTGCCTCTCACTATTCCGAAAGGAACGTTCATCTTTGTTAATGTTTTTTTATAAATCTCGAAAAGTTCTTTGCGTTCTTCAAGATTAGGATTTTCTCTTAAAGGGTCATAAACCCAAGGCAAGTCGATGTCGCAGAGAAGATAAAGGTCGAAGTCTTGCTGCTTTAATATTTCGTCTATTGTCTCGTTTGAATGTTTGAAGACATATTCAACCCAGATTTTGCACACTATTGTTTCGGTATCTGCTATGAGAATCTCTGGATTTTTTTTCTCTTCTTCAAAAATGAGATTATATTGTCCTTTAGCTATCTCAACGACGTCGTTTTCAGTATATTGACCTTCGAAGTTTTCTAGATATGTCCTTGAATATTCAGGAATATAATCGGTATTGAAATGCTTTGCTAATTTCTCGGCAAGCGTGGATTTTCCCGTTGACTCTGGTCCGGTGATGGCAATCTTAAACATTTTTCTTCGCCTCCTTATTCCAGTTGATGTAACCCATTATTGCCAAGATTGTATATGCAACATATTGTACACTTGTAAGATATAATCCATTGTAAATACAAAGAGGAATCAGGATGATGTCGGCTGCCAAATAAAATATCCAGTTTTCTACTTTCTTTATAGAAGTGAGCCACATTGCGATCAGACCTAAAACGCTGGTGAAGTAATCAAACCTTACGGAGAGACTTTTAGGTACAAAAATCGATATGGCGAATAATGACAATAATAAAATTGTACTAACTATTACAGATTCTTTCTTGTTTAAAGTAGTTACTTTTAATTCTTCTTCCGACTTTAGACTTTCGTCATTAGACTTTTGTCTTTTCCAGTTCCACCAACCGAATACGCTTATTGCAAAATAAAGAAAATTGATTACGGCATTGGCAAACAGTCCGTTTTTTATGAAAATGAATACATATAATAAAACGCTGATTATTCCGATAGGGAAAACCAAGACATTGATTTTCTTGGAATACCAGACACTGAGCAAACCAGTTGCCACAGCGATAACTTCAATGATTAATTCATAATTCATAACTCCTAATTTGTAATTTTTGCTGTGAGCAATGGGCTATGAGCAAAGAGCAATTTGACAGCTCACATCTCATGACTCAAAGCTCAAAGCTTATCTCATATCAATGACTTCCACATCTGGATAAAGACTTTCGTTGAAAGTGAACATGCTGTCGGGAAGGTTTTGGTTTGTTGTGAATTCTGTTATCTCGTAAACGAACTCATTGCCGTCGCTAAGGTAAGCATGCACTTTCTTTATCTTTAAATCTTTATCTGTTGTTAATATGATTTTCTCGAAGCTTTCACCATCGTTTTCTTTTATCTCGATGGCTTTTGTTTCAGCATTGTTTTCTAAAAAGCTAACAGTGACATTGTTTGAAAAAGACTCTATGATTGCGAGAGGGGAGGCGTTGTTATCTTCTGTCACTTCGCTTATCATGACTTCTTCATCGTCGATGAGGTGAGTCCAAAGGATTTTGCCATCGCTAATCATCTCCTGGCCATCGACATTCAATTTGTAGGAGCAGCCTTTCATTGAAGCGTAGCCGCTCATAGTTTCATAGATTCCGGCTTCTTTGTTGATGATTTTATAATTGAATACGATGCTCACGTCATTGTATGACTTTGTCTTTTCTATTACGTTGTTGAAGAACTCTTCAGCAGTTTGCGCCGACAAGTTAATGCTAAGCAATATTCCTATTATAAGTATGAGCGTCTTTTTCATAAATGTTCTTATTTAGTCGTTATCGAAATTCAAGTCTTTAAGATGTTGCTCGAGGGCCATTTCGTTAGCGATTTTCACTTCGCGTTGCTTGCTGCCAGCGAAAGGACCTACGATGCCAGCTTTTTCAAGTTGGTCGATGATTCTTCCAGCTCTGTTGTATCCGAGTTTTAACTTACGTTGCAACATTGATGTTGAACCTTGTTGTGTCTGCACTATTATAAGAGCTGCTTCTTCAAACAGCGGATCGCGTTCATCAGGGTTGATTGATTCTTTGCTGCCTTCTTCTTTATCATCTGGGCAATCTGGCAGATTGTATGCTTCTGGGTAAGCTCTTTGTGAGCCGATGAAGTCTGTGATTTCTTCCACTTCAGGAGTGTCGATGAATGCACATTGCAGACGTACCAAGTCGTTGCCTGTTGAAAGGAGCATGTCACCGCGACCAATGAGCTGATCTGCGCCGTTAGTGTCGAGAATTGTCATAGAGTCAACGCGTGAGATGACGCGGAAGGCTATACGTGCAGGGAAGTTTGCCTTGATAGAACCTGTGATGATGTTGACTGAAGGACGTTGTGTAGCGATGATGAGGTGGATACCGATGGCACGGGCAAGCTGAGCTAGACGTGCGATAGGTGTTTCCACTTCTTTGCCGGCTGTCATGATAAGGTCGGCAAACTCGTCAACGACTAGTACGATATAAGGAAGGAATCTGTGTCCATCATTTGGATTTAACTTGCGAGCGATGAACTTGGCATTGTATTCCTTGATATTACGGACCTGTGCGTCTTTAAGCAACTCATAACGGTTGTCCATCTCAATACATAATGAATTGAGTGTGCGGACGACTTTTCTTACGTCAGTGATGATGGCTTCTTCTGCGTCAGGCAATTTTGCAAGATAATGTCTTTCTATCTTCTTGTATAGACTTAACTCAACCTTTTTAGGGTCAACAAGGACCAGCTTGAGTTCTGCTGGATGCTTGCTGTATAACAATGATGAAATGATAGCGTTGATACCTACAGACTTACCTTGACCTGTTGCACCGGCCATGAGAATGTGAGGCATTTTTGCGAGGTCAGCCACGTAGCTTTCGTTGGAGATAGTCTTGCCGACTCCGAATGGAAGTTCATAACCGCATTTTTGGAAACGCTCTGAACCCAAGACGCTCTTCATTGATACCATCTGTGGCTTCTGGTTTGGTACTTCTATACCAACAGTTCCTTTTCCTGGAATAGGAGCTATGATACGGATACCGATGGCTGATAGACAAAGTGCAATGTCATCTTGGAGATTCTTTATCTTTGAAATTCTCACGCCAGCAGCTGGAATGATTTCGTATAATGTAACTGTTGGTCCGATTGTAGCCTTGATCTTGTCGATGGCAATATTATAGTTGGCCAAAGTGTCAACGATGCGTTTTTTGTTTTCTTCAAGTTCTTCTCTGTTGACGCTGCTGATGCTTTCTCCGTAGTCTTTCAATAAATCCAAAGGTGGAAGTTTGTAGCTGGAGAGTTCGAGTTTAGGATCGAAAAATGTGTCAAGACCGAAGTGCTCGCCAATCTCGATAGCCTGTTTCTCTTCGACAGGTTTTGTGATTTCCATATCGATGTCGTCAGCGTTGATGTCTGCTTTGTCAGTGTCTTCGTTCTCATCCTCGTCTTTATCTTCATCTTCCTTTTCGATTTCGGAAGTTTTGCCTTTATGGATGACGGTTATCTCAACATCTTCGTAGTCTTCCTCATCTTCTTCATCTTCGTATTTGTCATCAATGTCGTTGATGGCTTTTATCTCTTCTTCTTCAACTTTAACTTCGTCTTCTATATCATTTCCGATTTCATCCTCGGTCTCCTTTTCGACATCGTCTTCAGTTTTTTTGTTTTTTCCGAATGGGAGGAATCCTCTTTTTTTCTCGCCTTCGCTTTCGCTTTCGCTTTCGCTCTCGCTCTCGCTTCCATCTTCGTCGTCATCTTCACTTTCTGTTTCTTTTTTAATGCTGTTTATTGTTGGCATTTTGATGTCGAAAGTGAAAATGATATATAAGAACAAGAAGAATGTCAATAAGATATAGATTCCGATGTTCATGATATAAGGCTCTAGTAATTCGTGAAGTTTTTCACCTACTAATCCGTGGAACTTCTCCATTGACTGAGGCAATATTGTTGCTAAGAACAGTGGCATCCATATCAGAAATGCCAGACTGTATTTGCAGATAGTCTTGATGGTGATTTTAGGACCTTTGAATGTGAGTATTGAGCCGGCTATTGCGAGCAGGAATATCAGATAGAATGAGCCTAATCCGAATGTGTATTCGCTTAAAAACATTCCTATTGTATCTCCGAAGTTGCCGGTGATTTTGTAGTCTATGATATAAGAAATGGTTGACAGAAGGATAAATACGCTCAACAACAGGATGAATGCTCCTATTGCTATGCGGATGCGAGGGTCGCTCTCTTTCTTACGAGCGCCGCTTTTGCTTCCTTTTGTCTTGCCTTTTTTCTTCGCGGCATCTTTCTTTGTAGAAACAGTCTTCTTCTCTTCTTTCTTCTCTTCTTTCTTAACCTCTGGTTCTACTTTTACTATAGGTTTGTTTTTGTTATATCCCATAATCTTACTTTACAAATCTGAATGTCTTGTTGAAACGTATTTTTCCAGTGTTTTTGTCTATTGATAACCAAACGAATACAGGCTTGCCTACGATGTGGTCGATTGGCACATAACCCCAGAATCGTGAGTCTTGTGAGTTGTGGCGGTTGTCGCCCATCATCCAGTAATAGTCCATCTTGAATGTATATTCGTCTGTTTCTTCGCCGTTGATGAATATTTTACCATCAACGATTTTCATGTCGTTGAGTTCGTATGCTCTTATCACTCTGTCGTAAAGAGCGATGTTTTCTGTGTTGATTTTCACTGTCTTGCCTTCTTGTGGGATGACGATAGGACCGAAGTTGTCTGCATTCCATTTGAAGTGTACGGTGTCGTTAGGGAAGATGTCTTCAGAAATATCAGTTCCAGCAGGAGCTATCATTCTCTCAACAGAAGTCACGAATGGAAGTTTCTCGAACTCTTTTGCAATGTCTCCTGTCATATTGAAAATCAACTCGTTTGGATTAGGTGTTCTATATCCTTCTGTGATGTTGTATTTTTCTAATAACTTGGAATTGATGCCGTTGCTTGTTATCTTGACTAAATAGTTGTGTTGCATCTCTTCAGGTTGCTCGCCAATTTCACCGTTGATATATACCACGCCATCGATGATTTGTAATGTGTCGCCTGGCATGCCGATGAGACGTTTTACGTAGTTCTCTCTCTTATCGACAGGACGTGTGATGATGTTGCCGAATTGTGCTTTGTTGTTCATGACATTCTCTCTTCCGTAATAGCGAACTAACTGATAGAATGTGACGTTGCTTTGGTAAACCTCGCTCACTGTGTCGCCGGCAGGGAAGTTGAACACTATAGGGTCGTTGCGTTTTATCTCTGTTGTACCTGGCATACGTTTGTATGGGACCTGTGGTTTTTCGATGTATGACTTAGCTGTCTTTGACCAAGGCAATGTGTGATGTACGAATGGGAATGAGAGAGGAGTGTTAGGGATTCTTGGTCCGTAACCTATCTTGCTCACTACCAGATAGTCGCCTACCAATAATGATTTTTCCATACTTGATGATGGAATGGTATATGCTTCAAAAATGAATGTTCTGATTATCAATGCTGCAACTACAGCCCAGACTATTGAGTCAAGCCATTCGCGCACTGTTCCTTTTGGAGGATAGACTGTGGTGCGTGGGTCGCTGTATTTTGAATCCTGAGCTGCGACGATAGGGAAGAAGATGAATGGCACAACGGCGGCGCATACTATCTCCCATATCTTGAATCTTCCGAATGACTTTGCCAAGTCGATGAGCATCAGCATAAATGTGAATACGTTGATGTATGGCAATAAAAGTAGAAGATACCACCACCATTTGGTGCAGTCGACTATCTTTGAAAGAATGAAGAGGTTGTAGTAAGGAATCACTGAGTGAAATCCTTTGTATCCTGCTTTTTCAAAAAGTTTCCAGCAGAATGCTAATGGAATGGTAAATAGAATCGGTACGATTAATATGAATGCTATCATGATATGAAATTTTAACAGTTTAATAAGTCGTTCATTGTGAATAATCCTTTTTTGCCGAGGATGAATTCGGCTGCTATCACCGCGCCGCTCGCAAAACCTTTACGGCTGAATGCTTCGTGGCTGAGTTTTATTATGTCGCAGTCCGATTGAGCCTGCACCTCATGGATGCCGAAGACGTCGCCTTCACGTATGGCTGTTATTGGCAATGAATTATTAGATGCCTGTTGGTCGTTGTCGTCTGTCAACTCCCATGAGTTGTAATTTTTGTTGTTTGCCAAGATGTCGTCAGCAAGTTTCACTGCTGTTCCGCTTGGCTTGTCGAGTTTGTGTATATGATGTGTCTCGGTGAGACTTAGTTTATAGCCATATTTCTCTGTGATTTTGGCGAGCTGGCTGTTGAGCATGAACATGATGTTCATGCCGATGCTGAAGTTAGGAGCGTAAAACAATGTCTGTCCTTCTCTCTCGCATCTTTCTTTTACTTCGTCGAAATGCTGGTACCATGCTGTCGTTCCGCATACTACTGGTATGTTAAGGTCGAAGCAGCGTTTTATATTTTCGAAAGCAGTGGCAGGAGTGCTGAATTCAATGGCTACTACATCCCCTGAGTTCTTCAATTCCTGAATTCCTGAGTTATTGAAATCCTCTTCATTATCTATGGCGGCAATTATTTCGTGTCCACGTTGAAGAGCTATTTTCTCTACTTCGTGTCCCATTTTGCCGTATCCTAACAATATTATTTTCATCAGTTAAAATTTTAGCTTAAGTGAAACGCCTGTTGAGCATCTGCCATATCCGTAGGCCATCATCTCGTAATTAGGCTGTAATGTTGGTTCTATCTTTAATGACAAGTCGTCGCCTATATCATATTCGAAGAAATGTGCGTCGACTGTCGCGTCCACGATGTTGAGTCCGTACCATAGCGCCATCACTATCCAGCTCAATTCTACGTTACGTCTGTATGAGTCTCTTATTCTGATAAGATTCTCGTTTGAATAGCGGTTGGCGATGCTGATGATGTCGCTGCTCACATCTGTATTTATTCCTGTTTTGTAGTCGTATGCCAGTCTGTATGTCCTGTATCCGTCGTTGTTCATGTCGATGAAGTAGGCTATAGTTCCAATGCCGGCATAGACTATTGGCACTTTCCAATATTTCTTGTTGTAAGCCTGACCGAGACCTGGCAGCAATGCGGAATACAATGTCGCCTTCTTTGGCTCGTGTTGCTTCTGCATCACGACGCTGTCGTTCTTTGCAAAGAGAGAACATGCGCTTACGGCCAACAACAACGATAATATCAGAAAACGTTTGAACATTCTAAAAATCAATTTTTGTTGATTATAGAAATTAGTCTTTCGAAATCTTCGTCGTTCTTAAAACTTATTGTCAAAGAGCCTTTGCCTTTGCTGTTGCGATCGACTTTGATTTTAGCGTCAAGAGCTTTTGACAAAGAGTCAACTTTGTATATGAACGCTTCTGGTAACACACTCTTTTGTTTCTTTGTTTTAACATTTTTGGTGTTAAGAGAACGTACGAGTTCTTCGACTTGTCTTACGCTGAGGTCTTTGTCGATTATTTCTTTTAATATGATAAGTTGTTTTGTCTTGTCTTCGATGTTGATTATAGCGCGAGCCTGACCCATTGAGATGAATCCGTCGCGGAGAGCTACCTGTACTTCAGGTGGCAGCTTGAGAAGACGTAGGAAGTTGGTCACTGTTGAGCGGTCTTTTCCTACTTTTTCGCCGAGTTCTTCCTGTGTTATGTTACATTCTTCGATAAGACGTTGGTATGAAAGAGCGACTTCTATCGCGTTGAGACCTTCGCGGTGAGTGTTTTCTATCAATGCCATCTCGAGCATCTGTTCGTCGTTGGCTACGCGGATATATACCGGTATTGTCTTAAGGCCTGCGAGTTTTGATGCGCGGAGACGACGTTCTCCGGAGATGAGCTGATATTTGTCGCGGCCCATCTTTCTCACTGTGACAGGCTGTATCACGCCTTGTACCTTTATCGACTCTGCTAGTTCGTTGAGAGCGCTTTCGTCGAAGTCGGTTCTTGGCTGGAATGGGTTGGCTTCAATGAAGTCAATATTGAGTTCGGCAACGGCGCCTGCTACGTAGTTGCCTGAAATATCTGACGATGTTATGTCGGTCTCTGGACTTTGCAAGATGGCGTCAAGTCCGCGGCCTAATCCTCTTCTTTTATTCTGTGATGACATCTTCTGCGTTGTTTTTTAATATTTCTCTTGCTAAGTTAAGATAATTTATAGCGCCGACACTTGTCGCGTCGTGCATGATGGCGGTCTGGCCGAAACTTGGTGCCTCGCTGAGACGGGTGTTGACGTTGATGATAGTGTCGAATACCATGCTTTGGAAGTGAGTCTTGACTTCACTGACCACCTGTTTTGATATTCTTGTTCTAGAATCGAACATGGTCAACAAGATACCTTCGATATCGAGTTCTGGGTTGAAACGGCTTTGTACAATCTTGATTGTGTTGAGCAGTTTGCCGAGACCTTCGAGTGCGAAGTATTGGCATTGTACGGGAATGATGACGGAGTCGGCTGCTGTGAGCGCGTTGACGGTGATGAGTCCGAGAGAAGGAGAACAGTCGATGATGATATAATCGTATTCTTCCTTTACTTCTGCAAGCGCGTCACTCATCATTTTCTCACGGTGAGGCAGGTTTATCATTTCTATCTCAGCGCCGACGAGGTCGATGTGAGCAGGGAGGAGGTAGAGGTTAGGTGTCTCTGTCTCCTTTATGATGTCTTTAGGATTAAGATTGTCGATGATGCATTCGTAGATGCTGTTGTCAATTTCCTTAGGGTCGAAGCCCACGCCTGATGTTGAGTTGGCCTGTGGGTCGGCGTCTATAAGAAGTGTTTTGTGTTCAAGGACTGCAAGGCTTGCTGCCAGGTTAATCGCTGTGGTTGTTTTACCTACACCGCCTTTTTGATTCGCTATCGCTATTATCTTTCCCATGTCTTGTTGATTTATTTATCAAACTACAAAGGTAGTGTTTTTATTGTAAAAAAAGAAGAACTTATGGGAGAAGTTATCAACATTTTTTGCGAACTCAGAACTTTGAACTTTGAACTAAGAAAAAATTCTGAGGTTTTGAGATTCTTAGTTTCTGAGATTTAAAAAATTATTTGTTTTCTATCTTCAATATTCTGGAAATGTTAAAAACCAAATAGCAAGCACTGAATGTGAAAACCCAATAAATTAATGATTGGTAATCATGATTGATAGTGAAAGTTAATGCTATCAATGCCAAAGTGTAAATAATATTTGGTATGAGAAATATCTTGGCCAACATATTTTTCTTCACATTATAATAGTTTGTGATAAAACACCTTGGTGCTTGGGTAAAGTCGTCTTTTGACTTGATGCCTTTTGATTTTAATATTGTGAATGTTGTCAGCTCTTCGATAATTAAAAATATACTTCCTGAAATGGCACGAGACATTAAGTTGGGGTATGCTCCAATTTCAGGTACATGAAGTAAAAAGTATCCCAATAATACGATGAAGATTAAAATGAAGAAAATGTAAATAAGATTGTACCTAATCTTTAAATGATTGTTTGAAATTAAATCTGACATGATTTTGTTATTTTTAAATTTTCAGGTTCGTCCTGAAACCGCCAAATCAATTGGAGATTTGTATGGCAAAAGTATGTAGATTCAATTATTTGCGATTATGTTCTGTTATGTTGTCGTTATGTTTTTTAGAAGTGATAATAAATCTTTATTGATGTTATTCATTTTTGTTTTTTCAATGACTCTTTTTTTTCTGCTTACGCAACCCTGATATGACAATCCTAAAAGTGCAGCCTTGTGAATTTCAGAAATATTTAAAAGTGATAACATGCAATACTCTATTTCACCTTTGTTGAGGTCTGGGAATTTATTCTTGATTTTATATGTGAATTTGTCAAAACAAATATTGATTTCTTCTTCAAGATTTCTTTTCTCGTCATCTGTAAGGTAAATCATACTTGTGCTTACATTATTGGCGTTTAAATCAGATTCACTTTCGCATTTATGTTTTATTAAGCCAATGATATCTGATGCCTCAAATATACTCCATTTTTCAGCGAATTTGTTCTTTGAAGATGATGCCTTTCTTTTAATTATAATAAAAATTGAAGTGGCTGATATGATGAAAAATAATACTAGTAATTTTGTATGATTGTTTCTTTTCTTGTTAAATGTTTTTTGCTGTTCTTCTTCATAATCATGAAAAATATTTTCGGCTCCGAATGCTTTTCTTTTTTGCTCTGAAAAAATGTCGTTCAGTGAGTCATGCTTTATGCTGTGAGAGAAAGAGGTGATTGAGTCTCCTTTGATTAAATAAAGATTTGATAGTTGTTTGTGAGCTGGAATTCGTTTCCTTATGTCATTTGATTTAAGAGCCATATTAGAGTATTTTATGGCTTCATTAATGTTGCCTTCTATTTGATACAATGTTGAAAGATAATTGTACATTGAATATGTCATACTTTCTTTGTTGTTAGGAAGTAAAGGAAATCCTTTGGCCCTATATGGAAAAAAAGAACTTAATTTTTCTTGTTGATGAAATGCACTTGTCAATGCCATGTATAATGCAGATATAAGCGGCTCTTCGTCTCGAGTGTAGTTCATGCTTTTTTGCATGTAGTATAGTAAAGTATCAGGATTTTCATATTCGGATAGGTAATAACATAAATTTCCAATTTTTCGATAAATATATACAATGTTTGTGGAATCAGAAGCCATGATGCAGTGTTCTAAAGATTTGAAATAAGTGTCTTTGGCTAATATGTGATTTTCACAATCGTAAAAAATGTCTGCAAGGTTTTTATATATCTCTCCTTTATGGTTTATTGGCTTGTGATTGTTTTTGATTTTGTCGTAATAACGCAATGCTTTTACATATTCTTTGATGGCTTCATTATAATTGCAAAGGGAGTAATGGCATAATCCTAATGTATTATGGGATTTTGAGAGATTGTAGTATTTGTTGTCATTGTTTTTACAGATGTTTAAAGAATCTATGAACTCGTTGATTGATGTTATAATATTTTCATCTGCGATTTCATTGTCTTTCAGGTGTTTATCAAAATCTTTATGAATATTGCAATGTTCGATGCTTTGGTTGCAGCATGAAGTTAATATAAATAAGCTTGTTATGATAATGATTAATTTCATGTCTCATTTTTTTGTATAATGCAAAGGTAATAAAAAACAGTTATAGGTTGGTTATGAACAAAAAAAAGAGCTGCCATCTTTTAATAGCAGCTCCCTTAAACCTTTAGTCATTAGCCTTTAGCCCTTAGACATTTTATTTGTCTAAATCATCGAACCATTCTTCTAATGATTTGTCGTCTTCGAAGTCTTCGTGTTTTGGTTGGTCGAAGTATCCTTCTGGATATTCGCCTGTTTCAATGAAATTCAATGTTTCTTTTAATGCATTGCTGAATTTTTCGAAGTCTTCTTTATAGAGGAAAAGTTTGTGTTTCTCATAGAAAAAACGATTTTGCTCGTTGCTGAAACGACGTTTGCTCTCTGTGATTGTCATATACTTCTCTTCACCTTTTGTTGTCTTCACGTCGAAAAAGTAAGTACGTTTACCAGCACGTATTGCTTTTGAAAACAATTCTTCACGATTGTTCATCTTTTCATTTTCCATAACTGTCAAAAATTTGTGTTCTACCTATCAATTTTGATTTAGCAAAAATAAAGAAAAATATTATAGTACGAAATTTTTTTTGAAAAAAATTATATGTGTGTTCTTGCAGTAAACATTAAATCTTTAGCCTTAATCTTTAAGCAATAATAAATTACTTTGTCTAAGAATATTTTATTTGTTTTAAAAAAAATACTTCATAATTTAGCAACTGCAAAAAAATAACGTTGCTTATGAAGAAAATGTCATTTTATCTTATGGTCGTATGCGCGACTTTCTTGTTTTTTATTTTAGGCGCATCGGATGTTGTGGCTCAAAATCCTAGTATTAAGATTGCTGATAATGTGAGTGCTGACACTTCTCTGATTAAATCTGGAGGTTTCCTTCAAACCTACTGGACTCAGGATTATCCATATAATCAGCTGTGTCCAAAGGATCCTTTAAATAATAATTCGTATAGTTATGCCGGATGTCCTGCAGTAGCAATGGGACAGATTATAAATTATTTGAGAACGACTCAGGGCACTCGTTTTTCCGATAGCGACGATTATGTTCATCAATATGCTGGTCGTAATTATAATATCGATGATGATTATAAGGCTTTGGAATTTCTTCCGTTTCCTCAACTGAACAAAATGTTGGATTCCATCGACGCCACTCTGATGCGACTCGAGCCGCTTTCTGACTTGCAGGCTGCTGCGCTGATTTTCGCCTGTGGCACTGCTTGTAAGCAAGTATATACTTCCGAGGGCTCTGGAACTTTTTATGTGGATCAGGCTTTTGATGCATACAAGAGATTCGGCTTTGACGACTGTGTGCTCTTCCGTGAACCTGATTCCGTTATGTATGCAACTTTGATATCCAATTTGCGTGATGGTTATCCTGCTCACTTGGCCGTTGAGAATCCGGAAGGCACGGTCGGACATAATGTCGTGGTGGATGGCTATCGTGAAGATAACGGCAAGTTCCATATCAACTTCGGATACGGCGGCGCGATGGATGGTTGGTACGACATCCCTGACCCTAACTTCTATTATGGAATGACAAAGATGGAAGGTATTATTCTGAATATCATTCCTTCTTCTACTGATGTGCACGAATTGCCAATAGAGCAATCTCTGGAAATTTATCCTAATCCGGCATCTGATTTCCTGGAAATAAATATATCCTGCGAAGAAGTTGAATATTCCATTTTCAATATTATGGGACAAGAGATGAGCAAAGGAACTTCTTGCGGAACTGTTTCTGTTGAAGAGTTGGAATCAGGATTATACTTCCTGCAAATCAAGGATGAGGGATTATTTAAAACGGCTAGATTTGCAGTGGAACGATAATGCCCATTACTTTAGTTTCGGTCGCTGAGCTTGTCGAAGAGCCGAGCATTGTTCCTTCGACAAGCTCAGGCACCGTGCATAATGCCGTTAAAAAAAACTTTTGCCTTTTGCCTTTCGCCTTTAGACTTTTCTTATCTTTGACAACTAATATTTTATTTGAGTTATGAAGTTGAACTTAAGAAAACCTATAGCGTTTTTCGATCTTGAGACTACTGGATTAAATATCTCTCATGATCGCATTATTGAAATTAGTGTGTTGAAAGTCAATACTAATGGTGAAGAGGAACAGAAGACATGGCTCGTAAATCCTGGTCGTCCTATCCCGCCAGAAACAACAGCGGTGCATCATATCTCTGATGCCGATGTCAAGGACTGCAAATCGTTCAAGGAGCTCGCTCCTGAGATTGCCAAGTTCTTCGGCTCATGCGACATCGCTGGTTATAACATCTTGAAATTCGACGTGCCTTTCCTTATGGAAGAATTTATCCGCGCTGGAGTCGATTTTGATATTAAGACCAGAAACCTCATCGATGTGATGAATATATTTATGAAAATGGAACCTCGTACTCTTAAAGGCGCGTATCGTTTCTTTGTGAATAAAAACCTTGAAGATGCTCACTCTGCAGCTGCTGACACTAGCGCTACTTACGAGGTGCTTATGGCAATGCTCGACAAATATCAGGATGTGGAATATACCGACTTCCATGGTGTGACATCAGTGCCGGTTCAAAATGATATGCAGGCATTATCTCAATTCTCTTCTCATAATAAAAATGCTGACCTTGCTGGACAAATCGTCTTTGATGATGAAGGTAAGGAAGTGTTTAAATTCGGCAAGCATAAAGATAAAAGGGTGGAGGATGTGTTCCGCTTCGAACCTCAATATTATGACTGGATTATGAGAAGCGATTTCCCTGAATACACCAAGAAGGTTATAACAGGAATTAAATTAAGAATGAGTGGTAAGAATATTAAATTTTAAAGTTGATAATATGAAAAAGACAACAAGACAACAAGACAACAAGACAACAAGATTATTGGCATTCTTGTTTATCATTTTGTTCCAAGGCTCACAGCTCATGGCTCAAGGCTCACAGCCTTTATGGATGCGTTATAACGCGATTTCTCCTCAGGGCGATAAGATCGCTTTTGCCTATAAAGGTGATATTTATGTTGTTGATGCAGAAGGCGGACAAGCTCGTCAGATTACAACAAATTCATCATACGACTCTAATCCTATCTGGTCTAATGATGGTAAATACATCGCTTTCTCAACTGACAGAAATGCTAACTTCGACATCTATGTCGTTTCTGTTGAAGGCGGAGTTGCTAAACGTGTAACAACGAATTCTGCTTCTGAAATTCCTCTCGCATTCTCAGCCGACGACTCTATGATTTATTATAAAGCAAACATCCAAATAGATGCCGACAACGCTCAGTTTCCAGCAGGATGGATGCGCGAATTATATAAGGTGTCGGTAGATGGCGGTCGCCCTCAACAAGTCGTCGCTACTAATGTATGCAGCATTTCTTTTGATAGTGATAACGAGTCATTCCTCTATTACGATGAAAAAGGCGGTGAAGACGAATGGCGTAAACATCAGATTTCTTCTATGGCTCGCGACATAGTTTATTACGATGCTAAAGAAGATACACACACTATCTTGACAACAAATATTGGTGAAGACCGTGACCCTCGTTTCCTTCCTGGAAAAGAAGAAATAGTTTTCCTCAGCGAAGGTGAAGGCGGCAACTTCAACGTATATAAAGCAAATGTCAATGATGTCAATAATGCACAGCAAATCACAGACTTCCCAACATATCCTGTCAGATTCTTGACAGTATCAAACGATGGCTTGTTATGCTATGGCTTCCAAGGTGAGATTTATACTCAGACATTGAATGCCGAACCAAAGAAAGTTGAAATTCAAATCGTCAACGACCAAGACGAAGCTCCTGTGATTGGCAAGTTCGGCAGCGCTCATGATATCACTATCACTCCTGACGGCGACCTCATCGCTTTCGTTTCTCGCGGTGAAATCTTCGTGACATCAGAAGAATATCAGACAACAAAACAAATCACCCATACTCCAGAAGCAGAGGCTTATCCAACATTCTCTCCTGACGGCAAAACTCTCGTCTATGTGTCAGAACGCGATGGTTACTACAGCCTCTATAAGGCAGAGATGGCTCGCAAGGAAGACATCAACTTTACTTACGCTACATTAATTAATGAAGAGCCTTTGTTTGAAAACGACGGCATCGAACGTGGCGTGCCTAAGTTCTCTCCTGACGGCAAAGAATTGGCTTATCTCGAAAACAGAAATATATTAAAAGTCGTCAACCTTGAGACAAAGAAAGTACGTCAAATAACAGACGGTACTCAGCATTATCGTAATGACGACTATTGCTTTGAATATGAATGGTCGCCAGACGGCAAATGGTTCGCTCTTACTTTGATTACAAATATGCACGACCCATATTCAGATGTCGGTATCGTCTCAGCAAACGGCGATATGAAGATTTACAATATCACCAACAGCGCATATATAACATCATCACCTCAATGGGCAATGGATGGTAATGCCGTCACTTTCATTTCAAATCGTTATGGTATGCGCTCTCATGCATCATGGGGTAGCCAAGATGACGCATTTGTCGCATTCTTGAATCAAGAGGCTTACGATAAATTCCGTCTCTCAAAAGAAGAGTACGATCTCTTGAAGAAAGAAGAGAAAATGGCTAAGGATTTAGCAGAGAAATCTGACGACAAGAAAGACAAGAAAGATAAAAAAGACGATAAGAAAGCTGAAGAGAAAAAAGATATCGTCGTTGAACTTGAAGGACTCGAAGATCGTATCATCCGTCTTACACCTATGTCATCACGTCTCTCAGGAATATCACTTTCAAAAGATGGTGACAAACTGTTCTTCTTGACGGCTTTTGAAAAAGGCTACGACCTCTGGGAACTTGACGTACGCGAGAAATCTACTAAGATCTTGAAGAAACTTGGAATGGGTGGAGCTGAGATTAAATTGAATAAAAAAGGTGATAAGCTTTTCGTATTGTCTGGTGGCAACCTTCAAACTATCGAGACAAAAGGCGGCAAGTCAACACCTATTAAATATGATGCTACTATGACTCTCGATCGCGCTGCTGAACGCGAGTATATGTACAATCATATCTTCTTGCAAGAAAACAAACGCCTCTTCAGAAGAGATAGCAACGGCGCCGACTTCGCTCAAATCAAGAAAGACTTCTATCCATTCTTGGAACATATCAATAACAACTACGACTTCACAGAATTGATGAGCGAAATCCTCGGTGAACTTAATGTGTCACACTCTGGTGCAGGTATGCGTAGCAATGGCAAGAGCGGCGACGTGACTGCTTACTTCGGACTTCTCTTCGACGTCAACTATGAAGGCGATGGTCTTTTGATTGATGAAGTATTGGAAAATGGTCCTTTCGATAAAAATCATTCTAAAGTTGAAGCAGGTAACATCATTGAAAAGATTGATGGCGTAGAGATTACAAAAGACATGGATTATTATCCGCTTCTCAATAAGAAAGTTGGCAAACAAGTTTTGGTAACAATATATAATCCTGACACTAAGAAACGTTGGGAAGAGATAGTGAAACCTATTTCAAAAGGCTCTCAAAACGAGTTGTTATATCAACGTTGGATTAAACGTAATGCTGAAATCGTTGATAGTCTTTCTAATGGAACATTGGGTTATGTCCATATTAAGAGCATGGGCGATGCAAGTTACCGTGATGTCTATGCAGATATCTTAGGTAAATATAACAAGAGAAAAGGTATTGTCATCGACACTCGTTTCAATGGCGGCGGTCGTCTCCATGAAGACATCGAGATTTTGTTCAGCGGTGAGAAATACCTCGAACAAGTTATCCGCGACAGCGTCGCTTGCGTGATGCCATCACGTCGTTATGTAAAACCTTCAATCATGTTGATGTGTGAAGCAAACTATAGCAACGCTCACGGAACACCATGGGTTTACAAACATAAGAAAATAGGTAAACTTGTCGGTATGCCTGTCCCTGGAACAATGAGTAGCGTTACATGGGAGACATTGCAAGATACTGACTTGTACTTCGGTTTGCCAGTGGTTGGTTACAGAACGCAAGAAGGTTATTATCTAGAAAACTTCCAACTCGAACCAGATATTAAAGTAAGAAACACACCAGAGAAACTCTCTGAAGGCATCGATGAACAGCTCGAAGCAGCAGTTAGAGAATTGATGAAAGATGTAGAAAATTATAATTACTGGGGAGAATAAAGACAACAAGACAAAAAGCAACAAGGCGCCGATATTTCATCTGGCGCCTTGTTTTTTTTATATTCTTTTTGAAAATTTCTTAGTTTAAATTGAAACCGACATGGAAAATCAGTGAGACGTTATCTGAAGAATAGTGTTGTTTGCAACTGCCTGATGATGTACTTATTTCTCCTAAAATATAGATGCCGTTTTTAAATTTGAAACCTAAACGTGCGTTTGTGCCAACTCTGTAATTAGAGACAAAATTTAAACCTTCTCCAACCATAATTGCGCAGTTGTTTTTGAATCTGAACAATCCCAAAGCACCTAAACCTGCAGAAAATGAGTCGTTTTCAAAACCGATAGATGCATATGGACCTAATGCGAAAATCTTTCCTATTGGGAATGCAATGTCGACGCCGACCGATCCGGAAATACTTAAGTATAAATAATCGTAATAATATCCGTATATGTCGTCATATCCGTACTCATTGGTTACGCCCATTCCAACACCGCCATTGATACCGATGAATGTTTTGTTGCTTTTAACTGCTACAGTTTGTGAGTCAGTTCCATTTTCGATTGATGGAATGCTTTTTTCTTGAGAAAAAGAATTATATGTCAGACCGCATAATGCGAGACATACAATAAGTGAAAATAATTTTGATGCTTTCATATTTGTAACAATTTAAGTTTATAATACTTTATTTATCCGCCACAAATATAGTTTTTAAAATTCATTTTGAAAAGAAATTTAAAAAAAAATCTTCATCTGGAATTCAACCGAAATCTGTAGCTAAAGTTAACTCCCATCATCGTGAGATAAAAATGGCAGTTGTTATTTCTTAATCCGATTTTCGGAAGGACATAATATAGATTAGTTCCAGGTAATATCATAGGTTCGATGCTATAGCAGAGTGCAGCGTTACCTATGACATTCTTTTTTGTTATGTCGCCGCTTATCTCGATGCTGAGCGGGAAGCATATATCGTAGAAGGCAGGAGACAACACACCGACGCCTACGCCTATTGCGAAATGCTTGTTGAATTCGAAACCGCCAGAAGCGATGAATGTAGGACAAGGATAAGCGATGCTAGCAGATGCTTGTGCATAGAAGCCTTTGTTGTCTTGAGAATGGGATGTTATGGTGAAAAGAAATATGGATAATAGTGTTAATAACTTCTTCATAATTCCTAACTTCTAATTATTCAAAAATGATTTCATCCATAAACATCCATGATGGATTGTTGTATCCTGGAAGTCCTTCTGGAATCAAGCCAGGTGTTTCAACGACGATTCTTACATATCTGCTGTTTAATCCGCTTATGTCGAATGTCTTTGTGACAATATTTGTTTTTGATGTATCAACGTCTTCGCTTATGTCGAATGTCTTGAATAATGTGTAATTTGTTCCGTTGTTAGAAACATAAACAGACATCTTCTTAGGCAATAAGATCCAGTCGTATGGATTGGTGTTGAAGTTTATCTTTAATGAGTTGAGCTTTTCTTTCTTTCCGAAGTCGAGTTCAAGGTCGCAGTCGTTGCCGTAGAATCCTTGCCAGTTACCGTCTTTGTAGTTGTTTGTTCCTACAGCACCGTTGAGCAATGCGTCTTCACTGCCGCCAGAATATTCTGGTCTGTAGTTGCCAGCTACAGTATTCAACTTTCTGAAATGTCCCATGCCCTTATGATAAAGGATGTATTTCTCGCTGATAATCTTGTCTCTGTTGTCTTCAAAGCAAGTAGCCTTTACAATGCAAGAGCGCTCAATTGCAAAAGGTCCAGTGTAAACCTTACTATTCTTGTCAGGAGTACTTCCGTCTATTGTGTAGTAAATATCCCTATCGTTAAAGATGGTTTTCAATGAAACTAAAGTTGCTGAGTTGCTAAGATTCTGAGATTCTGAGTTTCTGGATTTTTGAGTTTCTATAAAAACAATGTTTCCCGCATTCAAGACATCTTTTGCAATCTTGTCATAACGTTCGGTGAAGACGCTTCTGTAGTAAGAACGTGACTCCATATCCCATGCTTTAACAAATCTTTTCTTCAAGCAATGTAATGAATCCAAGAACTGAGCAGACATGTTTTGTGTCAATGCGACATTCTCTTCTGTCGGGTTCAACATTGTTTTATAAAGATTGACTCTAAGTTCATTCTTCAATGTAACGATGTAAGCTCTGTAAGCAGCCAATATTGCCACGTCAATGATTTCTGGATTGGCGTTAACTTCTTGTCTGTCTTTCAAAAGTTTTTGATAAATATCGAAAACTTGTTGTTTCTCTTTTTCATTTTTAGCAATCGCTGCTGAATCTAATTGCGAAGGATAAAACTCGAAGAGTGGCGAATTGAGAACAGTGAAGTTCATCAAGTTGGTCATATCGCTTTCGTCAATCATTCTGTTCAATTCGTAGAGATGTTCGATAGCAGTTGGCTGTTGACCGTTGGCTGTTGGCTGTTGGAAATATTGAGTATAGAAATTCTTATTGAAAACCTTTTCTCTTTCGATTCTCTCTTTGTTATCGTTAGTCTTCAAAGTGTTCCAGCTTGTCTCTGCGCACCAAACCATCGCATGCCAAACCTCGTTAAACATAGTCTCGCCGTAGTCGTCCCATGCAGTGTTGATGATACCTTTCGCACCGTTTTTATATCCGTCGCGAGCGAAGTTGGCGATGTTGACGGTGTAGTTGTCGATGTAAGGGAAGCAGCTTGCCCAACAGCTTGCGCCTGGAGCTACCCAGAAAGTATGACCAGAATTTTTGAAAGGAGCAATCATCTCGTCGAAGCTGTCACGACCGCCATAACTCCAAACGATGAACTGAATGTCTTCTGGAAGTTGTTTTATCATCTCTGGATTCTTGGCGATGATGTCACCCCACATCATTACTTCTTTATCGTATTTCTGTAAGATGTCATATACCTTATTTATATGTTGGCAGTAGGCGTTTTCTGAGCCGAGGCTGTCGACGTATGATTTAGCTTTCCCGTTGCCGAGTCCTTCTGTCTCATCGCAGTTGATGTTAAAATATTTCGACTCGTAAGCTTGTGCTGTCTCGCCGAGCAATGTCTCTAAAAACTCGTAAGTCTCCTCAACGCCAGGGTTGAAGTTGAAGCGAGTGTCTCTGATGTCGTCGTAGAAAGGATTGTCGAGAGTCTTTTCTGCATGAGCGAAACATTGTTGGTTGCCGATGAATTCTATGTAATAATCTTTTGCGTATTCTGTCAGTTCTTGGATTTCTTCAGTGGTGAGACCGTCTGTAGGAGCGATGTCTGGGTATTCGTCAAGTTTGAAAAGATGTTCTGTATAAAGGTTGAAGAAATTGAATTTATATTCAGCGAGGCGACGAATCTGTTCTTTGATAAAATCCGTTGTTGGAATAGGACCACGGCTGATGTCATCCATCCATCCGCGATATTCAAGAGAAGGATAGTCGAAAATATTATAGCAAGGAATATTCAGATTGTTTTCTGTGAGAAGTTGGTGACGGATAAGTTGCTTTAAACTTTGAGCTCCGTAAAAAAGACCTTGAGGAGTTGGAGCCATAATTATAACATCGTTTTTTACAATACTTATATCATATTCTTGAGGGTTTATTGCTCTGCCAGGCAATGAATCTCGGTTAGGTCCTAAACCTATAAGAATGTCTATTTTTTGGGGAGAGGTTAACCTTTCAATTAATTCAGGACTATATAATTCAAAACGAATAGTATTACTTTTCTTAATTTTCTTACTTGTTTTTGGGAAAATTTCTAAATCTACACCTGTTATTTCTTTAATATCATTTTTGAAAGTATTGATGATTTTAGATATTTCTTCATTTTCATTATCAACTAATACACATGAATTATCCAAAGTGAAATAAGTTGTAGAGTCAGAGTCGAAAATCCAAGCCATTTGAGGCATTGGAATTATTCCGGTATTTACTGATTGCTGATTGCTGATTGCTGATTGCTCACATCCGTTGTCCGTTGTCTGTTGTCCGTTGACATTAAAGAATAATGCCAATATAATAATGAGAAATAATTTTTTCATAACTTTCAATTTTCCGTTTTCAATTTTAAATAATAAGACGCATCAATGTGTGTTTATATTTAAAGAATCATTGATACGTCTCTACATAATTCCTAACTCCTAATTCCTAATTAAATATCAAATCCTGGCGCATTGACGCTGAGCATATCATAAAGGTCGTCGATTCCCATTCCGTCGATGATACGTTTGATGATAGGAGGGAAGTTGCTGCCTTCGTTAACGTAGCCATCTTTGTAAATGTCTTCCTTCAAGAATTGATTGATGTTTTCAAAGATTTCATCATCATATAAGAATGAATGAAGTACGTCGGTATCAGTTTGGAAGTCGAAATACATCTTGCCGTCTTTTCTGTTTTGACCGTGATAGTTGTCGACCACGATAAAACGTTTCATTCCGAATTGGTATAAGTCAACTATCAATTCGCATTCGTCAGTTATAGAAAGAGAACATACTCCATTATCGTTGATAACGAATTTTCCTCCGATACGAGGTTTATGTGTGTTGTTATAGAATTCTTGCGCTTTAGTGGCATCTTCAACAGAAGGGAAGCGCATATAAAAGTCGTAATATTTGTGTGTCATAATAAATTATCTTTTTTGCAAAAATATAATTTTTTTTCCTTTCTGTTGAACAAAACTATATGATAATTTGTCTAACGTATGGTTTTGGTTATACATTTCAATTTTCTCAAATGATGAAAAGCACTCGAGTTCCCAGCTGAGTGCTTTTTTCTTTAAGACTTAAACAAGAAAGTCGCTTCATACGAGGCGATTTTCTTGTTTTTCATATGATTTATATATAAAAAAGATAAGGTTTAAAATTCAAGAGGTCTTGAACTTTAAACCTTAAACTTTAATCTTTAAACCAGATTTTATTGTTCTTTCACATTGTTCATACCAACTTCAACAGCTTGCATGTTCAATGGGATAAGTTTATGAGCACGTTCTGGGAGTGAGTGTTCGAGACCTTCTTTAACTTTATCCATTGAAATGATAGGTTTCAATTTAAGATAAGCGCCGAGGATAATCATGTTGAACACTTTAGCGTTACCCATATCAGATGCTAATTGAGCGCCTTCGATGGTGTAAATCTTAATGTCAGTACGTGTTGGTTTGTGAGTAATACCGTTTGGATCGTAAAGGAGAACGCCGCCTGGTTTTACTTTTTCTTCGAATTTGTCGAGTGATTGTTGGTTGAGAATCACAGCTGTATCGAAAGCGTTGAGGATTGGTGAGCAAACGCGTTCATCGCTGATGATGACAGTCACGTTAGCGGTACCGCCACGCATTTCTGGACCGTATGATGGCATCCAGCTGACTTCTTTGCCTTCCATGATACCACTATATGCAAGGATCTTACCCATTGACAAGACACCTTGTCCGCCGAAACCGGCAATAATAATTTCTTCTGTCATTGTTTTAAATTTTTTATTTTTCAACAATCTTACCGTCAACTTTAATGTCACCGAGTGGATAGAATGGGAGCATGTTTTCAACTAACCATTTGTTAGCTGCGACAGGTTCCATTTTCCAGTTAGAGTTACAGTTAGAAACGATTTCAACGAAGTTGACGCCGCTCTTACCGTTTATTTGGTTTTCAAAAGCTTTCTTGATAGCAGCTTTTGCTTTACGTACGCAAGCAGGGTTGTAAACAGCTTGACGTGTAACGTATTTTGTACCTGGGAGTTGAGCGATAAGTTCTGTTATTCTTAATGGATAACCGTTGCAAGGAATACCGTCGAATCCAGCGCCAGCAGGTAAAGTAGCTTTACGTCCGTAAGGAGTTGTAGCTGTTTTCATTCCTTCCAATGTTGTTGGAGCCATTTGACCGCCTGTCATACCGTAGATACCGTTGTTAACGAAAATCATTGTGATGTTTTCGCCGCGGTTACAAGCGTGGATTGTTTCTGCTGTACCGATAGCTGCCAAGTCACCGTCACCTTGGTATGTGAAGATAACTTTGTTAGGCCATACACGTTTGAGACCTGTTGCCAATGCTGGAGCACGACCGTGAGCTGCTTCTTGGAAGTCAACATCGAAATAGTCGTAAGCCATAACTGAGCAACCTACAGGAGCTACACCGATTGTTTCTTCGTCAACGCCGAGTTCTTCTAAAACTTCAGCGATGATGCGGTGAGTTGTACCGTGACCGCAACCAGGACAGTAGTGGAATGGTTTTTCGGTCAATAACTTAGATTTTTCATAAACTAAGTTTTCAGGTTTAATGATATCTTCTATTGACATGTTCTTATTCTCCTATAATTTGTTTTTTCATTGCTTCGAGAACTTCTTCTGGTGTGTGGATGATACCACCTACGCGGCCGAAGTGTTCTGCTTTAACGCGACCATTGACTGCCAATTTAACGTCTTCAATCATTTGACCGCAGCTTAATTCTACTGCTAAGAAACCTTTAGCGCCTCTGTCGATGAGGTTTTGGATAGCCTTAGTTGGGAATGGGAATAAGGTGATAGGACGTAATAAACCGACCTTGAGACCTTCTGCGCGTGCCAATTGTACTGATTTTTGAGCGATACGAGCACTTGAACCGTAAGCTACGAATACGTATTCTGCGTCTTCGCATTCGATTTCTTCAAAGCGTACTTCGTTTTCTTCTACTAATCTGTATTTTTCTTGGAGATGGCGGTTGTGAGCTTCCATCTTAACTGAGTCTAAGTCTAATGATGTGATAACACGGTGTTGTGTACCTCTCTTACGACCTGTTGTTGCCCAAGGATAGTTAGCTTTGATTTCTTCTTCTGTCATGCGTGGTTTTTGTTCTGGAAGAACAACTTTTTCCATCATTTGACCGATTGCACCGTCTGATAAGATGCAGCATGCCATGCGATATTTGAATGCTAAATCGAAGCCTAATGCTACGAAGTCAGCCATTTCTTGTACTGAAGCTGGAGCTAATACGATGTTTTTGTAGTCACCATTACCACCGCCTTTACATGCTTGGAAGTAGTCAGCTTGTGATGGTTGGATTGTTCCTAAACCCGGGCCGCCACGAACAACGTCAGCGTAAACGCAAGGTACTTCTGCACCTGCTATATAAGCTATGCCTTCTTGTTTCAAGCTGACACCTGGACTTGATGATGATGTCATAACGCGTTTGCCTGATGCGCCCGCTGCATAAACCATGTTGATAGCTGCTATTTCACTTTCTGCTTGTAAAACGACCATACCGGTACGTTCGTAAGGGTTTTGTTCCATAAGATATTCAATCACTTCTGATTGTGGAGTGATAGGATATCCGTAATAAGCATCACAACCGTAGCGGATAGCTGCTTCGGCTAATGCTTCGTTACCCTTCATCAGTTTTAATTCTCCCATTATGTGTTAGTTTTAAATGTTAGACAATTGATTAATAATTACAATTTGACTTTGTAAACTGTGATAACACCGTCTGGACATACCATGCCGCATGATGCACAACCGATACATTTGTCAGGTTCCGCCATATAAGCGTAATTGTAACCTTTACCGTTTACTTCTTTTGCCAAGCTGATAACACCAACTGGACAGTTTGCGACGCATACGCCACAACCTTTACAACGTTCTGTGTTAACTACGATGGCTCCTTTGAAACTTGCCATAATTGTTTAGTTTTAAGTTACTTATAATGTTTATTGTTTCCTTAATTCTTTTTTGTCGAGACTTACAAAAATATATATTTTTTCTTAATCTGTGTTGGAAAAATCAAAAATTATTATTTTATTGGATGATCTTCAGCGAAACGTTTTAATCTCTCTGCCAAAACAGGAATTTCATCTCTTTGAATCAATGAAGTACAAGCTCTGATGCCTTGACGTGTGCTGCCGCATGTGTCTAATGAAATTGCTGATACGCCATAATACAACATTGCTTCTAATAATTCTGGCCCTGTGAATCCTGGGTAGCAGTATGTGAAGTAGAATCCGTCAGCGATAGGTTCGCCTAAGTCTTCATCGTATGTGAACTCGAAACCGTTTGCCAAGAATGCGTCTTTCATCATCTTTGCTTTTTGTCCGTATTCTAAAACGTCTTCACGATAGTTGTATGTTCCGTCGTTTACTGCCTTCAAAACGCCAGCAACAGCATATTGTGCTGAGTGTGATGTTCCTGAGCTGAGTGGATGCAATGCTCCGAAGAGGATGCCTCTTAAGAATATATCTTGTCCGCAGAATTCTTTCAAGTCTGGATATACGCGGTCTGCGAGTTTGTCGCTGATACCTAAGATTGCGCAACGTTCGCCAGCATAGCTGAATGCCTTGGAGCTTGAAATCATTAATATATAATTATCGGTGTATTTACCAACTGTTGGTTGATATGGAGCTACGCCTGGATGGCTGTAGTCTTTACGGAAGTCCATTCCGAAATATGCGAGGTCTTCAAGAACGATGACGTTATATTTGTTAGCTAGTTCACCGATGATTTGGAGTTCTTCTTCTGTTAAGCAAACCCATGTTGGGTTGTTTGGATTTGAATATAAAACACTGTGGATTTTGCCTGTTGCGAAGATGCTTTCTAATTTGTCACGAAGTTTTTCGCCGCGGTATTCATAGATGTCGAAGTTTTCCATTGGGATGCCGAGCACCTTGTTTTGGAATTTGTGTACAGGGAAACCTGGGTCGATGAATAATACGGTGTTCTTTTCTTTGTTGATGTGTCCGCAAATCATGAATGTTGCGAATGCGCCTTGCATAGAACCTACTGTAGGGATGCAGTTCTTGGCGTCAACATTGAGGTCGAGGAAGTTCTTGATGAAACGTGAAGCTTCATTCTTGATTGCAGGAACGCCATCAATTGGAGGGTATGTAGCTGCTACGCCATCTTGTAAAGCTTTTATTTGAGCTTCAACGCCTGCTTTTGCTGCAGGGAGACCAGGGTTGCCCATTTCCATGTGGATAAATTTAACACCACTAGCTGCTTCGAGATCTCTTGCAAGCTTGTTGATTTCACGGATACCGGCTTTACCGATACAAGGAAGGTTGCTGTCGCTGAATACTTTTTGAGCTATTTCAACTGGAACAATGTTATTCTTCATGATAATATGTTGACTTTTTGTTATTAAAAATATCAGAATTATGTTTGAACGTCAAAATTATGAAAATATTTAATATAAAAAGTCTTAAATGAAGATTTTTTTTAGTTAAAAGTTTTTAAGGAAAAATCATCTCTCCAATTCGTTCCAGATTTTTTGGTAGGCAAAATAATTTAGAAGTTGCATGGTGTCGGCAGGCATCGTTCTTATGCTTCCACATTGCGGGCATTTAAGTGGCGTGGCGAAACGCATGCCTCTGTATTCGCAGTATGGACCATTAAAACGATGCTTGCATTCTGTACATCTGAAAGTAGTGTTTTCTGTATACATAAAATTTATGATTTAATTGAATAAACCTAAAAACCATTCGGAAATATATGCGACAAATTTAATCATCATTACTAAGGTGAAAATTAAGATAAGTAATACAATCGCTGAAATGACTGCTTTTCTGTTAATTTTTTCTATGATATTTTTGTCATCGTCAATATAACCCATTATCAAATCCAAATTCTTTCTGTGTGCTTTATAGAAAAAGTCGGATATGTTTCCGATCCAGAACGGAATCATGCCGATTATCATATCGAGCATATAGTTGTTGAGGACGGCCAATGTTAGCGCTACGGATTTTATTTTAAAAACACAGAATGTTATAAATGGAAATGATAGAAGTGCTGTGACAATGTCACCTGCAGTTGGAATGATACCTATTAGTGCGTCAAGATGCCAATCGTCGAAAAGATGCTTGGTTCTGTACATTATATAAAATAACCTGCAGTTCATCAGCTCTTCTTTTTTCTGTTGTTTCGTTAATTTGCGAAGGTTGTTTCCTCCGAGAGATTGTGCAGTCTTTTCTTGTGTTATATCTTTATCTTTTGAACTTAGCATCGTGATGTTTTTATGTGATTGATTTGTACAAAAATAAAATTAAAAATGTTTCGTTTTGTGGGGAAGTGTTAATTTATATTTATGTCAAGTGCATTTTCATATCCTAAAGTAATTAAATCGGATCTGTTTTCTTGGGCAAGTAAGATATTTTGTGTTGCTGTCGTTTTATTTGTTGGCATTTGTGTCGCTGTTTGGACTTGCTAATATTTTGTGCATTATTCGGTTATCCTTGGGACAATCAAAAATTAAAAATGAATTTGATCGACCTGTTTTTGCAATTGCTGAAGGTGTCCATACTGCGGTGTCTGAAAAAGCGGATTTTAGAGAGAGGACTGGTGTTGGAAAATTTATTGTAAATGTAGGTGGAACTTGTAAAATAGTTCTTCCGGATGAAATTTGGATGAAGTTGTTTGATGTAAAATAGTTTAATTAAAACTGAGACTGTTTAAACTTTCAATGTTCAGATTAAGGCACTGACCTCTGCCGTGTGAAGGCGCGCTCTAAACCAACTGGGCTAACGTCCCGAATGATGTAAATAAAAAAAGAACGCCGTAATGACGTTCTTCAATGTGGGGCGAACAAGAATCGAACTTGTGACCTCATGCCTGTCAAGCATGCGCTCTAAACCAACTGAGCTACCGTCCCATTTGCGAGTGCAAAGATACAACTTTTTTTTATTCAACCAAATATTTTTTGTTTCATTTTTTATTTTATTTTTGAGTTTTCTAAATCTATTATTATGAATAAAGTTAAGTATCTATTAGTCATTATGTTCCTGATGAGCGGAATGCTCGCAGCCAATGCTCAGGAAAAGAAAAATCTTGAATTAGCTGACCTTTATGAACGTCCAACATTCTCTATGAAGCGTGTCGTCGGCATGAATCCTATGAAAGATGGCAACACATACGCCACTCTCGAAAAAGGAAAACTCAATATCTACAACTATAAAACGGGTAAACTCGTAAAGACTCTCTTTGATATGAGAGAACTCGTGCTTCCTGGTGATTCACTTCCTCTTCCTCTTTATTCAACATACGAACTCAGCGATGACGAGTCAAAGGTATTGTTTATGAACAATATGAATCCTATTTATCGTCATTCTTATACAGCAAGTTTCTATGTTTACGATATTAATAATAAGGTGTTAGCACCTCTTTCTGAAAATGGTGATCAACGCCTCGCAACATTCTCTCCAGATGCTACAAAAGTAGCTTTCATGCGTGACAATAACCTTTTTATTAAAGATTTGAAAACTAATGAAGAAATACAATTTACTCATGATGGAGAATGGAACCATGTAATCAACGGAGCTCCAGATTGGGTTTATGAAGAAGAATTTGGTTTCGCTCAAGGTTTTTATTGGTCTCCTGACAGTAAGAAAATCGCTTACTACCGTTTCGATGAATCAAATGTCAAGGAATTCAATATGCAAATGACAGAAGGTTTATATATGCAGGATTATAAATTCAAATATCCTAAGGCTGGCGAAGACAACTCAATAGTTGAAGTCTATGTATATGATATCGCTTCAGGTGAGACAAAGAAAATGAATACAGGCGAAGAAACTGATATATATCTTCCAAGAATTAAGTGGACCCAAGATCCTAATGTATTGGCTATCCAAAGATTAAATCGTCATCAAAATCACCTTGAAATTTTGGCAGCTGACGCAACAACAGGTGAAACAACTGTTTTTTACGACGAAACAAATCCATATTATATTGACGTTACTGACAACTGGACATTCCTTGAAGACGGAACAAGATTCTTGATGACAAGCGAAAAAGATGGTTATAACCATATTTATCTTTACTTAATGGATGGAACTCTCGTTAAGCAACTTACATCAGGCGAATGGGAAGTTACAAATGTTTATGGCTTCGATGGTAAGGAAGTTTATTTCCAAGCTGCAAAAAATAGCTCAATAGAACGTCAGATTTACGCTGTTAATTTGAAAGGTGAAATGCGTACATTAATTAATAAGGTAGGTACAAACAATGCAAGGTTCAGTTCAAACTTCAAATATTTGATCAATATCAACTCAAGCGTTGATCAGCCTCATCAATATGTTTTGTTCGATAATAAAGGCAAACAGGTTAGAGTTTTGGAAGACAACAAGGAATTTGCTGAAAGAATCAAAGAATATAATTTAGGTAAAAAAGAATTCATCACAATCACAGATCCTGCTTTTACATTGCCTGATGGAACACAAATTGAAATGCAAACTTGGAGAATTCTCCCTCCAGACTTTGATCCAAACAAACAATATCCAGTTTTGATTTATGTTTATGGCGGACCAGGTCATCAAACTGTCAATAATGCATGGGGTAGCGATGATTTTGCATGGATGCAATTGCTGGCTCAAAATGGAATTATATGCGTTTCTATAAATAATAGAGGCGGTGGTGCTAGAGGTGAAATCTTCAAGAAAATGACTTACCAACAACTTGGAAAATATGAAACTGAAGATATGATTACTTTGGCAAAATATATGGCAGCACAACCTTATGTAAATCCTGAAAAGATTGCTATTTACGGATGGAGCTATGGCGGTTTCATGGCAACTTCAGGTATCACAAAGGGCGCAGACTATATTAGTACAGCAGTTGCTGTTGCTCCTGTAACTAACTGGCGTTACTATGACAATATCTATACAGAAAGATTTATGCGCACACCACAAGAAAATCCTTCAGGATATGACGATAATTCACCAATCAATTTCGTTGATAAGTTAAAAGGTAATTATTTGTTATGTCATGGTAGCGGTGATGATAATGTGCACTTCCAAAATGCAATGGAACTCATCAAAGCTTTGATTTCAGAAGGTAAGCAATTTGATTTGATGGTTTATCCTAACAAGAACCACAGCATCTATGGAACATATGAAGAAGGTGGTGTTGAAGTTAGAATGCATTTGTTCGAAAAGATAAATAATTTCTTATTTGAAAATCTTTTAGAAAAATAATTGTTTGTATTAAAAAAATAACTATTTTTGCACCCGCTTAAGAAAAAAGATTTTTAGTTTAACAATTTAAAGAAAGAGAGAGTATTAACATGATTATTGTTCCTGTAAAAGAAGGCGAAAGCATTGATCGCGCTCTGAAACGTTACAAAAGAAAGTATGAAAAAACTGGCGTTGTAAAAGAATTACGTAGCCGTCAAAAATTCACTAAACCTTCAATCATTAAACGTGAACAACGTATGAAGGCTATCTACGTTCAGCAGCTCCGTCAAGCAGAAGAAAACAACTAATTAGTTTGTTTGCACTTTTTGCAAGAATAATTTCAGAGAAACTTTGTCTTGGGAAACCAGGACAAAGTTTTTTTTTTATAAAACATTGTGTTTTTCAAAATTGTTATGTATCTTTGAGGCATAAAGATTGCAAAATGATAGAAAGATTTATCAGATACATACAAACTGAAAAAAGATATTCTATGCATACTGTTAATGCGTATAAAAGAGACCTTGTGCAATTTGCTGAATATGCTTTGCAAAAGTATGATATTGATAATCTTTTGGTGATTAAAACTCCAATGGTCCGTTCCTATATGATTGAGTTAAAAGAAAACGGAATGGAAAATCGCTCTATAAACAGAAAAATATCAACATTAAGATCTTTTTATTCGTTCTATCTTCGGGAAAAAGAAATAAAGGTTACTCCGTTGGCTGGTATTAAATCTTTAAAGCAGCCGAAAGAACTGGCCAAGTTTGTTCCGGAGCATGATATTGCTAAAATTTCTTTTGAAGAAACAGATGATTTTAATGTTAGGAGGAATGAGGTTGTTTTTGAAATATTGTATCAGACGGGAATTAGACAAGCAGAATTGAGGACAATAAAAGATGAAGATGTCGATAAGGTTTCAAAATCGATAAAGGTTTTCGGTAAAAGAAACAAGGAGCGTGTAATACCTGTAGAATTGGATTTGTTGGAAAAAATCGATAAGTATAAAATTATAAGAGATGAAGTGTTCTCTAAAAGGGAAAATGCGTTGTTGATAGTGGACAATAAAGGAAGACAGGCTAGTCCTAAATTTATTTATGATCTGATTCATAAAATGTTGGTAGGAGTTACAACATTAGAGCAAAAGAGTCCTCATGTTTTGAGACATACTTTCGCGACACATTTGCTAAATAGGGGAGCTGACATCAGAGCAATTCAAAAATTGTTGGGGCACAGCAGTCTTAGTTCGACGCAAGTTTACACGCATAATACTATAGAAAAATTAAAGGATGTGTATCAAAAAGCCCATCCATATGGAGATAAATAACAACAGTCGAAAGGCTATTATTAAAACCAATTTAAAATAGGAGGTTATTATGAAAACTACCATCAATTCAGTTCATTTTAAAGCTGACAAAAAGTTAGAAGATTTCATTACACAGAAAATCGAGAAGGTATGTTCAAAGGTTTCTGATGTGATTGGATCTGAAGTGACATTGAAATTAGATAATACAGACACGCCGGAAAATAAGATTGTAGATATTAGAATTATGTTAAAAGGCAACGATTTGTATGCTAGCAAAGAAAGTAAGAGCTTTGAAGAGTCAACAGATTTAGCTATTGATGCATTGAAAAAACAATTAGAGAAGTATAAAGGTAAGTTGGAAGGACGTGATTAATGTTGATATTCAAGAGTTTACATAAAAAATAAAAAAAAGTAGATTTTTTTTTGAGAAAACGTTTGTAGATTCAAGAATTATGATTATTTTTGCAGACCATTTCAAAGGATTACTAGAGAGATGGTCTGCAAAGTTTAAGTTCTTTAAAATAATGAAGACAAGCCGGCGTAGCTCAGCGGTAGAGCACGTGATTTGTAATCTCGGGGTCGGGGGTCCAAATCCCTCCGCCGGCTCAAGTTTATCAGAGATGATAAATGGGGGAGTCGCATAGTGGCAATTGCAACAGACTGTAAATCTGTCCTCGGATGAGTTCGGTGGTTCGAGTCCACCCTCCCCCACACTTGCGGAAGTAGCTCATTTGGCAGAGCGAAAGCCTTCCAAGCTTTAGGTAGCGGGTTCGAGCCCCGTCTTCCGCTCAAAAGAAGCCAGCGTAGCTCAGGGGTAGAGCACTTCCTTGGTAAGGAAGGGGTCACGAGTTCAAATCTCGTCGCCGGCTCTTCGGAGAAAAAAGAAAATAAGTTTAAAAATATTAACCTTAAGTAAAAAATAAAAGTTATGGCAAAAGAAAAATTTGAAAGGTCAAAACCACACGTCAATATTGGTACAATCGGCCACGTTGACCACGGTAAGACAACTTTAACAGCAGCTATTACTTTCCACCTTGCAAAAAAAGGTTTGTCAGAAGTTAAATCATTCGATTCAATCGACGCTGCTCCAGAAGAAAAAGAAAGAGGTATCACAATTAATACAGCTCACGTAGAATACCAAACAGAAAAACGTCACTATGCACACGTTGACTGTCCTGGTCACGCTGACTACGTTAAGAACATGGTTACTGGTGCTGCTCAAATGGACGGTGCTATCATCGTTGTTGCTGCAACAGACGGTCCAATGCCTCAAACACGTGAACACATCCTCCTCGCACGTCAGGTTGGTGTTCCAAGATTAGTTGTTTTCTTGAACAAATGTGACTTGGTTGACGATCCAGAATTGTTAGACCTCGTTGAAATGGAAGTTAGAGATTTATTATCACAATATGAATTTGACGGTGATAATACTCCAGTTATCCGCGGTTCAGCTCTCGGCGGTTTAAATGATGACCCAACATGGGCTCCAAAACTCGACGAATTAATGGAAGCTTGTGACACATGGATTCCAGAACCAGAAAGATTAGTTGACAAACCATTCTTGATGCCAATCGAAGACGTTTTCTCAATCACTGGTCGTGGTACAGTTGCTACAGGTCGTATCGAAACAGGTATCATTAAAGTTGGTGATCCAGTTGATATCATCGGTATGGGTGCTGAAAAACTTAAATCAGTTGTTACAGGTGTTGAAATGTTCCGTAAACTTTTGGACGAAGGTGAAGCTGGTGATAACGCAGGTCTCTTACTCCGTGGTATAGACAAAGACGAAATCCGTCGTGGTATGGTTATCGCAAAACCAGGTTCAGTAAAACCTCACAGCCACTTCAAAGGTGAAGTTTATGTTCTTTCAAAAGAAGAAGGTGGTCGTCACACTCCATTTAGAAACAAATATCGTCCTCAATTCTACTTCAGAACAACAGACGTTACAGGCGAAATCTTATTACCAGAAGGTATGGAAATGGTTATGCCAGGTGACCACGTTACAATCGAAGTAAACTTGATCGCTGAAATCGCTATGGACAAAGGTCTCCGTTTCGCTATCCGTGAAGGTGGTAGAACAGTTGGTTCAGGTCAAGTTATCGAACTCATTGAAGATTGATAATTTAAAATATAAAAGGGTGCTTGAAAAAGCACCCATCACACAGGCATAGCTCAATTGGTAGAGTAGTGGTCTCCAAAACCATTGGTTGAGGGTTCGAGTCCTTCTGCCTGTGCTAATAAATAAAATAGTTCAAACAAAATGAAAAGGTTTATAAACTACGTTAAAGAATGTTATACTGAGTTAGTTGAGAAAGTTTCTTGGCCAACTTGGAAAGAACTCCAAAGTAGTGCAATCGTCGTGTCCATTGCTTCCCTAATAATCGCTTTGGTGGTTTATCTGATGGATAAGTCTTTTGAAACTATATTAGAAAACATTTATCGTATTTTCTAATATAAGGTGTTTGATCTAATCAACATTCTAATTACTTTTAATTTTCTATTGAGATGAGTGAACAGAACGAAAAAAAATGGTATGTTATAAGAGCTGTCAGCGGAAAAGAGAAAAAAGTTAAAGAGTATCTTGATGCTGAAATTTCTAGACGTGCTGATTTGCAGTCTCTGATTTCACAAGTTCTTATCCCTACAGAAAAAGTTTATTCAGTAAGAAACGGTAAAAAGATCAGCAAGGAAAGAAATTACCTTCCTGGTTATGTTTTAGTTGAAGCTGTTCTGTCAGGTGAAGTAACTCATGCTATAAAAGATATTCCTAATGTTTTAGGTTTTCTTGGTACAAAAGGAGAAGCTGACCCACTTAGACCATCTGAGGTTTGTAGAATTTTAGGAAAGGTCGACGAACTTACAGAGATGGGAGAAGGAAGTGAGTTATCATTCATAGTAGGAGAAACTGTTGTGGTAAACGACGGACCATTCAGTAGTTTTAGCGGAATTATCGAAGAAGTAAACGAAGAGAAGAAAAAGCTCAAAGTTATGGTTAAGATATTCGGCCGTAAGACTCCACTAGAATTGAGTTATTTCCAAGTTAAAAGAGAGTAGTGTAGAATTTTGAAACATTTTGTTTTCATTTAACTTTTATAAAAATTAAAATGAAAGAAGTAAGCGGATTAATTAAACTGCAAATCAAAGGAGGAGCCGCTAATCCTGCACCACCTGTTGGTCCAGCATTGGGTCAAAAAGGTGTTAACATCATGGAGTTTTGCAAGCAATTCAATGCTCGTACACAAGATCAAGCTGGTAAAGTACTTCCAGTTATTATTACAGTGTACAAGGACAAATCATTTGATTTCATTGTAAAAGCTTCACCAGTTGCTGCTTCAGTTCTTGAAGCTGCTAAAATTGCTAAGGGTTCAAAAGAACCTAACCGTTCAAAAGTTGGTTCTATGAGCTGGGATACAGTTCGTAGTATTGCTGAAAATAAAATGAAGGACTTAAATTGCTTCACAATTGAATCAGCAATGAGCATGGTAGCAGGTACAGCACGTAGTATGGGTGTTAAGATTACAGGCGAATCACCTTTAAAGTAAAGACTAAGTCTTAAGCATTTGTAGAACAAAAAAAAAGAAATTACCAAATGGCAAAAGTATCTAAGAAAAGAAAAGAAGCTTTAGCTAAGTTCGACAAAAGCAAGGTTTACTCCTTGACAGAAGCGGTTGATGTCGTGAAACAAATCACTTACACCAAATTCGATGCATCTGTAGACTTGAACGTTCGTTTGGGTGTTGACCCACGTAAAGCCAACCAAATGGTTCGTGGTAGCGTTACACTTCCTCACGGTACAGGTAAAGTTGTTCGCGTTTTGGTACTCTGTACTCCTGACAAAGAACAAGAAGCAAAGAATGCCGGTGCTGATTTCGTCGGATTAGAGGATTATATCCAAAAAATTAAAGACGGATGGACCGATGTTGATGTGATTATCACTATGCCAACAGTTATGCCTAAAATTGGTGCATTAGGACGTATCCTCGGACCAAGAGGTTTAATGCCTAACCCAAAAACAGGTACAGTAACTATGGACATCGCCAAGGCTGTACAAGAAGTAAAAGCTGGTAAAATCGATTTCAAAGTTGACAAATACGGAATCGTTGATGCTGGTATTGCAAAAGTCAGTTTCACTTCAGATAAGATCTATGATAACGCTAAAGAAGTTATCCAAGCTATCATCAAGTTGAAACCAGCAGCAGCTAAAGGTACTTACATTAAGAGTATCTACATTTCCAGTACAATGAGTCCTGGTGTACAGGTAGATCCTAAATCAATAGCCCTCTAACCCCTTAATAAGTAATTGACATGAGAAAAGAAGATAAACAAGTTATTATCAACTCAATTACAGAGGAGTTGAATGCATGTCCTAACTTTTACTTGACTGATATTGCTGAACTTAATGCAGTAAAAACCAGCGATTTGAGAAGACAATGCTTCAATAGTGGCATCAAGCTTGTGATGGTTAAGAACGCTTTGTTAAAGAAAGCTATGCAAAACACCGGTAGAGAATTCGGTGATCTTTACAGCGTGATGAAGGGCACAACAGCATTAATGTTGTCTGAAAATGGCAATGCTCCAGCAAAGTTGATAAAAAAATTCCGTAAAACGGACAGCCGCCCAATATTAAAAGGTGCTTATATTGAAGAGTGCGTTTATGTTGGCGACAATATGCTCGATACATTAGTAAACATCAAGTCAAAGAACGAATTGATCGCAGACGTTGTAGCATTGTTACAATCACCTGCAAAGAATGTACTCGGTGCATTACAATCTGGCGGACATATTCTCAGTGGTGTTGTTAAGACATTATCAGAGAGACCAGAATAATAAAAAAGTAATAAAAAGAAAAAAAATAAATTTGTATAACAATTAAAAAATTTAAAGAAATGGCAGATTTAAAAGCTTTTGCAGAACAATTAGTAAACCTTACTGTTAAAGAGGTTAATGAACTTGCCGCTATATTGAAAGAAGAATACGGTATCGAACCAGCAGCAGCAGCAGCAGTTGTAGCAGCTCCAGCAGCAGGCGATGCAGCTCCAGCAGCAGAAGAAAAAACATCATTCGATGTTATCCTCAAATCAGCTGGCGCACAAAAATTAGCAGTTGTAAAACTCGTTAAAGAATTAACAAGCCTCGGTTTGAAAGAAGCTAAGGAATTAGTTGACGCTGCTCCTAAAGCTATCAAAGAAGGTGTTAGCAAAGAAGAAGCTAATGCACTCGAAGCTGCTCTTAAAGAAGCTGGTGCAGAAGTTGAAGTTAAATAAGGATTTAATTTCCACAAGACAAAATGGTATCAACCTCAGCTCCGTTTTTGGAGTTGAGGTTTGTGCCTATAATTTTTTGTCTTAATTAATCCCCTCTTTATATTTTAACATTAGCTTATAACAATCAAAACATAAACACTTTGGCAGATAAAACATTAGATAGAATCAGTTTCGCGTCGATAAAAAGACCTTTCGAGTATCCTGATTTTTTGGATATACAATTGAAATCTTTCCATGATTTCTTCCAATTAGACACAAATCCGGATAACCGTAAAAATGAAGGCCTCTTCAAAGTTTTCCAAGAAAACTTCCCAATTACAGACGCTAGAAACAACTTTGTACTCGAATTCCTCGATTACTATATTGATGCTCCTCAATACACCATCGCAGAGTGCATCGAACGTGGTTTAAGTTATTGTGTTAGACTTAAAGCTAAACTTAAACTTTCATGTACAGATGATGAACATGAAGATTTTGAAACAAAAGTGCAGGACGTGTACCTCGGACTCATCCCATATATGACTCCGCAAGGTACTTTTGTTATTAACGGAGCTGAACGTGTAGTTGTTTCTCAATTACACCGCTCACCAGGTGTATTCTTCGGCTCTAACGTCCACGCAAATGGTACGACATTATATTCTGCCCGTATCATTCCTTTCAAAGGTTCATGGATGGAGTTCTCAACAGATATTAGCAACGTTATGTATGCTTATATCGACAGAAAAAAGAAATTACCAATTACAACATTGCTCCGCGCCATCGGTTACGAGTCAGATAAAGATATTCTTGATATCTTCAATCTTTCTGAAGAAATTAAAGTGTCTAAAACAGCACTTAAAAAAGTTCTTGGCCGAAAACTTTCAGCTAGAGTTCTTCGTTCATGGTTTGAAGACTTCGTAAATGAAGAAACAGGCGAATGCGTTTCAATTGAGCGTAATGAGTCAATTCTTGACCGTGGCACAGTGTTGGAATCAGAACATATAGACATCATCGTCAATTCAGGAGTTAAAACTATACTCCTCGATCGTGAAGATATTAATATCTCCGATTATTCTATAGTATTCAATACTTTGCAAAAGGACCCTTCTAACTCAGAAAAAGAAGCTGTTGAATATATCTATAGACAATTACGTAACGCAGAACCACCAGATGAAGAAACAGCTCGTGGTATCATTGAGAAATTATTCTTCTCAGATAAACGTTACGATTTAGGCGATGTCGGTCGTTACCGCATCAACCGTAAATTAGGTCTCGAAATTCCGGCTGATGTTAAAGTCCTTACTAAAGAGGATGTTATTGCTATTATTAAGTATCTTATTAACTTATCAAATAGCAAAGCAGAAGTCGATGATATCGACCACTTAAGCAATCGTCGTATTAGAACCGTTGGTGAACAATTATATGGTCAATTCGGCGTTGGCTTGGCACGTATGGCTCGTACAATTAGAGAAAGAATGAATGTTCGTGATAACGAAGTATTCACTCCTACAGAACTTATCAATGCTAAGACATTGTCATCTGTTATAAATTCTTTCTTTGGTACAAACCAATTATCACAGTTTATGGACCAAACTAACCCATTGTCAGAAGTTACACATAAACGTCGTATTTCTGCTTTAGGTCCTGGTGGTTTGTCTCGTGATCGTGCTGGTTTCGAAGTCCGTGACGTTCACTATACTCATTATGGTCGTCTCTGTACTATTGAAACACCCGAAGGTCCAAACATCGGTCTTATTTCTTCACTTTGTGTATTTGCTAAAATCAACAATTTAGGTTTCATTGAAACACCTTATAGAAAAGTTGTTGATGGTGTAGTTGACTTCCAAAATCCTCCTGTTTATCTTACAGCTGAAGAAGAAGAAGAAAAGATTATTGCACAAGCAGGTACATCAATGGATGATAATGGTAAGTTGACAGAAGAAATGATTAAAGTTCGTTATGTCGCTGACTATCCTATCGTTACTCCACAAGAAATTGATCTTATAGATGTTGCTCCTAACCAAATTTCATCTATTGCTGCATCATTGATTCCATTCCTCGAACACGACGATGCTAACCGTGCTTTGATGGGATCTAACATGATGCGTCAGGCTGTGCCTTTGATGAATCCTGAAGCTCCTATCGTTGGTACAGGTATCGAACGTTACGTTGCAAGAGATTCACGTACAATAGTTGAAGCAGAAGGTGACGGTGAAGTAGTATTTGTTGATTCTACAAAGATTGTTATCAGATACGATAGAACAGACAAAGAAAGACTCGTCAGCTTTGATGGTGATGAAAAGACATATACATTAATTAAATACGCTAGAACTAACCAAAGTACAAGCATTAACCAAAAACCAATCGTTAAGAAAGGTGAGAAAGTTACAAAAGGTCAAATCCTTACTGAAGGTTATGCAACACAAGGTGGCGATTTAGCTCTCGGACGTAACTTGATGGTTGCATTCATGCCATGGAAAGGTTACAACTATGAGGATGCTATCGTTATTTCAGAGCGTATTGTTAGAGAAGACTTATTCACATCAATACATATAGAAGAATTTACTCTTGAAGTACGTGATACAAAACGCGGACTTGAAGAATTGACAAACGATATCCCTAACGTTAGTGCAGAAGCTACAAAAGATTTGGACGAAAACGGTCTTATCCGTGTAGGTGCTGAAGTGACAGAAGGTGATATATTAATTGGTAAGATTACTCCTAAAGGTGAGACTGACCCAACTCCAGAAGAAAAGTTGTTGCGTGCTATCTTTGGTGACAAAGCTGGTGATGTTAAGAACGCTTCTCTCAAGGCTGGTCCATCAATGAAGGGTGTTGTTATCGGTAAACGTTTGTTCTCACGCGTAATAAAAGATCGTAAATCTAAAGCAAAGGATAGAGATATCATCGCTGAGATAGATTTCGAATGCAATCGCGAAATTGACGCTCTCAAAGAAAGACTTATCGAGAAGTTAATGAGTATACTCGCAGGAAGAACATCTTTGGGCGTTCAAAATAATTTTAAAGAGGTAGTCATCCCTAAGAAGATAAAGTTCTCTCATAAAGCATTGTCAAATCTTGACTATATGACTGTTAACCCATACAGATGGACAACAGACGCAGAACTCAATGAGTTGATAGTTAAGACAATCAACAATTACAATATGAGATGCAAAGAAATTCTTGGTGTGTATAGCCGTAAAAAGAACGTTGCTAGTGTTGGTGATGAATTGCCAAACGGTATAGTTCAAATGGCAAAGGTTTATGTTGCTCAAAAACGTAAACTTAACATCGGTGATAAGATGTCTGGTCGTCACGGTAACAAGGGTATTGTTTCAAGAATTGTACGTGATGAAGATATGCCATTCTTAGCAGACGGAACACCTGTTGATATAGTATTGAATCCTCTTGGTGTGCCTTCACGTATGAACTTGGGTCAGATCTATGAAACAGTTTTAGGTTGGGCAGGTAAGAAACTTGGCGTTAAATTCGCTACACCAATTTTTGATGGTGCTACATTAGACCAAATCAATGACTATATGAAGCAAGCTGGTCTTCCTGAAAATGGTAGCGTTCAACTTTATGATGGTGGCACTGGTATTCCATTCGACCAAAAAGCAACAGTAGGTTATATCTATATGCTTAAGTTGCACCATATGGTTGACGATAAGATGCACGCTCGTTCTATAGGACCATACTCAATGATTACCCAACAACCATTAGGCGGTAAAGCACAATTTGGTGGTCAACGTTTCGGAGAAATGGAAGTTTGGGCTCTCGAAGCATTCGGAGCAAGTAACATCTTACAAGAAATATTGACTGTTAAATCTGACGATGTGAACGGAAGAGCTAAAGCCTACGAAGCTATCGTTAAAGGCGAAAGCATGCCTACACCGGGTATTCCAGAATCATTCAATGTTTTAATCCATGAATTGCGTGGACTCGGACTTGAAATTACGTTTGAATAATAATGTTCTATAATATTAACCTCATATATGGCTTTAAGTAAGAACACAATAAATAGCAACTTTTCCAAGATTACAATTAGTCTTGCTTCACCAGAGTCTATTGAAAAACGCTCTTTTGGTGAGGTTCTTAAACCTGAGACAATTAACTATCGTACCTACAAACCAGAACGTGATGGTTTGTTCTGCGAAAGAATTTTCGGACCGGTAAAAGACTGGGAATGTCATTGCGGAAAATATAAACGTATCCGTTATAAAAACATCGTTTGCGACCGTTGCGGTGTCGAAATCACTGAGAAAAAAGTTAGACGTGAACGTACAGGCCACATTAAATTGGTTGTTCCTGTAGCTCATGTTTGGTACTTCCGCTCAATGCCTAATAAAATAGGCGCATTGCTCGGTATGCAATCTAAAAAGTTGGAAAGCATCATCTACTATGAACGTTATGTTGTTATCCAACCGGGTATCAAAGAACAAGATGGTATCAATTACCTCGACTTCCTTACAGAAGAAGAATACCTCGATATAATGGAATCACTTCCAATTGAAAATCAATACTTACCGGAAGATGATCCAAACAAATTCATCGCTAAGATGGGTGCTGAAGCAGTTTATGATTTGTTGTCACGTCTCGACTTGGACAAAATGTCGTATGAATTACGTCATAAAGCAAGTACAGAAAAAGCACAGCAACGTAAACAAGAAGCTTTGAAACGCCTCCAAGTGTTTGAAGCTTTCCGCGATGCACAAAAACGTATAGAAAACCGTCCTGAATGGATGATTTTGAAAGTCATTCCTGTTACACCTCCAGAATTGAGACCTTTGGTTGCTCTTGATGGTGGTCGTTTCGCAACATCTGACTTGAACGACTTATATCGTCGCGTTATCATCCGTAACAACCGTCTTAAACGTCTTATCGAAATCAAGGCTCCTGATGTAATCATGCGTAATGAAAAACGTATGCTTCAAGAAGCTGTTGACTCATTGTTAGACAACTCACGTAAATCTGCAGCAGTTAAAACTGACTCTAATCGTCCTCTTAAATCTTTAAGTGATAGCTTGAAAGGTAAGCAAGGTCGTTTCCGTCAAAACTTGCTCGGTAAACGTGTTGACTACTCTGGTCGTTCTGTTATCGTTGTTGGTCCAGAACTCGATATGCACGAATGCGGTCTTCCAAAAGATATGGCAGCTGAACTCTACAAACCATTCATCATCCGTAAGATGATTGAACGCGGTATTGTTAAGACTGTTAAATCTGCTAAGAAAATCGTTGACCGTAAAGATCCTGTTGTATGGGACATCCTTGAAAACGTATTGAAAGGTCACCCAATATTGTTGAACCGTGCTCCTACATTGCACCGTCTCGGTATTCAGGCCTTCCAACCAAAACTCGTTGAAGGTAAAGCTATACGTCTTCACCCTCTCGTATGTACAGCTTTCAACGCTGACTTCGACGGTGACCAAATGGCTGTTCACTTGCCACTTGGCAATGCAGCTGTTCTCGAAGCTCAAATCTTAATGTTGGCTTCACACAATATTTTGAATCCAGCAAACGGTGCTCCTATTACTGTGCCTTCACAAGACATGGTTCTCGGTTTGTACTACATTACAAAACCACGTAAGAGCACTCCAGAACATCCTGTTAAAGGCGAAGGTAAAACATTCTATTCACCAGAAGAAGTTATCATCGCTTATAACGAACAAAAAGTTGATATGCACGCTATCATCTACGTTCGCGTTGACGTACGTAAAGAAGATGGTTCTATCGTAAACGAAAAGATCGAAACAACAGTAGGTCGCGTTCTCTTCAATGAGGTTGTTCCTAAGGAGTTTGGATTCATCAATAAATTGTTAAACAAAAAAGCTTTACGTGATATCATCGGTACAATGGTGAAACTCCTCGGTACAGCTACAACAACTAAATTCTTGGATGCTATCAAGAATATGGGTTACGAAATGGCTTTCAGAGGCTGTCTCTCATTCAACTTAGGAAACGTCTTGGTTCCTTCTGTAAAAGAAGAATTGATCCAAGAAGCTAACGAAGAAGTTGCAGCTATCCGTGAAGAATATAATATGGGTTTCATTACTTCAAACGAACGTTATAACAAGATCATCGACATTTGGGGTCACGTTGTAACTAAGTTAACAGAAGAAGTTATGACACTCCTTCCTAAAGATGACCAAGGTTTCAACCCTGTCTATATGATGTTGGACTCAGGTGCTCGTGGTTCTAAAGAACAGATCCGTCAGCTCTGTGGTATGAGAGGTCTTATGGCAAAACCACAAAAATCTACTTCTGCCGGTGGTGCTGAAATTATCGAAAACCCTATTTTGTCTAACTTCAAAGAAGGTCTTTCTGTTCTTGAGTACTTTATCTCAACTCACGGTGCTCGTAAGGGTCTTGCTGATACCGCGTTGAAAACTGCTGACGCTGGTTACTTGACACGTCGTCTTGTTGACGTAGCTCACGATGTTATCATCAATGAAAAAGATTGTGGTACACTCCGTGGCTTGACAATTAGCGCATTACGTAGAGGTGATGAAATTATCGAGTCTCTCTATGACAGAATCTTAGGTCGCGTTGCTTTACACGACATCTTCCACCCACAAACTGGTGAATTGATCATCAATGGTGGCGAAGAAATCACAGAAGACATCGCTAAGAGAATTACTGATTCTCCAATCGAAAGCGTTGAAATCCGTTCCGTATTGACCTGCGAATCAAAACGTGGTGTTTGTGCTAACTGCTACGGACGTAACCTTTCTTCTGGTAAACTCGTTCAAAGAGGTGAAGCTGTCGGTGTTATCGCTGCTCAATCAATCGGTGAACCTGGTACACAGTTGACATTGCGTACTTTCCACCAAGGTGGTACAGCGTCAACAACATCAGACGATTCATCAATCAAAGCTAAATATAATGGTATCCTCGAAATCGACGAACTCCGCGTCGTTGATTATAAAGAAGATTCTATCGACCCTGTAACAGGTAAACAAAAAGAATATCAAGTAGTAGTAGGTCGTTCTGCTGAAATGAGAATCATCGACAAGAAAACTGGCGTTGCTCTAACTACAGCTAATATCCGCTACGGTTCTAAACTTTATGTTAAACCTAATACAGAAGTTAACCCAGGTGACCTCATCTGTGAATGGGACCCATACAACGCATTGATCCTTTCAGATTACGCTGGTAAAGTTCAATACGAAAACATTGTTGAAGGTGTTACATTCCGTAATGAATCTGACGAACAAACAGGCTACAATGAACGCGTTATCATTGAAGGACGTAAATATTCAAAGAACCCTTCAATCTCTATCGTTGATAAACATGGTGAAGTCATCAAGTCATACGACTTACCAGTTGGCGCTCACATCATGGTAGAAGATGGTGCTAAAATTAAGGCTGGTGATATGCTCGTTAAGATCCCTCGCGCAACAGGTAAGTTGGGCGACATCACTGGTGGTCTTCCACGTGTTACTGAATTGTTCGAGGCTCGTAACTCATCTGAACCAGCTGTCGTATCAGAAATCGATGGTGTTGTTTCATTCGAAAAGAAACTCGTCCGCGGTAATCGTAAGGTCGTCATCACTTCTAAAACAGGTGAACAAAAGAGTTATCTCATCCCTACATCAAAACAAATTCTTGCTCAAGAAAACGACTTCATGAAAGCAGGTCAACCATTATCAGACGGTGCTATCACCCCTGCTAATATCCTCGCTATCGAAGGTCCTATGAAGGTTCAAGAATTCATCGTTAACGAAATTCAAGAAGTTTACCGTTCACAAGGTGTAACAATCAACGGAAAACACTTTGAAGTTATCGTACGTCAAATGATGCGTAAGGTTGAAATCGATGATCCAGGTGATACAAGATTCCTCGAAGGTGAACTCGTTAATAAGCTTACATTCCAAGAATGTAATGATGAAATCTTCGGTAAAGTTATCGTAACAGATCATGGTGATTCAGAAAACCTCACAGAAGGTCAGATGATTACTGTAAGAAAACTCCGTGACGAAAACTCAGCCTTGAAACGTAGAGATAAGAAACTCGTTGAAGCTCGCGATGCTCAACCTGCAACAGCACACCAAGTGCTCCAAGGTATCACAAGAGCAGCTCTTCAAACAGATAGTTTCATCTCAGCAGCATCCTTCCAGGAAACAACAAAAGTCTTGACATTGGCAGCTATCAACGCTAAGTCAGATACCCTTGAAGGTATGAAAGAAAATGTTATTGTTGGTCATAAGATTCCTGCTGGTACAGGTTTGCGCGAATACAATGACTTAATCGTCGGCGATCGCGAAGATTATGAACCAATCACTAATATTGAAAAAGAAAATATTCTCGTAACAGAGTAATTAGATTCTTTATGAAAAAATAGGTCGGTTTTATAACTGACCTATTTTTTTTATCCATAAAATCATTATCTTTGTTAAAATTTTAAATCATTATTATTATGGAAAATAATAACAATAAAAATCAGATTAATATTGAATTGACAGACGAAATAGCTGAAGGTATATATTCAAACCTCGCAGTGATAGCTCATTCGTCAACAGAGTTTGTTGTTGATTTTATTAAATTGATGCCTGCTTCTCCAAAGGCAAAAGTTAAATCAAGAATTATCTTGACACCTCAAAATGCTAAAAGACTCTTTAAGGCTTTGGCTGAAAATATCAGCAAATATGAAGCAACACATGGACCTATTAAAGATGTAAATGAAAAGATGCCTCCTTTCACTATGGGTGGTCCTGCTGCTCAAGCATAAAAAAAAGCTGGCGAACTCGCCAGCTTTTTTTGTTTATATAAACTCAATGTTATTTTGTCTTGTGTATTTTTCGCAGTAGTGGCATTTTAAATTGACTTTGCCATCTTCCTTAACAACAGTGAATTTTGTAGGAACACTGTCTTCTTTGTTAGTAACACAGTTTGGATTGAAACATTTTACAAAGCCTTCAATATGATTTGGAATTTCGATGCTATGTTTTTTAATTACTTCGAAATCTTTTATTTCAATGAGAGAAGCTGTTGGTGCTACTAAAGCAATCTTGTTAATGTCTTCTGGGTCAAAGTATTTTTCACTAATTTTTATAATACCTTTTTTGCCATATTTCTTGCTGTCTAAATTTGTTCCGAAATAAACAGAATTCTTTGAATGTTCAAGACCTAAAATTTTGATTACTTCAAATACTTTATCTGCTGGGATATGGTCAATAACTGTTCCGTTTTCAATTGCAGATACTATAAGTTCTTTTCTTTTATCCATGATTATTAAAGTCTAATTGTTAATGAATATTATTATTTAAGACCAAGTATTGCTGCTATCAAAGCTTGGCGAACAAATAATCCGTTTTGAGCTTGTTGGAAATAGTAAGCTTTAGGATTTGCATCAACGTCAGTATGAATCTCGTTAACACGTGGTAGTGGGTGGAGGATACGACAATTAGGCTTAGAATTTTCAAGCATCTCGTTACGTAAGATATATGAGTTCTTGACTTTTTCGTATTCCAATGGATCTGGGAAACGTTCACGTTGAACTCTTGTCATATAAATAATGTCTGAATGTGGAATGACGTCGTTGAGTTCTGTGTATTCTGTATATTCAAGACCTGCGTCTTTAATGTATTGAATAACTGTTGAAGGCATTCTTAACTCTACAGGAGATACAAAGTTGAACTTTGCTTTGAAGTTGCACATGGCTTGAACTAAACTGTGAACTGTACGTCCGTATTTCAAGTCACCAACCATTGTGATTTCAAGATTTTCAAGAGTACCTTGTGTCTTTCTGATTGAATAAAGGTCGAGGAGACATTGTGTTGGGTGTTGGTTTGCACCGTCGCCAGCATTGATAATAGGTACTTTAGAAACTTCAGATGCATAACGTGCTGAACCATCTACAGGATTACGCATAACGATAAGGTCTGCATAACTTGCAACCATCATAATGGTGTCTTTTAATGATTCTCCCTTTGAAAGACTTGTTCCTGCTGTACTGCTGAAACCAATAACATTTCCACCTAAAAGTTGAATAGCTGTTTCAAAACTAAGTCTTGTTCTTGTTGAAGGTTCAAAGAATAATGATGCAATAACTCTGCCATTTAATAGATTTTGAAGACGATTCTTTTCAAAGTCTTCTGCTATGTCAAGAATGTGACAAATTTCTTCTGGTGTGTAGTCGTAAATGGAAATCAAACTACGGTCTTTAAGTGAAATAGACATTGTTGCTATGATTTAGAGTTAGATAATAATTTGAACTTGACCTTAACACAAAAAAAAGACGGCTTAAAACCGTCCGCAAAAAAAGAAATATGAAACATGATTTACTTGATTGTAAATCAATTGTTCTATTGCTTATTGATAATGTATTATTCTGTGTCATCAAAATGCAAAGTTATAAAAAAAATATTTTATGACAACAAAAAAATCATAATTTTTTTTAAGAAAAAAACACTTGACAAAGCCTTTTTTCGATGTTATTTTTGTACCATAAAATTTGAAACAAATTTGTTGAAAGGAGGTGTTGATTATGATTGTTTTATAATTTTATCGAGAACTAATTAGAGAACTGAATCCAAACAATTACCCAAAAATTATTTTTTTATGAAACTAAATCATTTAACCAGAATTGTATTAATTGCTATAGGTGTATTTACACTTGTACTGTGTTTGTCGTCATGTGAGAAAGACGAATTTACAGAATCATCCATTAATGTCGGCAATGATATAGATGAAATAGCAGCCGATGTCAAACTAGAACGTGTTGTTCAAAGAATAAAGAGATTTGATAATCAAATTAAAGAAATAAGAAATGGCACTTATAGAGGCAATGAGTATATGAATGCTGATAGTGCGCTGTGGGATGTCGAGTCTTTATTTAATACAACCTATTCTTTCCCTGATAAGAATTATGTCGAAAAAAAGATTCATGAATTGACATTTGATGTTAATGTTGACAATGATATGATATCATTGAAAGATGCGTGTGTCTTGTATGACCAGATAGTCGCTTCTGTAAAAGAAGCATATCGTAATGATGGTATTACAACTGACAAAGGATTGAAATCGTTATTTGTTGAAAAAGGCGAATCAAGATCTGGAATGTTGACCGTGAAAGTTCTTGCCGTAACAGGAAAGACAGATTGTCATCAGATTGAGTATAAACCACATCTGTTTGGTCCTTTTGATAGTGATGAATGTTGGTATTATGGAGAATATGGCGGATCCTGTTATGATCCTTATATTTTAAATGATGCCGCGGAACTTATTGAAGATACCATAAATTATAAATATGGTTATAGACCAGAGATAAAACATAATTATAGAAACATTTATGTTGATATGTTTTATATAACATTAAATGGTAATGAATATTGGGATCAAAATAACAATGAATATTATGCCTTCTATAAAATGAATTGTGATAAGGAAGAACTGTATCTTGATGGAAGTGAGATGAACAGATATTATTATAATGAAGTGCATTTGATAAAAGACCAGATACCTAATGACCCTAGATATTCATCACTGTTTGTTGAAGATGTGACATTTATGGAAATAAATATAGATGGCTCTAAGATGCAGATAGGTGATGATATGATATATAACCATCAGAATTATATCTTTTATGGAGCATCATATCTAGTTGAGAACAAATTGCTCGGAAATCCAATAGATTTGTTGAAAAACTAAAATTGAAATGTCATGAAACGTTTTTTGTTATTGTTGTTCGTTTTGTTTTTTGTGAATATTGCTAAGTCTCAGCAATGGTTTTATGAATATCCATGTGGCAATGATGAAAATGTTGTCTTTATTACAGGAGATATGTCTGCAAATTATAATTATGTATTGGGAACTTTGTATGAAAATAATTCAAATTTGTCATATCCTATAGCTTTGTGTGTTGATGAAGATGGTGCTTATGTCGATAGAGTGTTTGATGATATATTTGACAAGGCTTCGTTTATAACATCAACGGGTATGGGCGATGGTAATGTTTTCGTCGTAGTTCTATGCGGTATGAATCATGAGGTTGATATATATGAAAAATTATGGGTCGCAGTGTTGAATCCTGATTTGGATGTTGTAAGTGAAAATTATCTGGAAATTGAGAAATCATATATATCGTATGGTTTGTCAGCGCAAATATTGATGAATGATGATAATGAAATTGTTTTGGTGACAAAAGTGACGGATTCAATTCCTGAACAGACAATCATAGAATATGATTTTGTATTTTATAAATTTGATGTGAATTGTAATCTGTTGAAACAATCCTATTTGGAGAATCCCTCTTATCATTCCGAAATTTCAGATTTCATCAAAGTGCCTAATACTGGTTGTTATGCGATGTTCAGTGATGGGATGCATGTTAGCGGAGTGGAAACTGTAAGTTATATTGATGATGACCTAAATTATATGTCAACTTCAATAATAGATAAGATAAGTAACTATCCGAATAACATACTTCCTAAATTCGTAAGCGTTGATTACTGGTATGATGAAAGCCACTTTTTGATGTCGGCGATGTCTGCTCATACAGACGGTATAAATGATTGGCATCCTATAGTATTGAAAATGGATACAGATATGAATGTCGTTAAATATTTAAGTCTTGAGAGAGTGGATACTACAGATTATGTCTCTCAATATAGAAGTATGGCATACGTTGATCATGATAAGATTTATGTGTCTGCATTCTGGCAAAACAGTTCTTATTTTGAATCGTATCCAAATACGGCGACGGTGTTTTTGATTAACAAAGAACTTGATTTGTTGGGGAGAAAAGATTTTGATCTGGGCGTGTTTATGAATATATTATATATTCAGCCGACTCTCGATGGCGGATGTATAATTCAGGCTTACTTGGATTATAATACACATCAGATTCCTGTGATATGTAAGTTGAAAACGGATGATTTTGATGACGTGTCGGAAATTGTTGAGAATAAAGAGGACTTGAATTTTTATCCTAATCCTGTATCTTCTTTACTTAATATAAATGTTGAAAATATAATGAATGAGAATGTGAAAATTATGATAACAGATATATTGGGTAGAAGATGCATGGATGAGGATTTGTATTTGAGTGAAAGTACATTTTCAATAAATGTTAATTCATTGAAAAGTGGAATCTACATATATTTTATTAAAAGTGAAGATGGAAGGTCTGTGATGAAAAATAAATTTATTAAAGAATAAAATTAACTAAAAACCAAGATTTATGAAACACAAAAAGAATTTAATAATGCTTTCAGTGATGTTGCTTGTAATATCATCAATGATGAAAGCTCAGGAAAAAGGCGGTTGCGATTTATGTGGACCAGCATCTGGTTCTAGCCAGAATATAGTGACAGGTAATTATTCAGCAACAATAGGTGCTAGTTGTGAGTCGACAGGAACATTTTCGTTTTCTGTAGGTTATTACGCAAAGGCAAATGCCTCTTCGACATTGGCGCTGGGTCGATATGTGAAGGCGAAAGCGACAAATGCAATGGTTATCGGTTCTGGGACCGGTAATACCGATACAAAAGCTTTAATTAATAATGTTCCTAATAGCCTTATGATAGGATTTAACAGTAGCGCGCCTACATTGTTTGTTAGCAATTCGTCGGGCTTTAACTCAACAGGCAAGGTGGGCGTTGGAAATGTTACAAGTCCTGAATCTAAATTACATATAAAATCTGATGCTAATGAGGATGCTGGGATTATCCTTGAACCTACTACTGATACCAAAGTGGCTTATTTTCAAATATATGACAATAAACATAAGATTGTTGTAGATAAAGATAAAGGGATGACGCTTTTGTCTAAAAATGACAAGGTGATCTTTGATGCCGATAACGTTGATATGAATGCGAAACTGTCGGTGACAGGTGGAATCTTAACATCGGAAGTCTTGGTGAAAGAAGTGTCGGAATGGTATGATCATGTTTTTGATGACGATTATAAATTGAAGCCAATTGCTGATTTGGAGAACTATATAAATGAGAATGGGCATTTGCCAGATATGCCATCAGAAAAAGTGGTCTTAAATGAAGGTTATGCTTTGGTGGAAATGGATGGTCTTCTGTTGAAAAAAATAGAAGAACTTACATTGTATACCATAGAGTTGCATAGGCTGATTGAAAGCCAACAGAAGTTAATAGAGAATCTGCAATCTAAATAAGTTAAGGGTATGAAACGGAAATATAAAGTGATGTTGCTGTTTCTATTATTTACTCTTGCTTTGCCTGAAAAACTTAATGCTCAATATTGTCTGGATTTTAAGTATGACGAGTCTGGGAATAGGATAGAGGTGTATGCACATAATTGTGGTCCCGAGTATAAGGAATTGTCAAGAGAAATAGAAAGTGAAGAAATATCTGAAAAGTTATCTGGTGAAGGTGTGTTGATATATCCCAATCCTAATGATGGAGTTTTTGTTGTTGGTGTTGAGAATGATGATATTGTAAATGCTACATATCAGATATTTAATGCAACAGGAATTCTGGTGCAAGATGGGAAGTGTTCAATGAATCACGAGATTGATATATCTAATAATCCTGCAGGTGTGTATCTGTTGAGAATAATTAAAGGTGATAGTGTGTATAGTTGCGTTGTGGTGAAACTTTAAATTATATGGATTATGAAAATAAAGTGTATATGTATAATGGCATTGCTTCTTTGTGCTTCAAATATTTGTTCTCAGGAAATATTTCAGCAAACGCATATAGAATTGAGTGATGCTTTAAATGATGATGTGTCGTATTTGTGCCAGGCGACAACATCGATAAAATTGCAGCCAGGCTTTATGTATAAACCAAATAAAAACAAAAGCTTGAATCTTGAAATAGACAGATATTCCGTGTTCCCACCAGATGAGGGCTATTATGGAGGTGTGTCTAATAACGATGATGGCGTGGTCGGGTCTTTGCCAAGTTCATTTTGTACAAGTAATACAGGAGCGGCTGTTTATGCAATAGAACTGAAACTTCCTAATGCCATTGGTACTATGATGCCGAAACTTTCTTTTGTATATAATAGTCAAAGTGCTAATGGAATATTGGGATGGGCTTGGGATCTTTCCGGATTGTCATCAATAGAAAGGGTTGGGCAAACGATATATCATGATGGTAAAATCACTGGCGTCGATTTTGAAAATGATAGGTTTGCTATTGATGGTCAGCGTCTGATGTTAGTTGATGGTGTATATGGAGCTAATGGCGCGGTATATAAAACGGAAGTGGATAACTTTGATAAAATAGTGTCATATGCTAAAAGCGACAAATGTCCGGAAAGATTCATGGTTTGGAAAAACGATGGAACAATATGGGAATATGGTGCTACCGATGATTCAAGATTGGAGACGCAGCATGACGGTGGTATGGTGCTCAAATGGCTGCTGTGTAAAATTTCGGATAGGAACGGCAATTCGATAGTGTTTAATTATGATAAAGTGCCAAGTGAAGGCATGTCTTATATAAATAATATTGAATATACGTTGAATGAGAAAAAACGGGTTCGCCCTGAATATAGAATCCAGTTTGTATATGAGACTAAGAGTTCAGACGTTTCTGTGTCGTATGTGTATGGTAATGTGGTGGCGTCTAAAAGAATTCTAAAGAATGTGGTCGTAGTGAATAATTCTACGGGAAGGCAACTTTATGACTATTCTCTTGAGTATAATAAACCAGGTTATTATGGTAAGAATTATTTTGTCCATTATAGATTGAAAACGGTGGGCTTGTCTGTCGGTGGCGACAAAATTAATCCAACTAGAGTAATTTGGAATTCTGAAAAACATTATCCAGTTGATACCGATGATTTTCAAATGTATCAGCAGGATAAATCTGTCTTTAGCAATGTTCCTTTTGTGGGTGATTTTAATGGCGATGGTTTTTCTGACGTTCTTGTGGTTCCATATAAAATTCAAAATACATATCCGGAAGATATTATGGGAGAAGTGTATCTTAATGATGGGGATGGAAGATTCCATAATAAACCAGCTATGTCTGTTCTTTTGTCAAAAAATCTTGAATGGGTGTATGTCCTTGATTTGAATGGAGATGCTGTGGATGATATCTTGACTTATGAAATAAATTATGATGCGCAGACTCAAAGTGACGTCCTGGTGAAAACGCAATTCTATATTGTTGAAAAGGGGAAGTTTGTTAATCTTAGAAGTTGTTCTTACAAAAAGAACGTAGTTGTAGTTCCAGGTAATTTTATTCATAATGATAGAACCGATGTGGTGGTTCTGGATGCATATGATGAAGATCGTAAAGATAAATTGGCTTCATGTTATTATTATAAAGAAGGCGTGATTTATAAAAATGACCTCAAAGGAAGTGATGGCATAAATGGAACCGATGCTAATTTTATGTCTTTGGATGTCACTGGTGATGGCGTCTCTGAATTGTTCGCTTTGAAAAAGGATGGTTATGATATATATAATCTTAATGGCGATTTTACCATTCGACAAACTGCATGCGGTAATTCGTTGACAAGTGAAATGTATGTGTTTCCCAACGATTTTAATGGAGATGGTAAAACCGATATTTTATATTATGACTCATCAAGATGTTGGAGAATGGTTTTCTCTGATGGTAAAAACTTTACAGATTCCAAATTGTGTACAAGTGTAGGATTGCTTAAATCGCTTAATCTTAATCATAAGGATAGGTATAGGTATTCTCTCATGGAATTGGAAAAGCCTAGCGTTACGATAAGAACTGCTGATTTTGATGGTGACGGTTGTGCAGATGTGGGAGTCTTTAAAAGTATGGCAGGTAACTATTATTTTAACGTTGGATTGATGCCTTACGAAAAGGCTGATAATACGATTGCATTCACGTATGAAAAGAGATATTTTATGCCAATAAATTATTCGCATCAGACTATTCAGCTAGGCAGATTCTTGGCACAGGAAAATGTCTCGATATTATCAGGGCTGCCGCGTGAACCGCTAAATTCTCAGAATGCTTATGTGACGTCATTGTATCCGCATTCGTCATTCTATAGTGTGGAACGAATAGTTGATGGGATGGGTAATGTGAGGGGCTTCTCTTACGATTATCTTATGTCTGAAGGAGGAAATGATGCAGGCTTTTATACATGTGACAATACGATAATAAACGATATCAGAAGAAACTCTATTCCTGTCGCCGCTCTGAAAACGGATACGATGTTTAATGTTAATGGTAAGTGCGTCGTGAATGCTTATCAATATAATAATGCATTGGTTCATAGTGAAGGACATGGATTTCTTGGTTTTGAAAAAATAGTTACTAGAAATTATGTCAATGGAAATTTGATCCAAAAGCAAATTGCTGAATATGAATGTAACACATTGAACTCGCATTCGATGATACTCCCATTTTCGCAGAAAATATATCAAGGGGAAAAGCAGATAATAAAGGAGAAAGTGTATAGCTATGATAAATATTGTTGCTCCCATAATAAGAAAGTTGTCGTTCCATTGGTGAAGCTTGCATATGAAGTTGATTATAATCTGGATAAACATAATGAGGTGTTGAAAAATAAAATAACTAAAAATGATTATATTTCAGATTGCAGCTCGAATGGATTGTATTATAATCTGGTACGTCAAGTTGGCTGTTCTGTTGGTATAACGGATGGGGCGTCGGCTGTCAATCCGTCAGATTGTGATTATATTGATGAGACATATATTGAGTATAATGACGATGTTGAGAATTGGCTGGTTAATAGACCTAAGGCTATATATAATTTCTCTTGTGATAAGACAGGTGATATTATTGGTTCTTCCAAGATGTTCGTATATGATGAAAAATATCCGCATAGAGTGGCCATGGAAACAAAAATTCCGAATGTCAATAATGATTATGCAGATCCTCTTATTGTTGAACTCTCGTATGAATATGATGAGGTCGGAAATGTAACTGCTAAGATAAAGTCGTCACCGTCAACAGCACACCAAAAAATTATAAAGTATGAATACGGTGAAGAATATCATTATAGGTATGTGACAAAAACAATAGATCAACTAGGAAGAGAAATAGATTGTAAATATGATCATGATTATGGTTTGCTTACTTCAACAAAAGATTATAATGATTTTGTGACAATAAATAAAGAGCAGGCATGTGGCGTGACAAGTGTGGTGGAATTGCCGGATGGGATGCAGAAAGCGAGAGCATACCGTTGGTCTAAAGGGAATAAATATGCCCCTGCTGGAGCTTCTTATTATATGTGGGAAAAAAGTACAGGCCAGGCTGAATCCATGGTTTTTTATCATAAATCGGGCGCCGAACTGAGAAAGGTGACTTTTGACATTAATGGTAATGCCATTTTTGAAGATGTTCTATATGATGATGTTGGTAACATAAAACAAAAGACATTGCCTTATTATGAAGATGATGTGATGTTATATGTCTCTAATGTTTATGATCAGTACAATAGACTTGCAGAGGTGTCGTATCCTAATGGTTTGACAAAGCGATTTGTGTATAATGGAAGTGATGTCGTAACAGAAATAGTTTCAAATGATGGTAAGAGGCATTGTGTGAAGGATAAGTATAATGAGATGGGCTGGCTTGTTGAAACCGAGGATGCCGGCGGTAACAAAATTAAATATGAATATTTCTGTGATGGCTTGGTTAAATCGGCGCAAGTCGGCAATGATGTCAAGACAAAACTTTCTGTCACTTATGATAATTGTAGAAACAAGGCATCATTGTATGATCCTAATTATGGTTTGACGACATACGAATATGATGCTTGGGGAAATGTTGTCAGAATTAAGAATCCTAAAAATGCTTCTGTTGAGTTTCAGTATGATATGTCGGGTAGGATGGTCGGTAAGATTGAAAAGGATGAGGATGGTAAGTCCATGAACTCTACGCGTTGGTTGTATAGCCTTGAAAAAGGTAAAAATGGATTACTTGACAAAGTGGTTTCAACAAACAGTCATCAGATAGATTACGTTTATGACGATAAACTGAGATTGGTTGCAAAGAAAGAAGAAGTATGTGGTAGATGTTATTCATATTCGTATACTTATGATGCGGCTAATAGGTTGTCTTCGATAACGTATCCCTCTGGATTGTGTATATCGAAATCCTATTCGAATTCAGGATATGAAAAAGAAATATCAGATGCCGTAGATAATAAAGTCTTATGGAGAACCAATAACACTGATGCCTATGGGCGTGTCGTTGATTGTGACCTTGGGGATGGCACGAATACAATTATATCGTATGATGCACAAACATCACTAATGGATAATATTGTGGTTTCGAATGAAAAGGATGTGATTCAACACTATAGCTATTCTTATGATGGTTTAGGTAATATGACATCTAGAGTGAAAAAGAATGGTATGCGAATGGAAGAGGAGTTTGAATATGATGATTTCGACAGGCTCGTAGGGGCAACGTTAAATGGTGTTGAAACGGTAAGGATGCTTTATGATAAACAAGGAAATATTTTAGAAAAGAAAGTTGATGATGTGGGCGTGTTGTATGCAGCGTCGTATGATACGGAAAGGCCTAATGTTATCTTAAGGGCAAAGACGGATGATGAAAGGATGTTCGCCGGCTTTAGTCAGAATATGAAATATTCGTCTTTTGATAATTTGGTTAATGTCTCAAATTCTGATGACTACGCGGATATAGGTTATGGCTGTGACAATAGTAGAATCTATATGAAAACCCAAGTTGATGGTGTTGTGAAGACAAAGACTTACGTTGATGAATGTGAGCTCGTAGAAGAGGATGGGAAAGAATATGCTAATACATTTGTAAGTGGCCCCGATGGCATTTTTGCAATATGTGCTATTGATGATGATGGTAATAAGTCTTATAATTTTGTTCATAAAGATAATTTGTCATCGTGGAATTTGATTGCAGATGAAAATGGTAAAATAGTTCAGAAGATGAGTTTTGATGCATGGGGAAACGTTAGGGATTATGATGACTGGAGTCTTGATTATTCTGATAGTCCATTGTTTGATAGAGGATATACTGGGCACGAGCATCTTTGGGATTTTGGGTTGGTGAATATGAATGGAAGATTCTATGATCCAATGATGTCGATGATGCTTAGCCCTGATAATAATATTCAACTGCCTCAGTTCTCTCAGAATTTCAATAGATATAGCTATTGTTTGAATAATCCGTTGAGGTATAAGGATCCGACTGGTGAATGTGTTGAAAGTCTTGTCTTTGGTATCGTAGGAGGAGCAGCGAATGTATTGTTTAATGCGGATGCAATTGACTCGTTTGGAGAGTTTGGTTTGTTGTTCGGTGTGGGATTCGTTAAAGGTTTTCTTACTGAATATACTATGGGACAGTCGTGGCTCGTTCAAATCGGCATTCAGACCATGATGGGTGGTTTGACATCTGGTGTGAATCAAATGGTGTCGATAGGTGACGGTACCTTTAAATTCAGTGGTGATGACTGGAACAGCATTAAAACCGCGGCACATTATGGTTTGGGTTCTGGCCTGGTTAAGAGTTTTATGAATACGTATTTTACACAGCCTACAAATGATTATTATGGCGAGAAGATGATGGATATATATTATAACGAAGAGTTGGGACATGCTTTTACGTCGTTGGCAGCACATGGTATGGGGTGTTGGTTTAGTGGACAGCCTTTTTTAAGTACGATGGGCTTTGAGGATGTTGGCTTTGATCTTAAAATGCTTGGTTATATAGCCAAAAGATTACTTGCTTCTTATGTGGATGATTGTGGTTTCGCAGAGGATGTTATTAAACAAAGGTCTCAGGAAATCAAAGATTCAGTATTAAGTGATATACGTTCCGAAGATCCTGAATATCCGGACTTTGAATGTATATATGATGTTGGGACTACACGTGTGAGTGATGGAAGAATTTATGTCGTTGGGAATGTTTTTGCCTTGCTTCCGGGAGAGATGCTGGATATATATCCTAAACCGTATATGCGTGAAACGGTTTCATTCCCATTTAGCTATAGCTTGTTCAAGACTTTATTTTTCTATAATAAATGAAAATACCGTTATTTTTGTTATCTTTGTGCCTCAAAATTAAATAGGACTAATATGTTAGAAGGAATTTTAAGACAGCTTTTTGTCAATGCTTTTACAAAGTTATACGGACAGGAACCACCTGTACAACAAGTTAATTTTCAAAAGACTCGCCCAGAGTTTGAAGGTGATGTCACTATCGTGGTCTTCCCATTCGTGAAAATGGCTAAGAAATCACCAGAGGTGATGGCTGATGAATTAGGTCGCGAAATAGTATCTGAAAGTGAAATAATTTCTAAATACAATGTAGTAAAAGGTTTCCTTAACCTTCTCGTTTCAGATAATTACTGGCTTTCATTCTTTGCGGAAAATCATCAGAAAGAGTTGTTCGGCAGAAAAGAAATTCAAGGCAATCCTATAGTCGTTGAATATTCATCTCCTAATACAAATAAACCATTGCACTTGGGTCACATCCGTAACAACTTGCTCGGCTGGAGCGTGTCTGAAATTCTAAGAGCTAACGGAGAAAATGTTGTCCGTGTTAACCTCGTTAACGACAGAGGTATTCATATCTGCAAAAGTATGATAGCATGGCAAAAATGGGGCGAAGGCTGCACTCCTGAATCAACAGGAAAGAAAGGCGACCACCTCATCGGAGATTTCTATGTCTTGTTTGATAAGCATTATAAAGAAGAAGTTAAGCAGTTGCTCCCTTCAAATTATGATGAACTCAGCGATGAAGAAAAAGAAAAGGCTAAGGCTGCAGCTGAAGAGAACTCTACTTTGATGCAAGAGACACGTGAGATGCTTAGAAAATGGGAAGCAGGCGATAAAGATATCCGTCAATTGTGGGAAACTATGAACCAATGGGTATACGATGGCTTTGATGTTACATATGATCGCCTCGGTGTTTCTTTTGAAAAGATCTATTATGAATCACAAACATATCTTTTAGGAAAAGAACTTGTAAATGAAGGTCTCAATAATGATGTTCTTTATAGAAGACCTGATGGTTCTGTATGGTGCGACTTGAGAAATGAAGGCCTTGATGAAAAACTCTTGCTCCGTAAAGATGGAACATCAGTATATATGACTCAGGACTTGGGAACAGCTCAGTTGCGTTATGAAGAATATCAACCTAAGAAATTGATATACGTTGTAGGTAACGAACAGAACTATCACTTCGATGTGCTCAAACGTGTTCTCGTTAGATTGGGCCGCGAATGGGGTAACGATATCGAACACCTTTCATACGGTATGGTTGAATTGCCTAACGGTAAGATGAAATCTCGTGAAGGTACAGTGGTCGATGCTGACGATTTGATGGATGAAATGGTAAAGACTGCAAAAACTGTTTCAGAAGAACTCGGCAAAGCACACGGTCTTAGCGAAGAGGAATCAAACAGATTGTACGACATGATTGGTATCGGCGCTTTGAAATATTTTATCCTCAAAGTCGACCCTAAGAAGACTATGCTCTTCGATCCACAGGAATCAATAGACTTCAATGGCAATACAGCTTCGTTTATCCAATATACTCACGCTCGTATCAGTTCAGTTATTCGTAAGGCCTTGGAAAATGGAATCACATTCGGTGAAGAAATTCCAGTGACAGATTTACAACCTAAAGAAAAAATGTTGTTGGTAAATATTTATAACTGGCCTTCAGTATTAGAACAAGCTGCAATTAACAGAAGCCCAGCTATGATTGCGAACTACATCTATGATTTGGCAAAAGACTTCAATCAATTCTATCAAGAATGCAGTATCATGAAGGAAGAAGATGTTAAACGTAGAGAGTTCAGACTTCAGTTGGCTGACATGACAGCAAGATTGCTCCGTAATGCTTCTGGCTTGTTGGGAATTTCTATGCCAAATAAAATGTAATAACACATAAAAAGATGAATGTCTTTTATCTGCCCGACGCACAATTAGGAACTATCTCCTTCCCGGAAGAGGAATCTAAGCATATTGTAAAGGTTCTTCGTATGAAGGAGGGAGATCGTTTCTGCGTCACTGATGGAAAAGGTTCCTTGTTTGATGCAGAGCTTGTTGACGCTCACCCTAAAAGAGCAATGGCTGATCTGTCTAACCAAAGATGCGGTTATGACATCAGAGATTTTAAGCTCTCTATCGCTATAGCTCCTACAAAGCTTAACGAGAGAACTGAATGGTTCCTTGAAAAAGCTACGGAAATTGGCATTGATGAGGTTAAACTTTTTGCATCGTATCACTCGGAACGTCGCGCGGCAAATGTTGAGCGATTTAAGAAAATCGTTGTCTCGGCAATGAAACAGTCTGTTAAGTCTAAAATGCCAGTCGTTGAGGAAATGGTGTCTTTTGACAAACTGGTAAAACAAAGTTTTGATGGACAGAAGTTTATTGCTTGGATTGATGATGATGTGAAAGATCAGTTGTGTGACTTGTATGAAAAAGGAAAAAATGCCATCGTCTTGATAGGTCCAGAAGGCGACTTCAGTAAAGAGGAGGTTGAACTGGCTAAAGAAAATGGATTCGTTCCTGTAAGCCTCGGCGAAGCTCGTCTTAGAACAGAGACGGCCGCAGTGGTGGCATGTCATACGATACAATTGATTAACCAAATGAAAAAATAATTACACTAGACCTTAAACCAAATTTATGAAAAAAATATTCGCAATAATCCTTGTATTGACGTCTTTCAATGTCTTTGCACAAAAGACACAGTTAGCTCTGCTTAAATACAGAGGTGGCGGTGACTGGTATTCCAATCCTACGTCTTTGCCGAATCTGGTGAAGTTCTGTAATCAATCTGTTATGACAGACTTGAATCCCAATGTGGCAACGGTCGATGTTGGAAGTCCTGATATCTTCAATTATCCATTTGTTCACATGACTGGTCATGGTAATGTGGTGTTTGATGATGCGGAAACTGAAAATCTCAGAAACTATCTGATTGCCGGAGGCTTTTTGCATATAGATGATAACTATGGTATGAAAGACTATGCCATGAACCAAATGCAGAAGGTGTTCCCTGAGTTGCAATGGGTTGAACTGCCATATTCTCATCCTATTTTTCAAAAGCCATATTCATTTCCTGATGGCTTGCCAAAGATACATGAACATGATAATAAAGCACCTCAAGCATTCGCTTTGATATATGAAGGCAGAATGGTTTGTCTTTTTACATACGAATGTGATTTGGGTGATGGATGGGAAGACCAAAGGGTACATTATGATTCTGAAGAGACTCGTCATAAGGCACTTAAAATGGGAGCTAATATAATTGAGTATGTGTTCTCAAACTGATAACGGTGACAAATAACATAAAGACCTGTTCCTTTTGTGGTAAGGAATTGATAGGACGTGTCGATAAAAAATATTGTGACGACAATTGCCGTAATAACCATCATTATAAAAATAAAAAAGACGAAGGCGTCTTGTTAATAAAAAATGTTAATGCCCTATTGTTGCAGAATAGAAGGATTTTGAAGCTGCTGTCCAAAAACAATAACAGGATAGTTGTATTGAAACAAGACCTTTTGAGAAATAATTTCAACTTCGACCTGATAACAAATGTTTATAGAACGAGGAAGAATGAAGAGTATAGAGTCGTCTATGATTATGCTTATAGATGCGTTAATGAAGAAGAGGTGGTTTTGATAAAATATTGATTGTAAATATTTCTTTGAAAAGTTTTATCTTTGTTGAATAATAGATTTGTATAAATGAAAAAAGAGAAAATAAAGCGACTTGCGAAATTTTCGCCTATTGCATTGGCTGCTGTCGCATTGTCATCTTGCATTCCAACAATAGCAACAATAGCTGTTGTGAAATCGGATAAAAATGATGAAGATAAAAATCAAGATAAGAATCCCAATGTTGTTTTTATATTGGCAGATGATCTTGGTTATGGCGATCTGTCGTGCTTGGGACAAAATAAATTCTCTACACCTAATATTGATAAGCTGGCGTCACAAGGTATGCTGTTTACCCAGCATTATTCAGGATCTTCTGTCAGTGCGCCATCGAGAAGTTGCTTGATAACAGGCCAACATACAGGACATACTGTTATCAGAGGTAATAAAGAGATGCCTGTAGAAGGTCAGCATCCTATGCCCTCTGATACGTATACAATATTTAAGATGTTAAAAGACAATGGATATAAGACTTCTGTCTTTGGTAAGTGGGGACTTGGCGCTCCTCAATCAGAAGGCGCTCCTGAAAATCAAAACATCGATGAATTCTTTGGATATAACTGTCAGCGCATTGCTCATAATTACTACCCATATCATCTGTGGTATAATGATGAAAAAATTATATTAGATGGTAATATGGGTAAAAATGAAAATGACTATGCACCTTATATTATTCATAATGAAGCTCTTGATTTTATAAGAGAAAATAAAGATACGACATTCTTTATGTGGTACACTTCCGTGATTCCTCATGCGGAACTGAAAGTGCCTGAAAAAGAGTTGCTTCCTTTTGTTGGTGATCCTGTCTTTGAAAAAGAAGTCGCCTTTAATGGTTGTGATGATGGAATGTATTATAAAAACGGAGGCTACGGTTCACAGCAATATACACATGCAACATTCGCAGCGATGATTTCGGTATTGGATAAGCAGGTCGGCGAGATTTGCTCTACATTAGATAGCCTCGGCATCGCTGATAATACGATAGTAGTCTTTACTTCGGATAACGGTCCTCATATTGAAGGCGGAGCAGATCCGGATTTCTTCAATAGCAATGGCGAACTCCGAGGATATAAACGAGATTTGTACGAAGGCGGAATAAGAGTTCCTTTCATCGTGAAATGGAACAATGTCGTAAAAGAAAATGCTAGATCAGAACATGTTTCTGCATTTTGGGATTTTGTTCCGACAATGGCTGATATAATTGATGCAGAACTTCCGGAAAATATTGACGGAATATCATATCTTCCAACTCTTGAAGGTAAAGGTGAACAGCGAAACCATGATTATCTCTACTGGGAGTTTCATGAAAACAATGGACGACAAGCAATAAGAAAAGGCAATTGGAAAGCTGTCAAATATGATGTCCATAATAATGGAAAGATAGAACTGTATGATTTGTCTGCGGATGTTCTCGAAGAGAATGATTTGTCTGAAAAATATCCTGAAAAAGTAGCTGAATTCGATTCGTTGATGAAGGCGTCTAGAACAGAGTCTGAATTGTTTAAGTTTCAGTAATCATGAGTGAATGGCTGAAAAATACACTGACTCTATCTGATGCTTGTAGAATTACTAAGCCTTTGAGGTTTAATATGATGTTTAAACCTGTAGGCTCCTTGTGTAATCTAAACTGTACTTATTGTTATTATCTTGATAAGGCTGCTCTTTATGGTGAAGAGCATAAGATGCCTTTGGATATTCTTGAAAAATGCATTAAAGAATATTTGGAGATAAACGCTGCTGAAGAAATAACCTTCGACTGGCATGGCGGCGAACCGCTGCTTCTAGGTCTGGAATATTTTGAAACTATTGTCAATCTTCAAAATAAATATAAAGGTCGAAAAAAGATTCTTAATACAATACAGACGAATGCTACTTTGATAAACGCCGATTTCGCATCTTTTTTTAGGGAAAATGATTTTCTGGTTGGCGTTTCTATTGATGGACCTCAATATATTCACGATAAATATAGAAAGGATAAGGGCGATTCCCCAACATTTAATAAGGTGTTGCGAGGAATTGAATTGCTGCATCGTTATGGTGTGGAGTTTAATACTTTGACGACAATCAACAAGGCTAGTGAGGGTAAAGGCCTTGAAGTTTATGACTTCATGAAAAGGATAGGAAGCCATTATATGCAATTTATGCCAGTGGTGGAATATATTAATACTAAGACTAATAGAATAACATCGCCAGATGATGAGGATTCTATATTGGCATCTTGGTCTGTTGACCCTGTCAAATATGGCGAGTTTATGTGTGATGTGTTTGGCTATTGGGTTAGGAATGATGTCGGTAAGTATTTCGTCAATTTGTTTGATTCGACATTGGCTAATTATTGCGGCGTGAATCCTGGGACTTGCGTCTATTCTGAAACTTGCGGAGCAAATGCCGTGGTTGAGCATAATGGCGACATTTATCCATGTGACCATTTTGTATATACACGACATAAATTGGGCAATATAGGTGAAATGTCGTTGAGCGATATGGTGTCGTCTGATAAAATGACGGAATTTGGCATCAATAAAAGAAATATTCTGCCGTCAGAATGTTTGCGATGTAAATATTATTTTGCCTGTCATGGCGAATGCCCTAAACACAGATTTGACAAGACTGCCAATGGAGAAAAAGGTTTGAATGTTCTTTGTAAGGGCTTGCAATTGTTCTTTTCATATACGGAACCTTATATGGTAGAAATGAGGAAATTGTATTTTTCAGGCAAATCACCCTCAGAAGTAATGTATTATGAGCCAAAATGTTAATGCTTGTTAACATCTGAATGTTAAAATTTGGTTTTTGGCATCTTTTTCCTTTTTTAAAGTAAAAGAGTACTGGTTTTATTATCGTTCTTAAATTGGAATGATATAATTTTGCATACATAAATAGTGCAGCTCGCTATTTAAAGTATGTAATAATTAATAAAAACCCAAAAACCAGTGAAAAATGAAAAAGTGTATTTTTTTCTTGATGTTGCTATGTGTAACATCGCTGAATGTTAAGTCGCAGACAGATTCCTTTTTTAAATACTCGAATGTTGAAGATGGGTATAGGGATGGCTCAAACATTTATAGTGGATCCGTAACAATAAATCCATTGACGCCTGAGTCGGTGCCTTTAAGTAGTGGAATTGTAATCTTGCTGTCATGTGTACTGTTGTATTTAGTAAGAAAGATGAGAGTAATAAATAAGATTAAACTAGTTGTGATTATGCTTTCCTCTGTTTTGTTTTTACAATGTACACCGAGTAATGATGATGTAGCAGCGGATTATATTGAGGTGAAAGGCGAGATGGGAGTCGGTAGATCCAGACTGCATCTGGATATGGATGGAACGTTGGAATGGCAACGCGAAGATAAAATTTATATGATGTCAGAGGGCGTTGATAATACAATAGCGGTTTTTACAGCAAGAGAAATAAATGAGAATAATGATGTAATTACTCTTATCTCTAAATATAATGCTGCAACATGTCCTAATGTGATGTATCGCAATCTATATAGTTTGGGAAACTGGAGATATATTGATGATACTAAGATTACATTTTCGATATATGCCCAGAGTGGTTATAAGTCTGATATTGGTGAACATTTTATTGCTTCAGCTCGTGATGTGGTGTTTAAGACGGTTGATGAAAAAACATATACATTCCCGATGACGCAGTTGGATCCGATGGTCTCGGTGGCATTTTTTGATATGTCGTTGTTTGATGTAAATGATGTGGTTGTTGAATATGCCAATTGTTATAATACAATAAATTTGGAGTATAATGGAATTGCTGAGAGTGATTATGTCGGTGATGCGGGTTACACATACGATAAGACTGATGTCTTGGAATCTTATGAATCGGGGCCGATACTGGTGAAGAATCTGACAGATGTGACTTGTGTGGTGCTTCTTCCACAGAAAAAGCCATTGCCAAATACTGTTGTGTATTTTAAAAATAATGGAAAAGTATTGGCTTCTGTAAATTTCCCTAAAGGTATATCGGCTAACAAAATGTATTTAAGCCATGATGGAAAGCCTATAACTGTAAAGCCTGATAGCTTGAGATCGGATATTGAAGCGGTAGAGTATAATTTTTGTTCGGAATGATGAATCTTCTTGTTAAAAAGGACTATCTTTGCAACATTAAATAGTTAATATTGATACAATATGAAAATAGCTGTTCCAACAAGAGATGAGCGTGTTGATGATCATTTCGGACATTGTGACCATTACACGATTTTTACTATAGAAGATAATGCAATTGTTAAACGTGAGACAATGGCATCGCCTCAAGGTTGCGGCTGCAAATCAGGAATTGCTGCCGATTTACAAGATATGGGAGTGGTGATGATGCTCGCAGGTAATATGGGCGAAGGTGCTAAAAGCAAACTCAATGCTCATAATATCAATGTGATTCGCGGTTGCTCTGGTAATGTAGATGAACTTGTCGTGTCATATCTCAAAGGTGAAATAACAGATTCGGGAATAGTATGTTCAGAACATGAGTGCGGCGATAAATCTGATAAAATAGACGTGCATAACATAAAACTTAAAATGTAAATATTAAAAAATAATATGGCTTTAATTAAGGAATTGAACGGTTGTAAACCAAAAATCGGTAACAATTGTTTTATAGCAGAGACTGCCGCTGTAGTTGGTGACGTGACAATGGGTGATGATTGCAGTATTTGGTATGGCGCAGTCTTGAGAGGTGATGTTAATACCATTAAAATTGGAGATAGAGTTAATATTCAAGATGGTGCTGTGTTACACACTTTATATCAAAAATCTATATGTGAAATCGGTAATGATGTTTCGGTAGGACATAATGCAATCATACATGGAGCAAAAGTGGGAAACAATGTGCTTGTTGGAATGGGCGCTATCTTGATGGATAATGCGGTGATACCAGACAATACCGTTATTGCTGCAGGAAGTGTTGTGTTGAGTAATAGCGTGTTGGAACCAGGTGTATATGCTGGAGTGCCTGCAAAAAAAGTGAAGGATGCTTCGGAAACCGTTGGCAATATGGCTCGTACAAATGCACAAGGCTATATGATGTATAAAGAATGGTTCTTGGATGAAGATAACTACAAGGATATAGATAATGACAAATAGAGAATGAATCTCTGTCTATATGAAAATGTAATCCCAAAGTCACAAAGATGATTGACTTTGGGATTTATTATTTCATACAACATTAATCAAACAACCTTCAAATTCAATCTTGTCGCCTGATATTATTTTTGCACGTTTGCGCAATTCTGTTTCGCCGTTGCGTTTTACAAGACCTGCGGTCACTACTTCTTGTGCCATGCTGCCAGAATCGACAACGCCAGTGGCTTTTAACAATGCAATTAAAGGGATAAATTCATCGCCTTCTCTTAATTCAAATATAATTTCTTGCATAACTTTCATTTTTCGCAAAGATAATGTTTTTTGTCGATGGGTTACAACGGAGTTCAATAAAGATTAAATCTCAATTTCCAATCCGTCGTAAGCTAGCATCATATTTGGTGGAAGTGTAGGGTTGACGTCGGCTGCCTTTCCCATTTCATGGCTGACATGTGTAAACCATGCTTTGTCAACGCCTAGCCTTTGTGCAATTTCTATTGCTTGTGAAAGATTGATGTGTGAATAATGTTCTCTCTTTCTTAATGCCTCGATAATGAGATACTTGACGCCTTTTAATTTGTCGAAGGCATTCTCTGATAGCTCACTTAAATCGGTGACGTATGCGAAATCTCCGATTCTGAATGCGTATGACTTCAATGTGAAATGCTTTAGCTCGATGGGCTCTATTATAATGTTGTTGATTTTTATAGGGCTTTCGTCTAAGTTTATTAGGTTGAATGTCGGAGCTCCAGGATATCTTTCGTCTTCATTTGCAAAAGCATAGGAATATTCTCTTTTGATTTCTTCCTGTGACTCTGGTGAAGCGTAAATGGTCATCGGCGCTCCTTGTACAAAGATCAATGGTCTTGCATCATCTAGGCCTCCTATATGGTCTTTGTGCTGGTGCGTGATTAGAATGGCGTCTAATTTTTTGACATTCGCTCTCAACATCTGATAGCGGAAGTCGGGACCAGCGTCAATGCATATTGTGGTTTCACCTGATTCGATTAAAATAGAAGTGCGTAAACGTCTGTCCTTCGGATCATTGGAACGACATACTTCGCAATCGCAAGTGATAATCGGAACACCTTGAGATGTGCCGCTGCCTAAAACTGTAACCTTCATAATATGATGATTTAAACCATCGCAAAGATAAAAAATATTAAGAAAAAAATGTGTGGATATTTAGTATTAATAATGTATATTTGCAAGTTAAATACAAGAAAATGTTTAAGTCGTTAATACTTTTTTTTAGAAAGAGAAATATTAAGAGAAATTTACAACAAAAACGAATGTTGCAATTTCCTGATATCAACAAGTCTCCTATAATGACAATCCTTCTCGATGAGAACCAAAAAAAAGATATTAAGCTGATGGAACAATTCGTGAAGGATTCGATGAATCCTCATAAACTTAGATTCGTGATATTAAGCGAAACCTTGCCAGATAATCTGCTTCAGAGCGATTTCATGCTTTTTATACTTAAGGAAGATTTTAAGAAAATAGGTCTTTTGAAAAAAGATAAAGAAATGTTATTGAGATCTTTTTCCGATGAACTGTTTGTCAATCTTTCTGATAATAATGAAAATCTGCTTAACGATTATCTCGTCTCATGTATAAATTCATCGTTCAAAATAGGCCATTCTAATAATAATATTCAGATGCATGATCTTGTCATAGATTATGGAATTGAAAAGAATGAGGTTGAACGTTTGAAGATTATGTATAAATATTTATTGATGCTATCTGGAAACAAAAATGAAAAATAATCCTTTTATCGGTACGGGAGTTGCCCTTATTACTCCTTTCAATGAAGATTTTTCTGTTGATTATAAATCACTTGAAAATATTGTAGAATATACATTGTCTAATGGCGCAGATTTTATGGTCGCATTGGGAACTACTTCTGAAGCGCCAACCTTGACATCAGAAGAGAAAGATAATGTGTTGAAAACTATCGTTAAAGTCGCAAACGGACGTTGTCCTATTCTTCTTGGAATGGGTGGCAACAACACAGCGGCTTTAATTCAAAATATTAAAAACCAAGATTTCACAGGCGTCGATGGCATCTTAAGTGTGGTGCCTTATTACAATAAACCTAATCAAAGAGGCATGAAGGCTCACTTTGAAGCTGTCGCCGATAATTCTCCAGTACCAGTCGTTCTTTATAATGTTCCTGGTAGAGTCGGTGTTAACCTTCAATCTTCAACATGCGTTGAACTCGCTAAACACGATAATATTGTTGCAGTGAAAGAGGCTTCTGGCAACTTGCAACAAATAATGGAGATATTACGTGATAAACCTGAAGGATTCGATGTGCTTTCTGGTGATGATGGTATCACTCAGCCAATGATGGCTCTTGGAGCAAAAGGCGTTATTTCTGTAGCTGCTAACGGCTATCCTGACTTGTTCTGTAAAATGGTTACAGCAATGATGAATGACGATGCTAAAACAGCTCTTCCTCTCCATTATAAGATGCTCAAGATGAATAATCTTATCTTCGCTGATGGCAATCCTGCTGGAATCAAATGCTTGATGGCATATCAAAATCTTTGCAAAAACGTTCTCCGACTTCCTCTCGTTACGGTAAATGAGAATGTTAAAAATGATTTGGAAAATGAATGTAAAGTTATGTACAATAAATAATTGCATTATGAAAACTATAATCGCTCTCGTATTCGTTGCATTTTTTTCATTTAATGTATTTGCGCAAGAAAGAGACTTGCAGTCAATGATGAAAGAACGTAATGAGTTCTATTTTAACTTCCAAACTGATGATTTGAAAGCGTTAAATGAAATCGCTAAAATAGTTTCTGTAGATAAAGTAGATGGCAATGTCGTTACAGCATACGCCAATAATAGGCAGTTTGAAGAGTTTTTGACATTAGGATTTGAACCGACTTTGCTGACACCTCCTTCTATGTTGGAAGAGCATAAAATGTTTGACGGAAGAAGCCGCGCTGAATATGATTGGGACGAATATCCTACTTATGAGGCTTATGTCGCTATGATGGAAGAATTTGCAGAAACATACTCTGAAAATTGTTCTTTGATGGAACTCGGAACACTTGCGAGCGGACGTAAAATATTGATGGTTAGAATCAATAATGGCGTCTCTGACGGCAAACCTAAATTCTTGTACGGCTCGACAATTCATGGTGATGAGACGACAGGTTTTGTTATGATGCTTCGTCTTATCGACCTTCTTCTTACACGACAAGATCTTCCTGAAGTTCAAAATATTGTTAACAATCTTGATCTCTTTATTTGCCCTAATGCTAATCCAGATGGTACATATCGCAATGGCAATCATACTGTCAGCGGATCGTCTCGCTATAATGCATTCGGAGTCGATATGAATCGTAACTATCCTGATCCTGTTGATGGCGCACATCCTGACAATGAGGCTTATGCATTGGAAACACAATGGTTTATGCAATTTGCGGAAGACTATCAATTTACTATGGCTGCTCACTATCATGGTGGTGCGGAATTGATGAATTATCCATGGGATAATAATTATGAACGTCATGCTGATGATGCTTGGTGGCAACTTGTAAGCCGAGAATATGCTGATCTGGCTCAGGACGCAGCTCAGTCAACAGATCCTTATTATATGACTGACGAGGAAAACGGCATAACAAATGGAGCAGACTGGTACAGAATAGGCGGCGGTCGCCAGGATTATATGAATTACTACCACCAATGCCGCGAAGTGACAATAGAATGTTCAACAGTAAAATGCCCTTCAGCATCAGCGCTTCCTTCATATTGGGACTATAACTATAATTCAATCTTTGCTTATATGAATCAAGCATTGTATGGAATTCACGGAACAGTGAAAGATGCTGTGACAAAGGAAGCAGTGCAAGCAACAATAAAGATTTTAAATCATGACCAGGAATATTCTGTTGTGGAATCTCAACTTCCACTCGGTAATTTCCATCGTCCAATAAAAGCTGGTACATATACTGTAGAGGTCAAAGCAGAAGGCTATTATCCAAGTCAACATGTAGTTACAGTTGTTGATGGCGAGACTGCAACTTTAAATGTAGAACTAGAGCCAGGAGAAGGTTTGATTCCTGATTTTAATGCTGCAGAAACCAATGTGGCAGTAGGCTCGACAATTAAATTTACTGATGAATCATGGGGTGATGTCGTTAGTTGGAACTGGTCATTTGAAGGCGGAACTCCATCTGCTTCAACTGAACAAAACCCTTCTATTAAATATAACGAACCTGGAACATTTGATGTAACTCTCACAGTGTCAAATGCTGATGGTGATGTTGAAACAATAACAAAGAGGTCTTATATCAATGTCGCAGAATCATACAATATGAGTGATGCAACCATAACAATAAAAGATGCTTTGTTCTTCGATTCAGGCGGACCTAATAACAATTATCCAGACAATGACCTTCATGTCATGACATTTAAACCTGGAACTCAAGGAGCTATGATTCAGGTAGAGTTTTTGGAATTCGTGACAGAAGAAGGATATGACGTCCTCAGGATTTATGACGGAACCGTTGTCGCAACATCTCCATGTATTGCAGAGATGAGCGGTGCATGTACAGGAAAATATACTGCGACAAATGAAGAAGGCGCTCTTACTTTCCGTTTCCTCTCTGATTATGCGATGAATGAAAAAGGCTGGAAAGCAGTGTTGAGATGTGTGGGCGGTGAAATGACAGTCGATGTCCAAGCGGAAAACGACACTGTTTGTCTCGGACAGCAAGTTGAACTTTATGCAACTGTAGGCGGAGGCTCATATGAATATACATATTCTTGGTCACCTGCAGAGTTGTTGAACAACCCAAATATTCAAAATCCGGTAGCAACACCAACAGAATTGGGAGAGAATGTCTTTACATTGACAGTGAGTGATGGAATGAATACAAAAGAAGCAAGCGTAAGCGTTTTTGTCGTCAATTGTGAAAATGTTGATGAGCAAACAGTAGATAATGTGATGATTTATCCAAATCCAGCTAAAGATGTGATAAATGTTGAATTGGATGAAAGATGTGAAAATATCAGCTGGACACTGGTGAATGTCAATGGACAAGTCGTTAGAAAATCGAGTGAACAGTATAATTGTTTTGTAATAAAATTGAATGAAATCAACAGCGGATTATATTTCTTGAATCTTGATATTGATGGAAAACAGATGATGAAAAAAATTGTTGTTGAATAATGAAATTTTGTGATAATAAATTCTTACAAAAGACGTTTTTTGAACGATAAAATAATGTATTTTTGCACTATGCGAAAGAATCGATTTTTTATATTGTCCGTAATGCTCGTAATAGCGGCATTTGTGTCATGCAGCAGTCATAATAAGATACTCAAAAGCACTGACAATGAGTATAAATACAATGTTGCGATGGCGTATTATGAACAGAAGGATTATAACAGAGCATTGCAATTGTTTGATATTCTGCAATCGGCATATAGAGGCAAGCCACAGGCTGAAGAAATTGCATATTACACCGCTGACTGTTATTACAATATGAATGACTATGAAATAGCAAGTCATTATTTCAAGCGTTATGCCGTGAATTTTCCTTTTGCAGAAAGAACAGAATTTGCTCTTTTCAGAAGTGCCTGCTGCTATTATCTGGAATCTCCAAACATATCACTTGACCAGACAGAGTCATTCACAGCGATAAGCGAATTCCAAAGCTTCGTGGATTTGTATCCAAAGAGCATTTATGTCGATAGTGCAAACCAGCTTATTGACACATTAAGATACAAGATTTCCGAAAAAGACTATAATACTTGTATGTTGTATTATAAGATGGAAGAGTATCAAGCTGCAATAACAAGCTTCGAAAGTTTCTTGAAAGAGAATCCGGCGACACATCATCGCGAAGATATCATCAATTATATGGTTCTGACATATTGCAAATACGCAGAAAAGAGTGTGGCAGAAAAACAACGCGAACGTTATGAATTAGCGTTGGAGAAATACAACACCTTGGTTTACGTATTCCCAGAAAGCAAGTACATTAAGGAGTTGGAGCCTGTTGTTGAGAAAATTAAATCAGAATTAACAAATATTAAAACAAAATAAGATAAATGGATTTTAAAAAAATTAACACAGAGACAACATGTGTCACTCGCCAAAAGGATCAATTTTATATTGGCACAGGTAACATTTACGAAACAGTAGCTATTATGGCAAAGAGATCAGACCAAATCGCTGCTGAAATGAAAAGTGAACTCAATAAAAAGATAGAAGAGTACACAACAAGCAACGACAGTCTTGAAGAAGTCTTTGAAAACAAAGAACAAATCGAAGTGGCAAAATACTATGAAAAATTGCCAAAACCAACTTTGATTGCTGTCAGTGAATTTTTAAACGATCGTATTTATTATCGTAATCCTAACAAGGAAAACGAAGGAGATTTCTAAGATAAGGAGTTACAATGCTCACCGGAAAGAAAATTCTATTAGGAATTACAGGTAGCATTGCCGCCTATAAAATTCCTCTCTTGGTGCGTCTTTTAAAGAAAGATGGCGCCGATGTAAGAGTCGTGATGACACCCTCAGCAAGAGACTTCGTCACGCCTCTTACTTTGTCAACATTAAGCGGTAATCCTGTGTTAACCCACGGCTTCGATGAGAAGACAGGCAAGTGGGACAGTCATGTTGAACTAGGACTCTGGGCCGACCTTATGGTGGTGGCTCCAGCATCTGCAAACACAATGGCAAAGATGGCTTACGGCATGGCCGATAACTATCTTCTTACAGTATGCCTCTCAGCAAAATGCCCTATCATGTTTGCTCCAGCAATGGACCTCGATATGTATAAACATCAGGCTACGCAACAAAATATCAAGACCTTAATTGAAAGAGGCTGCATCTTCGTGGCTCCTTCTTCAGGCGAACTGGCAAGCGGCTTGTGCGGAGAAGGCAGAATGGAAGAGCCTCAAAAAATTTACGAGAGAATAAAAGCATTCTTTCAGACCAAACAAAATTTCACAGGTAAAAAAGTGCTTATAACAGCCGGCCCAACTTATGAAGCTATCGACCCTGTCCGTTTCATAGGTAACCATAGCTCTGGCTTGATGGGTATAGAAATAGCACGCGCATTCGCAGATCAAGGAGCCGATGTTACTTTAGTGTTGGGTCCTTCTAATATATCTCCTAACAGAAAAAATATCAATCTGTTGCCTGTGACATCAGCAAAGGAAATGTATGACGCTGTCATGACATTCTTCCCTAAAACAGATATAGCTGTGCTGAGCGCAGCAGTGGCTGACTTCCGCCCTGAAACGGCTGCTGATCAGAAGATAAAGAAAAATCCTGATAACGATACCCTAACTTTAAAACTTGTTAAAACTGACGATATCTTAAAATCAGTAGGAAACAAGAAGACCGAAAAACAGGTGGTCGTTGGTTTTGCATTAGAGACAGAAAACGGTTTGGATAATGCAAAGAAAAAACTGCATACCAAAAACATAGATCTTATCGTTCTTAATGAAATGAATGAATCGGGTGTCGGATTTAAGACCAAGACTAACAAGGTGTCTATAATAACAAAAGATGACAAGATAACTGAGTTCGATCTTAAACCAAAGAACGAAGTGGCATTGGATGTATTAGACGCCATCTATCAATATATGAATTAATATGAAAAGAAAAATCTGTTTGTTAATATTATTATGCTCGATGCTTGGATTTAAATCTGTTCAAGCTCAAGAGTTTAATATTGATGTTACTGTGTCTTCTGCAAGAATTGAAGGTACAGACCAACGTATCTTCGAATCTCTTAAAGAAAGTATCCTTAACTTCATGAATAATAGAGTCTGGACAAATGTGAAGTTTGAACCAGAAGAACGTATAGAAGGAGCCTTGGTAGTTAACGTAAAGAATAAAGAAGGCAATATAATAGAAGCTGAATTGAATATCGCATTGCGTCGTCCAACATTCAAGACCAATTACAGTTCTCCTTTATTCAACTATGTAGATGATGATTTCGTTTTTGAATATGTTGAATCTCAACCTCTTGATTTTAATGAGAACGCATATATGTCAAACTTGTCATCAACACTTGCATTCTATGCGTATTATTGTCTCGGCTTGTATTTCGACAGTTTCGGCCTTTATGGTGGCGATCCATTCTTTAAAGTTACTGATCAAATCGTTACAGCAGCGCAAGGCGCAAATGAGACTGGATGGAAGGCTTTCGACGATAAAAGAAATCGTTATTGGTTGAATGAAAATATGATGAATGCAACATACAAGCCAATTCGTCAATATATTTATGAATATCACCGCCTTGGATTGGATCAGATGTCGACAAAGCAGGATGAAGGCAAGGCTGCAATATTGAAATCTTTGGAATATCTCAAACAAATGTATTCTGAAAGACCAAGTTTGCTCTACATACAAGTGCTTAACGATACTAAACGTAACGAATGGAAGAGTATTTATTCAGAAGGCTCTCAACAAGATAAGACTAAAGCAGTTAATATCTTCAGAGAAATAGACCCTTCTCATGCTTCTGAATATGAAGAACTTTTGTCAGGTAGAAAATAATCATGCTACAAAGGCTGTCAATATCTAACTATGCTTTGATTGCATCATTATCAATAGATTTTGATAATGGCTTTACGGTAATTACCGGAGAAACAGGCGCTGGTAAATCAATTTTGCTTGGCGCATTGGGTTTCGTTCTTGGTAATCGCGCTGATTCTAATATTCTCTTTGATGAGACAAAGAAATGTGTGGTGGAAGCGACTTTCGTTTTTCACAACGAGAGACTAAAGACCTTTTTTGAAGAAAATGATATTGATTATGATGATGAATGTATCATCCGTCGTGAACTGACACCTCAGAAAAAATCACGCGCTTTCATTAACGACACTCCGGTCTCCTTGCAGATATTAAAGGAGTTAGGCTCTCAACTTGTAGATATTCATTCGCAGCACGATTCCTTGTTGTTGTGTAATCCTGATTTCCAACTGGCATTGCTAGACGACGCTGCTAACAATTCGGAACTGCTTTCAGAATATAAAAAAGCATACAAAGAATATACATCAGCTAAAAATAAACTCGATGCTCTTCGTAAGAAAGCATTGAACAATATGGATGAAAATGATTATCTTAAGTTTCAACTCGATGAACTTGTCAAATCGGAACTTCAAGATAATGAATATGAAGAACTCGCTCAACGTATTGAGATACTCGAAAACCAAGAAGAGATAAGCCGACTCCTTAATGAATCTACTATGATTCTTGAAAACAGCGAGACTTCAGTCCTTGATGGAATCAACACCTTATTATATAATGTAGATAAGCTGAGACGTTATATCTCCGAACTCGATTCTATGTCGGAACGTCTTAATTCTGTCAAAATAGAATTGAAAGACATATGTTCAGATCTGAATAATCTTCAAGATGACTCCCAGGATATTTCTTCGCTTGAGATGCTTCAAGAACGTTTTGATGTGATTCAGCGTCTTATGATGAAACATCATCTTAATGATTATTCACAATTGATTCAGCTTAGAGAAGAAATTAGACGTAAAGTCGATGAGTTTTCTAATATCGATGAGATTGTCGCTGACAAGGAAAAAGAAGTCAGAGCGATGGAAAAAACTCTGAGACAGAAGGCGAATGAACTGAACAAGAGACGTCTTTCAGCTAAAAACATTTTTGAAAAAGACGTCACTGATGTCATTCGTCAGCTCGCTATGCCTCACGGAGTCTTTGAAATTAAGATAGAAAACATAAATGAGTTGACTTCAAACGGAACTGATGCTGTTACATTTATGTTCTCGGCCAACAAAGGTTACGCTCCAGAGAATATGGCGAAGGCTGCTTCAGGCGGAGAGCTCTCACGTTTGATGCTTGCAATCAAGAGTATAGCTGCCAAAAACAATTACATCCCAACCTTGATATTCGACGAGATTGATACTGGCGTTTCTGGTGAAGTGGCATCAAAACTTGGTGATATCATGAATGAAATGGGAGAGTCGCTGCAACTCGTAAGTATCACTCACTTACCTCAAGTGGCAAGCAAGGCGAAACATCATTTCTTCGTATATAAAGACGTCGTTGATGATAAGACCCGCTCCAATATCAGAACTCTGACTCGCGAAGAACGTATCATGGAAATAGCTAAGATGCTTTCCAATGCTGAAGTCACGGCAGAAGCAATGAGAGCCGCTGAGGTTTTGATTAATTAGGAATTAGGAATTAGGTCGCTGAGCTTGTCGAAGTGACTGTTAAAAGAAATATTGTAGAGGCAGCCTAAACTTGTTAGACTGCCTCTTGTGTATTTGAGAGTCATTGATTCATCTCTTCATAACCTTCTTGGTCTGACTGAAATTCTCTGTCGTCACATTGATGAAATACATTCCTGAAGGCAGGTCTTCAATGTTTATAGTGTTTTCATTGCTTGTCTCCATAACCTTAATGCCTAATGAATTGTATATCGAAATATTGAAATTGCCATTGTGATTGTCATTTATTTCAATATTGATGAAGTCATTTGCCGGGTTAGGATAGATGTTAAATGAGTTGCTTGCTTCCACAGTTTCGTTAACATTATCATAAGCTTCTTTTAAGAGAACTATATGGTCGATATAAAGTTTAACGGAATTTGCGGTGGCACTCCATTTAAATATATGATTGCCAGCTTCTACAAAATGTGAGTATCTTTCCCAATTCTCGTTGGCGTATATTTTTTTAATATGTTCGTCGTCAACCCAGAAGTTTATAGAGCGAGTCTTGTCTTTCATGTTGGTGGAATAACCAAAAGTTAAGTATCCGTCGTAAGGAATGTAACATTCTGCTATGAGATCACATTTATACCCATAATTGGTCCTTATGCAATAATTGCCATAACAATTTGAAGAAGTATTGTCGCAAATAATCCATTTGTTATTGGTATTCCACATGTCGCTTATGGAACCAGATTCAAAGTCTTCAATGATTACTCCCAAGTATATGTCATTGTCTTTTGATGCTGAATATGAACCTGAAACAATTTCACAAACGATTGTGGATAAAAATTGACTGCTAGCTTCAGGTTTGACATGAACGTCAAATTCTACAGTCATTTCTTCGTTTGCACCAATGCTTTCTATAATGATATCGTCTGTCAATATTTCAAGATAATTGTCTTTTGATATTATATTTGCAGTAGCACTATTGGAAGCGCATACGCCTATATTTCTAATTGTAAACTTACATTTGATATATTCGTCCGGTTCTATGAATGTATCATCACCTTCAGCAATAGTCTCAACAGAAACGATTTCAAAAACAGGTGCTTTAACTTCCACATAGAACTTTTTCGTGTGGACGACATCGTCGTGTTCTATTGTTAAAATGAAGATAAGTGTTGTATTGTTTTCTATGCCATCGTCAATTTTGATATGGAAAGCATCGTTTAAGTCAAATATGGTGTTGCCTTCTATTGTGTTAAAGGTGTTGTTGTTATCGCTTATGTGTATTTTGTCGGAGTCGCAAGTTAGCGTTAATTTTCCATTATTGGCATTGTCCGGACCTAAATTCTTGAGTTTGAAATCTATATATGTATCTTGGTTGAAATTGAGGAATTGTTGGTCTTCATATAGATTGAAGTCTTCAAAAATCACATATTGACCTTCATTGACAACAATTTCAATTTCTCCCACATATCTTAAATGATTTTGTTTTGTCACGCTAACCATCATCTTTCTGTCAGGTGTGGTGTGGTTAGGAATGTTTATCGTTTGATTGGTGCCTTGTCCGACAGCTGCTGCTAGAAGTTCGACGTCATCATCGCCCTGGATGTAAATGGCAATTGTAGAACCTTCAGGAGCATTGACTTGTACGGAACCAGATTTATAATTGATGAAAGCGTCGTGTGTTACCGTCAATGGTTGAGGGACTTCAGTAAACAGACGAAGGAAGGCATCTCCATGAGCGTGAATTAACTTATATGTCGTCTCTCTTGACTCAGGGTATGTGTTTGGAAATACAAGCTGTGACATGAAGTATTTGCCTGAGACATTGGCAAAAGCAGGGACGTAGTTGTTGTTCATTTCAACATCTGTTCCGTACATCGGCATGAAAGAGTTGTCGAAATAATCCATTACACCCCAGAAATATATGTCGTTGTTGAATGGGAAAGAGACATTGGTTCCTGCGAGTACACCAACTGCGCCCATTGTCTTGTCTTTAGATGGGAGCATGAATTCTTCGGTTATACTTATATCTCCTCCGCTAAATGACTCATATTCACCGAAAATGCCAGTGTAGCAATTGGATGATATCACGTAAGTGAGTTTGTCTTTATTGTTCAATGATTTCGTTAGTGTATTGACATCAACCCATGGTCCAGCCCAGCTTTCAATGCCTCCATGACCTCTATGATGGATGTAGAAACTGCCGTTGTTTATGGCTTCGATAGCTTGTTCCGGACTGCCTGAGTTAAAGTCGCCTGCGTCAATAGGATATTGAGGGAAGTAGTTTAAGCCATTTGGTCCGAAGAAATTTATGATTTGGTTAGTATTGCTACCAATAGACCATATAGAATCTACAGGGTATTCGATAGTGTGATCCTCGTCAATGAATGGATTGTATATTTCGTTGATTCGTTGTGGTTCTTTGCCTATCTTCTTGAAAAAGCCGGTTATACTTTCAGAACACATCTGAAACCAATGCTGAAAGTCCCATCCGGTGCATGTGATAGGTTTTTTATAATAATCAGGATTCATGATAGGTTTCAAGTATTCATATTCCATTTGCTTGTTGACCAATGCTTCAGCGTCTTCTGCACTTTTAGCGATGAGTCGTGAGAATACCATATCTGGTAAAAGGTCACCGTTCATATCGGAGTAAGCATTATCCGAAATACAACTGTCTTCTGTGGGGTGGGATAGATATGAAGCAGGAATGTTGTGCCATAACTCCTGACCATGAGTGGCGAGCAGACAAGCGGCTACTGGTGCTATATCCCAGTTGTTGTACGCGTAAGTAAACCATTCGTCGATGTCATCGGAATTGCTTGCGCCAATTTCGTCTAAAGAATATACTTTGGTTATTATGCCATGTGTTTTTCTGTAGTCGGCGAGACGTTGAGCTTGAATTCTGAAGCCTTCGTCGTTTGGTATCAGGATGATATATTCTGCGCCTTCAGCATCTTCTTTAATCCAAGTCTGCATTCTTTGTTCATAATCAACTTTAGGCAGACTGTTGTAGTTTAATATGTTATGTTGGTAAATAGGGTCCCAGTATTGAGAACGAAGTCTTTCGTCGCCGAAGGTTCCTCTTCCGCCATCGAATTCAATGGAGATGTTTATCTCGGTGTAAACGATGAGTTCTTTGGTGATAGGGTTGAACTGAACTGGGCAGATGTATAATCCAACAGCGTCGAGACCGCGTAATGAAGTCGGTTTGTCGAGACTAACGATGTTAGCTGGATAGAATTCGTCCTTTGAATATATGTCGTTGTCTTTTCTATAGTCTTTGACAACTTTTTCTGTCGCAGCGAAATTGCCGTTAGATGGAACAATGTTGATATCTTCAATGACTTCTTTCTTGAAACTGTTGACTTTTACTTTAGCATTAGCACCTTGTGGAATGGCGATGTATCTGTTGATGGAAGGAAGATTCGGTTTGCCTTTATCATTGATAGGCGTAAGCGCTCCGAATACAAACTCGTGCATCAGTTCGCCATTGTTTTCAATGGTATTGATGCTAAAGTCGTTGATGCTTAATGTAAGTTCTAATCCTGACTTGCTTTCACTGTTAACAATTAAATCTTGTGCGAAGATATTGTTAAACAATGAAAGTATAAAAATAAGAGTAATGCAACTTTTGTAAGTATTGTTATGTTTCATATCAGTAATTATTTATTGCGTCAAAGTTAATTGTTTTATAAGAAAAAAACAATATCTATACGAAAATTAATTAATCAAAACCTTTTGGGTTTTATTTAAATCTTCTGTCGTCACATTGATGAAATACATTCCTGAAGGAAGGTCTTCAATGTTTATAGTGTTTTTATTGCTTGTTTCAAAAACCTTAATACCTAATGAATTGTATATCGAAATATTGAAATTGCCATTGTGATTGTCATTTATTTCAATATTGATGAAGTCATTTGCTGGATTAGGATAGATTCTAATATTTTCATTCTCAATTTCTTCTATGTTTGTAAAGCTTGAACAAGGGAAGATGATGTCGTCAATCCATACACAATCCCAACCTGCTTCCAGCATCATGTCTTTTTGATATTTCCATGTGTATGTATGAGTTCCTTCTGAAACTGGGAAATGTGCGTATGTCCATTTTTTCTCTCCTGTTGCCTCTAATTTACATTCTCCATCGATGTAGAAATAGAAAATGTCCCAACTGTCTTCAATAGATGTTTTATAATAGAAGGAAATGTCTTTGTCTGCAGTCGTTTCCACGGTTATGCTTATTTCTGTGCTTGAATCATCTCCGATTGGACCTGAACGCAGACTATAGTTGCTAAGATATCCTTCATCATCGACTACATACCAAGGAGAGAAGGAGTCGTTTTTCCATGATTCGTTTTCCATTGTTCCATTTTCGAAATTTTCAGAAAGTGTTCCTAGCAGTTTCTCAAAATCCTTTTTTATCTTATATCCGTCGATATTGAGTTCTAATGTCAATGATATAGGTTTGGGAAGGATGTGCCATTCGATATAAACTTCAAATTCTATATCTGTATCATCTGCGATGTTTAAATTTTCGACAGCGACGTCTTTGGAAATCACTCTGACGAAATTGTCGTTGCTTATTAAATTGGCAGTAACATTTTCCATTTTGTAGCTGCCGGTGTTTTCTATCGTTAATGTGAATTTTGCAATCTCACCAGGATCGATGAAATTGTTGCCGTCGCCATCGAATTCTTCTGCATCTATCTCCGTGATTTCAAAGTTATAAGATGTTACAATTACGTTAAAATCTTTTTTATAACTTAATCCGTCGTGTTCAATGTCAAGAGTGAACTTTATTGAAGTGCCGTTGGCGATGCCATCGGTTAGGTCTATAAAGAAAGCGTCTTCGATAGTGACGATGTCGTTGGTATTGACTCCGTCAACCACGACGTTGTTTTCAGTGATTGTTATCGCGTCTGAATCGCAGCTTAATGACAAATTGATTGTCGATGCGTCTTTCACTCCTATATTTTTTAAAGTAAGATCTAAATAAGTATCTTGATTTGATGTTAATTCGTGACTGTTATCATAGAAGTTGAAGTCGTCTATTGTCACATAAGCCTGGTCTGTTATGATGATGATATTTTCTTCATAACGTAAATGGTTTGTCTTTGTGACTGTTACCATCATTTTGCTTTCTAAGTCGATGTCTCCTGGGATGTTTATGTTTTGCATGTTTCCGGTTCCTTCGGCGATGGTTAATGTTTCAATCTTTCCATCATTTTCTATTGAAAGAGCTATCATGGAACCAACAGGAGCTTTGATTTTAAATGTATTACTTCCGATGAGATATGTTTCATCGTGTTCGATGTTCATTTCTTGAGGCACTTCTGAATAAAGTTTCAGGAATGCGTCGGAGAAAGAATGGAATAAATTGCAAGTGAGACTGATGGTATTTTCAGTGGTGTTAGGGAATTTCTGCTGATTGATGAAATGTTTGGCAGAAGCGTCAGCGAAAGCAGGCATATAGTTATTGTTGTTTGCAACAGAGTTGCCGTAGTCGGGGAGGAAGTCGTTTTCAAAGAAATCCCACACGCCCCAGAGGTAAGAGTCGTTTGTGAAAGTGTGGCTCTCGTATGTGGCGGCAATCACGCCTATAGCTCCTATGTTGGCATATTTCATGAAGTTTTCTGCCAAGCAATTGTCTCTGTCGAAAGCACCGGTGCCGCAGTTGATGGAAAGCAGGAAAGGATATTTTTTGTAATTAGTTAAGTTGTCAAGGTTTGTTGAATTTAGAGGTGGACATGACCAGATGGTGAACCATCCATGGCCACGGTTGAGGAGTATGTATCCAGGCTCGTTGCTGATTTTATTCAAGATAACTGTCTCGTGATTTTGACCACATTCAGTATATTCTCCTACTTCGCGAGGATATCCTGGTATGTAGCCTAAACCGTTAGGACCAAAATAGTTGAGCACCTGACTTGTGTTTTGTGCAGATGACCAAACCTCATCGTCAAAGGTGTTGTCAAAATCCAAAATCAGATTCATACGATAAGGGTCTTTGCCTTTTGATTCCAAATGTCCGATTAAACTCTCGGCAGTGATTTGGAACCATTTTATCATCTGATATGAATATGTCATTATAGGACTTTGGTAGAAACTTTCATCCATGACTGGACTATTGAACTCATAGTCTATTTGTTTGTCAATCATGTTTTTTGCCTCTTGGGCATTCTCGGCACTCAGTCTGCTGAATGCCATATCTGGTATTAGGTCGTTGTCAACATCGGAATAAGGACGGTCGCTGATGTATGTCTGGTAGCTGTCGAAATTAAAAATAAAATTAGGGATGCCTGATGTTGTGTAGGCTTCATCATAATCGCCTAGCAGACAAACAGCAACGGGAGCGATTTCCCAGTTGTTATAAGCGTCTATAAACCAGTTCCTTATATCGTCAGGAGTATGTTTGTTGATGTCTTTTAAGGAATAAACCTTTGATATGATACCTTGCTTGCTTCTGTAATCAGCAAGACGTTGCGCCTGTCCTTTCATCGCTTCGTTATCAGGAGTGATGATGAGATATTCTGCGCCTTCAGCGTCTTCGGAAATCCATGTCTGCATTCTCTCTGCGTAATCGATTTTTGGAAGACTATTGTAATTTAATATGTTATGTTGCAAGATAGGGTCCCAGTATGCTGAGCGTAGTCTGTCGTCGCCGAAGTTTTTACATTCGCCTTCGAATTCTATTGACATATTTATTTCTGTATAGATGACGAGTTCTTTGCTTACAGGATTGTATTGAACTGGTGTTATGTTGAGAGCGACAGCATCGATGCCGCGTAGTTTCATGTTTTCTGATAGTGAGACGATATTAGCTGGATATAGTTCATTTTTTGAATAAATGCTTAAGTCTTTGATATATGTTCTGGTGGTATCAGATTCAGAATCGATGCCTTGAGAAGGAGCGATATTGACGTCTTTGATTATTTCCTTTTTGTAATTATTGACGACAATCTTTGCGATGGAGCCTTGAGGTATTGCAACGAAACGGTTGATGTATGGAAGATTAGGTTTACCCTTTTCGTTAGGAAGCACAATGCTGTTAAGAGCGACTTCGTGCATTGTTTCATTACCTTCATAAATTTCCTTGATGTCGTATTTGTCGATGGTTAGTTGTAATGATAAAGCAGATCTGCTTTCGCTTTTTATGGTTAAGTTTTGTGAAAATACGTTTGTAAATAATGTCAAAAGAACTGCTAAAACAAAGCTCTTTCTGAAAGTATTGGTATATTGCATATCAGTAATTTTTAATGCCTCAAAGTTAAAAATTATAAGTGAAAAATGAAATAGATATTTAACAAAAAAAAGAGTCGTAAATTTACGACTCTTTCTGTTTGTCTTAATTTAAGACGCATCAACATTGATCTGACCCCGAAAAGTTGGACGGATTAATAAAACAGTTTATGTATAAAGAGTTCGGTATTGCACCGGACTCTTTCCTTTTAATTTCAATTTGATTCTATCATTATTATAATAATGAATGTATTTTTTTAATTGTTTTT
>JAZOQH010000008.1:0-37389 GCA_045655965.1 Bacteroidales bacterium | reverse complement strand
GGTTCGCCCGTAGCTTTGTCGGTAACTACACCGTATATCGAACCTAATTCTTCTATAGGGTCTGGCTTACATGAATTAAAATTCAATATCGATACAAAAATCAATAATAATGACAATAAAGATATTAATCGCTTCATAATTAATCATTTATTTTTTTAATAGTTATTATGACTGTCGATGTTTCTCCAGACAAGACCTTTACAGTCCTAATATTTGATTCATAACCATTTTTGTGAACATTAAGAGAATATTGCTGTGCATCCAAGTCTGCAAAAACAAATTTTCCATCATCAGAAGTAATCACATTTTTAGTACCAGGCGAAAGGTCAACCGAAACGTATCCGATAGGTTCGAATGTCTCACTATCAACGACAGTTCCTTCTATAGTTCCAAAAATATCATATTCTATTGGGTTACAAGATATTAATGACAACAAAAACACAAATGCTAAAATCTTCTTCATAATTTAAAATTTTAAGTTTAACGCTATTCCTGCAGAGTTAAAATCTGAATAAGGAGATATTATAAGTTCATTGTTACCAAGCATGATATGCTCATCACCTTTTGCTGCAGCACCGTCGATGATATTCCACAAATACAAAGCAGCAGCACCTGCTATAGAAATGTTACGCACTGCCATGCAAGCATTTGCGTTTCTTGTGTAATGAGACTTCAATGTAGAATTATGTGTTGACGATATTTTATTGATGTTAGACAGCATCAAAGTATGAGACACTATCGCGCCACCCACCAATGCTACTTCTCCCGCAATGAAACATAACCCTTTTGTCTTCTGTCCTTTATACATCTGCGCCATACCAGGAACGAACACTCTTGCTGAGAACGGATATTTATCTGTAATAGCGACTTTCTCAAACTCTTTGTTAGGATCTTTCATCACCTGAACCAAAAGATGACAGATGTAGTCGTATTCTATCTTTTCCTGATATTCAGCGATGACACGAGCTTTGACTTTGACATTATTATCAGTTCTTATGTCGAACATATCACCATACATTTTCAGTTCTACGTCCGATTCCAGGAAATTATCTTTAAGGACCTGCATCATCGCATTTTTCCTTGCGAATTCATAACTGTTTTTCGAAGTGCCTTGTACAACTTTCAGATATGAGTCGGAAGTCTCGTCATAATAACCATCCAACCAAATAGGTTTCTCTTGCGCATTGATAATGTCTGACTTAAAAATCAAAACTGCGCAAAACAACATTAAAAAATAAAAACGTCTCATAATTTTCAAATACAATAATGTAATATGCAAATATATAATTTATTCACATTTAATTAATATTTTTCACATCAAGCGATTAATATTTTCTAGCCCCTAATCAATTTATCAGACTTTCCGCCCATATCGATAAGTTTTTCAGCGGCCTTCACCACGCTTTGGTTTCCGGCATACAGCTTATTTCTAGTTTCGTCATAGCTGTTTCTTAGAGTTTCTATCTTCTTTCCAAGTTCCTCATATCTTTTCACGAACTCTCCCACTCTATCCAGCAATTTATTGACTGCTTCAAAGACTTCCTGCTGGTTTCTAGCCTGTTTTACCTGCGCCCAAGCCAATTGTATCATTCTTAAAAGCGCCAAAAGATTCTGTTCACTTGTTATGAAAACGCCATTTTCAAAAGCATCGCGCCACAGCGTACTATCTTCATACAAAGCGAGTTGCATTGCCGATTCATTAGGGACAAACATAACGACATAATCAAGGCTGACGCGCGGAGACTTGATATATGAAGAATAGTTCTTCTTCTGCAGTTCCTTACAATGATTTCTCAGGCTTGTCAAATGACGTTTCAAAGCAATCGACTTCTCGCTTTCATCAGATGCATTACAATAATCAACGAAAGCTGTCAAAGAGACTTTAGAATCTATTATAAGATCTTTGTTATCAGGATAATGCACGACAATATCAGGGATAAGTCTAGAACCTGTTTCATCATGAAACACGCTATTGCCCCTTGAATCTTTTATTGCCGACTGCTTTTCATAATGCTCACCTTCTGTAAGTCCAGATTTTTCGAGGATATTTTCGAGGATAAGTTCGCCCCAGTTACCCTGAGTCTTCGACTCATTCTTAAGAGCCTTTGCCAGGTTGTTAGCGTCGTTGCCAATATCCTGGGTACGTTTCATCAAATCCTCTATCGCCTTTTCCAGACTAGCCTTATTTTCCGAGTTAGTCTTGATATTATCGACCATCGATTTCTTCATTCCTTCAATCTCATTTTTCAAAGGATTTAAAACCGCATTCAAATGAATATCATTGGCTTTAACTAAAGAATCCTCTCTTTGTTGCAGTAGCAGTTCCGTCGTATTCTGCAGTTCCGACTTCAATGCTTTAACCTGTGTTTCAAACTGCTTATTTCTAATTTCCTCATTCTTAAGTTCCTGCTCTTTCATCAAATCAATCTGCGTTTGCAGACTGCTATTCTTTGATTTTAAAATAAAACCTAGCAAAAGAGCTCCTATTACAAAACCGATTATAAAAAACAGTAAATTCATAATGCACAATTCATAATTTTCAATTTCTAACGACTCTTACCTTACTTGCTGATTTTCCTTCTCTAATCAGTTGAATCTGAGCTGGAATACGTTCTTTCAAAGTATCAACATGAGAGATGATACCGACTCTACGTCCGAGATTATGAAGATTTTCAAGAGTATTCATAACCATATCCAACGAGTCAGCATCAAGTGTTCCGAAGCCTTCATCAATAAAAAGCATGTCAGTGTTGAAATGTTCGTCATTAAGAGATGTAAGTCCGAGAGCAAGAGCCAAAGAAACAAGGAAAGTCTCGCCTCCCGACAACGAACTTGCGGTTCTGAGTTCGCCTCCCATCTCCAGATCTTGAACCATAATAGCGAGAGAATCAGTATTATTACAAAGTCTATATCGTGAACTCAGCTGACACATATAATAATTAGCCCTGTTGAGCAAAATACCCATTGTATAAGCCTGAGCAACGTCTCTGAAATTGTTGCCATCAGTAGCGCCAACAGCTTTAGCCAGCTGCTCCCATAGATGACATTCGTTAGCGACTTTATCATAATCATCCCTATAAGTTATTGATTTAGAATAATTCTGCATAATCATAGCCAGCGCTGTCTTTTTATTAGAAAGTTGTTCTTCCTTAGCCTTCTTATCCTCAAGCAATGAAATCTTCCTAGCTTCTATACTTTCAATTGTCATATCTTCCGAAGGCCTATTATCATCTTTATGATGCAATAGCTGTTCCTCGTTCTTTATTGCCAAGGTATTTTTCACTTTTATCAGTTCATCGTCCAAGGACTTATTCTTCTGCGCAACAGCTTGAATGTCAGTTATCTGATTAAGAACTTCCAGTCTCTCATAATCAATATCTGAAGATTGGCTAATAAAATCATCAATTTCCTGCTTAAGAACGAGCATTTCATTTTCCAATGCCGACATACGCGAAATCCTATCCTTAACTTTTTCATAAATAGCTGAAAGATATGGCACCACATTCTCCTCTTCAATACAAGATTCTTTCAATCCAATATTCTTCCATTCCGGTACAAGGTCAAAAATCAACACAAGATATTTTTCACATTGAGCAATGATATTTTCAAGCTTAACGATTTGTCCTTCAATATCTCTCAACGTATCATTTTTCTTGCTCCACATTTGAGCCGAATCGTTCAACATTTCCATGAAAGCAGAAGAATCTTCTCTCCATGATTTATCCCAATTCTCGATATTAAGATATTCATTAACAGACGACTTCTTCTCCAAGAACTTAGCCTCCGATTCCGAAATACTTGTCGTAAGCGCTATCAACGACATTTCTATCTCCTGCAGCTCATTTTGCTTTGCTGTCGTCTGTCGCTCAACGGATATAAAATTCTCCTCAACAGCCTTCTTGTTCTTTTGAGCCGCCTCAATCTTATTTTTCATCAAAGCCATCTCCTTTAATTTAAGATTGACAGCTTCAATCTCTTCATCGTATTTCGTTACGGATTCAACATGTTTATTTATCGTAGAATCAATTCGTTCCAGTTCAAAGACAGGATTGCCGTTACAACGTTTGTTGAGATCATCAAACAGAATTTGCAATCTGTTAGTATCCGAAGTAATATTTCTACCCAAGACACTCAGTTCAGACTCTATTTTGTTAAGCTCATTTTGAGTCTGTTCTAGTAGCGACCTCATCCTATCCCACTCTTTACAAAGACTTGAATACAAAGAATCCACTACATTTTCATCATTGTAATACAAGACCTTACTTCCACAAACAGGACAAGATTCACCCTCTTTCATCATGCTTCTTAAAGTCTTGGCCCAATCTTCAACCATATTTTTCTGTTTCTGAAACTCGAGGTCATATCTCTCAAAATCAGCTCTAGCATTATTCAAGGCGACCTTCTTCTCTTCAGCCAAGGACTTAAGTCCGTCGTATCTAAACTTCTCATTTTTAATATCCTGATTGAGGTTTAAATACTGTTCCAAGATTGTCCTGACAGTTTTCAACTGAGATATTCTATCAAGAGTATTTTGCTTCAGGGAATTCTTTTTATGGTATTCTTCAATGAGTCTATCCTGCTCATCAGAGTTAAAATCAGCGAGAAGCCCATCAACAAGATTATCTGCTTCCACCTTATTTCTTTTAACACGTTCCAAATTTTCAAGAAGCTCATTAAGGCTGATGCCAAGGTCCGTTTTCTTGTTCGCCTTCAGTCCCAGCTCTATTTCCTTATTTCTTTTAAAAGCCAGAATCTGCGACATCTCTTTCAGAAGTCCAAGTATCAAATTGACATTCTGATACATTGTCTCCTTATCTCGATGACTGTCGATCCAAGAGCTCACTTCAGACCTAAGACTTTCCAATTCATGCTTTTTAGCTTTTTCATTCTGCAAAGAAAATTCGAGAGCTGACAGCTGATTCGCATCATCATCAAACTGTCTTTTCAACTTATTGATTTCCGTTTCATCACGCTGCAGTTCATTCAATCGTTCCCTTATCTTTGAAGTTGAAAAATAATCATCAACGAGCGACTTGTTTATCTTATATTCAGAAGAGTTAATCTGATTTAGGATATTATCATACAACAATTGAGCATTAGCATATTCCTCTTTCAGACCTTTATCCTTCTTGATCCAGTTAAGATGATACTCTATCTGCTTCAAAAGCGTTTCTCTCTCCGAGATATCGTTTTCCATTTCAAGATTCTGCTTTTTCAGCTGTTCAATTTCCTCTTCAGACTTTACATCATCTTTCAGGCTATTATATAAAGTTTCAGCGTCTTTTTTCCTTTGGAGCGCTTCATTTTTCCTTATTCTTATGACATCGGCTATTTTAGAATACACCTCAGTACCAGTAAGCTTTTCCAATATTTCAGACTGCTCTGCTTTGTCAGACACCAGGAAAGTATTAAACTCACCCTGAGCGAGCATCACAGAACGGACAAACTGCTCGTAGGTAAGTCCGACCAGTTCTTCTATCTTTTTATTGACTGCGCCTATCTTATCCAATATAACGGTTCTCAATTCACCATCTACGACCTCAAGCTTACGTCTGTTAGTGCCAGTATATGAATTTGATTTTGTCTTATGCACAGACCATGTCGCGATATAATGAGTATCCTTTACCGAAAAATGCAGTTCAGCCTTACCGTCATATTTTCCATTTCTTAAAATATTATAAGGATCTTTGGTTGTTATACCCTTTTCGGTTTGTTCCTTATTCTTGACGTTCTCATATCGAGAGACCTTATCATACAACGCCAGAGTGATAGCATCCAGAATGGTCGTCTTGCCGCTACCTGTCGCGCCGCATATCAAGAACAAAGGCTCCTGTGCCAAGATACCTTCCGAGAAAACTATTTCAGCATCTTCTATTGAGTTCAGGTTTTGTATTATCAGCTTTTCAATCTTCATAACTAATCACTTCATTACTTCGTCACACACATCTTTAAACATAGCTTTCATCTCATCCGGCATCTCCTGATTATATTTCTTGATATATACAGAACATCCCAATTCATAAGGAGATATCGCCTTGAATTCATCCAAAGTCCTTATTACCGAAGAGTTTTCAACATTCTCTATTTTAGGCAGATAGACTTGCACCCCGCAATATTTCGCTTTTCTATCCTGAAACATATCCATGATTCTAGCGTTCTGTACTTCAGAGATAGGAGTCTCAGATTTAACATGAAGTCGTACATATAATTCCGTATCAAGGATTTCATCCAGCCTTTCCATCACGCTCTCTATCGACAACGCATCATCATAAGAATCAGGCTTAAAAGGAAAATCAAGTATAGGAATCAGCGGACTTATCTCTCTTATTTCAACATCTAGATTATGATTTTCGATATTAACGATTGTTACAGAATGAGGATAATCCTCGTTAAACGTAAGTGCGAAAGGAGATCCGGAATATCTCATCTTTTCGTTACTGCCTATGTTTTGAGGATGATGAACGTGACCGAAAGCCCAGTAGTCAATCTCCGACAAGGAAGACATCTCAGACGAGTCCACCGATTCAATACCGCCCACCATTTTATCCTTGTTTTTAAGAGTAGCCTCATTGACCATGAAATGGCCTGTTGCCACCACTGAATGGTTTTCTTTATATTGAGAATCCGCTTTAAGATTATTTTTCAGTTCATTGTAAAAAGAGAACACGCGATTAGAATAAGTGTCATCCTCATCCAAAGAAGGATAATTGCCAGCATTAATAAAAGGCACTGCCAGGACCCATCCTATTATCTCACCATTTCTCTTAATAGGAATCTGTATTTTAGAAGCGTCATAAGGCAATTCGTTTTCCTCTCCGTTTCTGTAAAAATCCAGATTGCCCACCACCGTGACATTAAAGGCAGCCCACAATTCACGAGGAGCCTCCAGCCTAGAAGGCGAATCATGATTGCCGGCGACAACAATTATCTGCAAATCATCGTCGAGGCGCGACAGTTCAACAAGCGCATGATAATACAGACGTTGAGATATTACCGTTGGCGTTGCTGAATGAAAGACATCGCCTGAGATCACCAACGCATCAGGCTTCTCTTCCTTTATAATGTCTTTCAACTGATTAAAGAAATATTTATGTTCCTCTTCGCGGGAGAACTGATACAAAGTCTGCCCTATATGCCAATCACTCGTATGAATAACCTTCATTTTTTCTCATCTCCTTTATTACAAACACATCCTCGAAGCCGATACCATTTTTATAATAGCCAGCCACTCTTAACTCATGGCACATGTCATCATCGAACCAGGAAGCTCTGACAGAACCTTTCGACTCATCCAACACCACGCCGCCTACCACAGACCAGTCGGCGACCTCCACTTCTGTCGTATCTATTGTAAACATCTGGATATCGAATCCATCTTGATTTATATAAACAGGATAAGGGTTAAGTTCCTCGTAAAAGAAATCAACGATTTCATTTTGTATCGTGAAAAAGTTATCATTCAGACATCTGTTCTCATCCAGGTGAAGAGTATGTCCCTCGCCATGGAATGTATGCAATTTTGAACGAATGCCCAGCTCTCTCGCTTTCTGATCTATATAATACGAGCCATACATCTCGTCGAAGAATACCTTCTGGAATTCGCCCAAAGCCCTGAAAGGATAGCCGAAACGATAAGGCAAGACATCATCCTCATCGCCATGGAAAGAAATTATAGAAGCGTTGGAGTTCATCAGAATATCCAAGTCCTGGACAGAGCCCCACATATTAGCTATCGCTTTGATTTTAAAGCTCTCATTATAATCATTGCCGGAAGTCTCTATATCACCAAGATCTTCCATCATGAAAGATGAATATGTCGCTTCAGGTCGATTATCGTTACGCAGATAAGCGAGATTTATAGCAGTGATGCTACCGGCGCTGGCTCCACCGACAAAAAGATAGTCGGGGTCAATACGATATATATCTTGTTTAGCGAGCAGATACCTCATAGCGGCATGAGCATCCTGGGTAGCCTGATAAGCTGTTCTCTCTATAGCCTTTGAGTTAACACGGAAACCCATTCTGTAGTTTATAGACACGCAAACATATCCCAAAGATGCGAAATGAGAGCACCATTTCTGGTAAGGGGCAGTCGCCTTATCGCCGATGAAAAAAGCGCCGCCATGAATCAACATAATGAGAGGTCGTTTTTCAACAGAGTCGTTTTTAGGGATATAAATATCCATTTCCAAATCCTGTTCTTTCTTCTTCAAAGAGTTGAAGAAACTTGTCATCATTATGCCAGTCACATCAATAGTATCGTCAGGTATTGACGTCCAGAAGCCTTTTGCTTGGCCATACTTCACGTCAGGGATTCTCTCAACTTCAAATATCTCGTTTCTATATCTTCCTAGATTCAGATATTCACACTCATCTGTCACATATGGATATAACACGAATTTCTTTTTCTTGGACGACTCAACGAAAGTGCCTTCTATCCTTTCATTCTTGGACTTCTTTATCTTCAGGACATAAACAGAAGAATCCTGGAATATAAGATTGCATTTCTTCCTGCTGTAAGTCATTACAAAAGGTTCCGCCTGCATGGTCAGCTCATCATCGATAAGATACATTCTGCCTTTGACATCAGAATCGTTTATAGAATCAATCCTCACAAAGTATGTCTTAAAATCAGTTTGATTCTCAAACATATAATTATTTTCATAAAAAACATCATCTATGGTTTTACATGAAAACATATTTATGAGCATGAAAACACATGCGACAGGCTTAAAAATCCGTGAAAAAAAACTTGATTTCATATCTTTATTATTTGGCTGTAAAAATAAAAAAATTACTTGAATTTATCGACCAAAATCCTTAATTTCGCAAACTAAATTTTTGTTCAATAAAATTATGAAAATGAAGATTAAAAACATCATTACAGCTGGTATTTTTGCAATGGCATTAATATCATGTTCAAGCAATTTACAAAAGGCTGACTACAATGTAATTCCACTACCAAAAACTATTACAGAAGCCACTAGCGACAATCCTTTTGTCTTATCAAAAAACGTCAGCATAACATATCCTTCATCTCAACCAGAATTGGCAAAAGAAGCTAATTTCTTATCTGAATATCTGAATGAGATTTTAGGTTATTCTCTGAAAGTAGAAGCAGCCGACACATTAAAAAAAGGAGCTATCAATTTAAGCATTGAACCTGCTCTTTTCACTGAAAAAGATTCATATAAAATCAATGTTAACGAAGATAACATCAACATCAGCGCAAGCGAAGCATCCAGCTTGTTTTATGCAGTTCAGACATTAAGAAAGAGTCTTCCTTTCGATGCCAGAAATGAAAACATCGAAATGCCTGCCGCTGAGATTTACGACTATCCTCGCTTTGGTTACAGAGGCGCTATGTTGGACGTAAGCCGCCACATCTTCCCTCTCGATTCTGTCAAGGAATATATCGAAGTCATGGCATTACACAACATGAACAAATTCCACTTGCATCTCACCGACGACCAAGGATGGAGAATTGAGATTAAGAAATATCCTGAATTGACAAAAGTCGGCGCATGGCGTTCCGGAACCAAGATCGGCAAGAGCGAGACATTCGACACTATTCACTACGGCGGATTCTACACACAAGAAGAACTCCGTGAACTCGTACAATACGCTGCAGATCGTCACATCACAATCATACCAGAGATAGATTTGCCAGGACATCAATTAGCTGCATTGGCAACATATCCTGAACTTGGCTGCACAGGCGGACCTTATGAAGTATGGCGTCAATGGGGCGTTTCTGAAGACGTCATTTGCGCTGGCAACGAAGACGCGATGCGCTTCTTAGAAGACGTTTTGGTTGAAGTGATGGACATATTCCCAGGAGAATACATCCACATCGGCGGCGACGAATGTCCTAAGACACGTTGGGAACAATGCCCAAAATGTCAAGCTAAAATCAAGGAGTTAGGATTAAAAGACGATGACAAATTCAAGGCAGAAGCATATTTGCAAAGTTACGTAATGAAGAGAATGGAGAAATTCCTCGAAGACCACGGACGTAAAGTCATCGGCTGGGACGAAATTCTCGAAGGCGGACTCGGACCTAATGTGACAGTGATGAGCTGGAGAAGCATCGACGCCGGAAAGGAAGCTGCTCAACAACATCATGATGTCATCATGACTCCATGTTCTCACCTTTACTTCGATTATTATCAGACAGAAGACATCGACAACGAGCCTATCGCAATCGGCGGTTATATTCCTGTAAGCAGAGTCTATGAATTCGAGCCAATACCTTCAGGCCTGACAGATGAAGAAGCAAAACACATCTTGGGACCACAGGCCAACCTCTGGGTTGAATACATCAAAAATATGAACACTGTATTTTACAGAGTATTGCCAAGAATGGATGCTTTGTCTGAAGTACAATGGGTTATGCCGGAACAAAAGAACTACGACTGTTTCCTCAACCGCGCATATAAGATGGTTGAGTTATACGACCTCAAAGGATGGAATTACGCAAAACACATTTTTGATATAGATGTGAAAATAGTCCCTAACGTTGAAGCCAAATGCATTGACGTCACAATGTCAAAATTCGGCGAAGGCGACATTTTATACACTTTAGACGGAACCGACCCATTGACAAACGGAACTAAATATGAAAAAGCCCTCAATCTTACAGAAAGCGCAAAGCTCAGAGCTATTGTAAAGAGAAAGAACAATGTAGGTAGAGAATTCAGCACCGATATCGAACTCAGCAAGGCTTCAATGAAACCTATCACATTGAAAAACCAGCCACACGAAAACTACAGATTCGACGGAGCCAATACATTGATTGACGGATTGTCTGGCGGCAGCAATTACAAGACAGGTCGTTGGATTGCATTCTTCGGAGAAAACGTTGACGCTAAAATCGATTTAGGTGAAGCACAAGAGATCAGCAATCTGTCATTCAACTGCAACTTAACCAAGGGCGATTGGATTTTCAACGCCAAATCAGTCAAGATTTTGGTATCAGACAATGGCGAAGATTACAAAGAAATCTACAATCAGGAATTCCCTATCGAGACTGTCAGAGAAGACGGCGTAATGCCATATAACATTGATTTTGAAAAAATCAAAACACAATATGTCAATGTTATCATAGAACCATTCATGTGTCCAGAAGGACATTCAGGCTACGGCTATCCAGCCTGGATTTTTGTTGACGAATTAAGCATTAACTAATTATGAGTGAAATGACAATACGTTTCGCCAAAGCTGACGAAGCATCTTTGGTTTTCGACTTTATCAAGAAGATTGCAGAATACGAGAAACTGCTCGATGAAGTTGTTTGTGACGAAGCTACCATTTACGATTCTGTCTTTGTGAAGAAAGAAGCAGAAGTCATATTCGTTTGCGAAGACGGCACTCCTGTTGGATTCGCATTGTTTTTCCACAACTTCTCAACTTTCATGGGAAAGAAAGGGCTTTATCTTGAAGACCTGTTCGTCATTCCAGAGAAAAGAGGCAAAGGATACGGAAAGGCTTTGTTCCAGTATTTAGGCCGATTAGCAAACGAGAGAGGCTGCAAACGTTTTGAATGGGTCTGCTTGAATTGGAACGAACCGTCAATCCGATTTTACAAGTCATTCGGCGCCGTTCCTATGGACGAATGGACCACATTCAGACTGTCCGGCAAAGCATTGAAAGACATATAATTTTTTACAAAAATATTTTTCAAAATAATGTTTTTCGTAAAATAAAATTTTGTACTTTTGCACCCGCAAACCTCGGGTAGGTTTAACAGTTAAATTATTATTAACATTTTAAAAAAATTTAGTTTATGCCAGCAAAAATGAGATTACAAAGACATGGTAAAAAAGGTCAACCATTTTATCATATTGTAATTGCAGACGCTCGCGCACCACGTGATGGTCGCTTCACAGAAAAAATCGGTACCTACAATCCTGTAGCTCAACCAGCTCAAATCAACATCAACTTTGACAAAGCTTTGGATTGGTTAAACAAAGGTGCTCAACCAACAGACACAGTTCGTTCTATCCTTTCACAAAAAGGCGTTTTATTAAAGAAACACTTATTAGTTGGTGTTAAGAAAGGCGCTATGACAGCAGAACAAGCTGAAGTTAAATTCCAAACATGGATGAAAGAGAAGGAAGCTAAAGCAGCTGAAGCAGTAAAAGCAACAGCAGAACAAAAAAGAGCTATCCAAAAAGAAAGATTAGAAGCAGAAGCAAAAGTTAATGAAGCACGTATCGCTGAATTAGCAAAGAGAAGAGCTGAAGCAGCAGCAGCTGAAGCAGCTGAAAACGCAGAAGCTACAGAAGAAGCTCCAGCAACTGAAGAAACAACAGAAGCAGAAGCTTAAGATTCTAAATCTTAATAAAAAAGAAAATCCGTCGAAATCTCGACGGATTTTTTTGTTTATACAAATAACACCTAATTCCTAAACACAACCCCTTCCCCATCGTAATCGACAATTATCGGTTTTTCCTTATTGACTTTGTCGGATAGAATCATCTTAGACAAATCGTTGATAAGTTCTCGTTGCATCATACGTTTCACCGGACGCGCTCCATAACGCACGTCGTAACTAGTCTCTGCAATATGTCTCATCGCTTCTGATGTCATCTCAATCTCGATGTCGTTTTTCTTCAGCATCTTCTTCAAAGAATGGAACTGCATTGCAACGACATTGATAATTTGTTCCTTAGTCAATGGAGTAAACATAATTATGTCATCTATACGATTCAGGAATTCAGGCTTCATGAACTGACGCAATATTTCCATAACCTTATTACGCATATCGTCAAAGTCAGTGTCTGAGTTTTGAGCTTTGAGCCCTGAGCTATGAGCCTCAAGTTCTTCGTTCTTAGTTCTCAGTTCTTCGTTCTTCGTAATCATCTCCTGTATAGCCATCGCACCTATATTAGAAGTCATGATGATGATAGTGTTTTTAAAGTCAACCAAACGACCTTTGTTGTCGGTCAGACGTCCGTCGTCAAGAATCTGAAGCAGAATATTATACACGTCCTGATGCGCCTTTTCTATCTCATCGAGAAGCACGACAGAATAAGGCTTACGACGAACAGCTTCAGTAAGTTGTCCGCTCTCATCATAACCCACATAACCTGGAGGCGCTCCTATCAATCGGGAGACGGAATGACGTTCCTGGTATTCTGACATGTCGATACGCACCATATTATTTTCATCGTCGAAGAGAAACTCAGCGAGAGCCTTGGCAAGTTCCGTCTTGCCTACGCCTGTCGTTCCCAAGAATATAAACGAACCTATCGGACGACGAGCGTCTTGAAGTCCTGCCCTGCTCCTTCTTATTGCGTCAGAAACAGCGACAATAGCTTCATCCTGACCCACAACACGTTTATGCAATTCATTCTCGAGATTAAGAAGTTTCTCACGTTCGCTTTGCAACATTTTATTAACAGGGATGCCTGTCCATCGAGATACGATTTCAGCTATATCCTCAGCATTGACGACCTCATCGATAAGAGGATTATCACCCTGGACTTTAAGCAGCTCCTCTTTTGCCAGTTCAATTGCTTTTTCAGCGTTAGGAATCTTGCCATAGCGAAGTTCCGCTACAAGCCCATAGTTGCCGTCACGTTCAGCCGATTCCGCTTCATGACGATATAACTCTATGTTTTTCTTTTCCTTTTGAATCTTCTCTATGAAAGAGCGTTCTGTCTCCCAGCGAGACTTTATCTTAGAACGTTCGTCGTTAAGTTCTGCTATCACTTTAGAGAGCTCCTCAATTTTCTTGGTATCGTTCTCGCGTTTTATCGCCTCGCGCTCAATCTCAAGCTGACGTATCTTACGCTGAATATTTTCCAATTCTTCCGGCAAGGAATTGATTTGCAGCCTCAATCGAGATGCAGCCTCATCGACAAGGTCGATTGCTTTATCAGGAAGGAAACGATTTGATATATAACGAATTGAAAGGTCAACGGCAGCAATTATAGCCTCATCAAGTATTCTCACCTGATGATGGTTCTCATATTTTTCCTTAAGACCTCTTAAGATTGAAATAGCAGACTCTTCGGAAGGCTCGTCGACCATAACGATTTGAAAACGACGTTCAAGAGCCTTGTCTTTCTCGAAATACTTCTGATATTCATTAAGAGTAGTTGCGCCTACAGCCTGCAGTTCACCGCGGGCAAGAGCAGGCTTTAGGATATTAGCAGCGTCCATCGCGCCATTAGAAGCTCCAGCGCCTACGAGAGTGTGTATCTCATCGATGAAAAGAATAATCTCACCTTCGCTGTCGACCACCTCTTTCACCACATTTTTAAGACGTTCTTCAAACTCTCCTTGGTATTTCGCTCCAGCAATAAGAGCGCCCATATCAAGAGAATAAACCTTTTTAGACTGCAGATTCTCAGGCACATCGCCGCTCACTATTCTTTGGGCAAGACCTTCGGCGATGGCGGTCTTACCGACTCCAGGCTCACCGATTAATATTGGGTTATTCTTGGTTCTTCTCGACAAGATCTGCAGCACTCTTCTTATCTCATCATCACGGCCGATGACAGGGTCAAGTTTGCCGGAAGACGCCATCTCGTTGAAGTTACGTGCATAACGATTCAAGGAGTCGTAGTTCTGTTCAGAATGAGGGTTATCCACTTTCTTGCCTTTGCGCAGCTGACGTATCACCTCTTCCAAATCTTTACGTTTCATGCCGTTGTCCTTCATCATCTGAGATGCCGTTGAAGGAGTGTCATAAATTCCTAATAAAATATGATCGATAGAGACGTAATCGTCGCCCATGCTTTTAGCTTCGCTCAATGCTGACTGCAACGCTTTATTGGTTTCGTTTGAGAGATAAAGATCACCGCCTTGAACCTTAGGCAATGATGCTATTGTTTTATCGAGTGCCTGATTGAAAATCTCGACGTTGACACCTAATTTATCAAACAAGTTAGGAACAAGATAATCGTCAGACTTAATCAGAGCTTTTAGAAGATGAACATTTTCAATAGATTGATTCCCATTAGTTTTAGCAATCTCTTCAGCTTTCTTGATAGCCTCTTGAGATTTAATTGTGAATTGATTAAAATCCATTTTATATCCTTTCTGTTGTTTGTTTTTATGTTTATCAAAAGTATTTCCAATCCAATAAAAATGACATTTTGTCACCATACGTTAATAACAATCAAGAAAAGATTATTCCCTAAGAAGAAATAAAGATTATTTTTTCCAAATATGACAATAAAAGGCGCTGATTCACATTATTTATACAGAGTTTTTTATTATCTTTGCAAACATCAAAAAGCATTTCTAGAATGAACAAGAAGTTAAGAAACAACATTTTTCTCAAAATATCTATATTATTGATATTCATAATCAATTCATTTTGTTTAAAAGCACAGACAGATTGTGAAATAAAATTAACAGACGGAGTTAGTCTGCCAGTTTGTTATGGAGAAGAAATAAGTCTATCAGTCACTTATGATTCCAACTGTTCATATCAATGGATGAAGAACGGAATTGTCATTAGCGGCGAGAACAGTTTTTACCTTACCACAGAAATAACAACAAACAACGTAAAATACAGTGTTGTTGTCACCAACAATCAAACTCAAGAAGAATGCAGTGATGAAATCATAATAACAATGATGAATCAATTCGACATTGAGTTTGAGCAGACACAGTTGACATGCAGCAACAACAAAGCTGAGAACGGACAGAACGCAAAAGTCATTGCGACAGCAAGCGGAGAAGGATTCGACAGATTCATATATGAATGGGGTTCTGATTTCGGCGATAATGTTTGGACAAATCCAGGCAACCCACAAGAAGCAATAGGTCTGAAAGCATGGAAAGAATATTATGTCAACGTAACAGGCATCACTCCTGCTGGTGACAGCTGCACACAGACCGCTACATTCACTCCAAGCGCATATCCAAATCCAAAATTAGAAATCGTGTCAACACCAAAGGACACAGCATATATACAAAATCCTTACGTGACATTCGGTTTTGAAGGTGAAGTCGAGTTAGTTGAAACCAACTCATGGTCATGGGCCTTCTTCAACAATCCCGACAACAATGGAGAAATAAGCATCACTTCTATTTTGGAAAATCCTGTTAATGTATATCAACAAGTTTCAAAAGAAGGAAATCCTTACAGAGTTGAACTGAACATAAAATCAGCAGAATACGGATGCGACACCACATTCTCTGCAAACATCATAGTTCTTCCTGTCAAGTTGAAGATACCTAACATCTTCACTCCTAACGGCGACGGCATTAACGATTACTTCATCATCGACAACGACCCTTCATTCAATGCAGAAGATGGAAATGATGAAAACACAAGAGGTTTCGAATACGAATCATATAATATTCTTAATGATTATTATTTGAGAACCGAGTTGACCATTTTCAACAGATGGGGACGAATAGTATATAAATCTGACGATTACCAAAACGATTGGGACGGAGGCAATTTGCCAGATGCGACATATTTCTATGTATTAGAATGTATTGGAGAATATGACAATCACCGTTACCAAGGTTCAGTAACAATTTTCGGCAGCGGCCGCTGATACATTGAACAAAACAACAATTCAAACGTTAAATAATAAAGAAAAATGAAAAGATTTATTTTAGCATTAGTCGTTATATTAGGATTATTTTCTTGTGAATCAAAAGACAGCTCTATCAATGCGAGCCTGGTCAACAACCCTGTCAGCGCTGATGGCATCAACAAAGGAGCAAGCGCGCCAGCCATTAAATTCGAAAAGACAGAACATGACTTCGGCAAGATATTGCAAGGCGAACAAGTCAGTTACACATTCAAGTTCAAGAATATAGGCAACGCTCCGCTTATCATCACCAGCATTGAAAAGACATGTGGATGCACCTCGCCAGAGTATTCAAATCAGCCAATAAAACCGGGTGAAACTGGCAAGATTACCATCACATACGACAGCAAAGGCCACAAGGGATTCCAAAACAAACGACTTGTAGTTAAAGCAAATACAAATCCTTCAGAGACAATATTAAGAATAAAAGCACAAGTAGAAAATATTAACACATTTTAAACAAATTATTATGAACGTTTTAAACATTACATTGCTCCAAGCAGCACAACAACAAGGTTCTTCTTTTTCAGGGATTTTAATGATTGTTTTAATCTTCGTTATCTTCTGGTTATTCTTCATTCGTCCACAGAACAAGAGAGCTAAAGAACAACAAAAATTCCGTGAAAACCTCAAGAAAGGTGACAAAATCGTTACTATCGGCGGTATCCATGGTAAAGTTATTGAAGTTAGAGAAAACACAGTTCTCGTTAGTGTTGATCCTAATGCTTCTATCGAATTTGAAAAATCAGCTATCATTCCTAACGCAAGCCAAGTAGGCGGCGCTCAATAAAATCAAGATAAATGGTAAGAAAAAAACAAGAACAACAATCGCTGCATCAGTTCAGCAGCATAGTATTTTTTGTTACAATAGCTGCACTGTTCTGGCTGCTCATCAAACTGTCAGCCAATTACACAGTGACAGAATCTCTTACCATTGACATCAAAGACGCTCCGGCAGATTTAGTAGTAGTTGACAAAAGCCAAGAGTTAAAAGTCACATTATCGACAAGCGGCTTCGAGTTATTGAATTATTATTTCAAGCCAGCGTCAAAAAGGAAAGTAGATATATCGTTAGAGGAGGTGCCTTTACATAAAGACAGTGAAAGCACCTACTCTTTCAGTATAAGCTACGCCAAAGAAAAAGTGGCCAACTACCTGACAATAGAGCCAAGCGAAGTTTCATTCGATGAAAACAGAATCATCATCAAAATGGAACAATTAGATTCTTTAAAGGTCAAGGTCACACCTAAACTCGACTTGTCATACGAGAAACAATACAACAGACATGGCAGAATCCAGATAAATCCTGATTCTGTTACCATTTATGGACCTAAATCAAAGTTAAAAGAAATCGACAACATCTACACCGAAAGCATCAGCTTAAAAAATATCAATTCCAATATTGATATCAACGTGCCTCTTCATACAGAAGAAATGATCAATGTTGACAACAAAGAAGTCAACATTAAGATTAACGTAGAGAAATACACCGAAGCTATTGCCAATGTTAAAATAGCAAACAACTCAAACAAGAAACTTAGACTTTTCCCTGACAAGGTTAATATTAAATATATTGTCTCTTTGACAGATTACAACATCATCAAAGACAATTTATTCATTATAAGCATCGACACTGCCGACATATCTTCAAAGAACAACTTCCTCCCTGTATATTTAATAGACTATCCTAGCAATACTAGAATTTTAAGCATAGAGCCAAAAGAAGTTGAATATATCATCATTGAAGAAAATGAAAATTAAGAAGATAGCTATAACAGGTAATATAGGCTGCGGCAAGAGCCTCGTATGTAAAATATTCAACCATCTTGGCATCAATACTTTCCATTCAGACGAAGAGACAAAGAAATTATATTTCCTTCCTGAAATAAAAAAAGAAATAACCAATCATTTCGGAGAAGAAGTATATTTCGCCGACGGAAGTCTCAACAAGAAACTTCTCTCCTATCATCTCTTTCAAAATGAAGAAGCCTTAAAGTTTATAGAGTCGCTTTTATATCCTAAGCTAAATCAGGTTTTCGATGAATGGTGCGAAAAGCAAACATCCGACTTTATTCTTTTTGAATCAGCCATATTATTTGAAAAAAATTTCGACAAGCAATTTGACAAGATCATCTTTGTGTCTGCGCCTGAAGAAGTGAGGTTGAGAAGAGCTATGCTACGCGACAAATGCGATGAGGAAAATGTACGCTCAAGGATGCGACTTCAATGGGATGAAGAAATAAAAATCAGCAAATCCGATTACATTATTAATAATGACGGCATTGAGATGCTGATACCACAAGTTTTATTAGTCTTCAAGACACAAGCGTAGTCCTATAAATTTATATTCGTTGTTAGGTTTTTTAAAACTACGATTAGAGACGTGACAACACTTTCCTTTGCTAAGCCAACAACTTCCACGGATAACTCGAAATTGTCCACGGTCTGGCCCTTGAGGATTGTTTAGCCATCCATTTTTATAACTACCAAACCAGTCATGGCACCATTCCCATACATTGCCTGTCATATCATAAATACCCAATTCATTTGCCACCTTTGTCATTACATTATGTGTCTGTGATTCACTGTTATCAGAGTACCATGCCACACAATCCAATGTATCACTTCCACTATATCTATATTCCTTAGATTTAATACCGCCTCTTGCAGCAAACTCCCATTCTGCTTCTGATGGTAACTTAAATTTCTTACCCGTAAGCTGATTTAATTTATCTATAAATTCTTGGCAGTCATCCCACGAAACATTCTCAACCGGTTTTCGACTTCCTATGTAACGGCTTGGATTTGTTCCCATCACCGCTACCCATAAATCCTGAGTTACTTCTGTTTCACCAATATAAAAGTCACTCAACGTAACTTTATGTATTGGTTTACTATTAGTCCAGGGCTCATTGAAAGATTCGGATATAGCACCCATCCAAAAAGTATCGCCCTCCACAGCTATCATTGTAAAAGATACACCTTTAACAGTAAAAACTAGATTCGATTTATTTTGTGTGTAAGAAAATTCTTTCTTATCATGTTGCGCAAAAACATTCATCGATACCAATGAAAATATTATGAATAAAAATCTTTTCATACAAAATTCTAAATTTAAAACAACGTGAGTTCTATATAAAATAATATTAAAAATGAATAACATAACTATATTTTCTGTATCTTTTAAGTGCTAACATTAAGAACAAAACGTTATGTTATCCGACAAACAAAGTTATTATTTTTTTTATATGGTAGACGACTTATGCAATTTTTTAATGAAACAATAAAAAAACATCTCATTGATGACTGGAAAAAACATAGGAACAAGCCAAGTCATTTCTCTGATGCCGAAATGATAACAATCCCATAATGTTCCATCTAGGAGGGTATTAATATCTGATACATTTATATATCATTTATATATGCAAGCATTGTCATCATTTTTTTACAAAAGCAATTTTCTATAACAAGTTCGTTGAATTAAAAAAAAAGAAAGTCGCGACACCGATGCTTATCTTTGTCAAGCATGTACTTTGGGGGCATATGCACGTGAATCAAATTCATAGATTCATGGCTTTCAAGATTCTATTGAGGAAACGTCTTTTGATTGAATCGGCAAATGACGAACTGAAGTATTGTTTCTGGTATTCTATTATACATCCTAATACCCGTACTTCTCTTTCCATTTGTTTCTAAGTGAGTTCTGTATTTCTCTTTCACGAGGATTGTTTTGAGGCTGATAGAATTTAGTACCGGAAATCTCTTGCGGGAGAAATTCAAGTTCTACGAAGTTACCTTCATAGTCATGAGCGTATTTGTAACCGTCTTTATAGCCTAAATCTTTCATCAATTTGGTCGGTGCATTGCGCAGATGCATAGGAACGCTGAGGTCGCCAGTCTTGCGCACAACATCCTGCGCCATATTGATAGCCATATAAGAAGCGTTGCTCTTTGGCGAGGATGCCAGATAAATAGCAGTCTGTGAAAGTATTATCCTGCTTTCAGGGAAACCAATCTTACTAACGGCATCGAAGCAGGTGTTGGCAAGCAGAAGCGCATTGGGATTAGCATTGCCGATATCTTCCGAAGCGAGTATCAACATACGGCGAGCGATAAACAAAGGATCTTCGCCAGCCTCTATCATACGAGCCAGATAATATACAGCGGCATTAGGATCGCTGCCACGCATCGACTTGATGAATGCCGAGATGATATCATAATGCATCTCACCCAACCTATCATATTTCAAGAGATTGCTCTGTATATATTGCGTGGTTATCTCATTTGTTATCGTCAGTGTCTCAGCATCAGGGTTAACCTCCGCCATCATTCCAACAACAAGGTCTATTGCATTCAACAACTTACGTGCGTCGCCGCCGCTTATATGCATAAGAGCCTCTTTCTCTTCGAAGACGATCTTCTTGCCGTAGTCGTTTTCCAGCACAGCGGTAGCCGTGCTAATCAGTTTCTCCAGATCAACCTTCTCCAAAGGTTTCATCACATATATCTGACATCTCGACAAAAGAGGCGAAATGACCTCGAAGCTTGGATTTTCAGTAGTAGCGCCTATTAATATTACCAGACCTTTCTCAACGGCATTGAGCAATGAATCCTGCTGAGACTTATTGAAGCGATGTATTTCATCGATAAATAATATAGGAGTATCTGGAGCCATGCGAGCTCTGTCGAACACCTCTCTGACATCCTTGACGCCGCTGCTCACAGCGTTAAGGACATAAAACTGACGTTTGACCTGTTTGGATATGATAGAAGCGAGAGTCGTCTTGCCCACGCCAGGAGGTCCCCAGAATATCATAGAGTGAATCCTGCCGCTCTCTATAGCATGACGTAAAACAGCGTTCTCTCCAACAAGATGCTCTTGTCCAATATATTGCTCCAAAGATGTCGGGCGCAGTCTCTCCGCCAATGGTGTCGTCTGAAATTTCATCGCATAATTTTTTACAAAGATACAGAATTATGGCCATTTTAATTATCTTTGTAAATAAAAAAATATCAAATATGAGAAAACTGAAATCATTATTATTAGCAATGTTTATCATATTATTAAACATTGACTCACAAGCATGTACCAACTTCCTCGTAACAAAAGGCGCGTCTGTTGACGGCTCCAACTTCATAACCTATGCTGCCGACTCTCACATCAGATACGGAGAGCTCTACTTCACCCCTGCTGCCGACTGGACTCCGGGCAGCATGCGTACCATATACGACCGCGGCACCAATGCCGTCAGAGGCTACGTTCCACAGCCAGCTCACACTTACCAAGTGGTAGGTTATATCAATGAAAACCAAGTAGCTCTCGGCGAGACAACATTCGGCGGCCGCACAGAACTCATCGACCCTAACGGTCTCATCGACTACGGCAGCCTTATGTTCATGGCACTCGAACGCAGCACATCAGCACGTGAAGCGATAAAGATAATGGCTGATTTAGTTGAAGAATACGGCTACGGCAGCGACGGCGAGACTTTCTCCATCTCCGACGCTAACGAAGTCTGGTATATGGAAATCATAGGAAAAGGATATAATCCTGTTTATGACAAGAAATCAAACGACACCATAAATGCCGACAAAGGCGCGGTATGGGTAGCGATCCGCATCCCAGACGGCTACGTCTCAGGTCACGCCAACGCAGCTCGTATCACCACATTCCCACTCCGCGACGGCAAGAAATCTATCACCGACAAAGACTGGAAGAAGCTTTATAATCAAGATGTTGAAATCATCTATAAACACGACATCATCGACTTCGCTAGAAGAAAGAACTACTTCAGCGGTAAGGACGCCGACTTCGACTTCAGCGCTGCCTTCGCCCCTGTCGATTTCTCTGCAGCCCGTATCTGCGACCTCCGCGTATGGATGATGTTCAACGACGTATGCGACGACATGGATCAATATTGGGATTACGCTACAGGCCAGAACCTCGACAACCCAAGAATGCCTCTTTACGTTAAGCCTAACAGAAAAATATCTTTAGACGACATGATGTATTTCATGCGTAACCACTTCCAAAACACAGAATTAGACAAGTCACAAGGCGCAGGCTCAGACCCATTCGGATCTCCTTACCGCTGGACTCCTCTCTACTGGGAATACGAAGGACAAGAATATTTCCATGAAAGAAGCACCGTCACACAACAGACAGGTTTCTCTTTCATAGCACAGACAAGAAACTGGTTGCCAAACGAAATTGGCGGCATCATCTGGTTCGGCGTTGACGATACCAACTCAACAGTTTATACCCCATTCTACTGCTCAATAACAGAAGTGACAGAAGAATTCAGACAAGGCAACGGCAATATGATAACATATTCCGACAACTCAGCTTTCTGGCTCTTCAACAGAGTCGCTCACTTCAAATACTTGTTCTATAACAGAGTCATAGGCGACTTACAAAAGGTACAGAAAGAATTAGAGACAACATATCAGGAACAAGTCAAAGCAACTGACGAAAAAGCATTGAGCTTGTTAGAAAACTCAAAAGAAGAGACAATAGCATTCTTGACAGAGTTCTCATCACAAGCAGGCAAGAACACATTCAAACGTTGGAAGGAATTAGACAACTTCTTATTGGTCAAATATTTAGATAGTAATATCAAGCAAGAAGAAAACGGCAAATTCATCGACAACGGACACGGATATCCAGCAAGACCTAAACAAGCAGGCTATCCAGATTCATGGAAAAAGAGAGTTGTTGAAGAATCCAAAAAATAGTATCTTTACAATCGTAATTAAAACCAAATAATTTGTTAGATATGGAAACAAAACAAATGATAGCTGAATATGGACTTCCATTGGAAGTGGAACTCAGCACCCAGATTTACAATGCTTTACAAGGAAATGTTGTTGAAGAAATAATAAAATTAGCTAAGATACCTTTCTCAGATAATTATTATCGCAGCATGCTCGAAGGCCACAGCTTTAAAGTTGAAGAAGGAACGCTATCTCGTTATTACAAGATCTTCAACGAGATTAAAGAAGCGTTAGAATTCACCGAGCCTGTCGATTTCTATATCACCGGCGATCCTTCCGTCAATGCTTTCGCAATAGCCGCTCAGGAAGAAGGCGAGCCTAACATCATCAACGTCAACTCTTCTCTCATCCAACTGATGAGCGACGACGAGCTTCGCTTCGTTATCGGTCACGAGATGGGACACCTCATAAACAAAAACGCCACTTTGGTGAAACTCATCAACTTCGTATTCCCTCACGGCGCTCCAATACCAATCACTCTCCAATATAAAATCAGACTGTGGCAACAACTATCAGAACTCGTCGCCGACCGTTTCGGTTATATGGCAATGCCTAACTTAAACGTCTGCATATCAGCGTTCTTCAAGATGTCATCAGGATTGGATTTCAATAAGATGGATATGAAAGTAGAGGCATTCCTGGAAGACAACAAGAAACGTCTTGAATATTTCCGCAATGACAAAGGCATCAACTTCGCCACACACCCAATCAACCCTATCAGAGTCGAGGCTTTGAACCAATTTTCAAAAAGTGTGTTCTTTAAAGAAAATGGCGAAAGCAAAGAAGAATTGGAAAACGGCATGGAAGACCTCATCGACATCTTGTTGAAAGTAAGAAATTCTGAGCTCGATTCTAATATGGCCAACTTCATCGCGACTGCTGGCTTGATTATCGCTAATAGCGACAACAAGATAACAGAAGACGAAATAGAAATGATTCTCAGCGAGTTGTCAGTATTGGAGATATTCCCTAAGAGTTTCTTGGATGATATCGTGAAAGAAGACATTGTCAAATTATTTAAAGATTCAATAAAGAGACTTATCGAGATAAATCCAGAGACACGCGAAGGAATGTTGCGTTATCTAATATCAATTGCTTTAGCTGATAAAGACATAAGCGTAAACGAAGTGGAATTGATTTTCAACATCGCTGCAGCAGAACTCGGATACTCGCCTGTTGAGACCGCACAGATATTCTCACAGATGATTCAAATCGACTTCACTCCTAGCATGAATGCGCTTTGTTAAGTCCACAAGACTACAAGACTACGAGACGACAAGTAGATACGTGTCAATGATTCCTTAAAAATAATCAATCATTGACACGTCTAAAATAAAGTAAAAAATATGATTGACTTTAAAGATATTACATTAGAAGACAAAGAGATAATAACATCATACATATTCCCGAACGACTGCTGTAATTGCGAATTGTCGTTCGCGAATCATGTGTCGTGGCGTTTTTTGTATCAGACGAAATATGCCGTCGTTGATGATTTCTTGGTGCTTAAATATCTCAGCGAAGGAAAAGAGATTTTCATGATGCCTATCGGCAAAGGCAATGCTGATCATATCGTCGAGAAACTGATAAAAGAATCCGAGTCACTTGGAATTCCTTTTATAATGCACGCCGCCTGTCATTTCGTGGAGAACCAGCTCAGCGATGAGATGAGAGAAAGATTCAACCTCATGCCTAACCGCGATTTCTTTGACTATGTATATCTTAGAGAAGACCTTGCCACTTTGAAAGGAAATAAGTTCCAGCAGAAGAGAAATCATGTCAACAGATTCATGAAGACTTACCCTAACTGGGAATATAAGTCAGCCACGCCGGAACTTATTAAATTATGCATAGAAAAAGAAAACGAGTGGTACGAATCGAACGAAGATTACAGACATCAAAACATTGACAGCGAACGACAAGCGTTATTATTTGCGATGAATCACGCTGAAGAGATTGGAATAAAAGGCGGAGTTTTGTTTGTAGATAATAATGTAGTCGCATTCACATTCGGTTTCCCTATCAATCACAAGACCTTCGGAGTTCATTTTGAAAAAGCAGACATAAGATATCTAGGAGCTTTCACTATGATAAACAATATGTTTGCAAAAGATATTCCAGAAGAATTCATATATGTTAATCGTGAGGAAGACCTTGGAATTGAAGGCTTGAGAAAAGCGAAAATGTCGTATAATCCGGAGTTTCTGATTACTAAAGGATTGTTGACAATTAGGAATGAATAAAGACGCAGAGACCCAGTGACTCAAAGTCACAAAGAGAAAAAACATTGCGACTTTACGACTTTTTATTATTTTTGCCGTATGGTATTTTTAGATAAATATAAATCAGGAAATCATAGTATAAATCGTTCTCTATTATGGGAATACGACATTGATAATTTTGATTGGCATAATTCTAAATCAATAGTAGTTCAAAGAGTTATAGAATTAGGAACGCCAGAAGATTATTATGCGGCTTTTGATTTATATGGTGGCATTGAAGGTTTTAGAGAAATTATCAAAACCATACCATATCTCAATGATATCGATATAAATTTTGTATGCATATTTTTTAATCTAAAAAGAGAAGAATTGAGATGTTGTACAAAGAGACAATTGAACCAAAAACATTGGAACTTTTAACTGATTTACAGAAAGAGACTTTATTATCATCTTTCAATCTTGTTGGAGGCACTGCACTGTCTTTGCATTTAGGTCATCGTAAAAGCATTGACCTTGACTTCTTCACATCTGAGACTTTTGATTTGGAAGAGATTAAAACAATGTTAATTAAAAAATATGATTTTAAGGTTTCTTATTCCAGATCACAGACTCTTAAAGGATTCATCAATGGTATAAAAGTCGATTTCATTAAATTCGATTACCCTCATTTATATAACTGTGAGATTATTGATGATGTAAGATTGGAAAGCATTCCTGATATAATAGCGATGAAGTTATTAAGTATTACTGATAACGGTTCAAGAATTAAAGATTTTATCGACATTGCTTATTTATCATCACAATTTTCATTGGATGAAATGCTTCAGTTTTTTGTCATGAAAATCACAAATTCAAACATATTGATGCCAATCAAAGCATTGACATATTTTGATGACATTAATTTTAACGAATCAATTGTAATGCTCAATAGTGATTTTAATTGGAATAAAATTGCTAATCGCTTGATTGAGATGACAAAAGAACCAAATATAATATTTGAAAAACTTTAAAAATAAAAAAAATGAACATTACAGTATATCATATTTCTTCTGCGGAAGTAAAGAAACCTTCAGTTGATGTTAACGGTGAAAATCTTGGTTTCGGAAAGGGATTTTATCTGACAAATTCAAAAATCGAAGCTGAAGCATTGGCAAGAAAAACGGGAGACAATGCTGTCGTTAGCGTTTATGAGTTTAATTACTTCAAAACCAAAAACGTAGGATATCGTTTCAACGAGTTTGAAACATATAATAAAGAATGGTTGAATTTCGTCGTTGAATGTCGCAAAGGCAAAGACGTTACCGCCGACTACGATATCGTCATCGCTGGTGGAATTTATGACGAAATAGCTGATATTGTTAGCGATTATGAGAAAAACATCATCAGCGCGGAAGAAGCTGTTGAACAGTTGAGATTTAAAGACGTGAAATTCCAGATTTGCATTTTAAATCAAGAAATAATCGATTTCAATTTGGAATTTGTGGAGAGTTTTTAAGTTTAATTTATTGTCACTTCGACAAGCTCAGTGACCGCAATTGATGCCTGAGCATATCGAAGGCAAAACAACATTTGACAAATAATTTTATGGAAAATAACATAAAGAATCAAACCAAAGCACTTTGGGACAAATGCTTCAGCGAGGAAGACAAGCAATTCGTTGATTTTTATTTTGAGAAACGATACAACGAACAAGACAACATTCATATTGAAAAAGACGGCAAGGTAGTCTCAGCGATGCAGCTCATCTCCTACCCTTTTTCTTATTATGGAAAGACTATTGGATGCTCCTACCTCTCAGGCTGCTGCACCGATCCTGAATATCGCTCGCAAGGATTGATGAACGATTTAATCATCAAAGCATTAAATCAGGCTAAAAACAACGGTGCCTGTTTCGCTGCGCTCATCCCTGCATCAGAGAGTCTCTTCAACTATTACGAAGGAACCAACTTCATCCCGACTTTCGACTATTCAAAGATTAGAATCAAAAGCAATCAGCGATCAGCCGTCAGCGATCAGCCTGCTTCTGGTTGTCAGATTATAAGTCTGCAAGACTGCAAGACTACAAGACTACAAGATGAGTCAGAGCTTGATTTTTATCAGGTTTATGATTATTTCAACAGTAAGATGAGAGCTCGTAACTGCTGCATTCAGCATGATGAATACGACTTCGGCGTCATCAATGAAGATATGGAATTATTTGACAACCATCTTCTTGTCGCAAAATATGGAGAAGACATCTGCGGATTGGCATTCTGTTATTTGAGAAACGACGAGATTTTCATCAAAGACATATTAGCGGAATCCACTGCCATTTTCACCGATTTGATAACAGCAGCGGCTAACATCTTCAACAACGACACTATCAATATCATCATCCCTCCTGTTCCAGGACAAAAGACACACAAACTCGGCATGGCAAGAATCATCGATGCTGAGACAATGCTTCGCATCTATGCCATGACGCATCCTAAGATGAAGATTGAAATATCCATCGTTGACCCTATTCTGACACAAAACAACGGTACATATTATATCAACAACGGCGAGCTCGACAAGAAAAACTCTATAGGAGCCAATGTCGTTGACATCGAACAACTCACACAAGCCTTGTTCGGATACAACACAGAAAACCTTCCAGAGAAACTACAGGCATTCAACAAACAAGCAGCTTTCATGAGTTTGATGTTGGATTGATAAGGATTTTCCTGCATATAAACACACATTGCTGCGTCTCAAAACAACAAATTCTTGAGACGCAGCAATTTTCATATTGTTTATTTTATGTTGTAATTGATACGTCTCTACAGTTGGCGCTTCGACAAGCTCAGCGACCAACCAACTTCTAATTTCTAACTCCTCATTCCTAATTCCTAATTAAAAAGCTCCTCCCATCATCGCTGCTCCTCCGAAATTCAACTTTTTTAAATATGGTATCTTGTCAAAGGTGACGCCGCCTAAGGCTACGACTTTTTCATCAATAATGCCTTTTTTACTAGCATCTTTCAACATCTCTTCTGTGAATGCCGACTTATATCCTACCTTAGAAATACTGTCGAAAATGGGACTTAAAAACACATAGTCGTAATCGTTTTTGTATTTCATCACTTCTTCAAAAGAATGACATGACTTTGTCTTAAATCCTTCATAATCTTGAGGTACAATAGTTACATTCTTGTTGAAATGCAGTCCTTTCAAGTCGAATTCGTTTATCAGTTCGTGATAGTCGTGGATTATGATTTTCCTTCTGTCTTCGTCGGATAATTCTCTCAACAAGCGTCTGCATTGCTCAACATCTGCATCAGGTTTTCTGAGATGTACGATATCAAATCCAGTTTCTAATAATTTATGAATATGACGGGCTTCGTCTTCTATCATCGAAGGTCGTGTTATCGCTATCAGTTTCATTTTCTTATACATAACTCAAGGTGACTTCTGCTTCAACACAGAAATCACCTTAATGATTTAAATATCAAATCCTAAAGACAACTTCTGCCATTTGCTATTTATCATTGGTCATTAGTCATTAGCCATTTGTCTTTCTAAGATAAGTTCCGCGACTTTCTTGCCTGAGAGTAACATTCCTCCGAAGATTGGTCCCATGCGAGGTGTGCCGCTGACTGCTGACGCCGCCATACCGCAGACGTAAAGTCCAGGATAAATCTCTTTAGTTCCGTTCACGACTTCATTCTCGCCCGTGACGACATCCAAAGAACGTTCGCCAATCACGTCGCCGGTATCAGTTGCGAGACGGATTCCATTCTTGCGAGCAACTGTCTTACACATTTCGCTGTCATGACCAGTGCCATCGACAACGCATTTTGCCATGATATTGAGAGGGTCAACATGAAGTCCTTCTCTCAACACTGGTGTCCAATTGACGACAACGCCGCTTACTTTATTGTCTTTAAAGACAACATCTTCAACGGAATAGCAGTTAAAAACTGTTGCGCCAGCATGTACTGCCTTGTAAAGTAATGCGGATGTGCTTTCAACAGAATCCATGACAAATAAATCGTCGGTGTATTGTTCGTAGTTGATGTCAAATTCCATGATGATGTCGAGGGCTTCTTTCTGCACCACAATCTGATTGAACATCATCGCACCGCCCCACATGCCTCCGCCTGGAGATAATTTCCTGTCGAACAAAGCGACTCTCTTGCCTGCTTTCGCGAGGTAATACGCTGCAACGATACCAGAAGGGCCGCCACCGACAATAGCGACATCTAATTCCAAATTCTTTTCTAACTTACTGAAATAGGTACTGATAATTCCCTGTGATACTTTTTTCTCAATCATTGTTTAAAGTTTTAATATAAATTGTTAATGATATTTTTAATTATTATTCGTCACATATCGTATGACTGATTTTCATAGCGCAGAAATTCGGTCCGCACATTGTGCAGTATTTGCCTCCGACATTATTTGAAGACTTGTAATATTCCAAAGCTCTCTCTGGGTCCAGACTGAGATTGAACTGGTCTTTCCATCGGAACTCATAACGTGCCTTGCTCAACGCATTATCGCGTACCATCGCTCCTGGATGTTGTTTTGCGATATCAGCAGCATGAGCTGCCAACTTAAAGGCGACAACTCCTTCACGCACGTCTTCCCTATCAGGAAGCGAAAGATGTTCTTTAGGAGTGACATAGCAAAGCATTGCTGTTCCATACCAGCCTATCTGCGCCGCGCCAATAGCAGATGTTATATGGTCATAGCCAGGCGCGATGTCTGTCACCAAAGGTCCTAAAGTGTAGAATGGTGCGTTATGACATTTCTCAACCTGACGTTCCATATTCTCTTTAATCTTATGCATCGGCACATGTCCAGGTCCTTCGATAAATACCTGTACATTCTTAGCCCAAGCTCTTTCTACCAACTCTCCCATCGTATCCAACTCAGCAAACTGAGCAGCGTCGTTGGCATCGTAAATACTTCCAGGTCTCAACCCATCGCCGAGAGAAAGCGCGACATCGTATCTCGCAGCGATATCGCATATATCATCAAAATGTTCATAAAGGAAACTCTCCTTTTGATGTATCTGACACCATTTCGAGATGATGCTTCCGCCACGACTCACCACGCCCGTAAGTCGTTCAGCAGCAAGCATGATATTCTTCAATCTTATTCCGCAATGTATGGTAAAATAATCCACACCTTGTTCACACTGCTCTATCAGCACATCACGATATATATCCCAAGTGAGATTCTCCGCTTTGCCGTTCACACGCTCCATCGCCTGATATATTGGCACTGTGCCGATTGGAACCGGACTGTTACGCAAAATCCACTCTCTTGTCTCGTGAATGTCCGAACCTGTTGATAAATCCATAATGGTATCTGCTCCCCATTTGCAAGCCCATATCGCTTTTTCAACTTCCTCCTCTATGCTTGATGTGGTTGCAGAATTTCCGATATTAGCATTTATTTTCGTCAAGAAGTTTTTGCCAATAATCATCGGTTCTGCTTCGGGATGATTGATATTTGCAGGAATGACCGCTCTGCCACAAGCCACCTCATCGCGGACAAATTCCGGAGTGATATGAGTATCTATGCCGAGTGTCTGACAATTCATGTTCTCGCGTATTGCGACATATTCCATTTCCGGAGTTATGATGCCTTTTTTAGCGTAATACATCTGACAAACATAATTGTCTCTCGCGGCTCTATCTTTAATCCACGTCTCACGCAAGTGCGGCAGACCTTTTTCCAAATCAATGTCGATGTTATTATCTCCATAAGGTCCGGAAGTATCATAAATATAAACAGATGGATTCGCTCTTTCTATACGTTCTCCATCTTTAATAGAAACTGTCGGCATCTGCGTCACCATGCGCATGCCTACCCTCACACTCGGATGTATTGTTCCGTTAACATAAACCTTTTCCGAGCATGGATATGAAATTTTCAAATATGATTTCATATTTTTAGATTATTAGTTAATAATTCATTTACTATATCTTTCATTTCTTCTATCGGATTTTCCGCTCTTAAAACACTGCCGCTCAAGGCAATGCCATCGATACCGCAGTCTAATATTCCAGGAATATCATCTTTGCAAATACCGCCGATGGCGACAATAGGAATGTCTATATTGTGTTCTCTTTTCTTTTTGACAATATCCAAATAACCTTCTATGCCAAGTATTGGCGAAAGTTTTTGCTTCGTCTGCGTAAAACGAAAAGGACCGCAACCGAAGTAGTTGACTGTTGGCTGTTGAGCTAAGGATATTGAACTAAGGCAGTTGGTGATTTTCAATATATCTTCAAAGGTGTTGACTGTTCCTCCGATGATGAAGTCATCGCCCAAGATTCTGCGTGCTTCTGATACGGGCATATCGTTTTTGCCAAGATGTACTCCGTCCGCTTTGATTTTCTTTACGAGATGAACGTTATCATCGATGATGAATGTCGCGCCATATTCCTTGCACATTTTCTGTATTATCAAGGCGTGATGTTCCAATGTCGTTTCTGGAACGTCTTTCATTCTCAGCTGTATCCAGCGGCAGCCTCCTTCCAATGCAATTTTCGCTGAATCTATGTAAGAATAATTCTCGGTATAATGCGTAATAAATTGTAAATGTACGTTTTGCAGATTCATAGCACTAACATTTTTTGAGGATTGAAAGAATGATTTATAGGACCATGACCATTACCGATATTGATATCAGCACCATGTGATATTGCGTCAGAAACATATTGTTTTGCCTTTGCCACGGATTCTTCAATGGAATCGCCTTTTGCGATGAATGAGGCAATCGCGGATGACAAGGTGCAGCCTGTTCCATGAGTGTTTTTGGTTGAGATACTTTCAGAAGAGAATTCTAACATCGAGACAGACTCCGACTTTAGACTTTTGTCTTTAGTCTTTAGACCATTAAAAAAGAGGTAATCTTTTTTAATTTCACCTTCTTCATGACCGCCTTTGAGAAGCACATATCTGACTCCGTGATTGAGAAGAAGCTTTGCCGCCGTTTCTTTTTCCGTAATATTAGAAAGAGGCATATTGGTTAACTCTATCATTTCCGGAATGTTAGGTGTAATGATAGATGACATTGGAAGAAGTTTTTCTTTTATGACATCACAAGCTTCTACCGACAACAATCTATGTCCTGATGTCGATACCATCACAGGGTCGAGCACGATTGTGACATTATATTTGCTGAGCGCATCTGCCACAGAATGAATTATTTCGGCATTAGCCAACATCCCTATTTTCACGACGGAAGGACGCAAATCATCCATGACACAACATATCTGTTCATAGACGAGTTTAGGTTCGAGATGCAATTGAGAGAAAACGCCTAATGTGTTTTGTGCCGTTATCGCGGTGATGGCAGTAGCGCCATACACGCCGAGCGCTGAGAACGTCTTGATATCAGCTTGAATACCAGCTCCTCCAGACGAGTCGGAACCAGCGATAGACAATACGATTGGATAAGATTTTGATGATTTCATACCACTATTTTTAACAATAAATTGACTCCAAAATAGTGGTACGGCAAGTACCTATATAGGGAACTCCAAACTTCCAGCGTCAGCATTACCTGTACTGGTGCAATGTGTATAATCTCAGACACGGTAGCCTAAAAGGCATTACCGGACACCACCTTTCGAGTACGAGCGCAAAAGTAATAAAAAACTTTTGAGTTTACATAAAAACATTAATGAAAAATTTTAATAATTCTATCATATTGATATAAAATGATATATGTTAATGAATATTAACGGAAATTATTTGGAGAAAAATTCTACGCCTTCAGCCATTCGTATTTAGCAAGGCTATAGATTGGAACAAATGGAATCAATATTGGAGTCTTACTGATATATTCCTGAAATTCAGGATTATTGCCGTATGTGATATTTTGCCTTAACTCAAGTCGGCGTGCTCCGCTGAACATGACATATACGATGCCTACATATCCGATAGCCGCTATAATCCATTGCCATGCAGAACAAGCTGCGCCGATGCAAACGACTAGCGACCCTGTCCAGATAACAAGTTCTCCGAGATAATTAGGACAGCGCACCAGTTTATACAATCCAGTATCGACATAACGTTTAGGGTCTCTTTTCTTCGCCACCTGCTTCTGGACATCAGAAAGAGATTCCAAGATAACGCCCAATGCCATAAGCGCCGCTCCTACCCAAGCCCACGCTTCGCTAACATCCTTTCCTTCAGCGGCGTTGGCAAGATAAAAAGCGACAGGGCTCACCTGTCCCACATACAACAAAGAGCAAAAAACCCATACCATTATCACCACGAAAAGCGGTTTCTTCTTCGCCGCATCCGGACCATAGAGAATCTTTTTGTAGTCAGCAGATTTCTTTTCACGAGTTGCGAGGTAGAGACCGAGTCTCATCCCGAAGATGAACATTATAGCACACAAGAGCGCCGTCGGTACTGACAACACATCGCGGAAGATGAGAGCGAGAGTTATTGCCAGAGCTGATATCCCGAATCCGTAGCCCAGACTGAAGAAATAGATGAAATAGACCCAGCCCAAGGTTGAAACGACGAGCGACACAAGGAGTAAAATCAGAAGGTAATGCATAATTCTATGTATTTGAACATGCAGATAACAAATGAGAAAGGAATAAGTTTGAGAAGATAAAATCTCCACGTATCACGAGTATCTCACGAAAATTGTGGGATTTAAAATTTTACGTTCCACATCGTCTTTGAGCAAAACTTTTCATATACCCTAGATTACTAATTTTTAAAGTTCTGAGATTTTGAATTTCTAATAAATTTATTTTCTGGGCGTTCCGGCTATCGCCGTCGGGCTTTCCGCTATATCTTTTTCCGCTACGCTCCAAAAGGATGCCGCTTCAATCCCTAACGCATTGGAGGCTACTATTTCCAAGGCGCGAATCCAAAACAAATAATTCTTAATTCCACATTCCTAATTCCTAACTATAACTTATTGACTGTGGTCTTGTTGACTTTAAAAATCTCCTTTCTCTTTTTTCCCGCAAAAAAGAGAAACAGAAAAAGCTCGCCGCTTGAGTTAAGACGCTAAGTCACAAAGATGCAGAGTCTTAAAGTTTCTTTGCGTCTCTGGGTCTCTGCGACTCTGTGTCTCATAATTCCTTAACGCGATTTCTCCGAGGCGGCAGGAGAATCTGATAATTGCGTAAAGTCTTTTGCATTTTTAGAAGATATTATAGTCTTCCCTATTTTTGCTTCCAATTGTTCACAAGCTATCTTTGCGACTTCACCGCCTTCTTTTGCAACGACTTTGTTTTCCTCAAAACCTGATGGTTCTTTTTGCTTTGAAATCTCTGTCGTTGACGCTTCCGCCAAACTGTTAAGAATCAATTCCACATTAGTCATATTGTCTCGAAGACTTTCTTTTTTCAGGCCTTTAAACTGTTTGTATTCTTTCGTCTTGAATCCGCTCCATTCTTTGGTGATGATGTCTGTGAGCGTCGCATACTGATAGCCTTCTATAACTCCGGTCCGATTCCATTCATCGGTAAGTTCCTTGCGTATCTCTATGCTTTTCAATCTTTGGTTAATCCATGAATCGGAATAGCCAAGACGCTTGTAATCAGCCATCGCTTGTTCTATGGAAAGCTCCGGGTCCTGCATCTGTTCGAGGCGGTTGCTTGCCACTTGCGACATCCATATCTTGAAAGGCTCTGCTTTAGGTGAAGGTATTGACTGAATGAGACGAAACAGTTGCTCTGTATCAGCGACATCCGTCAGTCGCATCTTACCATCTGCTGCTTTAAGTTTGAACTGGTGACAATTTGTCACCGTTTCATTTCCCTCTTCTTTTAGACGTTGTTTTAGTTTATTCCAATATTTTCTCGATGTCTGATAATCGTTCTGTTCTGTCAATACAGCAACCACATCGACAATTGCGAAATACCATTTTTCTTGTTCGTCATCCCAGATGGTGCGGACTTTCTTTGTCTCGAAAAGTTGTAGTGATTCTTTCTTCGTCATAAATCTTGTGTTTTTAAAGTTTCGATACTCCTAACTAAAACTTGTAGTCTTGTTGACTTAGTTCTTTATTTCTTTTTGTTGTTTTGCTTCAATCGTTTTAATACTTTCTGCTGTTGGCAAGTCTTCAGGCATAGTACCGCCTAAATCTTCAATGGTTTGCCGGACTTTCTTTCCCACATCGTAATGTGTTTGATTTGCTTTTGCCTTACCTTTTATATTTTCTCTCCTTAATTTTTCTTCCGTCTGAGTAGTACGAAATAGATTAGCTGCCAATTCTGTGCTTCCCATGTGGTCTAGTATCTTTTGGTTTTTCTTCAAGCCTTTACGGAAGTGTATTTCCTTTGCGCCGAGACCACCGTATAATCCTTTATATCCATAATTCTGAAATACAGTATAATCGTATGGTTTTATTACTCCAGCCACTTTTGCGGCATCAGCAAGCAACAGATTATGTTTCGTCACTTCATTTCGCAGAAACAGTCGTTTCTCATCTTCTGATGTAAGACGATTGTATTCTTCCATCTGTTTGACTTCCGCGATTCTGGTTTGAATTGCGAAATACGTCTGAGCCTGAGCCACTATAGTTTTGCCAGGATCTGCATTTTGTACAGTAAGGTAACAGGCATAACGTGATAGACGAATTGTTTCTATTGTTCTTGTAGCTCCTGAACCAATTGAAACCATATCGGTGACATCAACGAAATGGTCTATTAGCATGATATTGCTATTGCTACAAGATTCTTTAGCTTTATTGATGACTGTCAAGAAATTACGATAGTCTTTATATTCTAAAATCTTTGCTAAATCTCTTGATGACCAATACTCTCTACCCTCTTCATCGATTTTCTTAATATTTTCAAATAAGGTGACTGGGGTTCTGCGACTATGTGTCTTTAATTCCTTAACGATATTTATCCGAGGAAGTGGTATTACTATTTCTCTTTATTGTGACAACATTCTCTTGCAACTGCAATAGCTGATTTCTTTCGGGATAAGGTTGTTCTTTACAGCGTCTGTATGAATATGATAATTGATTTTTGACAACTCTCTTTTTACTGACCAGCCGAGTTTTCTATGTTCTTCTTGCTTTAACCTTTGGAATTCTTTTATGAGATATAACTCAAATTCAACTGACACCCAACTTGCGAATTTGAATGCAATGTCTCTCTGTGCGTAGGTTCCACCACCTGCACCGTTTTTGGTGATTATACCAATCGCCCCCGTAAGTTCTATCCAGCGGCTTGGACTCATTGTAAAAGAGTTGCTTCCAGCTTCGTTAAAAAGAGGGTCGAATTCGACCCCTTTAAACATTGGGTTATTCAACTTTTCCCATAAACCTAAATATTCTAATGTGTTTTTCTGACGCATCCAATTTTTAACGACATCTTTAGGTTCAATAGGGTTCTTCTGACGAGCTATATCAGTAATACAAATATAATCAATGCCATCTCGCATTATTGTTTTGATAATGACATCCTTAACAACAATATTACTATTCTTATTCATTTCTTTATTTTTATAAAGTTAGTAATTTGAAATGGACTTCGCTTTGTTCTGATGATCACAAAGTTATTTCCATAGATTTTGGATTTTGTTAACTCCACAAAAGTATAAAGAAAAATCTTCAGTTTCACAATTTTAACTATTTTTAACTTTTATGTGGTTATTTGGCAAGTTAACGGGAAAAGACGCAAAGTCACAAAGACGCAGAGTCTTAAAGTTTCTTTGCGTCTCTGGGTCTCTGCGACTCTGTGTCTTTAATTTCTTAACGCTATTTCTCCGAGGCGGCAGGAGTTACTGCTAAGGACAAAGATTCGATTAAAACCTAAAGTCTTCTTACTTGTGGTCTTGTAGTCTTGTGGTCTTGTTGACTTAAA
>JAZOQH010000007.1:0-97772 GCA_045655965.1 Bacteroidales bacterium | reverse complement strand
TATAGAAGAATTAGGTTCGATATACGGTGTAGTTACCGACAAAGCTACGGGCGAACCTGTCAAGAACGCTAATGTTCAATTGCGTCCTTCAGGAGAGACAACGCTCACAGGCACAGACGGTCGTTATGAGTTTGTTGATTTGAAAAATGGTGAGTATTCTATTACTGTTTCTAAAACGGAATATACCGATTTGGTTGACGACTACGTCATTGTAATCGACGGTGACAAGGCGATGCGTCGTGATGTTCAGATTGAGAAAATCCCAGCCTTGTTGAAAATCCTTGACTCAAACGGCAATGAAATAGAAGTGCTAGATTTTGGCAGCATGCAGGATGATAATACTCGTATGTTCAGTATTTTTAACAATAGTACTTCTGCTATGGAATATGAGATATTTAAGACTGCGGCATGGGTTTCAAGTCTGAGCTCAGAAGAAGGAACACTGCAGCCTGGTGCGACAAAATCTATTATTGTTGTTATTGATAGAGACTTATTATCTGACGGTAAAAATGTTACGACATTGAGCATATTGACAAATAATGGCGGTAAACAACTTACGCTTAAAGCTAATAAAACCGAAGGAAATGGGGAAGACCCTGAAGAACCTCAAGATCCAGAAGAACCAAACGACCCTCAAGATCCAGACGAACCAGATGCACCAAATAGCGTCAATATAAACGTTGGCGGTGTCTCGTTTAAAATGATTGAAGTGACTGGTGGAACTTATATGATGGGCAGTGACGGTGGAATAGGAGGTAACATTGACGAAACACCAAAGCATAGCGTTACCTTGGATGGATTTTATATTGGTGAGACAGAAGTGACACAAGAATTGTGGGATGCTGTTATGGGATCTAATCCAAGTGTTTATACTGGAAATAAGAAACCAGTGCATGCTGTTAATTGGAATCAATGTAATGAATTTATTGATAAACTTAACTATATGACAGGAAAGACATTCCGTTTGCCAACAGAGGCTGAGTGGGAATATGCTGCGAGAGGTGGCAAGCAATCTAAAGAATATGAATATTCTGGAAGCAATAATGTCGGAAGTGTCGCTTGGTATGTTGACAACAGTAATTATGAGCCTCAAAATGTGAAAGGCAAGATTCCTAATGAACTAGGTATTTATGATATGAGCGGCAATGTTTTTGAATGGTGTTCTGACTGGTACGGCGGTTATAATAGTAGCGCTCAGACCAATCCTACTGGACCAAGCAGTGGAAACAACAAAGTTGTTAGAGGCGGTGCGTTCTCATATTATGATACATACTGCAGAGTGGCAAGACGCTTTAGCTGCAGCCCTAACTGGTGCGACACATACCACGGATTGCGTTTAGTGATGGAGTGATTGTTAAAGACTACAAGACAACAAGGCTACAAGGACGCTGCTATTACATGGTGGCGTCTTTTTTTGCTAATGGCGAAATCTCATACTGATTCCCAAAAGTGTTCCGTGAGATACTCGTGATAGTGGAATTTTTACAAACAAAAAAAGGAAACCGATTTCTCGATTTCCTTTTCGTGAACTGGGCGGGAGTCGAACCCACAACCGCCTGATCCGTAGTCAGGGACTCTATCCAATTGAGCTACCAGTCCAACTGATTTCGAGTGCAAAGATACGGCTTTTTTCTTATCTGTCAAGATAAAAATAAACTTTTTTGAAAATATTTTTAATTATTTTATAAGTTGTTGATAATTATATTTATATGAATTGTTGTAACGTTATTTTAATGGTGGTTTTGTCTGTAAATGACTAAATACATACTTTTATTACACTGAAATAACGATAAAAATATCACAGAACCCTTATTTTATGCCAAAATACAGAAGCTTGTCATCTGTTTTTTATATAAAAAAAGACGCCACTTTTATTGTGACGTCTCTCTGTATAATTTTCAATTTTCAACTTTCCGTTTTCAATTTACCAAACAACCGCATCTCTATGCAATGGCATCGTCATGCAGCGTGCGCCGCCGCCACCGCGTGAGAGCTCGTTGCCCTTGAACGCAACAACGCAGTTCTTGTAATCGTCAACGCTGACTTTACCTGATGCTACGTCGGCAGCTGTCAAGACTTCAAAACCGTGTCTGTGGAGGTTTTCTATTGTGTTGTAGTTTCTTTCGTAACCTAAGATTTTGCCTGGAGCGAAGGTGAAGAAGTTTGAACCGCTATGCCATTGTTCGCGAAGCATATTGTATTCGTCATTGCCGCCACAGAAGATAGGCTCTAAATCCATGCCGAGTTTTCTCAATGCCACGATGAGGTTTTCTTCTTCATAAACCTTGACTTCACCGTTTTCGAATATTTCGTAATGAACGGTCTTGTATTGTGGGTTGAGGATAACAGGCTTGAATACCATACATTTGTTTACATCTAACAATGTGAATACCATATCCAAATGAATGAATGACTCTGGTTCTAATGGTAATTCTTGTGTGATGATATGTCTGTGGTCGCCTTTAGTCTTGAGATGTTCCACCATTGCCAAGATGCCTTCTTCGCTTGTTCTAGCGCCTTTGCCGCTCAAGATGATGTCGTGGCGTGCCATCAAGACGTCGCCGCCTTCAACTCTTCCTATTCCGTTTGGAGCGTATTGCTCAACAGGATTGACTGTCTTTACGTCAAAGATAGGGGAGTTGTTATAGATAGCTTGAAGGAGGATGCTTTCTCTGTCGCGTACGGTTGTTGCCATCTTGCTGATCATGATGTTGTCGTACATTGTGAATGACGCATCTCTCATGAAGAAGAAGTTTGGTGCTGGAGGCAATATATATCTTTCTTTGAAGCTGTCGTTTTCGAGACCTTCAATGAATGCTTTTGCTAATTCAGTGTTTGATAGTTTGTTTAACTCGTCTTGCAAGAATTCTACATTTTCTCTTTTGCAGATTTTCTCTACGAGTTCGTATTTCAATTCTTGGTTCTTGAGAATATCTTCAAGTAGTTCTCTGACAGTAAGAACGTTGGTTACTTTTCTTAAAGTACCTTGGAAATCTTTATAATCGTTATAAGCTTCGCGTTGGTTCAACATGTCGCTGAACAGAAATTTATGAGCGTTTTCTGGTGTCATATGCTCGATCTCTGGACCTGGAGCATGCAACAAAACGTAATTCAGTTTGCCAATTTCTGATTCAACACATGGTTTTATAATACATCGGGAATAATCCATAAAAAAATAATTCGTGAAACAATAGAAAAAGACCTTTTTGGGGTCTTTTCGTTATCGTGTGCAAAATTACATTTTTTTAACCAAAGAAACAATCCTTTTTTAAAAAAATTATTCATCATATAAGTCGATGAATTCGTATCCGTTGCCCATAGTGTCTAGGAATTTTATCAAATCATCTTTGCTTATTACGCAAGTGGCTGTATTGTCATTGGGATGGAAACTTAATTTTTCTGCTTTGAGAAGATTCTTGTCGATATAAAGATATACGTGCTTCTCCTCATCGTTGATGATTCCGAAAGGCGAAACGCTGCCAGGTTTCAGCCCGAGATATTTATCCATTCTTGCTTCCGAGGCGAAACTCAGCTTGCCTTGCTTGAGTCTTTGCTCAAGGTCGTGTATCGCCAGCTGTTTCATGCAGTGGAAGACGACGAGATAATGTCTGTTGCCTTTATGGTTTCTGAAAAATAAGTTCTTGCAATGTGTCGAGTCGAACTCTTTCCAATAGTTGAGCGCTTCTTCAATTGTAGGAATAGGAGGGTGGAAGTGAATGTCGAATGGTATCTCTAATTCGTTTAATTTATCTACTACTTTCTGTTGTCTTTCTGTGAGTTGCATTTTTTTATTCGCTATGAGCTTTGAGCCTTGAGCTATGGGCTGTGAGTGTTTCTGCTCACAACTCATAGCTCATTGCTCGATGCATTATTTATTAAAAATATCCTTTATACCACCCAATGAAGCGAGCATGTTAGATGCTTCGTATGGCATGTAGATGGTCTTGTTGTCTTTTCCGCTGACCATTTCTTCCAATGTCTTGATGTATTTGGTTGCCAAGAGATAAGAAGCAGGGTCTGTCTTGGTGTTTTTGATTGCTTCTGCTATCATCGCGATTGCTTGTGATTCAGCTTCTGCTTGTAAAATCTTTGCCTTAGCTTCGCCTTCTGCCTTGAGAAGAACTGCTGCCTTTTCTGCTTCAGCATTGTTGATTTGTGATGTCTTTTCACCTTCTGACTTGAGGATAGCTGATGTCTTTTCACCTTCTGCCTTCAAGATTTCAGCACGTCTGTTACGTTCTGCCTGCATTTGCTTTTCCATTGCGATACGTACTGACTCTGGTGGTGTGATGTCTTGTAACTCAACGCGGTTTACCTTGACGCCCCATTTGTTTGTAGCGTCGTCCAACACAGCGCGAAGCTTTGCGTTGATGGTGTCGCGTGATGTCAATGTCTCGTCTAATTCCAACTCGCCGATGACGTTACGTAATGTTGTCTGAGTGAGCTTTTCAATAGCGACAGGAAGGTTTTCGATTTCGTAAACTGACTTAATCGGGTCAACGATTTGGAAATATAAAAGTGCGTTGATTTCTGTTGTTACGTTGTCTTTGGTGATAACGTTTTGTTTTGGGAAATCATAGACTTGCTCTCTGAGGTCGATGCAGCTTGTCATATATGATCTGCCTCTTTGGTCTCTGACAGCTATAGCTTTAGGGCGGTCGATGATAGGCCAGATGATGTTGAGACCTGCAGGAAGCACGCCGTGAAACTTACCTAATCGTTCAATGACTTTTGTTTCTGATTGAGGAACGACTTTCAATCCATTCAATGCAAATATTATTACGATGAATGCGATGATTCCGAAGATAATTAATGAGCCCATAGTGTTTATTTTTTAACTGTTAATATAATGCTTTCGTTTGATAATATCGTGACTTTTTCCCCGACTTCAGCCTCGCCGTCGTCTTCCATGCGTGCTTTCCAATCGTCGCCGTCAACCTTGACGCGTCCGTATCCGTCTTTCTCGATTCTTTCTGTTACAACGGCTTTGCGACCGATGAGGTTGTCCATGTTTGTCGTTACGCTGTTGTTGGCTTTCTTGTCCATGAGTTTCAAAACAAAAGGACGGATGAAGATGAATGCGAGGAACGTTCCTATAGCAAACAATCCGACTTGCCATGAGATTGACAATTCAAATGCCGAACCTACTGCGGAAAACAAACATCCTACTGACAGACAAGCGATGGCGAAACCGCTGGTGCAAATCTCGATGATGAAGAATACAAGGGCCGCAATAACCCAATAATGCCAAATTTCCATATTTTTAAAGTTTATAGTTAATTGTTAATAGTTTATAGTCTGTTGAAGGTGTATTTCTAGAGTCCGTAGTAATTATTCAAAAGTTTGTAATTAGTATTGCAAATTTATGACAAAATAATTGAATAAACAACCTTAATAATATAAAAAATCAGAATCTCAAAATTTCTGAATTTCTGAGATTCTGAATTCCTGGTTTCTAATAGATTTCTAAATTTCTAAATTTCTAGAGTTTTAAAGTTCTACTAGTATACGATTTCTCGCACTTCAACAAGTCTTCTGGCGTTCCTTCAAAGATGAGTTCTCCGCCTTTATCGCCGCCTTCAGGTCCCAAATCGATTATCCAGTCGGCTACTTTTATCACATCAGGGTCGTGCTCAATAACAATCAGAGAATGACCATTATTGATTAAAGCGTCAAAAGCTTTCAGCAATTTATTTATGTCATGGAAGTGAAGACCTGTGGTAGGTTCGTCGAATATGAATAGGGTTGGTTTTTCGTTAGTGCCGTTTATCAGGAACGAGGCGAGTTTGATACGCTGGGCCTCACCGCCACTCAATGTCGACGATGGCTGTCCCGCTTGGAGGTAGCCTAAGCCGACGTCTTGCAAAGGCTTCATCTTCGCAATGATACGTTCTATTATGTTCTTGAATTCGCCTTCTTTGTTGCTTTCGAAAAACTCAACGACTTCATCAATGCTCATGTTCAAGATGTCGCTGATGCTCTTGTCCTTGAATTTTATCTCCAGCGCTTCTTCTTTGTAGCGGCTGCCGTGACAGACATCGCATTTCAAATAGATGTCGGCCATGAACTGCATCTCTACTTTCAATGTGCCGCTGCCCTGACAATTGTCGCATCTTCCGCCAGCTACGTTGAATGAGAAATATCCTGGCTTCAAGCCGCGATTCTTGGCAAGTTTCTGCTCTGCGAAAAGCTGTCTTATCTCGTCAAATGCCTTGACGTATGTCACAGGATTGGAGCGTGATGATCTCTCGATAGGATTCTGGTTGATATATTCAACGGCTTGTATCGCCATGAGGCTGCCTTGAATCTTGCCGAAAGCGCCTACCTTGTCTGATGTTCCTTCAAAATGTTTCTTTAACGATGTGTGTATGATGTCGTTTACCAAAGTGGATTTTCCAGAGCCGCTGACGCCTGTCACGACTGTCAATATGTTTAAAGGTATCTTGACGTTGATATTCTTTAAGTTATGCTCCATGCAACCGACAAACTCTATGGCGTTGTTCCATTTGCGTCTTCGTGTCGGGACGGGGATTTTCTTCTCGCCGGAAATATATTTTGCCGTCATTGATGTAGAGACGTTACCCCCGTGGCGTCTTGAATTCATCATATCCTCAATATTTCCTTCAAAGACGACCTCGCCGCCATTGACGCCTGCGTATGGGCCGATGTCGATGATATGGTCTGCCGCGCGTATTATCTCTTCGTCGTGTTCAACGACAATTACGGTGTTGCCTATGTCGCGAAGTCGTTTCAAGACTTTGATGAGTCTCTGTGTGTCGCGTGTGTGCAAGCCGATACTAGGCTCATCCAATATATATGTGGAACTAACCAGGCAGCTTCCTAATGAAGTGGCGAGGTTGATTCTCTGCGACTCGCCGCCTGATAATGTGTTGGCTGCACGGTTTAATGTGAGATATTCTAGACCTACTTCTATCAAGAAATTGAGACGGTTCTTTATCTCGGTGAGAAGTCGTTCTGCTATATCTTGTTCTGTCTTGCTTAAGACTAGTTCGTCAAAAAATGTTTTGAGATTAGCCAACGACATCTCGCATAATTCGGTGATGCTTTTACCGTTTATCTTGACATAATTGGCTTCTTTTCTTAGACGCGTTCCGCGGCATTCTGGACAGACTGTCTTACCACGATAGCGAGACAACATCACACGATATTGTATTTTATATGTCTGAGATTCAACTTCCTTGAAAAAGTCGTTGATGCCAGCGAAATATTTGTTTCCTGTCCAAAGCAAGTCTTTCTGTTGCTGTGTGAGTTCATAATAAGGCTTATGGATAGGGAAATCGAAATGGCGTGCTGTGCGGATGAGCTGGTCTTTCCACGCGCTCATTTTGTCGCCTCTCCAGCATGCTATTGCGTTGTCGTATATCGACAGTGACTTGTCAGGAATTACGAGGTCGGGATCGATGCCAATTATGCTGCCGAAGCCTTCGCATATCGGACAAGCTCCGTAAGGATTGTTGAAAGAAAAGAGATGAGTTGTCGGAGTTTCAAAAGTGATGCCGTCAGCTTCAAAACGAGACGAGAAAATATGCTCGTTACGAGAAGCTCCGTCATCAACCAAAATAATGCAGCTTTCATTGCCTTCGTAAAAAGCAGTCTGTACAGAATCTGAAATCTGAGGGATGTTGTCGGAAGTCTTGTCGTTGACTTTCATCCTGTCGATCATGATTCTTACATTATTAATATTATCGAAGTCTTTTCCTTTTAGATAATCTTCTATTCTGACCATTTTGTCATCGATGAGAAGGCGGTTGAAACCTTGTTGCAGCAAGATATTGAGATGCTCTTCAGCCTTTCTGCCTTCAGGTAATAATATAGGTGACAGAATGTAAACGGCGCATCCTTTTTGCTCGATGATGAAATCGACTACATCGTTCACTTGATGACGTTTCACTTCGACGCCCGAGACAGGGGAGAAGGTGCGTCCGATTCTTGAAAAGAGAAGCTTCATATACTCATAAATCTCGGTGCTTGTTCCTACGGTTGAGCGAGGATTGCTCGAGTTGACTTTCTGCTCAATGGCGATGGCAGGGGAAAGCCCTGTGATGAGATCGACATCGGGTTTTGTCATACGACCTAAAAACTGACGAGCGTAAGCACTCAGACTCTCCACATAACGACGCTGACCTTCGGCATAAATAGTGTCGAATGCCAATGACGACTTGCCCGAACCAGACAATCCCGTTATGACGATAAATTTGTTTTTAGGAATGCTTAAACTTATGTTTTTTAAGTTGTTAACCCTTGCACCTTGTATGTCGATATTCTCTAGTCTTTTCATCTTTGTTTCAAAAAAATGATCTTGAAAAATTTTTCACGAATTTACAAAAAAATGTTGGAACGTAAAGAAAAGTTTTTTATATTTGCAAAACTTTCTACGAAAGAATTTTGAAATTATTGTATAACTAAAATATAGGAGACGCACTATCGATTAAACTTTACTCTTTGAATTATAAAAAAGAGAAAAATGATAGAAATATTAAATGACAAGCAATTAGTCGACAGTTACAGAAACGGTAACGTCGCTAGTTTTGAATTGTTGGTAGAGCGTCATCAAAACAAAGTTTTTTCATACATATTATCACTTGTCAGAGACAGACAACTTGCTGATGATATTTTCCAAGATACATTCTTAAAGATTATACGCACCATCAAAGCGGGTGCTTATAAAGAAGAGGGTAAATTCATACAATTCGCTATGCGTATCGCGCATAACCTCATCATCGATCATTTCCGTAAGTCAAAGCGTCTTCCTATGGCTGATGCTGTAAATAAGGAATATGACTTGATCGACAATGCTAAAATCACTGATCTTTCCATTGAAGATAAAATCGTGAATGAACAGGTTTATGACGACATCCGCAAGATGATTGATTTCCTTCCTGACGAACAGAGAGAAGTGCTTAATATGAGAATGTATGCCGATATGTCTTTCAAAGATATTGCTGAAGCTACTAACGTAAGCATTAACACGGCTTTAGGAAGAATGCGCTACGCCATCATCAACCTCAGAAAAATGGCGAAAGAGAATAATCTTTCACTTACTGTAAATAATTTTTAAGTGTGATAAAATAAAGTGTAATTTATCGACGTTAAGTAGGCAAATTAAAATGAAATTATTTGCCTATGGATTTGAACTCTACACTTTTTTTACAACAAGATTATATTGAAAGCCCTTACGAAACCAAAGTGAGACAATCACTTAAAGAGGCATATAAAAACGAAAGACCAAGTAAAAAAGCGTTAAGCGCAATAATGAGCTTCGCAGCATCATATGATTGCGTTGACACTAAGATTGGTAAAGTCGAGATGATGTATAATTAAAGACGCAAAGTCGCAAAGACACAAAGTCGCAAAGTGCGTGACTCTGTGTCTTTGTGTCTTTATGTCTCTGTGTCTTTAAAACAATGAGCCGTGGTTTTGTAAAAGAAGGTGACCAGGAAGAGGTCCCTATGGTTTTGCCGAGGGCGTTCTTGCCAAAGAATGTTCTTAATTATGTCACTGAAGAAGGCCTGAAACTGCTTCAGGAAGAGATGCTTGCGCTGAAGCAGGAGAGAGCTTCCGCTGGTTCTAACTATGTCCTTAAAAATTATGTCGATGCCAAGATAAATCTGTTGAGCGAACGACTTAACAGCGCAGTCCTTATTGATGTTAAAAACAAAAAAGTCGATGCTGATGTGGTGAGTTTCGGCTCTTATGTGAAGTACAACGATAAGGTCATTCGTATCGTCGGTGTTGACGAAGCAGACGCTTCTAAAGGACTGGTTTCATTTATCTCACCAATAGCTAAAGCCTTGATAGGAAAGAAGAAAGGAGATAAATTCGAGATTAAAGTACCACGAGGAACAGAGACGATTGAAATACAGGAAGTGGCGACTTTTTTAGGAATTCAGGAACTCAGGGATTCAGGAAATGAAAGACAACAAGACTACAAGGCAACAAGACAACAAGCGGTTGTTGAAAGAAAGGAAGAATTAACAATATCAACCATCACTGCTGTCACAGATTCGGTTGCTGAGCTTATCGAAGTAGCGTCTGATGTCCACGAATTGACACGAAAAGAACACGAAAATGTAGGAATATCTTGTAGAGACATCACCTCTGTGGCGTCTGAAAAAGAAAGTTCAACGGCCAAAAGCCAACAGCCAAAGTTGCCTTCGACAAGCTCAGGCTCCAATCCGGTCACTGAGCCTGTCGAAGTGACAAAAAGTTCAGAGTTCGAAGTTCAGGGTTCTGAGTTCAAAGTTCAAAGTTCTGAGTTCAAAGTTCAAGGTTCTGAGTTCAAAGTTCAAAACAACCCCACAGATTTCCTCCCGATAATCAACGAACGTGGAAACATCGTCGGTCGTGCGCTTTATTGCGAGATTCATAATGGCAATAAAGTGCTGCATCCTGCAGTGCATCTGATTGTCATCAATACAAACAAAGAAACAGTAGGAAAATACTGTTGGCATGTAGCATTTGGTGAGACTGCAGAGAAGACATTGAAACGTAAGATAGTAGATGTTACCTCGCAGAGTATCAAGCCGAAATTCAAGAAACAATACCTTCGTGAAGACAAGAACGAGAAGGAACTTGTTTCAGTTTTTACAGTCGTTTCAGACGCTGATTTCCTGCCATCACCAGATGACAAAGAATACGAAGCGATGTTTGCTAATGATTGAGCTTGTTGCTAGTTGCTCATGGCTCACAGCTTATCAATTCCCTCATCTTTTCCCATTAAAAAATTTGTTTAATTAATGTAAAAGATTTGAGAAAAAAAGTTATATTTGCGCTTTGTTATAAAGATTTAAAATTAAAAATTAAGATATATGAATAAGCTGATATCATTAGAAGAAGCCGTTGCAAAGGTACACGACGGTATGACAATTATGTTTGCCGGATTCCTCGGAGTAGGAAGTGCCGTTCAAATTATTGATGCTATTGTCGAGAAAGGCGTTAAAGACCTCACAATCATTGCTAACGATACTGCATACGATAATGTTGCTCATGGCAAACTTGTTGCAAATCACCAAGTAAAGAAAGCTATTGTATCACATACAGGAACCAATAAAGAAACCGCTGCACAAAAGAATGCTGGCACTCTCGAAGTTGAATACGTACCACAAGGCACACTTGCAGAACGTATCAGAGCTTACGGCGCAAGTCTCGGCGGAGTGCTCACTCCAACAGGCTTGGGAACAATGATTCAAGATGGCAAGCAAATCGTCAACGTTGACGGTAAAGATTATATCTTGGAAAAACCATTGAAAGCTGACATCGCTTTCTTGCGCGCTAACATCGTTGATGAAGACGGTAACATGGTATTCCTCGGAACATCACAAAACTTCAATCCTCTTATGGCAATGGCAGCTGACTACGTTGTAGTTGAAGCAGAAAAACTCGTCAAGAGAGGCGAAATCGCTCCAGAACAAATCCACGCTTCTGGTATCTTCGTTGATGGCATTTATTTAGAAAAATAATATTTAAAAAATTATAATCTGGTTTAAGGTTTAATGCTTAAGGTTTATGGTTGGATATAGATAAACAATCAACTTTAAACTCTAAACTTCAAAACTACTTTAAACTTTAAACCTTAAACTTTAAACAAAACAAAATATATATAAAATGGAAAAAGAATATAGATCACTTATTAGATTGCGTATGAGTGCAAAAGACGCTCACTACGGCGGTAACTTGGTTGACGGCGCTCACATGGTACACCTCTTCGGCGATGTCGCAACAGAATTGTTAATCATGACAGACGGCGATGAGGGTCTCTTCTGCGCATACGACAATATCGAATTCTTAGCTCCAGTTTACGCTGGCGACTATATCGAAGCTGAAGGCTGGGTTACAAAAATCGGTAACACATCACGCAAGATGGAATTCGTGGCACGTAAGGTCATCATCCCACGTCCAGACATCTCTGACTCAGCAGCTGACGTATTGCCAGAACCAATCGTCGTTTGCCGTGCTAGCGGTACATGCGTAGTTCCAAAACAATGTCAAAGAATTGAAAGATAAAAATATTACACGATGGAAAAACTTATTATCACCGCTGCTATCTGCGGCGCAGAAGTGACCAAAGAACAAAACCCTGCTGTTCCTTATACAGTAGAGGAAATCGTAAGAGAAGCTAAGTCAGCTGTTGACGCTGGCGCTGCTATCGTCCACCTTCACGTTCGTTTCGACGACGGCACTCCAACACAAAACGCTGCTCGTTTCCAAGAATGCGAAGAAGCAATCTACAAGGCATGCCCTAACGTAATCTTAATCCCTTCAACAGGCGGCGCTGTAGGTATGACACCAGACGAACGTCTCCAATCAACAGATACAAACCCACTTCCAGAAATGGCAACATTGGACTGCGGTACATGTAACTTCGGCGACGAGATATTCGATAACACAATGCCAACAATGCGCGCTTTCGGCAAACGTATGTTAGAACGCGGCATCAAGCCAGAATACGAATGCTTCGAAATGGGTCACATCGACACTATCGTCAACATGGCTCGTAAAGGTGAAGTGCCAGCTGCTCCAATGCAGTTCAACTTCGTCCTCGGCGTTCCAGGATGTACACCTGCTACAGTAGCTAACCTCTGCTGGATGGTCAACGCTATCCCTGCTGGCTCAACATGGACAGCAACAGGTATCGGCCGTCACGCTTTCCCAATCGCTGCTGCTGCTATCGCAATGGGCGGTAACGTAAGAGTAGGTTTCGAAGATAACTTATACCTCTCAAGAGGCGTTCTCGCTAAGTCAAACGGCGAACTCGTTGCTAAGGTCGTTCGTCTCGCTAAAGAACTCGGCCGTGAAGTCGCTACTTCAGACGAAGCAAGAGAAATCTTAGGACTTAAACCAAGAAATTAAATGTGCTTAGAGCTATGAGCTACGAGCATTGGGCATTTAGAAAGCTCATTGCTCATGTCTCACAGCCAAAAGAAGAGAATAATAACCACTAAATACTAAAATACTATGCAAAAGAACGGAAACAAATACGGTACACACCGCGTGATTGAACCTAAAGGTGTTCTCCCACAACCAGCTAACAAAATCGACAACAACATGGACGAAATTTGGGATAACGAAATCCTCATCGACGTTCAAACATTAAATATCGACTCAGCTTCATTCACAGATATCTACAACTACGCAAAACAACAAGCAGGCGAAAACGCTAGCGAAGAACGTATCCTCGAAGAAGTTAAGAAAGAAATGTTCCTCAATGTTGAATTACAAGGTAAACACCGTAACCGTAGAACAGGTTCAGGCGGTATGTTACTCGGTAAAGTAGAAAAGATCGGCGACGCTTTGAAAGGCAAAATCGACTTGCAAGAAGGCGACCGCATCGCAACATTGGTTTCTTTATCATTGACACCACTTCGCATCGACGAAATCCTTGAAATCCGCAAAGACGTTGACCAAGTTGACATCAAAGGTAAAGCTATCCTCTTTGAAAGCGGTATCTACGCTAAGATTCCTAACGACATGCCAGAAAAATTGGCTCTCTCAGCATTAGACGTTGCTGGTGCTCCAGCTCAAACAGCTAAGTTATGCCAATACGGTCAAAACGTCGTTATCCTCGGTGCTGGCGGTAAATCAGGTATGTTATGCTGCTACGAAGCTAAGAAACGCGTTGGCGTTACAGGTAAGGTCATCGGTTTGGCAAACAGCCCTAAGAGTACAAACCGTATCAAGGAACTCGGTTTCTGCGATGTAGTAGAAAGCGTTGCTGGCATGACACCAGTTCAAGTTTACGAACTCATCCACAAGCTCACAGACGGTAAGATGGCTGACGTTACAATCAACTGCGTTAACGTTCCAGATCAAGAAATGACAGCTGTTCTCTGCACAAAAGACGACGGTATAGTTTACTTCTTCTCAATGGCAACAAGCTTTACAAAAGCTGCTCTCGGCGCAGAAGGCATCGGCTCAGACGTTAACATGATCATCGGTAACGGTTATACAAAAGGCCACGCAGAATTCACATTACAAGAACTCCGCGAATGCCCAGAACTCCGTAAGATTTTCGAAGAACTTTATGCATAAATAATAATTGAAAGTTGAGGGATTTGCGTCTCTCGACTTTCTTTTCTTTAACATATATAAAATGGAATCAAGAAGAAAACAATTATTTCCTAACGTCACCGACGAACAATGGAATGACTGGAAATGGCAAGTCAAGAATCGTATCGAGACTTTGGAACAGTTGAAACAATACGTTCAACTCACTCCTGAAGAAGAAGACGGCGTACGCAGCGTTCTCTCAACATTACGTATGGCTATCACTCCTTATTACTTAAGCCTCATCGATCCTAACAACCCTAAAGACCCTGTCCGTCGTCAATGTATCCCAACAGCATTAGAGACAAACATCGCAAGTGCTGACTTGTTGGACCCATTACACGAAGACGAAGACTCACCAGTTCCAGGTTTGACACACCGTTATCCAGACAGAGTTTTGTTCCTCATCACCGACATGTGTTCAATGTACTGCCGTCACTGCACACGACGTCGTTTCGCTGGACAAAAAGACGATGAGTCACCACAAGAAAGAATTGAAAGAGCATTAGAATATATCGAAAGAACACCAGAAGTACGCGACGTTCTCCTCTCAGGCGGCGACTCATTGATGGTTAGCGACGCTAAGTTGGAATACATCATCAGCCGTTTGCGCGCTATCCCACACGTTGAGATAGTTCGTCTCGGAACACGTACTCCTGTCGTTTGTCCACAACGTATCACTCCTGAGTTGTGCGAAATGTTGAAGAAATACCATCCAATATGGATCAACACACACTTCAACCATCCAAACGAAGTTACACCAGAAGCAATCGAAGCATGTAACAGACTCGCTAACGCAGGCGTTCCATTAGGCAACCAAAGCGTATTGTTAAGAGGTGTTAACGACTGCGTTCATGTCATGAAGAAACTCGTTCACTGCTTGGTCAAGATGCGTGTAAGACCTTATTATATTTATCAATGCGACCTTTCAATGGGATTGGAACACTTCCGTACTCCAGTTTCAAAAGGTATCGAAATCATCGAAGGTCTCCGTGGTCACACATCAGGTTATGCAGTACCAACATTCGTTGTTGATGCTCCAGGCGGCGGTGGCAAGACTCCAGTTATGCCACAATACGTCATCTCACAAGCTCCTGGCAAAGTTGTCTTGCGTAACTTCGAAGGCGTTATCACAACTTACACAGAGCCTAAAGAATATCACAACGACTGCGACTGTCCAGAATGTCAAAAACGTAGAGCTGCAGAATCAGGCGAAAACATCACAGACAAGAATGTTGTCGTTGACGGCGTAATCTCATTGTTACAAGGCGAGAAGATGAACATCGAGCCTTCAGTCATCAAACGTCACGAGAGACACAATAAATAAAATTGACAATTAGCAATTAAGGTAGAGACGTATCAATGATTCCTGCAAATAAAAAAACATTGATGCGTCTCAAATCGAATTGGAATATTAAAACCGCCTTGAAGATAAAGAATCAGGGCGGTTTATTGTTGTAGATAATTGAAGGTAGTTCAAATATTTTTGGCAACATTACCATATTTTCCTAAGCATTAAATCCTATACGTTTACGGTCTTGTCTTCTTGATTTCGAGAAATTATCCCGCATCGCTTCATATTTGCTGAGTTCTTCAGAAGTGATGGAAGGTCTTGTGTTTGTAATGGTTTTCTCAATCAGTTCCTGGCTTATCTTTACCAAATTACCTTTCTTTATACTTTCCTCGAAAGAGATTCGTGCACATTCTTTTATGATAAAACTGATGTCGCTAGCAGAGAATCCTTTTGTCAATTCTGTGATGCGTTTCATATCAATATCTTCATGAGGACGCTTGTCGATTTCCAGTCTCAACAATTCTGTTCGAGCTTCGTCATCGGGCATACCGACATAGACAATCTCATCGATTCTGCCTTTACGTATGATGGCAGGGTCTATGGCATCGAGGCGGTTGGTTGTCGCCACTACATAGATGTTCTTTTCTGAGCAGTCGTTCAGTTGTGTAAGAAACTCAGCCACCTCATCAGCCTGATAATTACGAGTGTTGTTTCCGTCGCGTTTCGGGACGAGGCTGTCGAATTCGTCGAATACGAGCAGCACGCCACATTTGTTTTTCTTGGCAATTTTTTCGCTGCGAGAAAATAAGTCGGCAATCAGTTTTTGAGAACCATGTACAAAGATATTACCGAGGTCGCTGGGTTTTATCATGCAGAATATCATGTCGCTTTCTTCTGCTAACTTGCGAGAAATGAAAGTCTTGCCGTTACCTGGAGGTCCCCATAAAAGAAGACCGTTAGGTGGCATAATATTAAATTTCTTTGCGAGTTCCTTGTTCTGCATGATATCGATGAAGTTTCGTGTCAGCTGTCTTTTAAGAGGAAGCATGCCAGCTACATCTTTGAAACCGTTGCCTTTTACTTTGTCAAACGTCACGTTGGTCTTAGGTTGATCAGAGTTGAAACCCCAAATACCCTCATCTTCATCTTCAAGTATGATTTTGGTATCATCGTTTAACACAGAAATAGCCTCTAATTGTTCATGAAACGACTCTACATCAATATGGCGATTTTTATGGTTAGGGCAGATAGCTTCTATCATTATTTCTCTCAAATCGAATGATATGTCAAAGTCGATGTCGGGAGACTTCTCCTTTAAAGTCTTGATATATCTTGTTGATAAGTTGCTTCTTTCATCTATAAGCTGCTCTTCCCAAGGATGCTTGCCTTGCATGGCGTAAGCGAGAATCATTCCTAACGAAAACACATCAGTCTGAGGATTGTATTTGCCAAGGAAAGTCTCCGGAGCGCGATATAAGGCATTTTGTCTATCGGTGTTGAAAAAGACTTCTTTTTTGTTGTGGCATCTTCCTGAAACACAATCCAAATCAACGAGAAACCAATAATATGAATATTTCTCGTCTTCGGGGTTCTCGTCTTTTTCGAGTATGATATTATCAGGATTGATGTTGTTGACGCAACCTCCGTCGAATATTTTTGAGATCATTTCAGTCGTTTTGACGATGCGGAGATACTGATATAAAATCGCCTTTTTATCAATGTCAAATCCCGACTTCAGATGTTCTGTCAAAGTTTGTCCTTTGATACGTTTTTTTACCATCCAAGCTATGTTATGCTTCTCGTCTTTATAGATTCCTTTTTCAATCATATTAGGAATGATATTAGATGGCATTTCTTCGTGAACTTTAAATTCTGGTATGTAATCTTCTGGGAAATTTTCTGGAAGGGAGTTCAAATCATAGACGACCAATTCATATTCAGTGTTGTCGTGGAAATTGAGTTTAGTGAGATAAACTTCGCGATATTCAGAGGTTTGTCTAATCAAAGATAAAGGTTTGAAATAATAATCTTGTGGTGAGTTTGTTAATTTTATGTTAAGGTCAATTATCATAATTATTAGTCTTTAGTTATACAATATAAATTTCATTAATTATTATATATGATGTTTGGTTTAAATCTGACATTAAATTGTTAAGAGTATTATCACGAGATTAGCATTGATACGCTTGTTACAATATGTCAAAGAACGAGTCTGTTTAACAGCGCGAGATTTAACAATAAATATACCGTCTATTTTTATGACAGAATGACATGAGATGAAATGACAAGAGGTTGATTGGTTATTTCCCATAACAACATAAATTTTGGTTATTAAAACTTTTGTGTTCTCACCTGCAAAACTACAACACCTTCATTCTTTTATCAAGAGTTTGCAAAGGAAAAATTACGCTTTTGACAATTATTAACATAAAAGCAGTGAAATATTAAGAAATGATGTTAAGATTTGTTAAGGAAACGGACTTTCTAAGGCAGTGGGCATTGAGCTGTCAACAGTCAACAGACTTTGTGCACGGTGCCTGAGCCTGTCGAAGGCAATTCCTCTGCGTTCTCTGCGTCTCTGCGAGAGGTTTTTTATAGTCAACAAGACTACAAGACCACAAGTCAACAAGTTTTAGTTAGGAGTTAGGAATGAAATTTAATTTCTTTGGTTCCTTAATCCCTTAAATCCTAACCTGCGGCGAGCTTTTTCTGTTTCTCTTTTATTCGGGAAAAAAGAGAAAGGAAATAAATTATTAATGATTTCCCTCTTTGATTGTTGTTTTAATCTTATTTATTTCCTTGATTAACTGAGATTTTGTTGGAAGATATAATTGATGTTCGTTTGATTTGTATTGAGACCAGTTCAATTGCGTCCGCACTGCGGACGCAATCGGGTAGAGCCTGTAAAACTGTATGCTTTGCTCCAACGTCCTAACAGAGAATCCGCTGCCATATTCTGGGATTAAATTATTAGCAAAATTCTTAATCAGATAAGAACTATAATTAGCTCTCTCTTTCCCTTCTTGTTCCTCTTCGAAGATTCGCTTGCCGATGTTCCAATACGATTATTAACAATTGAGAACTTTTTGAAGACCACAAGACTACAAGTAAGAAGACTTTTGTATTTAAGCAGAATCTTTATTTTTAGTCGTAACTCCTGCCGCCTCGGAGAAATCGCGTTAAGAAGTTAAAGACACAGAGTCGCAGAGACTCAGAGACACAAAGAAACTTTGAGACTCTGCGTCTTTGTGTCTTTGCGTCTTCTCCAAGCGGCGAGCTTTTTCTGTTTCTCTTTTTTGCGGTAAAAAAGAGAAAGTAACAACTTCTCTGTCGTACCTACGGCACTTTTTTTAGAATTTTAGAACTTTAGAATTCTAGAATTCTAGAGTTTTAGAGTTTTAGAATTTTAGAGTTCTCCCTCCGCGTTAGGGATTGGAGCGGCATCCTTTTGAAGCGCAGCGGAAAAAGATATAGCGGAAAGCCCGACGGCTTCGCCGGAACGCCCAGAAACAGACAACAGTTTTTTTAATTAGCAATTAGGAATGTGTAATTAGGAATTGTTAAAATATCCTCAATTCCTTAATTTTTTGAAGTTGTTAAATTATTTTAAGTAAAAATGTTAATAAATTCTCTCAATTTGTAAAATGTTGATAATGTTAATGATTATTAACTGAAGATATTTGGAAATCAATATTTGAGGACTTAGTTTTGCAGTGTGAAACCTATAAAGAGCTAATTTGAGAAACTAAAAAAACACAAGATTTATGACTAAGAAAGAATTTCTGAAATCATTGGAGAAAGAGAATCTTATAATCTCTAATGAAGATAAAAACTTGCTTCCTAACGGATATGCCGAATGGCAAAAAGGCATTGCGCAATTGATAGAGACCTCAAAACTTCGTACCGCCATAAGTGTAAATGCCGATACATTGACATTATACTGGAATATCGGCAATAGTATATTGCAAAAACAGAAAGAAAAAGGGTGGGGTAAAAAGGTGATAGAACAGCTGTCGAAGGATTTGAGTAATAGGTTTCCAAATGACAGAGGTTATTCTATTAGGAATTTAAAGTATATGAGACAATTCTCGGAAGCATACCCTGACTTCCCAATTCTGCAAGTGCCACTTGCAAAATTAAAAGGACAAGCAATTCGGCAAGTATCACTTGCCAAATTAGGAGATAAAGAACAGGAATTTGTGCAAGTGCCACTTGCACAAATTACATGGTATCATCATATTTCATTGCTTTCAAAACTAAAAGATGATGTGGAACGTGCTTACTACATAACAGAAACTGCGCATAATGGATGGAGCCGAGATGTTATGATGATGCAGATTGGTAATGGTTATATAAATGCTAAAGGTCATGCAATCAATAACTTTGACAATGTGCTGCCTCCGCCGCAATCTGATCTGGCAAGATATATATTTAAAGATCCATATAATTTCAGTTTCTTGGGGACAATGGCTTTGCAAAATGAACTGGATATAGAAAAGACATTGACAGATAAGGTTACGGATTTTCTCTTGGAAATGGGACAAGGTTTTGCTTATATCGGCAGGCAATATCATTTGTCGATAGATGGAGATGATTATTACATAGACATCCTTATGTATCATTTGAAACTGCATTGTTATGTAGTTGTTGAATTGAAAGCTGTTGAATTTAAACCAGAGTTTATCAGTAAACTGAACTTTTATATTTCTGCAGTAGATGAATATGTGAAATCACCAGAGGACAAACCAACAATCGGTTTGTTGTTATGCCGTAACAAAAGTACCAAGAAAGTGGAGTTTTCGCTTAGAGGCGTTACACAGCCAATGGGTATAGCACAATATGATACAGAGAAATTATTTTCAGATGTGGCATCATCATTGCCTCAAATAGAAGATTTAGAAAAGTTGTTAGGAGAGGAGAAAAATCTTTAGTCATAGTGTAATCCTGCCGCCTCGGAGAAATTGCGTCAAGAAATTAAAGACACAGAGTCGCAGAGACTCAGAGACACAAAGAAACTTTGAGACTCTGCGTCTTTGTGTCTTTGCGTCTTCTCCAAGCGGCGAGCTTTTTCTGTTTCTATTTTTGCGGGAAAAAAGAGAAAGGAAACCAAATTTGATGAATAATTAGGAGTTAGGAATTATGAATGAATTTTATCTTCATTTCATTCCCGAATTATTTATACCTTTGCAAGAAATAATTATGGACGAAGACTGTTGTCCGTTGACATAAAAGAATATGCCTTTCATAGAAGAACTCATAAAATACAAAAGCTGCTCGATAGTCGGACTCGAGAAGAACACCGGCAAGACGGAGTGTTTCAACTATGTCTTGCAACGTCTTCCTCTTGACACTAAACGCATAGCGGTGAGTTCCATAGGCATAGACGGCGAGACGACAGACCAAGTGACCAAGACTGCGAAACCGGAAATATTCTTGCGCGAAGGCGTTTATTTCGGAACATCGGAGAAACATTATCTCATGAAACGCCTCAGTTCCGAACTGCTTGAGATAAGCAATGAAAACACATCGTTAGGTAATATCGTGATAGGCAAGGCTCTTACTCCGGGCAAGATTCTCTTGTCGGGTCCTTCGTCAAGCAGCGGCCTGCGTCGTTGGATGGAGGAGATGAAGAAATACAATATCGACCTTACCATCATCGACGGCGCCTTGTCGAGGATGAGTCTGGCATCGCCAACGGTGAGCGAGTCGATGATACTCGCGACAGGTGCTGCCTATTCGGCAAATATCAACACGCTCGTTCAGAAGACGGCCTTCGTGGTGCAGATGATAAATCTCTACATCACCTCGGAAGATAATTACAATGCCTTCAACAACATCACCACAGGCGTATGGGCTATCGATGAAGATGACGTTCTCCATGACTTAAAGGTGGCTTCTTCATTGTCTATAAACATCAATACCGATGGCCTGAAGAAATGCAAGGCTTTGTTCGTCAGCGGCGCATTGACGGATAACTTCATCAATCATATACGACAAAACAAGATATTCAGCGAGACTGAGGTCGTGGTGCGTGACTTCACCAAGATATTCCTCACACCGATGACTTACAACAGTTTCGTCAATTCAAGACGTAAAATCAGCGTGCTGCAGAAGAGCAAGCTCATAGCAGTCTGTGTCAATCCGACATCGCCTAACGGAATCATATTAGATTCGGAGAAATTATGCAATACATTGTCGGAAGCGATAAAGCTGCCGGTGTATGATTTGAAGAAAAACTTTTGAATTTCGCTTTCTCTTTTTTTGCCGCAAAAAAGAGAAACAGAAAAAGCTCGCCGCTGCGTCTAAATCCGCTAAAATTTCATTGTTTACGCTGGACAAAAATAAACTCGCTTCGCTCAGACAGCATTTTTGTCTTAACCGCTTCAACAATGAAATTTCTTCACGCTATTTAGCCGAGGCGGCAGTCTGACGGCTTTAACTTTAAACGATGGAAGTGGCTTTTGACTAAAGTTATAGATAGGATTTGGGCGGATATCTTACCCTTGTCAGTTGACCTTAAAAAAATGAATTCTCGCATTGTTTCGTTAATGATTTCTTATTAAATTTGCGTTTCATATTTTTAGGCCTAAATATAAATCGATGCAACTGAGAAAACTCATAGATTCACCAAGCGGATTGCGTTTCATGATAGACAATCTGTGCACTCATTCGAGTTATTCAAGAAAGATAATGCTCGAAAGTTCAATGATGTACGACAGAGATTCTATCGAGAAGTCGTATGCCGTGATGAAAGAGTTTTACGAAGTGATTAAAAACGATGAGAATAATAATGTCGTTCAGACTCTGCAGTTTAAGCTTTGCAATCTGAAAGACATCAACAACACAATATCTCGTCTTGCCACATCGGCTGTCATCGATGACATTGAACTTTATGAGGTGAAGAGTCTAGCTCTTCTTTCTGCTGATGTTAAAAATATTCTGGAAAAGATTTCTTTAGATAAAATCATTGAAATTCCTAATCTCGATGATGTCGTCAATATCCTTGATCCCGACGGACTTCGTATCGCGACGTTTTATATCTATGACTCGTATTCTGAAGAACTGGCGTCGCTTCGCAAGAAGTTGAAAGAAAAGGATGTATATCAGGAAGAAGTTTATAATGAAGTGGTTCGCATTGAAGATGAGATACGCGCTGCGTTGTCGGAGAAACTGAAGCCTTATTGTGAATCTATGGTGTCGGCATTGAACGCCTTGGCTGATGTCGATATAAATATTGCCAAGTCGCTGCAGATGAAGGAAATGGGACTTTGTTTTCCGACGATTTCGTCAGATGAAATTTCATCATATAAAGGCTTGTTCCATCCAGAGGTGAAACATATTTTGGCAAAAGAGAAACGCGAATATCAGAATGTCGATATTGATTTCGAACTGAAACCGCTAATCATCATGGGTTCTAATATGGGAGGCAAGACCATCGTCCTCAAGACATTGGCTATGTGTCAGTATCTGCTTCAGTTCGGCTTCGGCGTACCTGCGGAATCAGCCGACATGATGATTTATGACGAGGTGTTCTGTCTCACCACCGATGACCAGTCTATCAACAAAGGACTTTCGTCATTCGCGGCAGAGATGAAGAACATCGACGCTGTGATAAAGGCGTCGAAGCAAAACAAGAAAATCCTCGCTTTGATCGACGAACCTGCTCGTACCACAAACCCTACAGAAGGAACGGCGTTGGTTTCCTCTTTGGTTAAACTTCTGCAGGACAGAGAGATGAGTCTCGTTATCGTAACGCATTATAATATAAAGACATATAACAATAAATGTCTTCGTGTAAAAGGCTTGATTGACGGCAAGATGAATTATGAGTTGGTAGAGACACACGAAGGCGAGGTGCCACATGAGGCTCTTAACATTGCAGAGACATTAGGCATCGACTCGCAATGGATTGAGATGGCAAAAGAGTTTTATGAAAATTAATTAAAATCTATAATCATGAAAAAAGTTTGTTTAGTAATGACGATGCTTTGTGCATTGTTATTCGCTTGTAAGCCAGAAGCAGAGAAACCTACAGTGGTTACAGCATCAGTTGAAGATGTTACAGAAACTACAGCTAAAGTCGTCGGACAAGTCACGGCAGACGGCGGCGCCGAGGTGACAGAACGCGGAGTTTGCTGGAACACAGAAAGCAATCCTGAAGTTACACATCAACGTACAGTTGATGGAACCGGATTAGGAACATTTACATCAGAAGTCGCTGATTTGGAACCAAACACCACTTATTACGTCAGAGCTTACGCTACCAATGAAAAAGGTACAAGCTATGGTGAAGAAAAGAGCTTCAAGACTCAAGAGACAGAAGAACCTGAAAATCCAGAAGAACCAGATGATGATGAACCTGAAATCCCTGTTATCGTAACAGTGACAACATATGAAGTTACTGAAATTACAATAAATTCTGCAGTATGTGGCGGCGAAATCACAATCGAAGGAGAAGCTGTTATCGTAGCACGCGGTGTCTGCTATGGCACAAACGCAAATCCAACAGTATCTGATTCTTATACTACAGATGGCGAAGGCGTTGGAGCATTTACATCACAGATTTCAGATTTAACACATAACACAACATATTACGTAAGAGCATATGCTACTGATGAAGAAGGCAATACATCATACGGCGAAGAAAAATCATTCGTCACATTAGAGATGCTTATTCCTGCTGTGACAACATCAGAGGTTACAGACATAACAATGAGTTCTGCTGTATGCGGCGGTGAAGTGACATCAGACGGCAATGTAGCAGTGACATTAAGAGGTGTCTGCTGGAGCACAGAACAAAATCCTACAATAGAAGACAGCAAAACAACAGACGGCGATGGAGTAGGAGTATTCACATCAAATATCTCAGAATTGACTCAAGGCACAACATATTACGTCAGAGCATACGCAGTCAATGAAATGGGCGTAGCATACGGCGAGGAAGTCAGTTTCACAACAATGTCAACAGAAGGAAATACCAACGGATACGACTGGGTTGACCTCGGACTTCCATCAGGATTGAAATGGGCGAAATACAACATAGGAGCAACAGCGCCAGAACAATACGGTGATTACTATTCATGGGGCGAGATTGAAACTAAAGACTCTTACGCATGGGGCAACTGCACTACAATGGGAGCATCATTGGACGACATATCAGGCAATCCGGAATACGATGTCGCTAGAAAGAAATGGGGCGATGCATGGAGAATGCCTACTAAAGAAGAACAAGAAGAATTGATGAACAACTGCACCTGGGAGCTGACAACAATAAACGGATTCAACGGCTTCAAGGTGACAGGACCTAACGGCAACCATATCTTCCTCCCAGCAGCAGGATATCGTTACGAAGAGACACTCAATTTTGACGGATATTACGGCGGTTATTGGAGCTCAACACCTGATGAAACCGATAACGACTACGCTCATTACTTAGGATTCGATGACAAAGAACAAAGAGTCAACTCCTACTATCGCAGCGACGGACAGTCGGTAAGAGCTGTGATTGAATAAGACTCAGTGTAGCAGAGACGTAAAGACGCAGAGAGACTCGAGGATGATGTTTCTTTGCGTCTTTTTTTATTTTTAATTCCTTGGGGCAAATTTCAAATTCCACTTAAATAACCCCTACACTCTAAATAAATTTTAACAATAGTTAAAAAGTGTTAAAATTGTAGAAGTGAAAATTTTTCTTTATATTTTTGCTGGAGAATTTTAGAATACAAGATTTATGACAAAGAAACAAACATTGCAATTATTCGAGCAGAAGAAAGTCCGCACAGTCTGGGACGAGGAACAGGAAAAATGGTATTTCGCAATAGTTGATGTTATTGCAGTGCTGACGGAAAGTAAAGATCCTCAATCATATTGGAGAAAATTAAAACAACGTTTAAAGGAAGAGGGAAATGAAACTGTGACAAATTGTCACGCTTTCAAATTTCAAGCAGCTGATGGTAAGATGCGACTTACGGATGTCGCTGATACTGAACAATTGTTTCGTCTCATACAATAAATTCCATCTCCAAAAGCAGAGCCTTTTAAGATTTGGATATCACAGGTTGCAAGTACGCGCATCGACCAGATGCAGGAACCGGAACTTTCCATAGAACAGGCCATGCTTGATTATAAACGACTTGGTTATTCTGACTCATGGATAAATCAACGTCTGAAGAGTATAGAGATTCGTAAAGAACTGACCGATGAATGGAATCGTACCGGTGTTACCGAGAGTTATCAATATGCAACGCTTACTGATATTATCACAAAAGAATGGAGCGGATTTAAGACCAAAGAATATAAGCAATTCAAAGGATTGAAAAAGGAGAGTCTCAGAGATAATATGACCAATGTTGAATTGGCATTGAATATATTGGCGGAGGCATCGACAACAGAGATTTCCAAGGAGAAAGATCCTGTTGGTTTTGATGAAAGTAAGGTTGTTGCAAAAGAAGGTGGAGAAGTGGCAAAGATAGCACGTGAACAATTGGAAAAGAAAATAGGGAAGAGAGTCGTCACATCAAAGAATGCTAAAAACTTTCTTCCGCCAAATACATAAAATTCTTTCAATTAATATGCGGTGAAATTCCATGAACAATGACTTTTTACAAGTAAAATTCACCGTTATTCCACATTTTAACACATTATTATAAAAATTCTTCCTTACTTAAAAATCAAGAACTTTTTTTCTTATATTTGTCAACTAATCAATATCATTATTTTGCTGATGAATTGGCATGAAGTAAAATATGATGATTTATTTCTAACTAATTAAGAATTAAATAAATAAACAAATATAAAATTATCGTGATGAGTAAATTAGGCTTAGATTTTGAAAAAGTAGCTAAGGCTCGTAGTCTGGCAAAGAATATTGCTGACAACGTACAAGGATTTGTGGAACAATACACAACAGTAGCTGTTGAACGTACTTTATGTCGTTTGATCGGCATTGACGGCGTTGATGAAAATCAGGTGCCGCTTCCAAATGTCGTCGTTGACACATTGAAAGACAAAGGCGTTTTAGGCGAAGGCGTTCTCTTCTTCATCGCTAATGCAATGATTGAGACAGGCAAGAATCCACAAGAAATCGCTGAACTTGTCGCTAAAGGAGAATTAGATATCACAAAGGTCGTTACAAGAGACAGCAAGAAAATAGCTGACGCTTTACAACCTATCATCGATGAAAATATAAACAAAATCCGCGCTCGCCGCGCTCGTCGTGAACAATATCTCGACACTATCGGCGAAGGACCAAAACCATATCTCTACATTATCGTAGCTACAGGTAATATCTACGAAGACGTTATCCAAGCACAAGCTGGCGCACGTCAAGGTGCTGACGTCATCGCTGTTATCCGTACAACAGGTCAAAGTCTCTTGGACTACGTTCCTTACGGCGCAACAACAGAAGGCTTCGGCGGTACATTCGCAACACAAGAAAACTTCCGTATCATGCGTAAGGCATTGGATGAAGTAGGTGAGGAAGTAGGTCGTTACATCCGTCTCTGCAACTACTGCTCAGGTCTCTGTATGCCAGAAATCGCAGCAATGGGTGCACTCGAAGGCCTCGATGTCATGCTCAACGACGCTCTCTACGGCATCTTGTTCCGCGACATCAACATGCAACGTACATTGATTGACCAATATATGTCACGTATCATCAACGGTTTTGCAGGCGTTATCATCAACACTGGTGAAGACAACTACCTCACAACAGCCGACGCCGTTGAAGCAGCTCACACAGTTCTCGCTTCTGACCTCATCAATGAACAACTCGCTTTGTCAGCAGGTCTTAAAGAAGAACAAATGGGTCTCGGTCACGCTTTCGAAATGGATCCAGAGTTAGAAAACGGATTCTTGTATGAACTCGCACAAGCACAGATGACACGCGAGATCTTCCCTAAGGCAACATTGAAATACATGCCTCCAACCAAATTCATGACAGGTAACATCTTCCGCGGTCATATCCAAGACGCTCTCTTCAACATGATCGGCATCTGGACTAACCAAGGTATCCAACTCCTCGGTATGCCAACAGAAGCTATCCACACTCCATTCATGAGCGACCGTTACCTCTCAATCGAAAATGCAAAATATATCTTCAACAATATGCGCAGCATCGGCGACGAAATGGAATTCAAAGCTGACGGTATCTGCCGTAACCGCGCTAAGTTAGTTCTCGATAACACAATCACATTGTTGGAAGAAATCAACAAAGAAGGTCTCTTCACAGCTCTTGAAAAAGGTATCTTCGGTGACGTTAAACGTCCTATGAACGGCGGTAAAGGTCTCCAAGGCGTAACAATGAAAGGCGAGAACTACATCAACCCATTCGTTGAATTGATGAAAGGTAAAAATTAATTAAGTAAAAAACAGAAAAACATATAACCATGAGTGAAGGATTATATTCAATGGAAGCTAAGGATTTCGACAAGACCTTAGATTTGACTAAAATAAAACCATACGGCGACACAATGAATGACGGCAAGGTACAGATGAGTTTCACTTTGCCAGTCCCATGCGGAGCGGAAGCTGTTGAAGCAGCTAAGCTTCTCATGAAGAAGATGGGCTTCGAAAACCCAAGCGTCGTTTATTATAAAGAACTTACACCAGGCTTCACATTCTTCAACTGCTACGGAAGCACACAACATACAGTAGACTATACAAACATCTACGTTCCTAAAGTTGAAAGCAACGTGATGGATATGTATGAAACAGACGAATTCATCAAAGAAAACATCGGTCGTAAAGTAGTTATCGTTGGTGCAAGTACAGGTACCGACGCTCACACTGTAGGTATCGATGCTATCATGAACATGAAAGGTTACGCCGGTCACTATGGTCTCGAACGTTATGAAATGATTGACGCTTACAACCTCGGCAGCCAGGTCCCTAACGAAGAACTCATCGCTAAAGGTATCGAACTCGGCGCTGACGCTTTGATAGTTTCACAGACTGTTACACAAAAAGACGTTCACATCCAAAACCTCACCAACTTGGTTGAGTTGATGGAAGCAGAAGGATTGCGCGACAAGATGATTCTCGTTTGCGGCGGCGCTCGTATCACACACGAACTCGCTAAGGAATTAGGTTACGACGCTGGCTTCGGCATGAACACATACGCTGACGACGTAGCATCATTCGTCGTTGCTGAAATGGTAAAGAGAAATAATAAATAAGGTATAATAACATAAAATATAAAAATATGGATAAAGATCAAGTAAGAGAAGTCATCGCCAAGAGAGCAGCTAAAGAGTTGCACGACGGCGACGTTGTTAATCTCGGTATTGGTATCCCAACTATGATTCCTAACTATTTGCCAGAAGGCGTCACAGTTACACTTCAAAGTGAAAACGGCGCTATGGGCATGGGACCAACTCCAGCAGCAGGCGAGGAAGACAAGAACCTCATCAACGCAGGTGGCGGTTACATCACATTGATGCCAGGCGGCAGCACATTCGACTCAGCTACATCATTCGCTATCATCAGAGGCGGTCACGTCAACGTTTCTTTCCTCGGCGCATTGCAAGTTGATGAAAACGGTGACTTGGCTAACTGGATTATCCCAGGAAAAATGGCTCCAGGTATGGGTGGCGCTATGGACCTCGTAGTAGGTGCTAAGAAAGTTATCCTCACTATGGAACATACACAAAAAGGTGCTCCAAAGATCTTGAAGAAATGTACTCTTCCTCTCACTGCATCAGGACAAGTCAATATGATCATCACTGAGATGGGCGTTATGGAAATCACTCCAGAAGGCATCGTTCTCACAGAGATACATCCAGAGTTCACAGTGGAAGACGTTCAAGCTGCAACAGAAGCAACTTTGATCATTTCTCCAAATTTGAAGTCAATGGTTGATTGATAAAGACAACAGACTACGGACAACAGACTTTGTCTGCAAAAAAAAGAAGAACGGTAGGGATTTGATTCCTATCGTTCTTTTTTTTGTTTGATTGTTATAAAACTACGATATTTATATTACGTTTATTATAGTTAAGTGAGTGTTAGTTAAGGTATAATAGATTGAAAATCAGGGATTGTATTTGTGAAATATATGGTTTTGTTATGCAAATATACTGCATAGGTATTTGTGTATTTTAAATATTTATAATAAAAATATTTTAAAATAATAGTTTGATTGTTAATAAATTGCCCCCCCCAAAAAAAAAAATAAAAAAAGTGTATAAAAGTCTCGGAAATAATTTGTGACGATTAGTATTTTTGCAATATCGGAGAACCGAAAAAATATAACAAGGGTTAAAAGCATTGAAAAATGAAATATGATAATTATACCGATGCTTTTTTATATATTCGCAAGAATTTAGAAACATAGGGTTAAAAAATTATGTCAAAAAACAATAATTCATTCATACGTTATAAGGTGCTGGACAGATGTTTCCGCGATAACATCCATCGTTATTTCATTGAGGATCTGATTGGTGAGTGCGAGAAGGAGTTCAAGTCGTCGGGCATCGCCGCTAAAGTGAGCCGCAGGCAGATATTTGATGATATCCGTTTTATGGAGAGTGAAGAGGGATGGGGCATTAAGCTGAATCGTCTGAAGGATGGAAAGAGAATCTATTACCGTTACGAAAAAGGTGGCTCAAAAAGAAACAGTTCGTTGACGGAGATGGAGACGATGCAGTTGAAGAACGCTATAAATACTCTGGATCGTTTTCGTGCGATGTCAGGGTATGAATGGGTCAATGACGTTATCGTCAATTTGGAGTGCAGGTTAGGCTTGAATGGATATAGCGAGGAAATCATGTCTTTTGAGACAAAAGGCAAAGGTGTGGCTAAATTACCAGCCATACTGAATGCTATATTGAAGAAAAATGTCTTGGAAATGAGGATAGAATATGGTTATAAGCGTTCTACTATCACGATGCATCCTTATTACGTGAAGCAATCGAGCGGAAGATTGTTTGTCTTTGGTTATTATTACGGCAAAAATAAATCCAAAGCTAAGGTCGGAGTGTTTGATATGGATAGGATTGCGAAACTGAAACAAGTAGATGATGTGGAGTTTGTTCCAAATACCGACATCGATTACTCTCATAGATTTGATGATGTTTTGGGAGTGCGTCTTCCTAGAAGTAAGACCAAGAAGGAACATATCATACTGCAATTCGATGAGAGTTGGTTTAAGACAATATACAATGCCCCGATTCATCATAGTCAGAAGATTGTAAACAAGAAACTATGTCGTATCAGTCTTGACCTGAGACCGACCAAGAAACTGATTTCCCAGTTGCTTTATTATGGATCGGCTGTTGAAGTGAGGTCGCCAGAATCATTGAAAAGGATGTTGATGGAGGAAGTGCTTGCAATTACGGCTAAATATAAAAAGTACTCGGAATTCAAAACTTTGAATGTCATGCATATGCACTCAGTAAGAACTTCTAAATCAGAAGCGATTCATCGTGAGAAGGCATATAGGCAAATAAACGAATTCGATTTCAGGTTTAATCATGGATATCGCACTTATGATAATCCTATATCGTTGTTTATAGAAAAGCATGAGTCAAAAACACCATTCTTACGTAGTTATCCTATTGACGAGATAGTAGGATATGTCAGGGATTATTTCCGTCTTGGAGATAAAGTCCAGAAGGTTGATTCTGATGGAGACGAACTGATAATTGTGAGATTCCCTAATGTTGAAAGCAATTGCGAACTGGTGGAAAAGGCGTTGCGTATTTGCGGATGTAGTCTGGTTGATGAAAAGTCAGACGGTATTATAGAAGCTACGGAATGGAAGACTTTGTGTTTTGAATTGCAGGATACTTTGGAAGAATAAACTTTGAACCCAAATCCTGTAACATATTTTTTTTCATTAAGTATAAAGTAATGAATAGTGAGCAATGAACATTTTTGCTCGCTGCTCATGGTCGTAGCTCATGGCAAAGTCTTTAATTGTGGGAGTAATGCGGTTCTGCTCATGATTAAAGAGAAAAAGTTAATAAATAGAAACCACCTTAACAATTATGAAAGAAGAAATTATCAATGGTATCAAATATCGTCTCGATGAGGACGCATTGACAGCAGAGGTTATTCAAGACCATGATAACGATTACGATGGTGATATTGTTATCCCAGAAAAGGTTGAATCTGAAAAACTTCCCTATTGCGTAACAAGTATTGGAGAATATGCTTTCTATGATTGCGAATCACTGAGCACCATCCAATATGCTGGCACTATAGCGCAATGGAAAGAAATCGAGTTCGGTGACGGCTGGAATGACGAAATCCCAGCCAAAGTCGTTCATTGCACTGATGGCGATGTGAAGATGTAAGGGATGCCGCGGTGAGGATATAGTGTTTAGGTCACTTTTATAAATTGTTTTAAAGAGATTTATATAAATATGGAAAAAACAAATCATAATTTGATGGCTAAGATGGCCTTAAGTTTAGAGAAAATAAAGGTGTTAATGCAGGAAAAAGGATTTGTACATTTTTATATTCCTGACCAGTTTGATTATGATGAATCCATTGACGAATATTTCGAAGATGAGATATGTGATGACGGCAAAAACCTTTTTGCAGGGTATCGGGCTGAGGGATGGAATGCAAATCTAAGATATACTATCAATGGTATCTATTTTGAGAATGGCGAACTCAGTTTTGATGTAGCTTCTTATGTGTATTTCTACATTAGTGAAGAAACCGAGCCAAATAATCCTGCTGAGCGCATGAGTGTAGCAGAGGTCGTAGAGTTGGCAGAGCGTTATGATGATTTAGATTATGACCTATGCATGGTCTTAGATCACTATATTGAACTGCTGAATCGATACGATCACGAGAATGCGTATATAGAAAATCCGGCAGCCCCAAAGCGTTAGGGATTGGAGCGGCATCCTTTGCGAGTGAAGCGATAGCGGAACGAGCAAAGATATAGCGGAAAGCCCGACGGCGATAGCCGGAACGCCCAAGAAAAGTTGAAAATTGAAATTTGAAAACGGAAAGTTAGCAGCGAGCATTGAGCTATGAACTGTGAGCAAAACACCCCAATCTCACGGCTTACAGCAAAAAATGTGGATAAAGTCCGTTGACTTAAAAAAACTAAATGAATATGGAAAGAAAGATTACAAAAGAAATCAGTCAAGATAAATGGTATATTCCATACGAAGATGTCATCTATCGCATGGATGGATATGTGATTTCAGATCTTGAAGAAGCGTCATATCCAGAGTTTAATGTGTATCATCAAGAGGAGTTTCTGTTTCATACTTTAGAGGAAGCGGAAGCAAAGATTGCGGAACTGGCTGCTGAAAATTCAGAAGACAGATACTGTTTCTTTATTCGCGAGGTGCCAGTCGGAGTTCATTGCTATTATTCATGGTCGCAGCGAACACGTTCTTATACCCGTGACGGTAAATTGTTTGCGGAGAGCGCAGCTTCTGGTATTGCAGATAAAAACGATGATTATGAACCTTTCTACGGCAGAGATGAAGACGAGTTGCAGTTTCGTCTCGGCGATCTGGTGGAAGTGTTTAGAGGCGACAGGGTTTCTCTCGAGGTTGTCTGTTCGCTTCCGCTTGACAGAGATGCTGTAAAACAACGAATTCTGGCGAATACGCGAAAGTTTGGTATTGGGTTAGACTATAGCGATGACAGTTATGTCACTCTCGATGGCGATGAGGGATATATAGAATGCCATAGCCATCCAGAGATAGTACAATGTTTTCCAGCAAATACTTTGAAGATGAATGAAGATTTTAAGAAGAAATTGCTCAACGGATATCAGAAGTGTGTTTAATCTATAAAACTTGTTTTATTTTACAAAACTAAAAGGGATAATTCTGAAATATAATACTATGACACGATTTGAATCTGATGTTTTTGATTTTGTAGAAACTACCTTAGGTATGGATGCAGCAATAAAAAATTACTGTTTCTGGTCTGATGTTGCGTTGAGATTTAGGTATATGAGGTATATTGCCACACTTCCTATTGAATTTGTAAAACTCTTCTGGAGAAACTTAAAAGAAAAAGGTGTGATTTAAAAATCCCCTTACTTTCTCTGAAAAACAAACGTCTGGAATTTTGAAATTAAATAGTTAATAAATAGAACCCACCAAACCAATTTCAACGTATGAAAGAAATTCAGAAACTTATGAATATTGAACAATTCAAAAAGACATCATCAAAACCAATAAAACTATTAACAAAAAGGGAATATTATGATAACATTTATTTGGAATCAATGAAAGATTATTTCGGCGATGATGTTCCAAATTGTGTGTATGAAGCAATTGAATCAGGAAACCATATAGACTATATATTTGAGGATTTGAAAACACGCGAGATAATTCCGATAAGTGCATCTGCCGCAAATGATTTGGTTTATGTTAAGAATTACGGAAAACTCTATCATTTCTGCACAGGGGAAAATGCTAAAGTCATAGAAAAAACAGGTTTGAGAAGCAAGTCGGGAGAATGCGGATGTTTACCAGAGCGAATTTACGCTTACGCATCGTGCAAGAATCTGAATAAAATACCTGATATATATGATAAAATAACAAAGCTCGTGGATTCCCATGATGCCGAAAAATATGGAATTTATATATATCGGATTGATTTGAACAAATCTAAAAAAGGCACATATATAAATTTTTACTCTGATGATATGATTGACTGCGAAGATGCTGTATATACATATAATAATATTCCAGCAGAATGTATGAGATTAGTAGATGTTTTATATACCGATGAGATGTTGTTGGAAATGTCAAGCACAAATAAATGAGATAAAACAGTGGATTGTGAACAACAAAGAAATATTGATTGATTATTGGGAAGAGAAAATAACAACAGATGAGTTATTTCAAAAACTAAAAAAGTAGGTTTGTTTAATTAGTAGATAATTCCGTAAAATATTAAAAAACGTTTGGGTTTTTGAAATTAAATTATCAACTTTGCGGAATGGAAATCAAAAAGAATCTTCAATCATGGGAATAAAATTGGTTCTGTCCATGATTAAAGGGGAAAAGTTAATAAATAGAACCTGACTAATTTAATTCAAAATTAATAAAAGTTTTGTTATTATGGAATGGAAAGAAGCAATCATTAGGGTTTTGGGAGATAATAAGATTCCAATGAACTATGAGGTTATCGCAAGAGAGATTATCAGGAAAGGATATAGGCAAGCACCTCCTAGTACTGATCCGAAACATACTGTGAATCAAGTATTGAATGACAATGAAAATCGTGCTAGGTTCATGAGCCTAGATAAAGGTATATACATGTTGGTAGGTACACCTCGGGAGTCTTCTGCCTTATACCCCTGTGATTCTAAATACAAGCATGTATCAGATTCTATCATATTTCCAAATGATATATCTCCATTGGATAAGAAGTTCCTGTATAATGAGCTTCTATATAATGTTCGGCTTCTTGATTTGATTGTGAATTTCCGTCTTCCTTTGGTGAAAGGAGAGGTGTGCTTTGCAGATATTATAGATAAGTTGGAGGGAATAGAGTTCAGCAATAAAAAGAAAAGTCGTCCTAAATCGGTAGATGATGCTCTTATTAGAGAGAAACTTGAAGAACTCAATGCTAAGATCGAAAAATTGCAAAATGAAAATAATGGTCCTGAAAATCAGGATTTGGCTACCTTGATGGAACATGCTGAAAAAATTAAAAGCCTCCTGAATAATCCTGGAAAAGTGGTGGTTTTGGGAGAGTTCGTAGAAAGCAAATCCAAACCAAAGGTAGTTATATATTATAAGAATATTCAGGACCTTTACGATATAGAATGGAAGGATGTTATGGCAGGTGTATTTATCCATGAGATGTTCCATGCTTGGAATTACTTCAGAGCGGGGAAAATGTCAAGGTCGGTTATGGCAATTGACGAACCAATGGTGGAGTTTGAGACCCTCTACTTTTTGAAAGAACTGAAAGTTTTTACGGATTCGCAATCTCATCCTCTGAAGGACAATGTGTCAAGTGTGAGCGAGAAAATGAAAGATATGGTCCAGAAGAAGCAGCAATCAACAGGTGATGTGGCTGCTTATGGTTTCGGATATTATCTGTTTAATGACATGAAAGATTATGATTATGAGTCAAGACATTGGATAGAAACTTATTCTGAAAAGTCAGATTTTATAAATATAAAAGATCTATCTGTGGATAGTGCAATAGATGCTCTTATACCTATATATCCGTTCAACTCAGAGAAGGATGTAATGAATTGGTTTAGAGAGATCATTTTTGATGGATATACGACTTCTGTGACTGCAGGTAAGTCTGCTGCGGCTAAAACTGGTTTAGATGTTTCGTTGCGTGATTTGGTGCTTGCATGTATAAAAATGATTGGTCGTAAAGGCTTTGAGGCGAAGGAACTCTATGCATTTGCACCTATATTCGGGGTGTGTGTCGCAGTGCCAGTTAATCTGGAGGATGCGTTGAAGCAGCAACTTGATGAACTTGTCAAGGAAGGTGTCCTTGAAGCTCTTTCACATGACTGCTATGTTGTAAAATGAAAATCTTCAATCATGGGAATAATGCGGTTCTGCCCATGATTAAAGAGAAAAAAATAATAAATAGAACCAACCTGTAATGAATAGTTCTATGATAAAGATTATATTCAATCCGTTTTATGGAAACCATGTTTATGTGGATTTTGACAAGAGAAATTCTGTGATAGGAGAGAAACACGTCAATGGTTCTGAACTGATAAACGAATTGCAGCTTCGTGCTGGTTTGACGTCTGTTATCGCTGATGATATGGAACGTACGGCTCGATACATGAAAGCTATAAATTCTGCTTTGAATGATGCTGCTAATCCTCATGTGAAGATTTTCCGTTCGTCTTTCGATAATGACAGACTTGGTGTGGCGACGACACTTTTGGGATGGAGAGATACGTTGATTAAGATGGCTTGGTCTCCAGCAAAATATACTAAGTCGCCTAAACTCAATGCTCTTATAGATATTGAAAAGTACTTCGATTGTCCGGGTCTTGCGGATTGTAGAAAAGAACTGCTCGAAAAAATGGAGTCTAAGCAAGTCTCTCTTGAAGACTTGTCTATAGAGTCGATTCTGCCGAATGATAAGTTGCCTTGTTATTTCTCGCGCCTGCTTAATGCTGCTGCTGACTGCGGAGCGACTGTCACTTATTCGGATAGACCATTGCCTGCTGCATCTGAAGTAACAGCATTGAGATTGCTTCAAGAATATTTGTTGGAAGGAAAAAAGGTGAATCTGTCGGATATGAATAATGATGATAGCATAAAGTTATATCGTTTGCATAATGCTGATGATGCGTTGAGATATGCGGCATTGTCGCAGCCTGGTGTTATCTCGGCAAAAGATTCAGTATTGATTCGTGAGGTGTTCCGTGCAAAGAATCTACCTATGACTCGTACTACGGATTCTTCTGTGCCTCAAGTTGTAAGACTGCTTCCATTGGCATTGTCGCTTAGAAAAAGATATGTTGATGTAAATAGTCTGCTCGCATTCCTGTCGATAGAACCTAATCCTCTTTCTTCTTTGAAAGTGAAGGTGACTTCTTCTGATAAAGAATCCTTTGTTTCTGTTAACAGATTGTTGCGCGAGCATTTATTGTCTAAAGGCGGATTTGGAGAAGAATGGTATAAAATCTTGAATGGTGAGATGTATGACTGGGAAGGACAGCCTGTCAAAAAAACAAATAAGATTCTGGAACTGATTGCCAAGATGGAATCTTATGACGGCACTATGACAAAGGATGAGTTGGATACTATTCTGAAACAGCTCATGTCATGGTCAACAAAGGATTTGGATTCAAGAGGTGCTTTGTTGCGTTATTGTCGTTTTGTGAAATGTTTGATTGAAGATGATGAGAACATAGAAGTCGATTCTCTCATCCGCTGGCTGTCATCAGTCGCTGCACCTGCGGCAAATTCTATTCAGCCAGCGGAAGTCGGTTCTTGCGATATGATAGAAACACCTTCTTCGCTGACAGATCAGGTCGATTGTATGTGCTGGGCAGACTGCTGGCATAATGGGAAAACAACAAACGAACTTGATTTTTTATCACCTATTGACATTGAAGAAATGGGAGTCGCTATCGACAGTGCGCAAAAATTGTATGAGTCCCAAAGGATGGCAATAGCATACGGACTTTCAAAAGTGAAATCGAGACTTGTTATTCTTACTTGCAACAAAGTCGATGGGGAATTGGCACAAGAACATCCGCTTATGATAGAATTGAAGACTCTTTGTGGTTTGAAGGAAGACAGTTGTTCTTATGAAGAATTTACTTCTTTATTTGACATTACCGGGAAACCTGAGCGTAAGATGGAACATAAAGTGAATGAAGAGCATTTTAAGAATTTGCGTAAATCTATAGAAGATGGAGGAATGAGAAGAAAGTGTGAGAGTTATTCCAGTCTGGACAAACTTATCAATTTTCCTTTCGATTATGTGATGGACTATCTGCTACATTGGAATGCTTATGGTGTTGATGCCATGCCTGATATTGCAATGGTTAAAGGTACGGTAGCTCATAGATATATAGAACTTCTTTTGAAAGATAGCAAATTTGACTTGGTAAAAGCAAAGGATATTCATAATAATAATTTCGATGAAAGGGTGAAGTCGTGTATAGAAGAGAATGGTCTTGTCTTGAATCTTGACGAGAACCGTCTGGCATGCTCATCTTACCTCACCGTTCTTAAATCGGCCGTCACTTCTTTGTTGAGATTTATTGAAGATAATAAACTTACGGTTGTAAGTATGGAAGAAAAGATTGATGCAAAATTTGACGTAATTGGTGATTTTACTGGAAGTATTGACTTGCTTTTGTCAAATAGTAAAGGTGATTTGGTCGTTGTGGATATGAAGTGGAGTGAAGGCAAAACATATAAAGACCGTTTGGAAAAAGGTGATATTCTGCAGTTGGCTTTATATAGAAAAGCCCTTGAGTCAAAGGGGCATGAAGTCGTAGGTGTGGGATATTTCGTATTGCCGCAAAGGAAGTTCTTTACGTCAAGCGACAGTTTCACTTCATCTGACATTGTGGAACTTGTTGAAGGAATTAATTTGGGAGATTATTTTAAATTGGCTTGTAATTCCTATGAATATAGGATGAAACAGATAGAGCAAGGTGTTATTGAAGACGCAGAAGGCGCAGCTCTAGCTGACATACAATATCATAACGATATGCATGCTGAAAATTTGTATCCTCTTAAAACGGATTATAATGATCAAACAATAAAAGGTTCTCCTTATGGCAAATCTAATCTTATTTTGAAAGGAGGAATTGAATAATGAAGAATGTTACTTATTATAATGCTGGTGCAGGTTCTGGCAAGACATATAAACTTACAGAGAAACTGATAGAAATCTTCAAAAATGAAGATGTCAAACCTGAGAATGTTATCCTAACTACTTTTACTAGAGAAGCTGCCGCAGATTTCAAGAAAAAGACTCGCGAGAAACTTCTTGATAGGGGAATGTTGACAGAAGTGTCCAGTCTTGAAGATGCTAAAATAGGAACGGTACATTCAGTAGGTCTCTATTATATCCGTAAATATTGGTACATTCTCGGACGTAGTTCTACCTTCACTGAGTTGGATGATGATGCTAAAGCTAAATATATTTCTAGCACGCTTTCAGAGGTGGCTAAAAATGAAGATATAGAACTGTTCAACAAATATGTCAGAGATAGGGACTTGAGAGATAGAGGTAGATATCGCTATGATTTCTGGAAAAATGATCTTGCCAAGATAATTGAATATTGTGACAGTTTTGGTATAGATTTAAAACCTTGTATGGAAAAATCATTGGAACATATAGAAACAATGTTCCCAGACGGAAACGTAGATGATGTAAAAGAGGTTGCAGAAAGAATCTTCTCTCTTGCTGAGAGATGGAGAAAGGACTTCAATGATTTTAAGGCTAAAAATAATCTGCTGTCTTTCAGTGATATGGAAATGCTCTTTTTAGAGTTGCTAGATAATGATATTGTGAAGGAAGATATCAGGAACACTATCAAGTATGTGTTTGTAGATGAGTTTCAAGACTCTAATCAGGTACAGCTTAAGATATTCGACAAATTATCTGACCTGGTGTGCAGAAGCTTCTGGGTAGGTGACCCGAAACAGGCAATATATCGTTTCAGGGGTTGCGATACAGAACTTGTGACAGCCATAATGAATTGTTTGAAAAATGACGAAGAAAATGGCCATAAATATAGCCAGGAACTTGATAAGTCTTGGCGTTCATTGGAACCTCTGGTAAATCTTTCAAATTCAGTATTCGTTCCGTTGTTTAACGACATTCTTGATGAAAAAGATATAATATTACAGCCTAAGAGGGATAAATCTATGAATGCTCCTGTTATATATAATTGGGATCTTGCTTCTAGAATTTCTGAAGGTAAACAAAAAGCTACTGCAAACAGAAACATGCTTGTTGACGCAACGGCTTCTAAGGTAAGAGATGTTCTGAATGGTAGTCATCACATTAAATATGTTAATGATAAAGAGACTGGTAAACTAAGGGAAATACGTCCTTCTGATATTGCGATATTGATGTTTAAAAATGATCATGTAGATGAACAGATAAGAGCATTGAGGAAGTATGGTGTGCCTGTTGATGCTGTTGAGACATACTCTGATGAAAGGGCAGAGATTCGTCTTGTCAAATGCCTTCTTTCATATATCGTAAATCCAACACCGCCTCTTTTGAAAGCTGAGATAATCAGTCTTATGTATGGAAAGACATTGGATGAACTTATGTCTCAAGATTATAATTATGATATTTTCACAAATCTTGATGAAATTCGTTCTGATTATAATAAATCATCTGTGTCAAACCTTGTTGTCCGTATAATACACGGACTTAATCTCTCAAAACATTGCGGTCGTTGGGGAGAGTCTGAATCAAGGAGTAAAGTCTTGGACGCTATAGTTCGTTTGGCAAGAGAATATGATGAATCAGCTGATGCTACTTTAGATGGATTCTTGTCTTCATTTCCAGAAAAAATAGAAATAAATACTAATCCAGAAGGGGTGAAGGTTAAGACTTATCATAAATCAAAAGGTCTTGAATGGCCTATGGTGATATTGGACCTGCCTTCGCGTGAAAGTGAGAACTCGGCACTTAGAAAATTCTGTTTCGGCGTAACTGTCTATAGAGATAATAAACCTACATCAGATTGTCTATACTCTGATTTCAGTCTTCGTTATTGTCCTAGTATGCTGAAATCGTTAGTTTCTAATGTTGATAAAGATGTAAAAGAAAGAGTAAAAGATATTTTCAATGAATATTATGGAGATATAGTTTCAGACCATCGTCGTCTTCTTTATGTCGGCATGACAAGAGCCAGAGATTATCTGGTTACACTTTCTCAGGATGGAAAAGCAGAATTTTTAGCAGAATGTGGTCTTGATATAAAGTTTAAGAAAAAAGTTAGTGGTATACAGCAGGATATGTACGAAGATCAAACTTATGTTTGTTTGTGGAGCGATGCTGCGCCTCAGGTGTTTTTTGAAAAGATTCATGATGAACAGGAAGTTGTTGAAATAGAAAAACCGAAAGAATATAAGGCAATTGAACCATCATCTGAAGAATATGTACATTTATTGAAATATCTTTCGCCAAGTACAATGGAAGGGGATAAGACGGTGGAAGTAGAACATGTGGCAGACATATCGAAACGTATAAATGTTAATAATTGTCCTAAAGATGATTATGCTACATTGGGTACATGTCTGCATAATATGTTTGCAGTATATGACCCAGAACAGGATGAAGCTATAACAGCGAAAGTGTTCTCTCGTATTGCAGAATCGTATGGCATGAATGAAGTCTTGAATGATATTCAGTCTATAATAACATCTATAAGTAATCTGTATAAATTCCTTGTGGAGAAATATGGACGTGGTAGCGTTTATAAAGAATATCCTTTTAAGTATCGTAATGCAAATGGACAGATAATAGGAGGTTCGATAGACATGTTATGGAGAACTGATGATGGTATCGTTGTTATAGATTACAAAAATTATCCTGGATTTGATGATGTGACTAATCCTGAAAGCGAATTCTACGCTGGTAAATATGGTCCACAATTATCTGCTTATAGAGATGTTGCAAATATGATGGATGAAGGAAATGTAAAAGATGTTCTTATATATTATTCTGTGCAGGGAAGACTCGTTAGAACTAAATAAATTTAGCAGTTAGCATTGAGCTATGAGCAGTGAGCAAAAATGCCACAAGCTCACGGCTCATTGCTCAAAACATTAACCAATAAAAATTCATAAATTTTATATGAGGGATTTTATATAAAATCACCTCATTTTTTTATTTAATTTTTCAAAATATTTTTTAAATTTGCCAATCGTTGTAAAATGTAAAAACAAAGGCTATTGAGCTAAGGCTTCTGAACAAAAATAGTTCAAAAGCTAAAAGCCAACAGCCAAAAGCTAAGGAACTATGGAATATCAATTTTTAAAATCGGAAATAAAAGACAATGGCGTATGCGTGTTGACAGTGTCAGCTCCTAAGTCATTGAATGCTTTGAATTCTAGAATATTAAGCGAGATTGACTATTTCGCAAGCAATATAGACTTATCAGTTGTCAAGGCTCTTATCATCACTGGTGATGGCGAGAAAGCATTCGTTGCTGGCGCCGACATCTCTGAGATGAAAGACAAGACATACGAAGAAGCATTGGAATTCGCTAAGTTAGGCGCTGCAGCTTTCAAGAAAGTGGAAGACCTCACTATTCCAGTCATCGCTGCTGTCAACGGCTTCGCTTTAGGCGGCGGCTGCGAACTCGCGATGGCATGCGACATCCGCATCGCTTCAACAAACGCCAAATTCGGTCAGCCAGAAGTTGGCCTCGGCATCATCCCAGGTTTCTCAGGAACATACAGATTGCCAAAACTCGTAGGTCCAGCTTATGCTAAAGAACTTATCTACACAGGCAAACTCATCGACGCACAAGAAGCACATCGCATCGGTCTCGTCAACGCTGTATATGAACAAGCAGAATTGATGGACGAAGCAATGAAACTCGTAAAGATGATCTTGAAGAACGCACCTATCGCTGTCGCAGCAGCAAAGAAATGCATCAAAGACAACTACGATATGGATATCGATAAAGCGCTTGCTTACGAGAACGAATACTTCGCAAAGTGTTTCGCTACAGAAGACCAGAAGAATGGCATGACAGCATTCTTGGCAAAAGAAAAAGCAGTATTTCAAGGTAAATAAATATAAAGTAAAAAGGATATTATTATGAAAGTTTACGTTATCGGAACAGGTACAATGGGTGCAGGCGTAGTACAAGCCTTCGCACAAGCTAACATCCCTGTAGTAATGAAAAGTAGAACTCAAGCTAGCTTAGACAAAGCAGTCGGCAAGATTTCTAAATCATTAGCAAAACTCGTTGAAAAAGGCAAAGTTACACAAGAATATATGGATTCTGTTATGGCAAATATCGGCACAACAACAAACTATGCCGATTTCGTTGACGCTGACTTAGTCATCGAAGCAGCATCAGAAGACATGAATCTCAAGAAAGAAGTCTTTGCAGAACTCGCCAAAATTTGCAAACCAGAAACAATCTTCGCAACAAACACATCTTCATTGTCAATCACAGAGATAGCTGCATGTACAGACCGTCCAGCACAGTTCATCGGCATGCACTTCTTCAACCCAGCTCCAGTGATGAAACTCGTTGAAGTCATCAAAGGACAAATGACATCAGAAGAGACAAGCAACAAGATTTTCGAATTAGCAACAGCAATCGGCAAGACACCAGTTATGGTTGAAGAAGCTCCTGGTTTCGTCGTCAACCGTATCTTAGTTCCAATGATTAACGAAGCTGTTGGCATCTACGCTGAAGGCATCGCTTCTGTTGAAGACATCGACAGCGCAATGAAGTTAGGTGCTAACCATCCAATGGGACCACTCGCATTAGGCGACCTCATCGGTCTCGACGTCTGCTTGGCAATCATGGAAGTTCTTTACAATGAATTCGCCGACAGCAAATATCGTCCACATCCACTTTTGAAGAAGATGGTAAGAGCAGGCTTGCTCGGACGTAAATCAGGTCAAGGTTTCTATAAATATTAATGAATTAAATATATACGATAATGAACTTTAGTTATTCAAAGACAGAAGAATTATTCTTGCAGATGATCAGATCATTTGCTGAGAATGAAGTCAAGCCTTTGGCAGCTGAAATTGACGAGCAAGAAAGATTCCCAATCGAGACCGTCGAGAAAATGGCCAAGTTAGGTTTGATGGGTATCCCTGTTCCAAAACAATATGGCGGCGCAGGCGGCAGCGTACAGATGTACATCATGGCAGTTGAAGAACTCTCAAGAGTTTGTGCAACAACAGGCGTCGTCTTGTCAGCTCACACTTCATTATGCGTTGCTCCAATCTTGGAACACGGCACTGAAGAACAAAAGATGAAATATTTGCCAAAACTCGCTTCAGGCGAATGGATTGGCGCTTTCGGTTTGACAGAACCTAACGCTGGTACCGACGCTGCTATGCAACAGACAACAGCTGTTGACGCTGGCGACAAATGGATTCTCAACGGCACTAAGATTTTCATCACCAACGCTTCTAACGCTGACGTATTCATCGTGATGGCTATGACAGACAAGTCAAAAGGCACAAAAGGCATCTCAGCATTCATCGTTGAAAAAGGCTTCAAAGGATTCTCAGTAGGTAAGAAAGAATTGAAACTCGGTATCCGCGGTTCAGCAACATGCGAGTTAGTTTTCGAAAACTGCGAAGTTCCAAAAGAAAACCTCTTAGGTCAGTTAGGTAAAGGTTTCAGCATTGCTATGAAGACTTTGGACGGCGGTCGTATCGGTATCGCTTCACAAGCTCTCGGTATCGCTCAAGGTGCAATGGATGAGACAGTTAAATATACAAAAGAAAGAAAACAATTCGGCAAGTCAATCGCTTCATTCCAAAACACACAATTCCAAATGGCAGACCTTCAGACTAAAGTCGAGGCAGCTCGTCTCTTGGTTCGTAGCGCAGCATGGAAGAAAGACAATGGTGTTCCTTATTCAGTTGACGCAGCGATGGCAAAATTATTCGCAGCAGAGACAGCTATGGAAGTAACAACAAAAGCTGTTCAGTTCCACGGCGGTTATGGTTACACACGCGAATATCCAGTAGAACGTATGATGCGTGACGCTAAGATCACTGAAATCTACGAAGGTACTTCAGAAGTTCAAAGAATGGTTATCGCCGGTAATTTATTTAAATAGGAGGGAAGTAATATGAATATAGTAGTATGTATTAAACAAGTTCCAGATACAACAGAAATTAAGATTGACCCGGTCAAAGGTACTTTGATTCGTGACGGCGTTCCAAGCATCATGAACCCAGACGATAAAGGCGGCCTCGAACTCGCTCTTAGAATGAAAGACAACTACGGTGCTAACGTAACAGTTATCACTATGGGTCCTCCACAAGCAGAACTCATCTTGAGAGAAGCTATGGCAATGGGCGCAGACAGAGCAATCTTATTGACAGACAGAAAATTCGCAGGTGCTGACACATTGGCAACATCATACGCTTTAGCAGGCGCAATGAAGACAATGGACTATGACCTCATCATCGCAGGTCGTCAAGCTATCGACGGCGACACAGCACAAGTAGGTCCTGAAATGGCAGAACACCTCGACATTCCTCAAGTATCATACGTCATCAACGCTGAACGCTTGGAAAACGGCAACCTCTTGGTTAAGAAAGAAAGCGAAGAAAGCATCCAGACTTTAGAAGTAGAAGGCAAATGTCTCCTCACAGTCTTGGCATCAGCATTCGACGCACGTTATATGACAGTGTCAGGTATCGTTGAAGCTTACGACAAAGAAGTAGAAATCTGGTCAGCAGAAAAGATCGACGTTGATGAAACAAAATTAGGTCTCAAAGGCTCACCTACAAAAGTGTTCCAATCATTCCCAAAAGCAATGAAAGCTCCAGGTGAAGTACACGAAGTAAGCGAAGAAGAAGCTGTAGAACTTATTGTTAATAAACTTAAAGAGAAACACATTATCTAAAAGGAGAAGTTATGAATATTCAAGATTATAAAAACGTATTCGTATTCGCTGAACAACGTAACGGCGTGATTCAACCAGTAGCTTTCGAACTTTTAGGTAAAGCACGCGACTTGGCTGACTCACTCGGCGAAAAAGTAGTTGCAATGTTACTCGGCTATAACGTAAAAGACCAAGCACAGAAACTCATCGAGATGGGTGCTGACGAAGTTCTCGTTGCCGACTGTCCAGAGTTGAAAGACTATATCACAGAGCAATACTCACAAGCAGCATATCAAATTATCACAGAATACAAACCAACAATCGTTCTTTACGGTGCAACAACAATCGGTCGTGACCTCGCTCCACGTCTCGCAGCAAGATTGAACACAGGTCTCACAGCAGACTGTACAAAACTTGAAGTTGCTGACACAGAAGCAGGCGACAAGCAATTCCGTATGACACGTCCAGCATTCGGCGGTAACTTGATGGCTACTATCGTATGTCCAAACAATCGTCCACAGATGTCGACAGTACGTCCAGGCGTTATGCAAAAACGTCAACGTGAAGAAGGCAGAGCAGGCGTTGTCACAATGTTCGCACCTAAGTTCGACACAGCACGTTTCAAGGTAAGACTCGTTGAGACAGAGATGAAATCTTCAAGCAAGGAAGACATCGCAGAAGCTAAGATTTTGGTATCAGGCGGTCGTGGTGTGAAGAACGCAGAAGGCTTTGAAAAGTTACAAGCATTGGCAGACACATTAGGCGGCATGGTAGCATCATCACGCGCTATGGTTGACGCTGGCGTTGTCGGACACAACATCCAAGTAGGTCAGACAGGTAAGACTGTACGTCCTGAGTTGTACGTAGCATGCGGTATCTCTGGCGCTATCCAACACTTAGCAGGTATGGAAGAATCAGGTTACATCATCGCTATCAACAAAGACAAGTACGCACCAATCTTCAGTGCTGCTGACTTAGGTATCGTTGGTGACTTACACAAGATTGTTCCAATGTTGAACGAAAGAATCAAGAAAGAAATTGAGAAATAATTTCGGCTAAAGACAAAAGTCTAAAGTCTAAAGATAGTAGAGCTGCCATGAAAAGTGGCGGCTCTTTTTTGTTATATGGTTGCAAACGTAGAGACGTATCAAAATTCGCAGAATTTTGCTGCGTCTCAAAATAACAATACAATTTTTCCCAATGTAGAGACGTATCAATTACACCTAAGAAAATAAACAATATGTAATTGCTGCGTCTCAAAAAAAATTTTTTTTTCAGAGACGCAGCAATGATATGGTTAAAACAAGATTACGCTTTCTTCTATTATAATTCCGTAACCATATCATTGATACGTCTCTACCTGTTGATGGTAGGATAAAATTCATCATCTAGCCAATTGATGATATTGTTTTTTATATAATTATCAATGTTATTGAATTCGTTATGATCTCTTATTATTCTGTCGTGAAATCTTGTTTGCCATGAAAAATGAATATTGTTTTTCAAAGCATATCGAGTAATAGATGATTTGTATTTCGATAAGATAAGAGACATACGACCACGTTTTTTAGCAATCATGCTCATCTTTTCGTTTATGTCAAAATCATTCTTAATAATATCATCATTGCTATCATTACATTTTGTACCGACAATGCTAATGATTAAATGTATATGGTTTGGCATAACAACATGAGATAATATTTGTGCATCGTCATATAAAGAATTGATTTTATAGACATAAGAGTCAGCAAAAATACCTATTTCAGATAATGTCATTTTATTATCATTGATTTCACCGAAAAAATGTTCTCTTTTATTAGTACATATTGTTATGAAATAACATCCATGGTTATAATCGTGCCAATAAGCTCTAGCAGATGGAATCCTATATTTGTTTTTAAAAAGGTCGTTATTCATAAATTTAATTTTTGGTCTATTTTCAAATGTAGAGACGTATCAAAATTCGCAGAATTTTGCTGCGTCTTAAAAAACAATACAATTTTTCCCAATGTAGAGACGTATCAATTACACCTAAAAATGAACAATATGTAATTGCTGCGTCTCAAAAATTTCATCGTTTTGAGACGCAGCAATGATATGGTTAAAACAAGATTACGCTTTTTTGTATTATAATTCCGTAACCATATCATTGATACGTCTCTACATGGTTCCACAAAACTACAAAATCCCTTGTCCTTTTGTCAAGCGTTTACAAAGTAAATGTTTCGGCTTTAACAATTTTTAACGTAAAAGCAGTGAAAAATTAAGAAATGGTGTTAAAGTTTGTTAAGAGAACCGTTCCGTGATATTTTGTTTTTTTAATGTGCCGTATTTCAAAAAAGTATTACATTAGCAATCAGAAACATGGACTAAGGCTATTGGCTGTTGAGTTAAGAACTTTTTGCTATGGGTAGTGAGCAATGAGTTATGAGCAAAACTGCCTGAAGCCCAAAGCCCACAGTATAAATCTAATTCTTAAATTAAATACATTATGAAAAAGTTAACATTATTTTTAGTTGCGCTTACAATGCTATTAGTGTCATGTAAGCCAGAAGCAGAGAAACCAACAGTAGTAACGAAATCTGTTGGAGAAGTAACGGAGACTACAGCGAAGGTTGTAGGACAAGTTACAGCTGACGGCGGTGCAGAAGTAACCGAACGAGGCGTCTGCTGGAGCACAGATGGAACTCCAACTATTCTAGACTACCGTGTAAAAGACGTTGAAGTTGGACTTGGAAGCTACGATGTTATTTTTACTGACCTAGTTCCAAACACCCAATACTACGTCAGAGCATACGCTAAAAATGAAGTTGGCACAGCATACGGAGAAGAAGTAAGCTTTACTACAAAAGATGTACCTGCAGTTGCTGTTGACCTAGGCTTAAGCGTAAAATGGGCAACATGCAATGTTGGCGCAACAACTCCAGAGGGTTACGGAGATTATTTCGCATGGGGCGAAACGTCTACAAAAGAAACATACGATTATGATAACTGCCCAACCTACGGACTTAGTAAATCGGAATTACAATCACAAGGCTATATAGATAGCGAAGGCAATCTTACAGCGCAATACGACGCAGCTACAGCGAACTGGGGCGGAAGCTGGAGAATGCCGACGAAAGCGGAATATAATGAATTGTTAAACAACTGTACCTGGGAATGGATAAACAACAACGATTTTAAAGGCTATAAAGTTACAGGACCAAGTGGTGCAAGCATCTTCCTTCCTGCTGCGGGCGGCCGTAACGAGTCATCGCTCTACGACGATGGAAGCGACGGGCACTATTGGAGTTCTACGCCTAGCGACTACAACGACAACTACGCGTGCGACCTTATCTTCTATGGTAGCTATCTCCTCATGGGCAGCGACAACCGTTACTACGGTCTGTCGGTGCGCCCAGTTATAGAATAAAAGCGAAGCACATTCAATTTATTTGGTTCATTTAATTATTTCCGTCGGGCATTTAAGAGCCTGACGGTCGGCTAGTGATAAAATTGAAAACTGAAAGTTGAAAATGGAAAATTGGCTGTCGGCGGTTAGCGTTCGGCAGCCAGTTGAAAGAGACGCTGCAATGATATGGTTAAAATAAGATTTCGCTTTTTTGTATTATAATTCCGTAACCATATCATTGATACGTCTCTACATTGGTTCCACAAAACTACAACCTCCATCATCCCTTTGTCAAGCGATTGCAAAGGAAATGTTTGGGCTTTATATGATTTCATCAAATATCTCTCGTAATTTCAGTTGTAGTATTTTCTTATCTGGAAGATATAATTGATATTCAGCGACCATTGTTGGAGACAGACTCCTATTTAAAGCATATTCAACGACTTCGTCATCTTTATCTTTACATAACAAAATACCTATACTTGGATTTTCATTTGCTTTTTTAACATTCCTATCTAATGCTTCCAAATAAAAATCCAACTGTCCTAAATACTCGGGCTTGAATTTGTCTGTTTTTAATTCAAAAGCAACAAGACATTGTAATTCACGATGATAAAATAAAAGATCTATTCTAAAGTCACTATGCCCGACTTCTAAACGATATTCTTGATCAATGAAAATGAAATCCTTGCCAAGTTCTAATATAAAGTCTTTCATCTGTTTGACTAAAGCTGACTTAATTCTTTTTCTTCAATGCTTTTGGTTCTACTCAATATTATCATATTATTTGTCCAGTTGATTTCTCTCACCAGTGGTGAGAGTTTTGTGTCGTGTAATGAATAATTCTCATAAAACTGTTTCATTCTCCATAAATTCTTATTTGAGAATCCTTTTATTTCAGGATATTTTTTAGTTATATACTCAGATAATTGATTGACAACCCCTGAACCCCATTCAGAAGAGGAGAGTTTGTAGTATAAATATTCTCCGACATTCCAGTAGAGATCGATTAATGCCGTGTTTGTTATATGAATGATATTATTTCTGGAGCTCTTAATAAGTGAAACAATTTCGTCAAATTGTTCTGCCAATTGTAGTGATAGTGAAGTGCCTTTCTTATTTTTCATAATATCATAAATTTTGGTTCCACAAAACTACAACCTCCACATCCTTTTGTCAAGCATTTCCAAAGGAAATGTTTCGGCTTTAACAATTTTTAACGTAAATGCTACGAAAAATTAAGAAATGGTGTTAAGGTTTGTTAAGGATTTGCTGTGAGCTATGAGTTGTGAGCAGTTTTGCTCATAGCTCGCGGCTAATTTCTCGTAGCCTCTCTGCGTTAGGGATTGGAGCGGCATCCTTTGCGAGCTTTTTCTGACAACAGACAACGGAAATTTTTGAGTGAGGTGGAATTTAAGCGAGCAAAGATATAGCGGAAAGCCAGACGGCGGAGCTGGAAGCATAGCCGGAACGCCCAAATCCTAATAATTATTAAGAAAAAAAATCTTGTTTTATCTTTTAAAAAATCGTAAGTTTGCCTACATAAAATTTTAATTGTATTATGGAAAATATCAACAATGAAAACATGAGTTTGCCTGAAAACGCTCAGCGCGAACTGGCTCCAGGTGAGGTTTATAAACCAATATTATCCGCGGATAAGAAGTATAAGGAAATCACCGTATGGTCTGTCACCATCGGTCTATTGATGACAATATTATTCTCTGCAGCTGCAGCATATCTCGGACTTAAGGTCGGACAGGTGTTCGAAGCTGCTATCCCTATCGCTATCATCGCCATCGGTTTGTCTGGCGTGGCAAAGAAAAGTGACGCTCTATCTCAGAATGTCATCATCCAATCTATCGGCGGCTGTTCTGGCGGTGTCGTCGCAGGCGCTATCTTCACATTGCCTGCCTTATATATTTTACAAGGCAAAGGCTATGCAATAGAAATCAATTACATGCAGGTGTTCCTCGCTTCCTTGTTGGGCGGCATCCTCGGAATACTTTTCTTAATTCCTTTCAGAAAATATTTCGTTAAAGAACAACACGGCAAGTTTCCTTTCCCAGAAGCTACTGCAACGACACAGGTGCTCGTCAGCGGTCAGAAGAAAGGCAAGGATTCTTTGTTGCTTGTTGTAAGTGGTTTGATTGGCGGTCTTTACGACTTCTGCATCTCCACCTTCGGACTCTGGACAGAGACACTTTCAACAAAAATCACTACTTGGGGACTCGCTGTCGCTGATAGCGCAAAGCTGATGTTTAAAGTCAATGTAGGCGCTGCTGTGCTCGGCCTCGGTTATATCATCGGATTGAAATATGCATTCATAATATGCAGTGGCTCAATGTTGGTATGGTTCATCATCATTCCAGGAATGAACCTCATCTGGGGCAATGAAGTCATCGACTTGATGAATTCAGGCATCACACAGACATTAGGCTCTATGAGTCCAGAAGTTATTTTCAAAGAATATGCACGTCATATCGGTATCGGCGGCATCGCGATGGCTGGTATCGTAAGTATCATCAAATCATGGGGTGTCATCAAGTCGTCAGTCGGCTTGGCAGCTAATGAATTCAAAGGAAAGAAAAACGATGGCGTTAAAGAAGAACGTACACAAAGCGACCTCTCAATGAAATTCGTCGTTATTGGCATTGTTGTAGTTTTGATTATCACATTCTTCTTCTTCTGGTTTGGTGTCGTTGGTAACGTAAAACACGCATTGGTCGGCATCGCTGTCGTAGCAGTGATATCATTCTTATTCACAACAGTAGCAGCCAACGCTATCGCTATCGTTGGTTCAAACCCTGTTAGTGGTATGACACTCATGACATTGATATTAGCCTCTTTGGTTATGGTAGCAGCTGGATTGAGTGGAGCTATGGGTATGACAGCAGCTCTTATCATCGGCGGCGTGGTCTGTACAGCCTTGGCTGTCGCAGGCGCATTCATCACCGACTTGAAAGTTGGATATTGGATTGGAACAACACCTAAGAACCAGGAAATCTGGAAGTTCGTAGGCGTTGCGGTGGCAGCAGCTACAGTAGCAGGTGTCATCATGGTTTTGAACAAAGCTTACGGTTTCGTAGGCGATGGCGCATTGGTAGCACCTCAAGCAAACGCTATGTCAGCTGTCATCGAACCAATGATGTCAGGCGGCAGCGCGCCATGGTTGTTATACGGAATTGGTGCTGTCATAGCATTGATACTCACTTTCGCTAAGATTCCTGCACTTCCATTCGCACTTGGTATGTTCATCCCAATCGACCTTAATATACCTTTATTAATAGGCGGTGCCATCTCATGGTATGTAAGCACACGCAGCAAAGACGAAGCTCTTAACCAAGCACGTAACAACAGAGGTACACTCATCGCTTCAGGATTTATCGCTGGTGGCGCATTGATGGGTGTTGTCAGCGCTATACTTAAGTTCGCTAATGTCAATATGATTGTAAATGTTGGCGGCGTTCCATTCGCAGAGACACCATGGGCTTCATTGGTAGCGTTGTTCATGTATATCGCTGTCATCGCATACATGATCTGGGATTCAAAAAGAGCAAAAGTAGAATAATAAACCTAAAGATATGTTGTTATGTCAAAAATATTAATGCTTAAATTCGTCGACGGCACTTCGAAAGAATGTGAAGTGACCGGAAGAGAAATGGGCGGTGATGATGTTTATTACATGCCTTTTTCGTCTTTGGAATTAGGAAGAGTACCGTGGAAAAATAATGACACATACATGAATCATAATGTTGAGGTTTGTGAGTTGGGCGCTGATTTTGTCGTTGTTGAAGTTTATAATTGGAGAGGAAACAAATTGGGCGGTCCTTATAAATTATATGCTGGCGACAAAAAAGGAGGCAGCTATTATTTTGGCGAATGGTCATATAGTTATTCCGTATCTCTTGAATGGAGTGAAATGAATTAAGATTAAAATAAATTATATATGGAAAAATTATTAGATAAATTTTTGAGATATGTCTCTGTCGATACAATGTCAGACCCTGAGTCAGAGACACAACCAAGTTCAGAAAGACAATTCAACTTGTTGCAAATGTTGCGTGATGAGTTGGAGTCAATGGGGATCAAGGCAGAATTAGATGAGTTTGGTTATGTGATGGCAACTATTCCTTCAAATATTGACAAGGAAGTTCCATCCATCGGTTTCATCGCTCACGTCGATACATCACCTGATGCTTCTGGAAAAGATGTAAAACCTCAAATTATAGAAAACTATCAAGGTGGAGATATTATTCTCAATATTGAAAAAGACATAGTTCTTAAGGTTTCAGATTTTCCTGAGATGCAAAACTATATCGGCAAGACAATGATAACAACAGATGGAACAACATTGTTGGGCGCTGATGATAAAGGCGGTGTAGCTGCTATTATGTATGCTGCTCAATATCTTATGGAACATCCTGAAGTGAAACACGGCGAGATTAAGATTGGTTTTACCCCTGATGAAGAAGTCGGTCGTGGCGTTGTTAAATTTGATGTAAATAAATTCGGTGCTAAATATGCTTATACCATCGACGGCGGCGAGATAGGTGAGTTGGAATATGAAAATTTCAACGCCGCCGTCGCCAAGATTCATATTCAAGGAGCAAACATACATCCAGGCTATGCAAAAGGCAAGATGATTAACTCAATGCAGATCGCTATGGAACTCAATGCGATGCTCCCGGTAGAACAACGCCCTGAGTTTACTTGCGGCTATGAAGGTTTCTATCATCTCACAGATATCAAAGGTACAGTGGAGGAGACTTCAATGCAATATATCATCCGCGATCACGACAGAGCTAAATTCGAGGAAAAGAAAGAATTGCTCGTTGCAGCTGTTGAATATCTTAACAAAAAACATAACAATGCTGTAACATGTGAGATGAAAGACCAGTATTACAATATGCGTCAGGAAGTCGAACCACATTATTTCATTGTGGAAAAAGCTATCAAGGCTATCGAGATGGCGGGCATCAAGCCAAAGGTACAGCCAATTCGTGGCGGCACCGATGGTGCAAACCTCAGCTTCATGGGCTTGCCTTGTCCTAACATCTTCGCTGGCGGACATAACTTCCATGGAAAATACGAATACGTTCCATTGGAAAGCATGGAAAAAGCATCAGAAGTGATTTTGAATATTATTAGTTTATTTGTTTAATAGCAATGAGCTATGGGCTGTGAGCTGTGAGCGTTTTTGCAAGCATTGCTCGATGCTCACGGCTCAATGCTCACAGCATGAAATATGGCAGTAGATTTATCAGAAGTATTAGTCGTCGGTGTTACGGCGCGCGCCTTGTTCAATCTCGAAGCGGAGAACGACATCTTTGAGAAAGAGGGAGTCAGAAAATATAGAGAGTATCAAGACAAGAATCAGGATGTTCCGTTGGGAATGGGAACGGCCTTTTATCTTGTGAAGAGCCTTTTGGAACTCAACAAACAAGCGCATAAGCCAGTTGTTGAAGTAGTTGTCATGTCGAGGAACAGTCCGGAGACAGGAATAAGGATTTTAAAATCGATAGAGAAGTACGAGCTTGATATCACTCGACTTGCGTTCTCTGGAGGCGAGCCTATATCGCCATATATAGAAGCCTTTGATGTCGATTTGTTTTTGTCGAAAGATGAAAACAGCGTCCAGACAGTCATCGACTCACATAGCAACTGTGCAGCGGCTGTCATTTACGAGCCGCCAACCGAGTTCAATCCAGCGACAAATGCTGTGAGAATCGCCTTCGATGCTGATGCCGTTTTGTTTAACGAAGACTCGGAATTACGTTATAAGAAAGAAGGCATCGACTCGTTCAGTAAGTACGAGAAAGAAAACAGAGACGTCCCTTTGCAAGAAGGACCATTTGCTAAGTTATTGAAGAAACTATCCAAGATACAAGAATGTCTGCCAGTTACGGTAGAACTCTCTCCATTGAGATTGGCGATTGTCTCGTCGAGAAGTGCTCCTGCGCACATGAGAGTCATCAACACCTTGAAGAAATGGGGCGTTTATGTCAACGAAGTATATTTCCTTGGCGGCATGCCGAAAGACAAGGTCTTGAAAGCTTTCGGCGCTCACATCTTCTTCGACGACCAAGACATACACCTTGAGAGTTCGAGCAAGGTGGTGCCTTCTGGAAAAGTGCCGTATAGTTCTAATTCTCCATTGAAGAAATTGTAATGATGGTTTAAGTCTACGAGACAAAGAGACTACAAGACAACAGCTTTTTTAATTAGGGATGATTTTGGTTTCTATTTTTCTAAAGTTATAAAAATCTGAATTTCTAGAGTTATTCTTGGTTGCGTTAGGGATTGGAGCGGCATCCTTTTGGAGCGAAGCGGAAAAAGATATAGCGGAAAGCCCGGCGCGTAGCGAACGCCCAAAAAAAAGTAACCAAGACACCAAGACTCTGAGACTCTGAGATACTATTCATCAATTCCTTTGATGGATTTGCTGTAAAAAGTAAGATAAATTATACAAGGTTCAAATTCTCTCAGTGACCGAAAAGCTCTTAGTTTAATATCCTTAGTTTTTAGTTCAAAAAAATAGTTCTTTGTTGTTCGTACTATAACATAAAATGTTATATTTGCAGATTATTGGATGATTATCGTATGGAGAATCATTTGATGTTTGGATATATTATTGTTGTTAGTTGAAAATATTGAGGAGTAATGATAGTTTGTAATAAGTTGCAATTACAGGATGTTAGGTCAATAGTTGAAGAGAACCAACAAATATCAATAGATGAAGAAGTCAGACGTGATATTGATAACTGCTTCTCCTTTTTGGATGCCTTTTCCAAAGATAAAGTCATATACGGCATAAACACTGGTTTCGGTCCAATGGCACAGTGGCGTATCGATGACGATCACCTTAAAGAACTTCAATATAACATCATTCGCAGTCACTCTACAGGTGCGGGCCAGCCTCTGTCTGAGAAATGTGTCAGAGCAGCCATGCTTGCGCGTCTCATGACTTTCATGCAGGCACATTCGGGAGTGAATGTCAAGACTTGCGAATTGCTCGTAGAATTTCTTAACCGCGGAATATATCCTGTCATACCTCAACATGGCAGCGTGGGCGCAAGTGGCGACTTGGTCCAGCTCGCTCATATCGCTTTGGCGCTCATCGGCGAAGGCGAGGTGTTCTATCAAGGCGTAAGAAGAAATACAGCTGAGGTATTTGCAGAACTCGGCATCAAGCCTCTCCAGATTTATGTGCGTGAAGGTCTTGCAGTGACAAACGGTACGGCTGTCATGACAGGCATCGGACTTGTCAATCTCCTTGACGCGAAGCGTCTTCTTGACTGGTCTCTGAAGGCTTCTGTCATGATGAATGAGATCGCGTCGTCATATGACGACTTGATGTCGGAGGTTCTTAATGGAGTCAAACGTCATCGCGGTCAGCAGATTGTGGCTGCCAAGATGCGTGAAATCGCCTCAGGAAGCAAGATGCTCCTTAATCGTGAAGAGGAACTTTATCACAAGAGCGAAGAAGACGTGTTTGAACATAAAGTACAGCCTTATTATTCTTTGCGTTGCATCCCTCAGATACTTGGTCCTGTATGGGATACAATGGAAAATGTTGAGAGCGTGCTCCTTAATGAAATGAATTCTGCCGACGACAACCCAATCGTCGATCCTGAAAATAAAACAGTCATCCATGGCGGAAACTTCCATGGCGATTATGTTTCATTCGAGATGGACAAACTTAAGATTGCAGTCACTAAGATGACCATGCTGGCTGAACGTCAGATGAATTATCTCTTCCATGACCGCATCAACGGAATACTTCCTCCATTTGTAAACTTGGGCGTGCTTGGCTTGAATTATGGTCTGCAGGCATCACAGTTCACCGCGACATCAACAACAGCGGAATGCCAGACATTGTCAAATCCTATGTATGTACATTCTATCCCTAACAACAACGACAATCAGGACATCGTTTCGATGGGAACCAACTCGGCGCTTATCTGTCAGAGAGTGATAGAAAACAGCTATCAGGTCATGGCAATACATATGATGGCGCTGGTTCAGGCGGTAGACTGCTTGAAGATTGCCGACAAGTTGGCGCCTACAACACGTGAGATGTACGATCAGATAAGAGCTATAGTTCCTGTATTTATTGAAGATACACCGAAATATAAAGAGATAGAGGCTATTATTGAATGGCTTAAGAAATAAATCAAAACCTTATAAAGATGAATGAAATAAAATATGCTCTTGTAACAGGGGCGAGCAGAGGAATAGGCCGCGCGATAGCATTGAAATTGGCGTCGCAAGGTTTTGTCATTATTATCAATTACGCTTCAAATGCAGAGGCTGCACAGAAGACATTGGACGATATCGTCGCCAATGGGGGCAAGGCAGAGCTTCTCCCATTCGATGTAAGCGACAGCAAGTCTGTTACAGAGGCATTGCAGATGTGGACTGAAAATCATCAAGGAGAATATATTTCTGTTGTTGTTAATAATGCTGGAATCCGTAAGGATAACCTCATGATGTGGATGCCAGAGGAAGAATGGCGCAGCGTGCTTTCAATCTCGCTCGACGGATTCTTCAATGTGACCCAGCCGCTTTTGAAGAACATGCTCTTCAAGAAATGGGGCCGCATCGTTAACGTGGCTTCATTGTCAGGTCTCAAGGGAATGCCTGGACAGACTAACTATTCCGCAGCGAAAGGCGGTCTAGTGGCAGCGACAAAAGCTCTCGCTCAAGAAGTTGCAAAGAAACACGTGACAGTCAACGCCGTGGCTCCTGGATTTATTAAGAGTGACATGACAGCTGACCTCAACGAAGCAGAATTGAAAAAACTCGTTCCTGCAGGTCGTTTCGGCGAACCGGAAGAGGTTGCTGAACTGGTAGCATTCTTAGTGTCTGACGCAGCAGCATATATCACAGGTGAAGTAATTTCAATTAACGGAGGAATATATACTTAATATGTCACATAGAGTTGTAATAACAGGTATGGGAATCTATTCCTGTATAGGAAAAAATAAGGAAGAAGTCTTAAAATCGCTTTTTGAAGGTAAGTCAGGAATAGGCATTGCCCCTGACAGAAAAGAGATGGGCTATCGCTCGTCATTGTGTGGCATATTGGAGAAACCAAACCTTAAAGGCATGCTCGATCGCAGACAGCGCATGTGCTTGCCAGAACATGGACAGTATGCGTATCTCGCAACAGTGGAGGCATTCGCACAGGCTGGCATCGATAATGAATATCTCCTTAATAATGAAGTGGGTATTCTTTATGGCAATGACAGCAGCGCAGAGGCTGTCATCACTGGTGTCGACATCATAAGAGAAAAAAAGAATACAGTGTTGGTAGGTTCAGGAAATATATTCCAGTCTATGAATTCCACCATCACTATGAATTTATCCACAATATTTAATTTAAGAGGCATTAACTTCACAGTGTCAGGCGCTTGCGCCAGCGGCTCTCACGCCATCGGCATGGGTTATATGCTCATCAAACAAGGTTTACAAGAATGCGTGATATGCGGTGGAGCAGAGGAAGTCAACAAATATTCAGTAGGTAACTTCGACGCTCTTAACGCTTTCTCGACAAGAGAAGACGACCCAACAAAGGCATCACGACCTTTCGACAAGAACCGCGATGGTCTCGTTCCTAGCGGCGGCGCAGCAACAGTGATACTCGAGAGCTACGAGTCTGCAGTAAGACGTGGCGCAACGATACTCGCAGAAGTGGTTGGCTACGGATTCTCATCAAACGGCGACCATATCTCTGTGCCTAACGTAGACGGACCAAAACGCTCGTTGCAGATGGCGATACGCAATGCAGGCATCGACATCTCTGAAATAAAATATGTCAACGCTCATGCTACATCAACACCTGTTGGCGATACAAATGAAGCCAAGGCCATAGCGGAAGTGTTCGGAGAACATAAACCTTATGTCGCTTCTACTAAGTCATTTACAGGACATGAGATGTGGATGGCAGGCGCTAGCGAAATAGTTTATTCTATGCTTATGATGCAGAACAACTTCATAGCTGCGAACCTCAATTTCGAGGAACCAGACGAAGCATCGGCAAACATCAACATACCAAAGACAAGAATAGACATGGAATTCGATACATTCCTTAGCAATTCATTCGGTTTCGGCGGAACAAACTCTACATTGATAATCAAGAAGGTAAAATAATAGAATATTAATTAAGTAAAAAATACATATATGACAATTGAAGAAATTATCGAAAAAGCAACGGTTGTATTAGCAGAAGAATTTGAAGTTGATGAATCATTGATTACAGACGATGCTTCATTGAAAGAGACATTGGAGTTGGATAGTCTTGACTTGGTTGACGTTGTAGTTCTCATCGAACAAAACTTCGGCGTTACTTTGACAAGTCAGGATTTCGTTGGCGTTGTCACATTTAAAGATTTCTACGAGGTATTGAACCGTAAGATCAATGAGTGACAATTCGCAAAAGCAATGGAATGGTAAGTCCCGCGGAGGTCGTTTTGGATATCAGTTTTTCGTATATACCATAAGACTTCTCGGACTTCGTTGTGCCTACTTTTTCCTAGCGTTTATTGTAATTTATTTTATACCGTTCGCACCTAAAGCCACCAAGGCGATCTGGAAATACAACAGACAGAAACGCAGTCTTGGCGTATTGAAATCTATCAAGGAGTTGTATTGTCATTACTATGTCTTCGGACAGACGCTCATCGACAGAGTTGCGATGAAAGGCGGTTTGCAGGATCGTTATCATTATGAGTTCGGCAATTACGACAGATTCCTGGAGATACTTAACGGAGGCGAAGGCGTGGTGATGATAGGCGCTCACATTGGATGCTGGGAGGCCGGCGCCGGTTTCTTCGGCACTTACGGCAAGAAAATCAACATAGTGATGCTCGACGCAGAACATCAGCATATAAAGGAAGTGCTGGAAGAGAACGCCGCTAATGAGAAGAATTACAATGTCATCCCTCTTAATCAGAACATCATTGATGCAATGCTTCAGATTAAGGTGGCGCTTAACAACGGAGAGTATATCTGTTTCAATGGCGACAGATATATGGAAAAGGAACACGTAGCATCAGTGGATTTCATGGGTTCGGAGGCTCTGTTCCCATTGGGACTGTTTAAGATCGCCGTGAAATGCAGAGTGCCAGTAGTTTTCTACTATTCCATGCGAGAACCAGATTGCACCTACAGATTCTTGTTCGAAGAAGCGGTAATAGAAGGCAAGGCAACACCTGAAAAACTTCTTGGACAATATGTGAAATCATTGGAGAAAATAGTACGTAAGTATCCGCGCCAATGGTTTAACTTTTATGATTTTTGGAATATAAACTAGACTTGATAAATAATGAAACTAACCAAACCACTAGCTGACGTCTATTGTAAAGAGCAGAAGACAGCATTAGAAGCACAGCGTCTCGCTCAAGAGATTGCATTCGCACCTATGGTGTTTCAAGTGTCACGACTTATGGTCAAATTCGGCATCTTGGAGTATCTGTCAAACAACCACAAAGGTGTATCTCAAAAAGAAATAGTTGAACATACAGGTTTGTCTAACTACGCAGTACAAGTGCTGATGGAAGCATCATTGTCTATTGGAACTGTATTGACAAAAGACGATAAATATACCATCTCAAAAGCAGGCTGGTTCCTTTTGAACGACCCTATGGCAAAGGCTAACATGAACTTCAATCACGATGTTAACTATCTGGGTTTATTCAACTTGGAAGAAGCATTGACAGAAGGAAGACCTGCTGGTCTTAAGGTGTTTGGCGAATGGCCAACGATATACGAAGGATTATCGAGCCTTCCAGAACAGGTGCAGAAAAGCTGGTTTGGTTTTGACCATTTCTATTCAGATGAATCATTCGCAGCAGCATTGAAGATCATATTCGATGGCGAACGTAAGGTGCGCCGTCTCCTTGATGTCGGTGGCAACACAGGCCGCTGGGCGATGCAGTGCGTCGGATATAATAAAGATGTCGAAGTGACAATCATGGACCTTCCTCAGCAGTTGGAAATGATGCGTCAGCAGACAGCAGGAAAAGAAGGCGCTGATCGTATCCACGGCTACGGTGCTAACCTCCTCGACGAGAACGTTAAATTCCCAACACCAGCTTTCGACGTGATATGGATGAGCCAGTTCCTCGACTGCTTCTCAGAAGATGAAGTCACAAGCATATGCCGTCGCGCAGCAGAGTCGATGGACGAAAACTCACGACTCTATATCATGGAGACATTCTGGGACAGACAAAAATATGAAACCGCAGCATACTGCCTCACATTGACAAGTATTTACTTCACAGCATTGGCAAACGGCAACAGCAAGATGTATCATTCTTCAGATATGGAGAGATGCGTCAACAACGCTGGCCTCGAGGTGGAAGAAATCGTCGACGGCTTGGGCCTCGGTCACTCTATTATGATTTGTAAAAAGAAATGATATGATTCTAGACCTTATTCCACAAAGAGCGCCGATAGTGATGGTTGATGAGTTCCTTGGAATGCAAGACAATGTCTCCAAGACTCGTTTCGTTGTCAGAAACGACAATATATTCGTTAATGACGGCATTTTCTCAGAATGCGGACTTATTGAACATATAGCGCAGTCGGCAGCGGCTAGGGTAGGACATGTCTTCAAAAGCAATAACAAACCTATTCCAATCGGTTATATAGGCTCTGTTAACAACTTTGAAATTAAGGACTTCCCTAAGGTAGGTGATGTCATCTCAACTGATATAGAAATAATTCAAGAAGTATTCAATATCACGCTTATACAAGCACATTGTTATATCAATGATGTTGAAATAGCTTCTTGCAAGATGAAGATATTCTTAGATAATAATGAAGCGTAATCGTAAAATAGGAACACAAGAAGCAGCATTGAAGAACGTGACAAGCGTCACGGTCAGATTCAGTGAAGTCGACTCGATGCAGGTGGTGTGGCATGGCAATTACGTGCGTTACTTCGAGGACGGACGTGAAGCATTCGGCCGCCAGTATCCAGGACTCGGCTATATGGATTTCTTCGCCAATGGTTATACAGCTCCTATCGTAGATATGCAACTGCAATATCTGCAGCCTCTTACTGTAAATGACGTGGCAGTCATAGAGACACGTTATATAGATGCGGCTGCTGCAAAAATATGTTTTGAATATATTATTCGACGCCAGAGCGACGGCGCTTTGGTCGCAAGAGGTAGTACAGTGCAGGTGTTCGTCGACAAAGACGGAAACATGTGCCTGAACAATCCTGATTTTTATGATGAATGGAAAAGACAATGGCTGATAAAAGAATAGACATATATCTTGGAGCGACATCAATGCGTACTTGCCTCGGCGATAAGGTCGAGACGCTTGACGCTATGCGTAACGGCATAAGCGGACTGAAATATTCCGATGAGTTCGCGATGCATGTCGGCAGATCCAAGGTCAAGATGATCAATAAATTCACACGTTTTGAATCTTTTATGATAGAACAGATTCGAAATGTAGTGGCAGAATCAGGCATCGACATGTCTGACGATGATGTTCAGCTGATAGTTTCTACCACGAAAGGTAATATTGACTATCTCGCAGCAGATTGCGAAAACCTTGCTGATGAGGTGTTCATCGACTCATCGGTTCAGTCTGTGGCAGATTTCTTTAGATGTAAAAATAAACCTATAATAATATCTAATGCTTGTATATCAGGCGTATCGGCATTTGTGGTAGCAAGATGGATGCTGTTGTCTGCCAAGTGCAAGCATGTCGTTCTTGTCGGCTGCGATGCCTTATGCGAATTCATCACTTCCGGATTCGCTTCGTTCAAGTCGATAAGTCAGGGACCATGCAGACCTTATGACGAAAATCGTGACGGTCTTACATTGGGAGAGGCCGCAGGAGCGGTGCTTCTCACCACAGATGTCGCAATGGCCGATTCTGCACGTATCCGCTTCGTGGGAGGAGCAGTCAGCAACGACGCTAACCACATCTCAGGACCTTCACGAACAGGAGACGGATTGTATTACGCCGTAAGTCATGCAATGAATGAGGCTCACGTCAAAAGTGAAGACATCGGTTTCCTGAACACTCATGGCACAGCGACACGTTATAACGACGAGATGGAAAGCAAGGCTGTGGCATGGGCAGAATTGAACGACAAACCGCTCAATAGTCTGAAAGGATATATCGGACATACATTAGGCGCATCAGGCGTTGTGGAGACGATAGTATGTGCCGAACAGCTCAAACAATCTTATATATTTGGAACTAAAGGCTATTCGGTGTTCGATACTCCGCATAAACTGTCATTGTCATCTGACTTGCAGCATTTTAAAAAGAAATGTTGCGTGAAAACAGCCTCAGGATTCGGAGGTTGCAATGCAGCTATAGTTCTGGACATGGAAGAGCATAGAAATAAGACTACAAGACCACAAGACCACAAGACTACAAGAGTTTTGGGAGAGGTGGTTTCTGAATATAGTCTTCCTCAGTCGGATCTGCCTTTTGCTGAGTTCATACGTAATGAGTTCAAGTCGTTCGGCGAAAGCAATATGAAATTCTATAAGATGAGCGACATGAGCAAGGCATTGTATGTTGCTGTGGAACATCTTTTAAAGGAAGAAGGATTCAGTGATGTGGAACCGTTGCGTCGCGCTATTGTATTGGCGAATAAAGCGGCATCACTCGACGCCGATGTCATTCATCAGGAGATAATAAACAAACGTCTGCCGGAAGGCGCATCGCCAGCGGCATTCGTATACACTCTCGCTAACGTTGCTGCAGGCGAGATATGTATCCGTCATAAGATACAGGGCGACAATACATTCTTCATCGAGGATGAAGATTCTGGTTTGACAGAGCAGTACGCCAGGAGTCTTATTGAAAATAATAGAGCAGATGCCGTGATATGCGGATGGTGCGAATATCTTAAAGGAAAATGGAACGTGAATATTAAACTATTAAAAAAATAAAGATATGGAACAACTTATTCAAGAATTAAAAGAGCATTTGATTAATGAACTTAATTTGGAAGAAATCACACCAAATGATATTGATGCTGAAGCACCTTTGTTCGGTGAAGGATTAGGATTAGATTCTATTGACGCTCTTGAAATTATATTGATTTTAGAGAAATATTACGGCGTGAAACTTGCAAACTCAGCAGAGGCAAAACCTGCATTCTATTCAGTCAAGACTCTCGCAGAATACGTAATGCAAAACCGCAAGTAAGACATGGGAATCGTAGTCACAGGAGTTGGAGTAGTATCGGCACTGGGAATCGGTGTTGAAAAGAACCTCGCGTCGATACGCAAGGGCGAGAGCGGTATATCCGCAGTTCCGAAGATTCTCAAGACAACGAATCAATTGCCTGTCGGAGAACTCCCGATGACTAATGAAGAACTGCATGTCATGCTGGACATTGATCCGGGAGAACATCTCTCGCGCACTGCCTTGTTAGGAATGTTGGCGGTGAAGGAGGCGATGGCATGTGTTGATATAGACTTTTCAAAACGTGTCGGTTTGGTCTCTTCTACATCAGTAGGAGGCATGGACCTTAGCGAGCATTTCTTTGAGGACTTTATCGAAGATGACACAAAGGGCCGTCTTCGCGATGTCAAGATGCACGACTGTGCGGCAAGTACCGATGCCATCGCGCGATATTGCGGCATAAATTCATACACCACAACGATAAGTACAGCATGCTCATCAGCGGCTAATGCCGTTATAGCTGGCGCTAAATTGTTGAAACATAATGTTGTGGATTATGTCGTTGTTGGCGGCAGCGATGCTTTGAGTGCCTTCACGCTTAACGGTTTCAAGTCGCTGATGATTCTCGACGAGAAGCATTGTCGCCCGTTCGACGCCACACGCGCAGGATTGAATCTTGGAGAGGGAGCAGGTTATCTTCTGATGCAACGCGAAGAAGACGCTGCTGAATATTACTGTCGATTAGGAGGCTTCTCTAATCGTAACGACGCTCATCATCAGACCGCTTCCTCGGAAGAAGGCAACGGCGCATATCTGGCGATGTCGGAAGCTTTGCAGATGGCAAAGATTTCTCCTGAACATGTCAGTTATGTCAATGCTCATGGAACAGGCACTGGTAATAACGACGCCTCCGAAAGCGCAGCGTTTATAAGGATATTCGGCGACAAGATGCCTCCGTTCAGCTCGACCAAGGCTTTTACTGGTCACACTCTTGCAGCGGCAGGCGGTATCGAGGCAGTGTTCTCAGTCATGGCGATAAGACAAAACTGCCGTTATCCTAACCTCAACTTCATGACGCCTATACCAGAATATGGTCTTAAACCAGTCGTCAACTATGAGGAAAATGTTTCTGTCGACAGCGTCCTGACAAATTCATTCGGTTTTGGCGGTAATTGTAGTTCATTGCTTTTTACAAGATAAGGTATGAAGAGTTGTTATATCAATAAGGTGGTGACAGACCATGAAGTGGCAACGGATATTAAGCTGCTGATACCTGATGCAGGATTGCGTCGCCGTATGAGCCGTGTCATTAAGAATGCTGTCACAACAGCGGTGGAATGTGTTGGAGGAACAGAAAAAATAGATGCATTAGACGCTATAATAACAGTTACGGGATGGGGATGTCTCGCTGATAGCGAAAAATTTCTGCGTAATGTAATTGTTGACAAAGAACAGCTGCTTAACCCAACACCTTTCATACAATCTACTTTTAATACTGTCGGCGGTCAGATTGCTCTGCTCAGACATAATCATTGCTATAACGTGACATACGTGAATCGCAGTCATAGTTTCGAAGATGCCTTGCTCGACGCAATGATGAGAATAGCTGATGAAGAGAGCAGAAACATACTCGTCGGTGCTTTCGATGAACAGACACCGTCGCAGCATCGTATCATGGAACGTATGGGCTTGTTCCGTAATCATAATGACGGCGAAGGCGCAGTATTCGCTAATGTTACAAGTGAAAAGAATGATGACAGCATAGCTCAACTTGTGTTGATTGACTTCTTGGGAAATAGCATGAGTGAACAAGAATGCATGAATCGTTATGCTACATCAGATGAATGTAAGGTGTTGTATAACAATTACTCGCAATACGGCTTGTTCCCAACATCATCGGCATGTTGCTTCGCAGAAGCAGTGAAACTTGTTGAAGATGGTGCAAAAGAAGTGATAATATATAATGAATATTTTGGAGCGACACCGACAGTGTTGAAGATACAATGTGTTGGATAATCGCAATATTAGCGCTTGCATTAATTGCTTTTATGGTATGGGCTTCGGCTGATATTGGAAGCAATGTCTATCTTAAAGCATTATGTAAAAGTGATGCGGAGAAAAAAGTCATCGCATTGACATTCGACGATGGTCCGGATGAACAGATGACGCCGCAAGTGCTTGATGTGTTGAAACGACATAATATCAAAGCTGCATTTTTTCTGATAGGTGAGAAGGTTGAGAAATTTCCTCATATAGTGAAACGAATTGTAGATGAAGGTCATATCATTGGAAATCATACGTATTCACATAGCGGATTGTTTCCGTTGAGCAGTGCAGGAAAGGTAAATGATGAATTGAAAAGATGCTGTGATTCGATATATAATGCAGTCGGATTGCGTACTGAATTGTTCCGTCCTCCTTTCGGTGTGACTAATCCTATAATAGGAAAAGCTGTACGACAATTCGGATATAAGACGATAGGATGGAGCATACGATCGCTCGATACCGTGAATGCTAAGAGTAGGGAAGATGTAGTGGAAAAAGTTGAAAGACAATTACATCCAGGCGCTATTATATTGCTTCACGACAGATGTGAAAATGCAGATATTCTGCTGGAAAAAATAATATCATCCTCAATTGAAAAAGGATATGAATTTGTCTCGTTGCACGAGATGTTAAAATAGAATGAATATGAAGATTAAAAATATAATAACATCCTTGATATTATTGCTTTGTGTAAGTTCATATGCTCAAAATGATGATGTGCAACAACGTTTTCAAAATGAACTTAAACTTAAGAATGAGCTGGTCACATCAATAAAATGTGATTTCACACAATCACGTATGGTTTCCGTACTTGCCGACATCACAGTAAAAGACGGGGAGTTCTATTTCCAGAAACCTAATAATATGCTGCTTGATTTCAGCGACGGCGATTTCATCAAGATGACTGAGGATTGGTTTGAGATAAAAAACGGTGAAAATGTCACAGCCACTAAAGTGGCGTCAAATCCTATGTTGAAAAATCTTAACTCGATTTTATCAGCATGCGTTGTCGGCGATTTCGACAAGATGACAAAAGGTTTCTCTATAGAGTTTGATGAAAATCCTCAAGAATGGACTGTGATATTGAAGCCTCAGCATGGTAAAGCAGCGGCTAAAGTATCAAGAATAGAAATATCTTTCGATAAAGCGGATATGTCTCTTAACTTATTGAAAATGGAAGAGAAGTCAGGAGATTATACCGCTTATTTATTTGCAAATAAACAATTTAACTTAGACATCGACAGCGAACTTTTTAATATATCAAAGTGATATGCGATTAGAGAATAGTTTTTACAAGATAAATAAAATAGAGCAAAAGTCTGACGACGCATTTGCTATAGAAGTCACCATATTGCCAGGACACCAGATTTATGAAGGACATTTTCCTCAGCAGCCTGTCGTTCCTGGAGTTTGTACTTTGACAATCATAAGAGAGTGCATAGGAAACATTTTGTCAAAAGAAGTTTCTTTCGCTTCAATAAAAGAGTGCAAATATGTCTCAGCATTGATCCCTCAGGAAGATCTTAGAATAATGATAAACCTCAGCATTACAGAATCTACTAAGATTGTTGCTACTGTTGAAAGTGTTGATAATCAGCAAGCTGTGCTAAAATTAAAAGCTAGTTTAAGATAATGAACGATACGATGACATATAAGGAAAGAATGGCGGCACTGAAGTGCGTCGTGGTTATGCCTACATATAATAATGCAGGAACCATTGCGCAGGTCATTGACGATGTGAAGAAATATTCTGATGACGTTATCGTCGTTAATGACGGCTCAACTGATGAGACAGCATTTATTTTATCTTCAATAAAAGATATAAAAGTTATTGATTATCCGAAGAATAAAGGTAAAGGCTATGCTCTTAAACTTGGTCTTGCAAAGGCTTATGAATGGGGCTATCGTTATGCTATCACCATCGATTCTGATGGACAGCATTATGCGGATGACATTCCTGTTTTTATAGATAAAATAGAAGAGAAACCAGATAGTCTGCTCATCGGAGCACGTAATCTCACTGCGGATAACATGCCGTCGAAAAACACTTTCGCCAACAAGTTCTCCAATTTCTGGTATAAGGTCGAGACAGGCGAGAAACTCTCTGATACACAGTCGGGATTCCGCCTTTATCCTTTGGATAAATTACAAAAGATACATTTTCTGACAAGACGTTATGAGTTTGAAGTGGAGATTATTGTCCGTGCTGCGTGGCGAGGCGTCAATGTGGAAAACGTACCTATCAAAGTGTATTATCCGCCAGTAGAAGAAAGAGTCTCGCATTTCAGGCCATTGCAGGATTTTACCCGAATAAGCATACTTAACACAGTGCTTGTTTTATATGCATTCCTTTTTTATTATCCTTGGAAATTCTTGAGAATGCTTACATGGGAAAATATCAAGAAGTTCATCGACAGACATATAGTGCATAGTCCTGACAGCAATATGCGTATGGCTGCGGCAATGGGATGGGGAATATTCTGCGGAATAGTCCCAATTTGGGGATATCAGATGGTTGTGGCAGGCGTGACAGCGCATTTCTTGAAACTCAATAAAGTCGTAGCTATAGTGTTTTCTAACATAAGCATACCTCCGATGATTCCTTTCATTCTGTACGGTAGTATGGTAGCAGGAGCATGGGCACTTGGTATGGACAATATTTTTTCCATAGAAAACATTTCTCTTGATAATGTATTCGAAAGTGTGGCGCAGTATGTGATTGGTAGTCTGATGCTTGCTATAGTATCTGGCATTACTGTGTTCTTGATTTCGTTTTTATTAATGGTTCTTTGCAAACGAAAGGGTAGTAATGAGTAAGTTTTTTATACATATATATGAATGGTTTGAGCGACATAGAGTAGCGTTTTATATGTCGCTGACTTTGTCGGTTGTGATCTGCGCTATAATGGCTTCTCAGATATCATTGCAGGAAAATATCACTAACTTTTTCAACAGTTCAGATGAGAAAAAAAATGCTACGTTTGAGAATACCGCAGTGAAGGATAAGATTGTTGTGATGTTGTCGGGAGAGAATCCTGATGAGGTGATATCGTCGGCTGAAATATTCGAGGAAGATATTGATGCTCTTATTGATAGAGGTCTGGTGAATTCTGTGATGGCGTATGCCGATGAAGAAACCATCGAAAAAACTACAGCTTTCATATATGATCATTTGCCTATATTTCTTACTGATGCCGACTATGAAGCATTAGAAGACAAGGTGAAGCCAGAGGAGATTCAAAAATCAATCAGTAATGTTTACAATCTTATAACATCGCCTTCAGGAATGATTCTTGGCGATTTCGTCATGCAGGATCCGCTTAATATTGGAACTCATCTCTTTGAAAAGTTCGAACAATACAATCCTGATTTACAATACGAGATATATAACGGAAGGCTGTTTACTAAAGATTTGTCAACCATGATGATATTCATTCAGCCTAGCAATGGCATGGGTGATACAGGCAGCAATGATAAACTCGTGAGCGGACTTGAGGAAGCGGAACGCAAGGCGGAGACAGACGGCGTGAGCGTTGACTGCATCGGAGGTCCGATAGTGGCTGTTTATAACGCAAGGCAGATAAAGAAAGATACTACTATAACATTGAGTATAGCGTTGGTCTTTATCCTCTTGGTGATATTCCTGTCATTTAGAAACAGAAGATCCATACCGTTGATTGTCATGCCTCCTGTTTTTGGAGCTCTCTTCGCAATGGCGATGGTATGGCTCATCCAAGGCGAAATATCTGCAATAGCAATCGGAGCAGGAACCGTCGTATTGGGTATCTCATTGAGTTATTCAATTCATATAGTATCTCATCTTAATCACATATCTTCACCGAAAGAGATAATAGAAGAACTTACTATGCCGTTGACAATAGGCTGTTTTACAACTATTTGCGCTTTTGCAGCCTTGGCGTTTACCTCATCGGCATTATTGCGTGATATGGGACTGTTCGCCGTTTTCACACTCATAGGAACAACGATATTCTGCCTCGTCTTTATGCCTCAGTTCTTGAGAGGCTTCAACGCTAGCAAAAAAACATCTCTGCTGAATAAGATAGAACAGATTGTGTCTTATAAATATGACGGAAACATATGGATAGTCATGCCGCTGGTGATACTTATTGTGGTTGCTTTGTTCTTCTATAGAGATGTCAAATTTGACGACAATATGTCAAATATCAACTTTATGCCTAAACATATAGTTGAAGCTGAAAAACGCTCGATGGAAATATTAGGTAACGACAGCAAGAACGTATATATCGTAACAGGAGGCGAAGATATTGACGCATTGACTGATGAATATCAACGTCTTGAGGAAATACTTGATTCTTATGCTGAAAATGGAATCGTAAGTGATGTGGTGACTATTAACGATTTCGTGATACCTTTTGACATACAGAAAGAAAGAATCGATAGATGGAACGAATTCTGGTCCAAGAATGGCAGTTCAACAATGCTTCTTATAAATGAAAACGCAGAAAAACTAGGATTCAGAAAAGGTGCCTTCTCCAGATTCAATGTCATTATCGACAGAGAATATGATGTATGTTATTATACTAAAGAAGATGTTGAATCTGTTCCTTTGATCTCTGAATGGGTGAACTCTTCTGAAAACGCTACATCCTTGTTATGCCGCATGTCGATAGGTGAAGCATATAAGGCAGAAGTATATGACGCGATCGACAAACTGGAAAACACTGCCGTTATCGACAGAGGATACTTCTCGTCCAAGATGGTGGAAGCTACAAGCAACGACTTCAATTACATATTGTTAGTATCGTCATTGATAGTGTTCCTTGCTCTGTGGCTCTCATACGGACGTTTGGAACTCACCATACTTACATTCCTTCCTATGGCGATCAGCTGGGTCATCATTCTCGGAATGATGGCTATATTGGACATAAAATTCAATATCGTGAACATCATACTTGCCACCTTCATATTCGGCATCGGCGACGACTTCAGTATCTTCATAATGGATGGTCTTCTTCAAGAATATAAGAACGGCAAAAAAGTGCTTGGCGCTCATAAAACCGCTATTTTCTTCTCGGCATTCACTGCTGTAGTAGGTATGGGCGTGCTTATATTTGCTCAGCATCCAGCGCTGAAATCTATCGCTGTGATATCTGTGTTGGGATTGAGCGTAGTGGTATTCGTCTCTTATACCATTCAGCCGATGCTGTTCAGATTGCTCGTCACTTCGCAGACAGAGAAAGGCGGATTCCCTTATACTATAGGAAGCATTCTCAATACCTTATACTGTTTCTTGTATTTCTTGTTAGGATGCATATTGTCGCAGCTCTTCATGCTGATCCTCATGCCGTTGCCAATGAAACGGACATCCAAGAAACTGGCGTTCCATAAGATGGTATATTGGTTTACCAGAATCTTCTTGAGCACGATGATAACAGTGCGTACCATCCGCAAGAATCCATACAACGAAAACTATGAAAAACCTTCGGTCATTATTGCTAACCATCAGTCGTTCATAGATATATTGCTGTTGCTTTCGATCTCGCCTAAAATTGTCATGCTGACAAACAGTTGGGTCTGGAACTCGCCGTTCTTCGGATGGATAGTGAAATACGCTGACTTCCATCATTCTGCCGACGGCTATGAGGCTCTTGCTGAACGTCTTAAGGAACGTGTCGCTGAAGGATATTCTGTCGTGGTATTCCCAGAAGGCACACGCTCTGCCGATTGCAGCATACTGCGTTTCCATAAAGGTGCGTTCTATTTGGCACAGCTGCTTAAACTCGATATACTCCCGATGTTGATTTACGGAGCTGGACAGATATCTGCAAAGAAACAGGGATTCTATATCAAGTCGGGAATAGTGGCGACAAAGACAATGAAACGACATGAGTTCGGCGATAATTCGTTCGGGGAAACATATCAGGAACAGACAAAGAACTTCCGCAAATGGTATGTCGAACAGTATAAGATATTTAATGACGAGTTGGGAAGAACCAGCAACGCTTATTTCAGAGACGCCTTGATAAAGAATTATATCTATAAAGGACCTGTGCTGGAATGGTACATGCGTATCAAGTGCCGCATAGACGGTTATTATGACTTGTGGGACAGACTCATACCTCGTAAGGCTAACGTTACAGATATAGGCTGCGGTTATGGTCAGATGTCGTTGATGCTTGGAATGCTGTCACCAGAAAGAACAATATTGGGCATTGATTATGACGAAGATAAGATAGAATTGGCTAATAATTCTTTCTTGTGTAAAAAGACTGATGTTAGATTCCAATGTGCTGACATGAAAACTGTTGAAATACCAATGTCAGACGCTATATTGTTTAACGACAGTCTTCATTATGTGGAAGCTGACGCGCAGAAAGCCATCTTGTCGAGGGCAGCGATGAGCCTCAACGAAGGAGGTATGATAGTGGTTCGTGACGGCGATATTAGCCAGACTGAAAAACATGAAAAGATAAAGTCGACGGAACGCTGGTCGACGGAGATCATAAAGTTCAACAAGACCACGGTGGATCTGACATTTGTGAGTGCCGACTGGATGAGAGAGTTCGCAGCGAATAACGGCATGGACATAAAGATCCGCAAGTGCGATAAAGACAGCTCGGAAACCTTGTATATCTTAACAAAAACAAGTCTATGAATCAATATGATGTCATAATAATAGGTGGTGGTCTGGGCGGACTGACAAGCGGAGTGATGCTCAGTAAGGAAGGACTCAATGTCTGCGTCCTTGAACAGCATAATGTCATAGGCGGATGTCTACAGTCTTTTAAACGTAACGGCCGCATTCTCGACACCGGAATGCATTATGTAGGAAGTCTGTCGGAAGGTCAGATCATGCACCAGTATTTCAAATATCTTGGTATCGTCGACAAACTGTGTCTGCAGAAACTCGATGAGGATGGCTTCGATCATTTCCATTTCGCGGATGGGACATCATATCGTCATGCAATGGGTTATGACAACTTCGTTGATACTCTGGCGAATAACTTCCCTGATGAAAGAGAAAACATCAGAGCATTCGGGGAGACTTTGCAGGATGTCGGTAAGATGATTTCTCCATCTATACTTAAAGAAGGCAAGATTTCTAATGGCGGATTGGAATATATGTCAGTCTCCGCTTATGATGAGATAAATAAACATGTCAAGGATGAACGTCTGAGACGAGTATTGGCTGGTAATTGTGGACTGTTTGCCGGCGACAGAATGACGACATCGCTTTATGAATATGGAATGATAACGCACTCCAATATTGAAGGCGCGTATGCTTTCTCAGATGGTTCGCAGCAGATGGCAGACTTGCTTGTTGATGAGATCAAAGCTAACGGTGGCAAGGTGATGCTTAAAGCCAAGGTCGCTAAAATATCACTCGATGCCGACAAGGTTAGTTATATTGAACTGGCATCCGGTGAAATGTTGGCTGCCAAATGGATCATATCTTCGTTACATCCATCAACAACATTCTCTTTGCTGGAAAACAATACGATATACAAAAAAGCATTCTTTACAAGAATCAATTCTATACCAAATACTTACGGTCTGTTCACTACTTATCTTCTTCTTAAGCCAAACAGCGTGAGATATGTAAACCAAAATCATTATCTGTTCAATAATCCTGATGTTTGGTCAACAGACGGCGATTATAAAGGATATAATATACCTTCTACCTTGATGTGCATGCAGCCGAACCAAGGCAGCGAATATACTAATGTGGTGACGCTGCTAACCCCAATGAGCATCTCGTCATGTCAGCAGTGGATTGATTCCGAAGTGGAAGGTAGAGGTAATGAATATAATGAGTTTAAGTCAAGATTCAGCGAAGCGGTTATCGACTTCGTCTCGCAATATTATCCCGACATACGTCAGAATATCGATAAAGTATATACCGCATCGCCATTGACATACAGAGATTACACCTCAACGCCGGAAGGCAGCGCCTACGGAATGGTAAAGGATTGCAGAAACCCAATGGTAACGCTGATGCCGGCAAGAACAAGAATCTCTAACCTCTTGCTCACAGGTCAAAGCCTTAACATTCATGGATGTCTCGGAACGACAGTGTCTTCCGCTGTGACATGCTCTGAAATTTTAGGATTGGAATATTTAGCTAAAAAAATAGGCAATGCGTAAACTCAAGAAAATAATACTTTTGCTTTGCTGCATCATCTTCGTGCTGCCATTGATATTGATTGCGATATCTTTTGCAATAGGATATTGCCTCTATGTCACCGCTGATTTCCGTCAGCCGGATATTGATCCGGAATTATGTAAATATGAGCTATCCGTTGATACCGATTCCCTGAAAATATGTGAAGACTCGTTTTTATGTCTTAATGAATACGGATTATGGGAAGCCTACATCTCCGGCAATTCGGTGGAAAGAGGCGCTAAATATGGCGCTTTGAATAAGGATTTATTGGAATATCAAGAAGATGTGTTTGTAAATCAGATACATGAGATTATTCCTTCCGAATGGTGGGTCGAGTTCCTTCATAAGGTGATAATAATGTTCAACCGCGATATGGCCAAACATATTCCAGATGAATATAGAGAGGAGATTTACGCTATGTCGTTGTATGGCACTGATAAATACGACTCTTATGGAAGCTCGTATTTCAGACAGTTGAACTATCATGCAGCCCACGACATCGGTCATATGATGCAGCAGTATATGCTGGTAGGATGCAGTTCCTTCGCCTGTTGGGACGATGCCAGCGCGACTGGAAATCTCATAGTCGGACGTAACTTTGACTTTTACGTAGGTGATGATTTCGCAAAGAACAAGGTGGTTCTTTTTGTTGATCCTGATGAAGGATATAGATTTGCGTCAATTTCATGGCCTGGAATGATGGGTGTATTGTCAGGCATGAATGAAGAAGGTCTCACCGTGACGATAAACGCTGCCCAAGGTGCTATCCCGACTTCATCGGCAATGCCTATATCATTGTTGGCTAGACATATACTTCAATATGCAAGCAATATAGACGAAGCCTATGAAATCGCTTCTCAGTTCAAGACTTTCGTTTCTGAATCTCTTTTGATAGCTTCTGCTAACGATGGTTATGCCGCAATCATAGAGAAAACTCCAGAAAAATTAGCGCTTTATAAAAACCAAAATACAGCATCCGACATACAACATCCGATGATAGTCTGTACCAACCATTATCAGTCTGACAAGTTCGCAGATGACGATAATAACAAGGAAAACATTGCTACTAGCGACAGTCCATACAGACATGAAAGGTTGAACGAATTGTTGGATGAGTTGTCACCGATTGATGCAAATGACGCCGTCAGCATTTTACGTAACAGATACGGTCTTGGCAATGCCGATATCGGATTGAGCAACGAGAAATCGCTGAACCAGTTCATCGCGCATCATTCCGTTGTGTTCCAGCCTGAAGAATTACGTTTCTGGGTCTCAACATCGCCTTGGCAACTAGGGGAGTATGTCTGTTATGAATTAAAGGACAACGGTCAACAGACAACAGCCAACAGAATTGGTTCTGAGCTGATCTCAGCAGATACTCTTGCTTTAAGCGATGAATATGTGAGAGTTTGCCGATATAGAAATCAATATAAGGAATTAGTGTCGGCAATGAAAGACAAGCGTGACGTCGGTTCAGAATTTATTGAAGAGTTTATTTCCAACAACCCGAATTATTTTCAAGTGTATAACACATTGGGAGATTATGAGTTGTCGAAAGAAAATTATAGACAAGCAATAATATATTGGAATAAAGCGTTGTCGTTAGAAATTCCAAGGACAACAGAAAGAGATGAAATAACCGGCAAAATACAAAAGTATGATTAAAGATAGAAACCTACATTATCAGGAACCAAATGTTATAAAGGCATTTCAGGAGGCTCGTTTGAAGGAGACTTTGAATTATCTTGCAGAACATTCCGCTTTTTATAAAAGGATGTTTAAAGAACATAACATTGATATCTCTAAGATAAATACTCTTGAAGATCTTGCTATGATTCCTACAACTTCAAAGCAGGACCTTCAGTTACATAATACAGATTTTATTTGCGTTGATCCTATTGATGTCATTGATTATGTAACGACATCAGGCACGCTTGGTGAACCTGTCACTTTTGCCTTAACAGAAGGCGATTTGCAGCGACTCGCATATAACGAGGCGAGTTCTTTCATCATGGCAGGCTGCTCTAAAGAAGATGTCATCCAGCTCATGACCACTATCGACCGTCGTTTTATGGCGGGTCTTGCTTATTTCATGGGCGCTCGTGAATTAGGTAGTGGTATTGTGCGCGTAGGAAACGGAATTCCTGAATTGCAATGGGATACAGTTAAAAGAGTGAAGTCGACATCCTGTATTGTCGTGCCTTCTTTCTTAACTAAGATGATTGAATTCGCTGAGAAAAATGATATAGATTATAATAATTCTAACCTCAAACGCGCAATATGTATAGGCGAGGCATTGCGCACTCCTGAAGGTGAATTGACTACATTGGGTAAGAAAATCAACGAGAAATGGTCGTCGTTGGAACTTTACTCAACATACGCCTCTACAGAGATGCAGACTTCATTCACAGAATGCGAGGTGCATCAAGGAGGTCACATACCTGCAGATTTGATCATAGTGGAGTTGCTTGATGAAAACAACAATCCAGTGAAAGACGGAGTGCCTGGTGAAGTGACAATCACAACCATTGGCGTTGAAGCTATGCCTTTGCTGCGTTTCAAGACTGGCGACATTTGCATCAGGATGAGCGAGAAATGCAAGTGCGGAAGAAACAGCGCAAGATTGAGTTCGGTGATCGGACGTAAAGGTCAGATGATCAAGTTTAAAGGCACAACAATATATCCGCCTATTTTGTTCGATATTTTGGATAATATTCCTGACGTACAAAACTATATCGTTGAGGTGTTTACCAATTCGTTGGGAACCGACCAGATACAGATTCGTATCGGTAGTGACAACCATTCAGAGGAATTCGTCAAACAGATAAAAGACATCTTCCGCTCAAAAGTGAGAGTGGCTCCAGACATCAAGTTCGACTCTGTGGAACTTATCTCAAGACTGCAGATGCCTCCGATGAGCAGAAAAGTAGTGAAATTTATTGATTTAAGACATAATGTATAACATTAAAAAAAATTACAAAAATGAAAAAAACATTGTTATTTTTATTCTGCATGATAAGCTCATTAGCATTGAATGCACAAAAAAATGAAATTAAAACTTATGCTTATGGCGTCGATTTTACACATGCAAAAGTATTTGCAGCTAGAGAATCAGTTGAAGATTTCGCCAAGGCATTTTATGACATTAACATGATCCTCGTTAGAGAAGCAGACAAGTATGATTTCTCAAGAGCAGTCAAACAACCTGTATACCTTGTAATGGAACCTATGTTAAAGGTAATATCAGAAGCTTCTTATGATGATATTATTACTTTAAGCAATATGTACGATGAACCTGATTGTGCAGAAATAATTAAAAATTATGAATTGCCTCAGACAGAAGGTACAGGCATAGTAATTATTGCCAAAATGTTAGATAAGCCAAAGGCTTGTGCAATTTATGATATGGTTCTCTTTGACATAGCAACAAGAGACATATTGAAAAAGAAAGAAGTAGTGGGTGATGCAGAAGGATTTGGATTGAGAAACTATTGGGCAAGATCAGTATATAATGTTCTCAGAAAAACAAAAATGTACAAATAAAAACCATTATAAAATAATACATGAAAAGAATAAATTCTATTATAGTTTTGTTAGTGATGTTGTTTTTAACATCATGTGAAATCCCGACATCGGTGAAGTTTGACTATCATCTTAAAAAGGTGGAAAACAACAGTGATGACTGGACTGAGGAAGAATGGGAAATGTCGAAAGAGCAATATCGTAAGTTGCTGAAGGAATATGAAGAGAATTACGACAATATGACTCCTGAAGAAAGAGATAAGGTTAACAAAGCCATCGGTCGTTACAATGGAATCCTCATGAAGAATGGAATTAAGAAAGTTGACGAATCTATAGATGATTTCATCGACAGACTGCCTTCTTTGTTTGAAGGGTTTATGAGCGCATTTGAAGAAGAGATTGAAAACTTGGAAGATAAGTTTGAAAAACTGGAGGAGAAGTATGAAAATTAAATATTTATTGACATGTTTGGCGTTGATGCTATTCATTTCATGCCAAGCGCAAACAGAATTCAAATCAGTTGATATTGATGAATTCAAGACTGAAATATCAAAATCAGGCGTTCAATTAGTCGATGTCCGTACTGAAAAAGAGTATTCTGAAGGACATATCCCTGGAGCGATGAATATTGATGTCAATGCCCCGGATTTTGAAGAAAAGATAAAGGTTTTGGACAAGAAAGAAAACGTAGCTATCTATTGCCGAAGCGGACGCCGCAGCAAGTTGGCTGCAAATAAACTGACCGCTGCAGGATTCAAAGTCATAGAACTGAATACCGGATTTTTGAGTTGGGATGGGGAAGTGGAGAAATAAGAAAAATCACTACTTTTGCATATTATTAAAAATCATATCGTAATGAAAAAGTTTATTATGGGATTAAGCGTTTTTGGATTGCTATGTAGTTGTAACACAGGCAACCAACAGACAGCAAACGGCGATTTCAAATATCTCGTCGATGAATTTGCAGACATTAAAATCATGCGTTACCAAATTCCTGAATGGGAAAACCTTTCTCTCCAACAGAAGGAATACCTTTATTATTTAGGTGAAGCTGCTAAATGCGGCCGCGACATCCTTGCTGACCAGAACTTCAAGTACAACCTCACAGTCCGCAAGACAAACGAGGCTATCTTGAATTCTTATTCCGGTAACCGCGAGACTGAAGAATTCCAAAACTTCGTGACTTACGCAAAACGCGTGTTCTTCAGCAACGGCATCCACCATCATTACGCAGAAGATAAATTCTTCCCTGAAATATCAGAAGAATACTTCGCAGAACTCGTCAAAAACTCTGATGAAAAACAACTTCCTCTTGCTGAGAATGAGACAGTAAAAGAATTCTTGGCATTCATAACTCCAGTTGTTTTCGATAAAGATTTGTATGCAACACGTCGTAGTGGGGAAGAGGACATCATTAAAAATTCTGCAACCAACTTCTATAAAGGCGACATCTCAAAAGAAGAAGTAGAGAAGTTCTATGATGCTCAAAGAAAACCTAACGACGCAACACCAATTTCTTACGGCTTGAATTCTCAACTCGTAAAAGAAAACGGTAAGATATTCGAAAACGTCTATAAGTCAGGCGGTCTCTATGGCGAAGCTATCGATCAGATAATCTTCTGGCTCGAAAAAGCTAACGCTGTAGCTGAAAATGACGTCCAACGTAATTATACAAATCTCCTTATTGATTATTACAAGACTGGCTGTCTTAAGACTTGGGACGAATATAACATCGCTTGGGTTCAAGATTCAGTTTCAACAATCGACTTCGTCAACGGTTTCATCGAAGACTACGGCGATCCAATGGGTATGAAAGCTACTTGGGAAGCTGTTGTCAACTTCAAAGACATGGAAGCTACCAAACGCGCTGAACTCATCAGCCAGAACGCTCAATGGTTTGAAGACAACTCTCCTGTTGATGAACGCTTCAAGAAGAAAGAATGTAAAGGCGTTACTGCAAAAGGTATCATCGTCACAACATTGGCTGGCGACTGTTTCCCAGCACCTCCAATCGGTATCAACCTTCCTAATGCCGACTGGATCCGTAAAGACTATGGCTCTAAATCAGTCACTATCACAAACTTGATGGACGCTTACGACAAAGCAGCTCAAGAATCTCCTAAGAGCGTCTTGGTTGAATTCGCTTATTCTCAAGAAGAAATAGACCTCTGCAAGAAATACGGTTCCAATGCTGACGTGGTACACACCGACTTGCACGAATGTCTCGGTCACGGTTCAGGACAACTTCTCCCAACAACACAGCCTAACTCATTGAAAGAGTATAACTCAGCACTCGAAGAAGCACGCGCTGACTTGTTCGGTCTCTACTACTGCGCTGACCCAATCATGGTTGAACTCGGTATCATGCCTGATATGGAAGCTTATAAGGCTGCTTATGCTAACTTCATCCGTAATGGTATAATGAGCCAGCTTTCACGTATTGAATTAGGTAAAAACGTGACAGAATCACACATGCAAGACCGCAAGCTCATCTCAGAATGGTGCTATGAAAAAGGTTTGGCTGACAATGTAATTGAAAAGAAAATCAAAGACGGAAAGACATATTTCGTTGTTAATGATTATGAAAAATTACGCGTGTTATTCGGTGAACTCCTCGCTGAAATACAACGTATCAAATCAGAAGGCGACTATGAAGCAGGTAAACAACTTATTGAAACATACGCTGTTAAAGTTGACCCTGTTTTACACAAAGAAGTCAAGGAACGTTACGATGCTTTGAACCTTAGACCTTATGGCGGTTTCATCAATCCTGACATCGTCCCTGTAGAAAAAGGCGGCAAAGTAGTTGATTACGTTGTCAACTATCCAAGCGACTTCGTTCAGCAACACCTCGATTATGGTAAGAAATATGCTTTCATAAAAGAAAATCACGCTGCTCCAACACATCTCGTCGTTGATATGCTTTATGATTTCATCGATGGTTCATTGGCATGTGGCAACGCAGAAGAGGCTGTTAAGGAAGTCGTTAAATACATCAACGCTCACCCTGAACAAGAAGTGATTTACATCACAGACTGCCATCCAGCAAATCACAGCTCATTCGTTGATTTTGGTGGCATTTGGCCATCACACTGCGTTGAAGGAACACGCGGCGGCGCTATCCACGAAGCATTCTACACAGATATCGTTAATGTTGTAAATCGTCCAGATCCAGAACGTAATATCTTCCGTAAAGGATGCAAACAAGACGAAGAACAATATTCTGGTTTTGAAGCTGTAAACACAAACGGAGTAGCATTGAAAGACTATGCAAACAAAGACGTTGTTGTTAGCGGCATCGCAACAGAATACTGCGTTAAAAACACAGTGGAAGAATTCCTTAACTCAGGACATAATGTTGAGTTGTTACTTGAAGGTCTTGGTTATGTAGATTATAAAGGACATAAGAAGACAATCAAGGAGTTAGAGAAAGTTGTTACTGTTGTGGAACTTTAGAACTTTAGAATTTTAGAACTCTATAATTTCTAGAATTAATTTAAAACCTCGGAACTTTATGATATTGAAAAATCAGAAGTTCTGAGGTTTTTAATTTTTAAAATATTCTCTGACATTCTAATCTTTCTTAACCCTCAAAAAAAAACTCGTAGTCTTGTAGTCTTGTGGTCTTGTAGTCTTTTTTTTTATTATCTTTGCGTAATTAAAAATATATAATATTATGGCATTGAATTGTGGAATCATCGGTTTGACCAATACTGGTAAAACAACTATATTTAATTGTATATCAAATACGAAAGCTGAGATAGGCGGTTTCGCTACAAAGACAAACATCGGTATGTGTGAAGTACGCGACGAACGCCTCAAATTAATCGACAACATCTCTCATTCTAAAAGAATAGTTCCAGCAACAGTGGAAATAGTTGACCTTCCAGGTCTTACAAAAGGTGGTGAAGGCGTCGGTAATAAATTGCTTGCTGAAGTTCAAACCGTTGACGCTCTTATTCATGTGCTTCGTTGCTTCGATGACGAAAACGTTCCTCATAGCGAAGGTTCTGTTGACCCTGTCCGTGATATGGAACTCGTTGACTTGGAACTTCAAGTACGTGACCTCGACCTCGTGACTCGTAAGTTACAACGCGTTGAGAAACTTATGAAGAACGGCGAGAAAGACAATAAGAAAGCTTACGAAGTATTGACAGTATATAAAGAAGCCCTTGAGAATATGCAGAACGCCCGTGATGCTAAAGTGGCTGACGAAGATAAGAAATACATTCAAGATATTCAATTGCTCACAGCAAAACCTATTATGTATGTCTGTAACGTTGATGACGCATCAGCGCTCACAGGCAACAAATACTCAGAAGCTGTGAAAGCATCTTTGAAAGAAGGTGACGAGATGATTGTAATCGCTGGTAAGTTGGAATCAGAAATCGCTGAACTCGAAGACGAAGACAAAGCTATGTTTATGGAAGACGCAGGTCTCACAGAACCAGGCGTAAACAAACTCGTCCGTTACGCATATCAAACTCTTAAGTTACAGTCATTCTTCACAACAGGTACTGACGAAACACGTGCTTGGACAATCCATATCGGTGACACAGCTCCTGTTGCAGCAGGCGTAATTCACTCTGACTTACAACGTGGTTTCATCAGAGCAGAAGTGATGAGCACTGATGACTTCCTTAAATACGGTTCAGAAGCAGCTGTTAAAGAAGCTGGTAAATTCCGTGTAGAAGGCAAGAACTACATTGTACAAGACGGCGATATTTTGAATATCAGATTTAATGTCTGATAAAGTCTAAAGACTAATGATTAAAGTCAAAAGTGGTTTAAAGGCATAAAAGGAAACTTCTAGCAACAACTTTAAACTACTCTAAACTCTAAACACTAAACTCTAAACTATACACTTTATATGCAAGAATACGTAGTACTCGTTGATGCTAACGATAATCCTATCGGATTGATGGAGAAGATGGAAGCTCATGTCAAGGCTGAGCTGCATCGTGCTTTCTCTATTTTCATCTTCAACACAAAAGGAGAGATGCTGCTCCAACAAAGAGCGTTTTCTAAATATCACACTCCAGGATTATGGACCAACACATGTTGCTCGCATCCTCGCCATGAAGAGTCACTCGAACAAGCTACATCACGTCGCTTGCAAGAGGAGATGGGAATGAAATGCCAACTCGAAGAGTTATTTCATTTTACATATAAAGCTGATGTCACACAAGGACTTATGGAACATGAAATAGACCATGTCCTTGTTGGAACAACAGATGAAACACCAGAAATAAATCCTGAGGAAGTCGCTTCATGGAAGTATGACACAATGGATAACATTCGTCTCGATATAGAGAAAAATCCACAGGAATATACTCCTTGGTTCAAGATAGCTTTTGCTGAATTGTTAAAACATTATAACAAATAATTATGGAACTCTCTCATTTCCCATTCCTAGAAAATCTTAAGGAAAACAGATTCTTTCTGTTGGCAGGACCATGTGTCATTGAAGACGAAGAATCTCCATATAAGATCGCTGAGCAATTGGTTAAGATTTGCAACGCTTACGAAATACCGTTGGTTTTCAAAGGCTCATACCGCAAGGCGAACCGCTCGCGTCTGGATTCATTTATGGGAATAGGAGATGAGAAAGCGCTTAATGTGCTCGCAGGTGTCAAAAAGGAATTTAACATTCCGGTTGTGACCGACATCCATGCTGTTGAAGAAGCGCAGCTGGCAGCACAATATGTTGATATACTTCAGATTCCGGCGTTCTTGTGCAGACAGACAGACCTTCTGATTGCAGCAGCAAAGACAGGCAAGACCGTCAATATCAAGAAAGGACAGTTCTTGTCAGGTGCTTCGATGCGTTTCGCAGTAGAGAAAGTGCTGCAGTCAGGAAACAATTCAGTGATGTTGACAGAACGCGGCAACTTCTTTGGTTATCAAGATTTAGTCGTCGATTATAGAAACATATACGACATGAAACAATGCGACGTCCCTGTGGTTATGGACGTGACACATTCGTTGCAGCAGCCTAACCAGACATCAGGCGTCACAGGCGGCAAACCAGAACTCATCGAATTGATTTCCAAGGCTGCCATCGCGGTAGGTGCCGACGGACTTTTTATGGAGACACATCCTAACCCGGCAGAGGCGAAGTCTGACGGTGCAAATATGCTGCGTCTGGATTTGGTAGAACCTCTGATAGAGAAACTCGTGAGGATCAAAGAAAGTCTTTAAACTGATTTTATAGAATCTATGTCATAATTAACAATGAAGTGAATCCATAACTTCATTGTTTTTTTTATTCATTTCAACTAGGTGTATTTTAGTGTTTCTATTTGTTAAATAGCAAAAAAATGCTATTTTTGTAAAATGCTTGTGGCTTGTGAAATACGAGAATAAATGTATTATAAACCACAGTGTAAGTTACAAATGAATATAAATTAAAACACTATGAAAAATAATAAGATAACAAAGATACTCTTCGTATGCCTCGGTAATATATGCAGAAGTCCGATGGCTGAATTCGTTATGAAAGATATTGTTGAAAAGGCTGGATTAAGTCATGAGTTTGAAATAGCATCTGCTGCCACTTCAACATACGAAATAGGCAACCCTGTCTATCCGCCAGCACGCCAGAAACTCGCAGAACATGGAATAAGCTGCGCTGGCAAGACCGCACGTCAGATAACTAAAAGAGATTATGAAAACTACGACTATATCGTAGCTATGGATAAAAGCAATCTCCGTAATCTTAGAGCGATGCTGGGCGAAGACACTCAAGGCAAAATATCTCTCCTCATGGATTACACCTCACGTCCAGCCGATGTGGCTGACCCTTGGTACACTGGAGATTTCCAGGCGACATGGGAAGACGTCAACGAAGGATGTAGAGAATTATTAACATTCATAATGAACAAAAACCGATAAGATATGAAAAGATTGTGCATATTGTTGATGGTTGCAATGATGTCGTTGACATCATTCTCTCAAAGATCGGAAGTTAATGTGCTGCTGAAACAGGAGACTCGTCTCACTGCTCGCGGCAACGATGCTGAACTGATATTAAAGGCAATGGTGCAATATAAAGATGGAGGTGATGCTGTTGACTTACAATCCATCAAATTAAACCTCGACGGTACAACGAGAATCGTTGATGTCGCAGAAGTCAAGGTATATACCTCTGGACTTGAAGATTGCGCCAACAACAGATTCCATGAGACCGCCTCATTGATAGGCAGTTGTAATCCTCAGTCGGGTGATTTCGTCTGTGAGTTAGACGGACAACTTCTCAAAGGCATCAATTATTTATGGTTTGCTGTACGTGTGGCTAGCAATGCTGTGGAAGGTAATTTCATCGATATGTCATGTCTGGAAATAGTTACATCTGAAGGCTCTTATGAAGTGAAAAATACCTCTCCATCAGGAAGCCGTGAGATTATTCTCGCTCGCACGACATTGTTGCGTCCAGGTGACTACAACTCGACTAATTATCGTATCCCAGCTGTGATAACCGCAAAAAACGGCGACGTGGTAGCTGTCACCGACAAACGTAAATACAATAATGGCGACCTTCCTGAAGATATTGATATCGTCTGTAACGTAAGTTCCGACGGCGGTCACACTTGGACAGAACCTTATACCATGGCATATGGAACAGGTTATGGCAAAGGCTTCGGCGACTGCGCATTGGCATTGACAAACGATAACAACGGCATCATCGCTGCTTTCGTCGGAGGACCTGGCTTCTGGGGCTCTACACCTGACAATCCATTGAGAATGTATATCTCAAGAAGTAACGACAACGGCATGACATGGACTGAACCAGAAGATATCACACATCATATATATGGTGCTGAATGTGACGATCCAGAACGTAAAGAATGGTTAGGCGGATTCTTCGGCTCCGGCAATGGATTGCTGACATCGACAGGTCGTATTATGTTCGTCGTGGCGATGCGTGAAAACAATAATCGTGAAGCGGTATGTAATCACGCTGTATATTCTGACGACAACGGACTTACATGGAAGGTCTCAGAACGCGCATCAGTAGGAGGTGATGAGGCTAAAGTCACAGAACTCGTAGATGGACGTATCCTGATGAGTATCAGACATGGAGGTAATAGATGGTATAATATTTCAGAGGATGGCGGACAAACATGGCAGACGTCAACTTCAGAATGGACAGAAATAAACTCAACAGCTTGCAACGGCGATATGATTCGTTACACATCGATTGACAACGGAGATGACAAAAACAGACTGTTGCATTCAAGCCCGGTAGGCAATTCAAGAAAGAACGTCACAATATTCGTAAGTTATGATGAAGGCGAGACCTGGCCAATAAGCCGCTGCATCGTCCCTTACAACTCGGCTTATTCTTCATTATGTATTCTTCCCGACAACACAATAGGTTTCTATGTGGAAGAATCATATCAAGGAGAAGGTGATTACTGCACCGTGTTCTATAACTTCAGTCTTAAGTGGCTGACAGAAGGCGAGGACGAATATGTAGATGTTCCTGAGATAACAGATGACTCTGAAAATGAAGTGGAAATATATCCTGTCCCAACATCCGACATGATAAATATCAATGCAGCAAACGCATTGAACATCAATATATATAATGTAAACGGACAACTGGTTTATTCTGCTGAAAATAAAAATGAAGATATTTTTACGCTATATGTTTCAGATTGGGAAAAAAGTGTTTACTTTGTCGAAATAATAGATGAAAATCTGAACAAAAAGAACGGTAAGTTTGTTGTGAAATAAATGCCGTTATTTTAACAATATTTTTTCATTGGACTAGTTATAAAATATGTTGAATTTAAAATAACCGTTATGAGATTTAAATTATTATTAATTAGTTTTGTAGCAGTTTTATTAAGTGGCTGTTCACAAAAAGACTATGCCTATAAATATATAGGTGATTATGAAATGTTTGTTAAACCTGTGATATATCAAGAAGGCTATTTCGGGGAAACAAATGAAATTCATCTGGATGCTTCAAGAATGTCATGTTCTATAATGGAAAACACACGCAAATCAGTTCTTATAACAGTGTTTATAAATGATATTATTCTGTTTTCTGAAACTGCAAAATGTGATGAGAACAATATCTATATCGACAACTTTAATATAGACAAAAGTCTTGATTTGTCAGTTTTTGGTTATGGCTCCATTGATCTCGATATTGAAATTGGTTCAGCGACAGCTGAATATACAGAAACGGGAGACATAAGCTGGAAGTCGGGAATGGAAGGCATGGTTTCGACTAAATACAACGGATATTACGTTGATATTCCTATTGAAGGAGAAATTATGTTTTATGGTAAAAAAATTATTAACAAATAAAAAAGTTTTAATATGAAAATCAAGATGTTATTAGTTTGTTTGTTGGCTGTTATCGGATTTAGCAGCTGCAATAATGAAGATTATACTGATTTATACACAGGCTATTATGACGTTAAAGTAACGCAGAACCTTAAAGTAATCGCTCCTATTTATGGCGAAATTCCATTGCAGGAAGAAAATATCTATGGAACAGCACAAATCGTTAAAGATGAGAATGAAGGCGATTCTAATGTCAAGATTCTGATGTCTTTCAGACAAGGTGGTATTTATTATCTGGATGCATATTGCGATCAGACATGCATGCGCATTGAAGATAAAAATGTTAACACCACACATATTATAAATCCTTATAATAATGTTCGTTTCGATTATACCCTCAATGGCGCTAACGTATATCCAGATGACATGTCATGGACTTCAAGAGTCGCTGGAACGTGTACAACAAATGCGTGGGAAACTTCTCAGAAAACATATGAAGTCAGCGGAACATTAAAATTCACTTTTACACAAAACGAAAATAAATAACAATTAAAAATATAGTTATGAAAATCAAGACATTATTGTTTGGTTTATTGGCATTTGTAGTTTTGACATTTAGCAGCTGCGGTCCCGACAATGAAGAATATGCAGATAAAGTCGTAGGCAGCTATGATGTTAAAATAACTCCAAACCTCACAGTTAAATATGAAGGAATGGTGATGCCTGTTTCTTTTGATGCTATCAACACAACATGTTACATTTCAAGAGTTGGCGACGATGCTGATGTGAAGATAAAAATCAACGGTGTGAATGGTATTATCAATGATATTGAAATGGATGCATATTGCAGTGGCCTCGGTATGAATGTGGAAGACTGCTCATACGATGGTATCATTACATCAGACGACAATACCATAATGGATTGTAATTTGAGTTTAAAGAATTCAACTTCAACAATATCAAATGCTAAAATCTTGAACTGGAATTCTACAGTGTCAGGTAAATGCGAATTTGAATATGTAGGCCTCAACATCACATGTAATGTAAGCGGAACGATAAACTATTATGCTACATATAAAACCGCTAAATAAATCATACTATGAACAATTTCATTTATAACATACCTACTAAAGTATATTTCGGTGAGAATCAACTTTCTCATTTGGGAGAAGAACTAGGAAAGTTTGGTACACGAGTTTTGTTGACATACGGCGGCGGCTCCATCAAAAAGATTGGCCTTTACGATAAGGTGATGGACGAGATGAAGAGAGCTGGCCTGGAAGTCTTCGAACTCTCAGGCATCGAACCAAATCCACGCATCGACTCTGTAAGAAAAGGAGCGCAGATGTGCAAGGAACATAATATTGACGTATTGCTTGCTATCGGCGGCGGCTCAACAATAGACGCTACCAAGTTCATGGCTGCTGGCGCTTGTGTCGACCACGATCCATGGGATTTCTTTAACGAGAAAAGAGCTCCTATCAACGAGGCGCTTCCTGTTGTCACAATATTGACACTCTCTGCTACAGGTTCTGAGATGGATACCGCAGCAGTTATAAGTAATCCAGAAACTAACGATAAGATAGGCCGTCTCGACCCTAACGTCTTGCCAAAGGTCTCTTTCCTCGACCCGACAAATACTTATTCTGTAAGCAAATACCAGACAGCATGCGGTTCGGTAGATATCATGTCACATATCATCGAAGTGTATTTCAATATGGAGCCAGACCTTTTCATGCTCGACTGCTTTATGGAAGGCATGTTGAAGACTGTCGTGAAATACGCGCCGGTGGCAATGCAAGAACCCGATAATTACGAAGCACGCGCTAACCTCATGTGGACATCATCATGGGCCATCAACGGATTCATCAATGGAGGCAGAGCCAAGGCTTGGAGCTGTCACCCTATGGAACATCAGCTCTCTGCTTTCTATGACATCACCCACGGATTAGGTCTCGCGATACTCACCCCACGATGGATGGAATATTGTCTCGATGAAACCAACGTTTCTAAATATGTGCAGTTTGCAGTGAACGTATTCGGCGTTGATGCAAACCAAGAGCCGATGGCGATAGCAAGAGAAGGTATCCAAAGACTTTATGATTTCTTCTTCAAGACATTAGGACTCCAGAGCACATTGACAGAACTCGGAATAGGAGAGGAACACTTTGCAGAGATGGCTTATAAGGCATGCGGAGGCAAAGTGCTGAAAGGCTTCAAAGTCTTGTCACAAGAAGACGTTGTCAATATTTATAAGATGTGTAAATAACATTTAACTTCATTTATATTAGACGTATCAATGAGTTTTCCAACTGGCTCTTGATACGTCTTTTGTTTCATGGTTTAAAAGAGAATGTTATGGCTATAAGTATTACTACAAAACACAGTGAAGACAATCTTGTAGGTAAGACCCATTGGTGGGGATTTCCTGATATGCCTGCTGATATGGAATGGCCTTGTGGAGAGGACGGCGAGCTGCTGACATTTATCTGCCAGATACGGTTGGAAGATGTAGCTCCTTATGATAAGGAAGGGCTACTTCCACCTAAGGGGATGCTTTGGTTCTTTGCTGACTTGGATTATTTCATGGGAGACATAGAGGCGCCATGCGGCGGGATAGGAGAGTGGCAGAAGGAATGCTATAAAGTATTATATTCTCCTGATATTACGCAGCTATTTACACATGAATATTATTGGGAAGACGGCAGCCCTGCTGTCTTGGATGCAGAGGAGATAGAGTTTGGATTTGCTGAAGATACGGAATATGGACTTAAGCTGTTGGGACAGCCATCGATGACAGAAGGCTATGAAAATGAAAACGAAGGCTTGGTGTCCTTGCTTCAGCTTGACGAAGAGGAACGCTGGAACCTTCGTTTCTTTGACTGCGGTATGATAAATTTCATGATACCTGTCGATTCTCTTGCAGCTCTCGACTTTGAAGCCGTAAGCTTAAAGCTGCAGTCGTTGTGAGAAACGGACAAAGCAAATCACGCAATTCCGAATAATTCAATCTCGAATATCAGTGTTGAGCCTCCAGGGATGCCTGGTTGTGAGTAATTGCCGTAAGCCATTTCTGCTGGGAGGTAGATTTCCCATTTGTCGCCGATGCACATCTGCTGCATAGCTATAATCCATCCTTCGATTAAATCACTCAAACGGAAAGCGATTGGCACGTTTTCATCGCGGCTGCTGTCGAATACCTTGCCGTCGATGGTCCAGCCAGTGTAATGTGCGGTGACGACGTTGCGAGGAGTAGGATGGATGCCGTCGTTCTTGCCTTCGCTTATCACTTTATAATAAATTCCACAAGGAAGAGCCTTGACGCCTTCTTCTTTAGCCTTTGCCTTGAGCCAGTCGATGTTGGCTTGTCTGTATTCTTGTTTGTTCATGATGTTTTTTGTTATAAAAGTTGAGAGTTCAAAGTTAAGAAAAATATTATGTAAATGATAAGAGAAAATGTGAAGTTTTATTTAAAAAAGTAGATAGTAAAATGTCGTTTTTATCTGGAATTTTCAATAGATTTGCATAATGATGTAAGTAATATGAAAATTGAAGAAGCTATACTTTACTGCCTCGCAAGCCAAAACCGTGGGATGCGGACGGAGCAGATTGCAGAAATGATAAACCGCCAACGGTTGCATATTCGCAAAGACGGACAAGCTGTAACATCCAATCAGGTTTATGCTGTGATTTGTCGCTATCCGGAGATGTTTGTCAAGGCTGAAGGAATGATAAGATTGATGATATAAAAAGAATAAAATCATGCTAGCATACTCATACATAGAAAAAGGAAAGTTCGCTTTGGTGGAGAAACCGAAGCCTGTGTTGATGGAACCAACTGATGCCATTGTCCGTGTGACGATGAGCAGCATCTGTTCCAGCGATATTCATATAAAACATGGAAGCGTGCCTCGTGCGGTGCCGGGGATAACTGTCGGCCATGAGATGGTGGGCGTGGTGGAAGAAGTAGGAGCGGAGGTGACTAATGTGAAACCAGGCGAGCGCGTGACAGTCAATGTGGAGACTTACTGCGGAGAGTGTTTCTTCTGTAAGAACGGTTATGTGAACAACTGCACTAATCCTGATGGCGGATGGGCTTTGGGATGCCGCATCGATGGCGGACAGACTGAATATGTGCGCGTTCCATTGGCAAATCAAGGTCTGAACCGAATCCCTGATAGCGTGACGGATGAGCAGGCTTTGTTTGTGGGCGATGTCTTGGCAACTGGATTCTGGGCTGCACGTATTTCTGAGATAACGAAAGACGACACTGTCTTGATAATAGGAGCGGGGCCAACGGGAATCTGCACCTTGTTATGCGTGATGCTGAAGCATCCTAAACGCATCATCGTTTGTGAGAAATCGGAAGAGAGAAGACGATTTGTTCAGGAACATTATCCTGAAGTTTTATTGACGACTCCAGAAGAATGCAAGGATTTCGTCTTGAATAACAGCGACCATAATGGTGCAGACCGCGTACTCGAAGTTGCTGGCGCTGATGACACTTTCCGTCTCGCATGGGAATGCGCTCGTCCGAATGCCATCGTAACGGTGGTGGCTCTTTATGACCAGCCGCAAGTTCTTCCTTTGCCTGAAATGTATGGCAAGAACCTCACTTTCAAGACTGGCGGCGTCGACGGCTGCGACTGCGAGGAAGTCCTCAAATTGATAAAAGAAGGCATGATTGACATCACGCCGCTCATCACTCATCGTTTTAAATTAAATGAGATAGAGGAGGCGTATCGTGTTTTTGAAAATAAGGAGGATGGGGTTATTAAAGTGGCGGTGATATAATTGCAAAATTAAATATGTTGGAACAATGAAAGAAGAATGTTTGATATGCAGTGCTCCATTGAAGTATTTGGAAAAAGAAACGCTCATGGAGTGTGCTATTTGTCATAAAAAGGAAGAAAGCAAGACTTGTTGCGAACAAGGTCATTATGTGTGTAACGAATGTCATACTAATGGTATAGATGCTATTTTTAGACTTTGCAATGAAGAAAAGTCGAAGAATCCGATAGGGGTTTTGGAGAAGATGATGGACATGCCGTTCTGTCACATGCATGGTCCTGAACATCATGTGATGGTGGGAGCTGCTTTGCTTACGGCATACTATAATGCAGGAGGAGACATCGTGCTTCCTGATGCGTTGGTAGAAATGATGAAACGAGGCAAGCAGGTTCCAGGTGGTGCTTGTGGCTTTTGGGGTGCATGTGGCGCGGGACTGAGTTCTGGTATGTTTGTTTCTATAATCTCACATTCAACGCCATTGACAGTCGAGCCGTTTGCTTTGTCACATAGAATGTCGGCTGCATCGCTCAACAAGATTGCGGAGATTGGCGGTCCGCGATGTTGTAAGCGTGATTCCTATTTATCTATTCTAGCAGCCATTGATTTTGTGGAAGCGAATTTTGGTGTTTGCATGGAAAAATCTTCCGTAGTGTGCAGACATTTCACTAAAAACAATCAGTGTATTCAGAAACGTTGCCCTTTCTTTCCTAAGAATAAGTAATTAATTGCATTTATGAAAGTATTGATTTTGTGTACAGGTAACAGTTGCCGTAGTCAGATGGCACACGGATTTCTTCAATCGTTTAATAGTGACTTAGAAGTGCATTCTGCCGGGACTAAGCCTGCCGATATAGTGAATCCAAAAGCTATTGAAGTGATGAAAGAAGTGGGTGTTGACATATCTAACCATAGACCCAAAAGTGTAGAAATATATCTCAATGATGAGTGGGATTATGTGATAACAGTCTGTGGCGGAGCCAACGAGAGTTGTCCAATGTTTACGGGTAATGTTAAACACCGCCTGCATATCGGTTTTGACGACCCTTCGGATGCCATAGGTGCGGATGAATTTGTGATGAGCGAGTTCCGCAGAGTGAGGGATGAAATCAAAGAGAAGTTTAAGGAAATATTTTTATAAGTATCCAAGGATAATGCATATGTCGTACAAGGATTTTCAGCAGAAGGTATATTCGTCTCTGATAAAGTACAAGAAAGAATACCTCAAAATTGAAGGCAAAGGTGTTTCTGCACGTGGTGTTTATCACGATTGCTTGTTGCCTGAGCCATATTGTAATGCAAAAATTCCAGTTATGTTGTATGATGGTATTAAAACCATTGTAGAGGATATCCAAAAGAGTAAATTTGCATACAAACCACATCTTGCAGCATCTGTACATGTGGCAAGTTCTCAAACAGCGTGTATTAACCTATTTGTGCCAATATTGGAGTGCGAGTCTGCAGATCAGATACTTTTACAGTCAGGAGTGGTACCAAAAGACTTTGTCTATATTGACAGAGAACAGTTCCGCAAAGGATATTGCTTTGAGTATTGGGATTCATCATTAGAAGGGACAAAAGGTCTTCTTGGTGACCATAGTCCTCATGCTGGTACGGACTCTGATGTTGCCATTGCATATCGTAACAAGGACAACAAGTTATGCCTTTGGCTAATAGAACACAAGTTAACGGAGCAAGAATTTACGACTTGTGGTGGCCATCTTTCAAAAGGAATCTCTGATTCGCAGAAGGCATGCTGCACTTCCTGTGGTATTGAGGAAATTATGGAAAACCACAATAAATGTTATTATCACGAACATTGTGATTATAATTATTGGAAAATTATGGATAAGCACTCTACTTTTTTTACTGGAAAATATGAAGGTTACGGCTGTCCATTTAGGGGTGGCATGAATCAACTATGGAGAAATCAGTTACTTGCTTTGGAACTTGAGAATAGAGGTGTATTTGCAAAGGTCTATTTTTCTGTTGTTTCTCATCCGGAGAATTATTTCCTTGACAAAACTATAAATGAGTTTCGTGTACTTATAAATAACTCGCCCAAATTCTATGAGTTTAAGTCAAATGTACTTGTTGATAAAGCCATGAAGTATTTGCCAGATTGGGCTTGTTGGTATAAAAAAGTTTATTTGGGTATTGAGTAGTGTTAATTTATATATTGAGAATTCATAAATTATGAAAAAGACTATATTAAGCATCGCAACTCTTTTGTTAGCAACAATATTATTTTCATGTCATCCTGATAATCCGGATGATACGACATCCGTCAAGAAGATTTCTATCATGGGTGATAGTTATTCCACATTTGAAGGATGGTCGAACATAGATGCTGAAGGAAATCCTAACGACTATATTGTATATTATCCTCATATGGATGATACCGATGTGACATCGGTGGATAAAACCTGGTGGTATATGTTGTGCCAGAAACCTGAGTTTGAACTCGAGATTTCAAATTCATATTCTGGTTCAGTCGTTTCTAACACGCATTACAATGGCGTGGATGTGACGGACAGTGATTTGTCTTTCATGCATCGTGTAGGGAAAAATTCCTTTGGCGTTGATTACAATGGCGACCCAGATGTCATTCTGGTCTTTGGGGGAACCAATGACTGCTGGGCTGGCGTGGAACTGGGCGACTATATCTACGACAACTGGACGGCTTCCGATTTGAAATGTTTCCGTCCTGCATTCAGTAAGCTGTTGGCAAGTCTTCAGACACTTTACCCTGACGCCACGGTGTATAGCATCACCAATGAAGATGATGGTTTCCCTGGTTTGTCCAAGCCTTATGCCAAGTCAATAGAGAAGGTGTGCAAGCATTATGGCGTGACGAATATCGTCTTGAAAGACATTGAAAAAGAGTATGGTCACCCAACATACGCAGGCATGCAGTCTATCTGCGAGCAGGTGTATGAGGTGTTAAAATAAAAGGTATTGCAAAATTTATGTGACAATGAGCAGATTGGATTATTTCGAGAGAGGCAGGGAACTCTACAAAGGTAAGAGGTACGAGGAGGCAGCGGAGCATTTTCTGCTGAGCATCGTCAAAGAATACTATAACGTGTCGATGGCATGGCTTGCGGACTGCTACGAGTATGGGCTAGGAGTGGAGAAAAACCTGCTCATGGCAAAAGACTTGTACCAGGTCTCTTATAACAATATCGGTTATTCTAAAAGAAACACTAAGTTTTGCTCATGGGTGCAAGAGCGTCTGGAGCAACTGAAGGACGTCGCCGATTGCAACAGCATGAGCCGTTTCATTGACGATATTGGTAATGTGAAAGTTATGAAGAGTCTCAATGGCCCGGGGAGACCGCAGTTGAGATATAACATAAACGAGACCATCGTGTCTGGTAACCTGAAAGACACATTTGCCGAATTGTTCTACTTTGCCGAAGAGAACATTCCGCGTGTCAACAAAGAGTGGACATGCGACGGCAAGAACAGGTTCCACGACGGCTATACACTCGACACTCACCATTTCAGTCTGCTGGTGACAAGAGGCGGCAGCGACAGTTACAGCACACGTCTCGACGGCCGTGACTGCTACGTCACATTCCCGAAGAATGCCAATCTCAGTTACATCTATGTTCAGGAGACGATTCTCAAGAAGGTGAAGGAGGTGATATTCAAGAGAGCGCAGGTAGTCATACCTCAGGTGCTGCAAAGAGTGTCGGAGCGTATCAATGCTCAATATAGAAATTGCATCGTTGTGAAGGCACTCAGGGGATTTTGGGCTTTATACGATTTTGACACCCACGACGTCACATTCTGTGCCGGCTGTGTGCAGCTGCCCGAGAAGAGTCTCGAGGCGCTCTGCATCCATGAGCTAACCCACAGCTTTGTCCGAGGCCACGACAAAGACTTCCATGACAAGATGCTCGAGCTCGGCGGCCAGGAGATGTGCGACCTTGATAACAATCTTTGGAAAGAAAAGAACTGGTTGTATTTGGATATGTAGGAGGAAGATTTTGCCTTTTACACTATGCCACTCATCACACATCGTTTTAAATAGAGAGATATTTAAGAAATTTATAGTATTTTTGAGAATGAATTGGATGGTGTTATTAAGGTGGCGGTAACAGACGATAACAAACTATTAACCAAGTAACAATAAGGTAACCTAAGCCAGCATGAATTGAAGAAATTATAAGGATATGACTATTTTCGTACCTTTACTATTTCGCAACAGCAATGGCTTTATTCAATATGAGAGAAAACTTTTGATATGTACTATACCTAAGAGCATCGTACAAGTTCCTGGATAAGCAGTATTTTTGTCTGCCTTCTGTTGATTTCTTTATCTGCTTAAAGTCTGAGTGTATTGGTGATATGTTGTTGTTTTCAGTCATTCTGTCCATATTTTTCAAATCCAATCTAATTATTTCTTTGTTGGATGTACTCGAAGATATTTGTCATCTTTATCAGGTTTGTATGAAGATATAAATTTAATATTCTCCAATGCGTCCAAAAAACTCTGGTTTAACATATCGTTAGGCAATAGAGGTCTCTTATTTTTATCTCCAACCTCTGTATAGGGATTGCCCAAATCGTTAAGAAGTTGCCTAATTATATTATGATCATGACATCCATTTTTGATAGCAATTACTATTAATTCAAGTTTCTTATTGATATCAATAGAGCATTTAACTAAATTTACTAAAGCACCTTCCGCAATATTAATCTTTTGTTTTTTACAGAATGTATCAATAACAATATTTACAATAGATTGAGAACTCTGTATTATATCAAATGGGATTATTCTGATAATATTATATTTATCATCTATAGAGAATACACTACTACTTAGAATTTCTTGAACATTCCTATTATTAAAGTTATATCCCCAATCCAGTTGTTGCATAAAAGCTTTTGCGTGGAATGAGATATATTCTGCTAATGTATTAGTTTTATTAATTTCTGCTAAAACCTGCTGACTAAATGGAACTCTTCCGCTACTAATAAGAATGCTTAATCTTTTATACTCTAAACCTGCTAAAAGATCTATTTGAGGGAATTCACCATCAAATGATGGTAGTAACTTCTTGTAGTTATCAATACTTAACTGATTATATCCGAATAAATCAACATATAGATCAGTTGTATTATCTAATGATACAGGGCATTTTTCTTGTGATAATTCTTCTGCATAATAATTGATATAATCGTAGAATATATCAGGTATCTCTTCCATACAACTTTTAAAGTAGAAGGAGATATTATCCCAAGTCGGCAACACTATTCGTGTTTCAATGGCAATGTTGTACAATTCAGAGCTTACTATTCCTCTAAAATCTACAACACGATTTATCGCTCCTATTAGATACTGTTTTTTAACATTAGCCTCTATATCATTAGAATTCAATATGTATAGAATGTTATCAACACTATCATCCTTATTTGTGTTTTTTAAAACTACTATTACCGCCGAGATATTATTATTCACATAAGCTATAAAGTTCTCATTATTTGTTTGTTTAATACGGCTGTAGTTTAAGCTTTCTTCAGTTATCGTTATATCACCCGCATAAAGATGTTTAGTTATAATAACTAGATTGCTTAAATTAATCTCGTAATTGCTATTCTCAATTACATCGTCCAATAAGTCATCCGATTCGCAGCAAAGGCTCGTAAAATAGCTATTTCTTGCAAGGATTAAAGCTCTATCTAAAGAGATGCCATCAATATGATTAACCAAGAACTCAAAATGGTTATTAAGCCATTTTTGAGCTACATCACAAAGTTCGTTACTGTATTTTAGATATGCTTCTATAAGATTATCTCGTTCCTCAGTATTTTGCCAACCAATAATATTACTCCATGCATTTGTATTTTCTATGTAGTGTTTAAAAACAATCTCACCTTGCTTGCCTTCTGTGTAATATTGAGATAAGAATTGGATAGGAGCATTATCTCGTTCTAAACGAGACATAAAATGCTCAAACTTTTCTATATTAGTTTTATTTGAGACAGCGAGAAAATCCAATAACTCTATATTGAGAATTGCATCGCTTTCAA
>JAZOQH010000006.1:0-1904 GCA_045655965.1 Bacteroidales bacterium | reverse complement strand
ATTTCTGGAAAAAGAGATGGGATATTACAATTGAATCAGAATATGATTTATCAATAACTTCGCTTTATGGCACAGGCAACGTCGTGTGCACATATCCCATTGATAATGAAAACATGTACACATGGATAAACGCATCGATTTTTATACAGGCCAAAAAATATGATTATTCAGAACTCTATTATTTTGGTGTAAGCATTCCTGACGCTGAAGGCTTGTTTCCATTTCGCTTGAAATTCAAGAACATTGACACGGGAGAAGAAGTCTATAGCAGTATGGAGACTATTAAATCAACACGATGCCAGTCGTGTTTGTTTGCTGGTCATAAAATAATAGAACTCAAAAGGGATTGATTCATCGAGGAGCTCAGAAGCATGGGAATCACGTATAACGTGATGAAGAAATAAGTGGAAGTTACCGCTTTTTAAACCCTTGATAATCATCACATTGCAGAATATGGGTTCCGCTTTTTAGCGGAACGCATATTCTATAAAGCGCTATAGCTCAAGTAGTTAGATTTTAGATCGCTAGAAAATCAGTCGTGCTATGATCGGATAGTGATCTGAGATGTACTTGAAGTTGTAGCATAAAGACCATTCAGCTCCGGAGCCGAACTTGCAGTCTGCGATGCCAAGATCTGGTGGTGTTCTCGAAGTGCATAAAAATATGCAGTTTGAGAGCAGTAAGCCGACTAAAGACTATCATATGAAGCCTGAATCTTTGCTTCTTTCAGGTCCTTATATGCTTTTTTATATTTATCTAACTCATTAAGAAAATCATCGTATCTGTCGTTTGATGAAATTACGCACGATGTAGAGCCATATACTCTTAGTCTTTCGTCCGTGGCCGTACGCTGGTCCCAGTAATGCTCATATTTCATAGTGACACGTTCATTCGCCCACATTCTGTCTTCTTTTTCCTTGCATTCAAACACATATCCCTTTTCACCATATTCACCACGAGAATATGTGTAACTGTAGTTGCTTCCCTTTCCGCTTCCATACTTTGACTTGTAATGTTCCAGTAGTTTATCATTACAGTCGAATGAGATTGCGACTAACGTGTCACGATAGAAAGCAAGGTCAACATCGTCAATAGTCAGTTCGCCAACTTTATATTTGCCAATCTGAAATTGCTTGATCTCAGTCGCATTATCTTCAATGTAGTTTGCTAACTCTATACTACTTGATTCACCCCAAAATCCATTATAGAAATCGGTATATGTGTCGAATAAGATAGGAGAAAGAGTAATGCCTTTATCTTTCCTGACTTGTCGATATGTGACTTTTCCTATGAGCAGATCCCCCAATCCCTTCAAATCTTTACATTGTATGTATAAAGAGTCCAATGTCGGATCAAACTTTTCATCTATTATGGTCGGGGCGTTCCCAAGACTATTGCAAGCTGCAAGAGCAATCGCAAAAAAGAAGAAGAGAGACTTTTTCATAGGAAGATTAATGTATATGAAGTATGCAAATATAAAAATTATATTTTACCCACCTTGTTGATGAGTGTGAAAGACTTCTACAAGTCAATGAAACCATACATGGACATCGTTGACGAGATCAAAGCCAGCGAAATGTCCAAGATGAATTTCATGGTTTGGATTATAGCTGAATTTGGAGATGCACGAAAAGTCTGTATCTTTGCAGCATAATAAGAGCGTTAGCCGTTCGGCTACATTTTCTTTTTGTCCCTGAATAACGAAACTAAGCCGAGGGATGTACTCATGTAACCCAAGTTTGTTTCCGCCACAAAACACAAAAACGGCACTACAGATATCTGTAGTGCCGTTTTCTGCGGTGAGAGGGGGATTCGAACCCCCGGTACAGTAATCCCGTACGTCAGTTTAGCAAACTGGTGGTTTCAGCCACTCACCCATCTCACCTGAAACTGCCTATCTTTTA
>JAZOQH010000005.1:0-1532 GCA_045655965.1 Bacteroidales bacterium | reverse complement strand
TATAGTGCGACAAAAAGATATAACAGGCGAAGTTGATCCTGTAAAATGGTACGATGATAATTGTTGGAATAACGACATTAAGAATAAGCTGATTGATATATAAGAAGAAGGACGGAAGAGTAATCTCAACCGTCCTTTTATTTTATTGATAGACTTGTAATGGTTTATCAAAGACAAAACCACAATTTAGACAATGCCCTTTATTCTTAAACTTGTTTATAGTTGTCGAAGGTCCCTGATTAACATTGACGTGAGTAAATGGCTTCAGAGGATTAATGTTTTCACTTACAGTAGTTTTTGATTGTGATGTATAAGCACCGGCTTGAACCATCTGCATTTCAATGTTAGGACTTTTACATTTAGGGCAGACACCAATCTTTACGGCACCTGAACTGACACGTTTCAAATCTGATAATTCGCTATTTCGTTTATATAATGAATATGCTCCTAAACCGATTAAACCTAGTCCTAGAATTGCACAAACATGAAGATGTATACCTAAAAGCAGAAACATTACACCTAGACCGATGGACATAATCGGAACAAGCAATCCCTGATTAGATTTCTTCTTTAACTCTTGCTGTGCAGCTAATTGTGATGCACTTGGCTGTTGTGGTTGAGGTTGTACAAAGCTGACTCCACACATTGGGCAAGCTTTTGCTCCATCTGGCAACTGTTGATTACAATTTGGACATAACATAAAATCATCCCCTTTCTATTCAGTTTCTTCCAAGAATTTCCTTAACATAGCATCTTTTCTGTCAATATTTTCCTGAAAACGCTTTATTTCTGCATCTTTGACTTTCATTTGGTCTTGGCAAAATACTATTTGGTCTTTGTAAAATGATATCTGCTCCAAGAGAAAAGCTTCACGATCCTTATGTTTCTGTTCTTTGGTTTCTAATCTATCCTGAAGTTGCTTAATGATTTCTTTGTTTAACTCTAATCTTGTTTGCAACGCCCTTGTTTCTAAGTCATCATCCTCGGAGGGTGGCATTAATACGTTTGCAATAGGACGAAGTACACTTTTCCAATCATGATCGTGATTATACTTATCTGAAAAAACGTGCTTTATCGTAGACAAAGATACCGCTTCGCCGTTAGCTTCGGTTTCATCGACTATCTGCTGATATGTAATCCCTTTTTCTTTGCGTAAATCCTTTAATTCCTCTATGAACTCTAGTTTTTTCGCGTTTAACATTATTTACCCCCGTATTAACCAACTTAACCCTTTTTTGTTAATGAGTTGCATGATATATTCAAATCGTTCCGAGTAACAGAGCCGATGAAGTATGTGATGCACGGATTCGGCTCTATCCCCCCCTCAAGGAGAGAAGAGATGAACAATACGACTTTAGAGCTATTCAGAAAACTATCCCCTGAAAAGCAAACCGAGCTTATTGCTTTGATAACCAAGTTTTCATCAGATTATCAACAAGTATTTGCTGTTCTGCTGAAAGCTTAGAGTATGCTTCGATAAAGTGCTTTTCCTTTTCGGTCAGCGGCTGTTCAGACTCCCTGTGCGTTTCGTT
>JAZOQH010000004.1:0-87529 GCA_045655965.1 Bacteroidales bacterium | reverse complement strand
TTCTTTCTTTGGGCGTTCCGTCTCCGCTTCGCTCCGCCGTCGGGCTTTCCGCTATATCTTTTTCCGCTGCGCTCCAAAAGGATGCCGCTCCAATCCCTAACGCAGGGGAGAATTCTAGAACTTCTAGAACTCTAGAATTTTAAAACTCTAGAACTTTGGAAGTTTAAAAAAATATCCTTGGTGTTACAGCCATTCCTGTAGAGTCGTCACCCCTAGGTCTTTAAAAAAAGAACCCCTGCAAAACAATGTTTAGTAAAATAAAAGACCGAAGGCGCGACAGAATAGTGTTTGTTTCACTGTCGTACCTTCGGAACTCTTATCAATATCCACTCTTTAGTCTTTAGTCTTGTAGTCTTTAATTATATGGTTCTATCACGCCTCTGGAGTTTGGTACTGGAGTTGGTGTGATACTGTCGTTTAACACTTTTAATTCTCTGTTGTAATATATGCTGCCGAAGTTATTGACAAGTGCCGCTAAACTGTCTGTGCAGTTCACGTAAACAGAACCTTCGTAATGTACGTGTGCACATGCGTCTTTAGAAACTAAATCTTTAGCATAGATGTTGTTTCTCGCGTTGTGATAGATGTTGGCGTAGCCGGAAGTCCCTGAAACTGTAACCTTTGCAGTTCCGTCGTGTGTTGCAATATTCAAAATGTTACAGTTGATTTTGACATCGATGTGACCGGATCCGTGGTTTACAATTATATCAAATCTATTTATTGTGTCTTGGCTGACATAGCCTTCGGATGTCAAATCGCCCCATGACTCGTAATTGACTTTTCTGATGCTGTTGTGATATATCTTTATTTCCAAAGGATAGTCGTAGTCTCTTATCCAATAGCGGATGTTTTCATTTTTCAGATAAAGGACGCCGTTTTCAACGGTGCTGGTGATTTTCTCCATAAGGTTTTCACCTGTTGTGACTTCAATTTTGAACTCGTCAGATTCAACCAATGTCACGTTGATGTCGTGATAAACATGTATTTCAGTGATAGGCTCTTCAAAGTAGCGTGTTTCTGTTGTAGGGTCGCCGTTTGTCCATGGAGCAGGCTCGCATGATGTGAAGAACAATGCAAGTATAAAAACAGTTAACATTGAACGGTTGATTTCAGAAAACTGGCGTATTGCGTTGAATAACTTGTTGAAGTTGCGCTTGCTTTTTCTATCGTTTCTTCTCGCAATTCTTCTTTCTTTTCTCATAATTCTTTTACTTTTTCTCATAATGTCTTGAATTATAATTTAAAACCTAAACCGAAGCCGAGGAAGTCGGCGATGTGCCATTGGTGTACCATAAGAGTTACTTTGCCGTAGATGTGATCGCTTAAATTTATTTTGAGACCTAATCTCTGATAGTTTTCTACGGTGTGCATATATTTGCCGAGGTGCTTTCCTACAACGAACATGAATGAAGTGCCGCCCATAAGCAATTCGCCGGCGACATGGACTCCAGGATTAAAAATCTGATAAGGTGTCCATTCTGTGCCATTCTTTATGTTACGGAGTATGTCGTTGCAGTCGTATACCAAGTCAAGTCCGAGACCTAATTTGAAGAGACGTGTCAGTTGTTCCATGACGTACAATTCAAGGTCTAATACTGTTGTATAATCTTTTTGGAGATAATCGATGTTTTTGTAACCATATGATAATCCGACATAAAGCTCAGGTCTGAATTCTTTAAGGTATTCAATGGTTCTCTTTTCGTTAAGTTGTTCGGCTTTGATGTAAGGGACTGGATCGTTGATCATATAAGCAGCGCTGATACCACCCTTTAAGACATTAGTACCTTTGTTAGGTTCTGATGTGCAGCCGTTGGAGAAATGTTGTAAACCTCCGAAGAGCGACATCTTGAATTTGTCTGAGAAACGATGTGAGATGTCGAAGGTGATGCTGGCAGCAGCGTTTATTGGTGAACCTATACATATATTATATGGGTTCTCGATATGGTCGTAGCTCTCTGTGAGATAGCCGACGCCTAAACCGAAACGGATACCGAAGTTGGTGTTGCCTTTGATGAATGGAAAATAGATGTAAGGATAAATGGCGAAAGCCTTGCCCAAGACATCAATGTTTCCCATAGCTGAATAGAATGCTGTAACACCAACGGCAGGGTAGTTGAAACATGTCTGCCAATATGATTTGCCGTAAGTCTGTTTCTGCAATGACACTTCGAACATTGGGAAGTGAGCTCTGTATCCTTCCATTTCGTAGTGATGGTGCATGTAAAAGCCATAATTGAATCTGAAGTCGATTTCCATGTTCTTCATTAAAGAATCAATGGAAAAGCCCTTGATGCCGGATTCGCTTTTGTTTCCAGCAGATGCTTCGTTGTTGATAAAACTGAATATGAAACCGAAGCATAAAATGATTGATAGTAAATAGTTCCTTTTCATGTCGCAAAGTTAGGAAAAATTATTATCTATTTAATAAGTATTTAACGATTTTTTTTGCTTTGAAACAGAATGAAGAAAATCTATGGGGACTAAAAATATAAGTCAATGTCAAAAGTGTGTTGCTGGTTTGCCTTTGTCTGTTGTCTTTTATTATATTTGCAAAAAAAATATTTATAGATAATGAACAAGAGTTTAGAGGCGTTCCAAAGATTATTGGATATTATGGACAGACTTAGAGTTGAATGTCCATGGGATAGAAAGCAAACTATAGAGAGTCTTCGTCATTTAACAATAGAGGAAGTCTTTGAATTGAGTCAGGCAATTGTTGATGAAGATTATCAAGATGTTAGAAAAGAACTTGGCGATATAATAATGCATATCGTGTTTTATTCAAGGATAGCGGAAGACCGTAACTTATTTACCATTGATGATGTTATTAATGGTATATGCGAGAAATTGATTGTCCGTCATCCTCATGTTTTCGGTGACACTTCGGTGAAGAATGCTGAAGAGGTGGCGGAAAATTGGGAGAAGATAAAACTAACCAAAGAACAAAACAGAAGTGTGTTGGGCGGTGTCCCTAATGCATTGCCAGAGCTTGTTAAGGCATACAGAATGCAGGAAAAGGCTGCTGGAGTAGGCTTCGATTGGGAAAATAAGGAGCAGGTATGGGAAAAAGTGGAAGAGGAGATAAAAGAATTGAAAGATGAAGTGGAAAGTGAAGACAAGAATAAAGATCGTATCACAGAGGAGTTCGGCGATTTGATGTTCGCTTTGGTAAACTATTCTCGTTTCATCAAAGTCAATCCTATGGATGCTTTGGAAATCGCCAACAAGAAATTCAGAAGCCGTTTCAATTATGTTGAGGATAAATCTAAAGAAATGGGCAAGTCGCTCGTTGACATGAGCCTCGATGAGATGAACGAACTTTGGGATGAAGCGAAATCACAACTTTGAATTAAGGATTTTTGCTATGAGTAGTGGGCTGTGAGCCGTGAGCAATTGGATGTTAAAAAATGAAAAAGATATTTCTCATATTGTTGTTTGCTATCAGCTGTCGGCTATCAGCTGTCGGCTGTCAACTGTCAGTTGTTGATAGTCTTAGTCGGAGTCAATCTGCTTATAGCTCGCAGAATACAGCACGCAGCGCAAGATGTGAGAGTTTATTAAGCAAGAATTGTCTCAAATCATACTGGAACTCAGGATTGACAGTCCTTGCGCAGCCTCTGCATTACGACTGGAAAGACTGGACGGTCTTTGGCGGAGTGGCTGCTGCCACCACATTGGCTTTCATTTATGATGATGAAATCTATAATTTCATAAATAATAACATTTACGATAACAATATCAATACGGCCTCTAAATTTACAAATGTCTTTGGAGAAGAGCTTTTTATACTTCCTTGTATTGCAGGAACATACGTTGTCAGCGCGATAAATAAGGACTGCCGTCTGAGAAATATGTCGCTGGCGGTATTGCAGAGTTTTGTCTATGCCGAGGTGGCGTCTGCTGGACTCAAAGTCCTAACATGTCGAGTGAGACCTTTAGATGTCAACGGACAACGGACAACGGACAATGGACAGTCTTGGTTGGGGCCATTCGCTACATTTGAAAGCACTTCTTTCCCTTCTGGCCATGCGATGCGTTCTTTTGCAGTAGCTGCTACGGTGTCAGGTTTTTATCCGGAAAAGACATGGGTTGGTATCGTTTCATATTCAATGGCGACATTATGCTCGATGGGTCGTGTCGCAAGTAATGAACATTGGACTTCAGATGTGCTTGTCGGTGCGGCATTGGGATATTTTATCGGCAGAGGCGTCGTGAAGTTCAATAATAAAATAGGTAATATTTCATCGGTTGATATACAAGCAGTAGCGACAAATTACGGGTTGGGATTTGTGATAAATTTTTAAGAAAAAAAATCTGTGATATTTCAGATAATAATGTTAAATTTGCACAATCTAAATTATTGATAAATCATTAAGTAAAAATGGGCGAATTCTGGAAGAGAACAATATTTGGTGTTATGTTTGCCATTGTTGTTTTAGGATGTTTATATTTAGGTGGAATGTTTGCTGCTATTATGTTGGCAGCAGTTGTGATGATAGGTTCGACAGAAATCGCCAACCTTTACTCTATGCAAGATGGCGTTTCGATGAAAAAAACATTGCAGATAATGTCTGTGATGCTTTTTGTTTTCCTTGCTACTTATGCTGAAAGTCCTGATACAATGGAAGGAAGCATTTTCATCGCTCCGATATTCTTTAATATTCCATTGCTGATAGCTTTGTTTTCAAAGAAACATGATTACATAAAAGTAGTAGGTTCTACATGGCTCTCAATGATTTTCGTTGCGTTCCCATGCGGAATCATGATGATGTTCTATAATGAATATTTCATCGGAACAGACAAAGGCTGGTTGCTTTTGATTTTTTCCATTCTCTTGATATGGGTTAACGATATTTTCGCGTACCTCACTGGTGTCTCGATAGGAAGACATAAACTCTTTGAAAGAATTTCTCCAAAGAAAACTATAGAAGGAAGCATAGGCGGAGCGGTATTCACAATGTTGTTTGCTTATTTGCTTAATCGTTTTGTTCTCAATGTGTTCTTCTTTGATAACTATTTGAATGATATACAAGTGCTTTTCCTCGCACTCGGTATTGTAGTTTTTGGAACATTGGGAGATTTGACAGAATCAATGATGAAAAGACATGCCGGTGTTAAAGATTCAGGTAATTTGATTCCAGGTCACGGCGGAATCTTGGACAGATTCGATGCTACATTCATGGCGATTCCTTTCGTCTTTATTTACTTAACTTTAATAAATTGATATGTATATTCATAAAAAAGGATATGGTGTCATTGCGACAGTCGTTATAATAGCAGCTGTAATAATAGCAGCGGCTTTTCTTTTTGTTCCAATTAAGTTGTTGCAGATTTTGATTGCAGTAGTGTTTTCTGCAGTAGTGTTCTGGAGTTTCACTTTCTTCAGAGTTCCTACTAACAGAATCACAACGATAGAGAACGACGCTGTTGTGTCAGCAGCTGACGGTGAAGTCGTAGTTATTGAAGAAGTTGAAGAAAAAGAATATTTCCACGACAAGAGGATACAGATTTCAATATTCATGTCTGCATATAACGTTCACGTCAACTGGTTCCCGATCAATGGTGTCGTGAGTTATTACAAATACCATCCAGGAAAGAAATTGTTCGCAATAAATCCTAAATCGTCAGAACTTAACGAACGTAACACTATAGTCGTTAAGGATGAGCAAGGAAGAGAAGTCTTGTTCCGTCAGATTGCCGGTGTCATGGCACGACGTATCGTTTGTTTTGTAGATAAAGGCGCTACTGCTAAAGTAGGCGAGGAGTTCGGACTCATTCGTTTCGGTTCAAGAGTGGATTTCTTCCTCCCAATCGATTCAGAAATCAATGTGAAAATAGGCGATAAGGTTAAAGGAAAGATAAGCGTTCTTGCGCACCTTAAATAGAACTTTAGAACTCTAGAACTTTAGAACTTTAGAATTTTAGAACTTTTGAGATTTTGAGTTTCTGAATTTCTTTAAAGAATTTCCTTAATTTCAATAAGGTTTTCTATTTCATGGTCAAGGGTCTCGTTGTGCGTGATTCTTTTTCTGTTGAAATAGATATGTTTCATTCCCATTTCCTTGGCAGGAATAATATCGACAGATAAGTCGTCACCGATCATCACGCTGTTATCTATATTACCTCCAACTTCATTCATCGCGTGATGGAATATCCGATGGTCAGGTTTTTTGAAACCTACAACTTCTGAGACAAAAGAAGAGTCTATCATTTTGTCTAATCCTGATGCCTGCATCTTGATGGATTGGACTTCGAGGAAACCATTAGTGATAAGATGAATTTTGTAATTCTTTTCTTTAAGATAATTAAGCACTTCCATAGTATTAGGCACCAATGCCACCAGACGGGCAGCATAGTCGGTGTAACTCTCACCCAAATCAGTCGCTAGTTTTTCATCCGCAATGCCATAATCTTTTAAAGGTAGACGGAAACGTTCTATTTTAAGAAAATCCTTGTCTATTTCACCTTTCCTATATAAGTCCCAAAGTCGGTTGTTGTGGTCAAAATATGTTTTATGAAAATCCTTGGCGCTAGGTATGCCGTAATTAATAAGGTTAAATATTTCGAAGATTTTGTCAAAAGCAAGAATTGAGCTTCTGTCGAAATCCCAGAGTGTGTTGTCTAAATCGAAGAAAATATGTTGATATTTAGTCATTTATAATATATCGTTTTTTGTTGTGATGTAAATAAAATGCAAAAATAAATAATGTTTAAATAAATAAATTTTTTTTGAAAAAAATATACCATTTTTCTTTAAAAAGAATTAAATTTGCGAAATTAAAATTAGACTATTTATAATAATGTTTTATTAAAATTTTTTAATCATGAAAAAAGTATCTTTACTTATGTTAGTTGCCATGTTCTTATTCATGGGCAACGTAAAAGCTCAAGATGTTTTCGTTTTGTTAGAAGACGACTTCTCAGCTTACACAGTTGGTAGCAAACTTGCTTCAGAATCAAATGCAGCAGGTAACGATTGGTGGACAACATGGTCAAGCGCTCCAGGTAGTGCAGAAGACGGTGTTATCGCAGAGTATGAAGGTAACAAATGTGCTTACTTAGAATCAGGTAACGACCAAGTTCTCAGACTCGCTGGTTCACAATCAGGTGTTTATGACCTCGAATTTGACATCTTAGTTCCAGAAGGAAAATCAGGTTACTTCAACATCCTCCACAAATTTGCTGGCGCTAACTCAAAATGGGCTATGCAAGCTTACCTCCACATCACAAGCGATGGTGGTAACACAGACTACTACAACCCAGGTCACGGTACAGTTCACGCTGGTAGCAACGGTACAGCTGACGTAGCTTGCGTTTTCGATCAATGGATGCACTTCCGTCTCCACGTTGACACAGACGCTGACAAAGCTCAATACTACTACACAGTTGAAGGTGGTGAAGAAGTATTAGTTTGCGAATGGCAATGGAGCTTGGACAGCTTCGGTGATGCAGTTGTTGACCGCGTTCTCGATGCTATGAACTTCTTCCCTCCAATGGCAGAATCAGCATACTACCTCGACAACTTCAAATGTACAAGAATCGGTGGTGAAACAGCTCCTGAATTAGTTTTCAACCCAGGTGAAATCAATGAAGAAGTTGCAGCTGACGATATGTCATCAGTTACAATCAGCATTGAAAACGAAGGTACTTCAATCGGTGACTACTCAGCATGGGTAGACTACGGTGTAGGCCAAACAAGCAGCGATTACGAAATCATTTCTTACGCTATCGATCCAGTTGAAAATCCTTCAGGTTTATCATGGACAGCAGAAGAACCAGTTAAATTCGAAGTAGCAGCTTTATATCCAGCAACAAGCTATGGTAACTCAGTTATGGGTACATACATCACAAGCGCAGCTTACGCTTTCTTTGAATGGGTTGATGCTAACAATAACCCATCACCAGCTTTAGAAGCAGGTACAGATGTTATATTCCGTATCTATGGTCAAGGTACAAATGGCAACCCAGGTGAAGTTTTAGCTGAAAAAGTTCTCCCACAAAACCAAATCGTTTGGAATCAATACACAATGGTTGACTTCGACGAACCAGTTGCTTTAACAGGTTTCGATGTTTACGTAGCAGTTGAAATGACAGCAGCAGTTAATGGTACAACAATGAGCTTAGATGGTTCAGGCCAAGCAGTTCAAGGCTTTGGTGACTTATATCGTCAAAATGGTGGTGCTTACAGATCAATCACTGAAAACGCTGGTACAAACTATGGTAACTGGTGCCTCTTCATGGTTTGCGAAGGTACTCCAGTTGTTGGCGGTTACGCATCATTGAGCAAAACAAGCGGTTCATTAGCAATCGGTGCTTCTGATGAAGTTACAGTTAACCTCAGCACAATCGGTCTCACACCAGGTGAATCATACGAAGCAGCTGTTAAATTCGTTACAAACGACCCAGCTCAACCAGTTGTTGAAATTCCTCTCACACTCACAGTTAAAGGCGAAAGCATCGCTGAAAGCGTAGTTGAAAAATATAATGTTTATCCTAACCCAACAACAGGCGCTGTAACAGTAGAAGGTGAAAACATCGACTACATCGCTGTTTACAACTCAGTTGGTCAATTAGTAAACGTTGTTAAAAACGTTAACAACACAGTTGATATGAGCGCTTACGAAAACGGCGTTTACTTCTTCAACATCGTTGACAATGCAGGTCAAAGCGCATTACAACGCGTTGTTGTTGCTAAATAATGACAAACGACTAAAGACGAAAGTCTAAAGTATGTTAAAAAGCGACCTTTAAAAGGTCGCTTTTTTTGTTTTTTATACAGTGCTATGTCTTATAAAAATATTAAATTTGCGAACTTAAATTAGACTATTTATAAATAATGTTTTATTAAAATTTCAAATCATGAAAAAAGTATCTTTACTTATGTTAGTTGCTATGTTCTTATTCGCAGGCAACTTAAGAGCTCAAGACGTAGAAGTCTTGATTGAAGACAATTTCGAAGCTTACACTGTTGGCAACAAGATCGCAGTGGAAGGCGCAGCAGCAGGTAACGATTGGTGGACAACATGGGGACAAGTCCCAGGCGGTTCAGAAGACGGCGTCGTAGCAGAATACGATGGCAGCAAATGCGGTTATTTGACATACGGCAATGACCAAGTTCTTAAACTCGGCGGAACATCATCAGGTGTTTATGACCTCGAATTCGACATTTTAATCCCTTCAGGAAAAAATGGTTACTTCAACATCCTTCACGAATTTGACGGAATGGGTTCAACATGGGCATTGGAATCACACCTCCACATGTCAAGCGCAACTGTAGAAGCTCCAGGTGCTGGTGCTGTTGAAGCAGGTGGCGAAAATGCAACAATCGTTTGTATCTATGACGACTGGATGCACTTCCGTCTTCACGTTGACACAGACGCTGACGTAGCTCAATACTATTACACATTACCAGGTCAAGATGAAGAATTAGTTCTCGAATGGCAATGGAGCTTAGACGCACAAGGTCAACCAGCTAGCCGTAAACTCGATGCTATGGACTTCTTCCCTCCATTAAACGCAGCTAAATCAGAATATTATTTAGATAACTTCAAATGTACAAGAATCGGTGGTGAAACAGCAGCTGAATTGCATTTCAACCCTGAATCAATCAATGAAGAAGTAGCAGCTGACGATATGTCATCAGTTACAATCAGCATTGAAAACGATGGTACATCAATCGGTGAATATTCAGCATGGGTTGACTACGGTGTAGGTCAAGGCGGTTCAAATCAAGAAGTTATTTCTTACGCTCTCGATCCAGTTGAAAATCCTTCAGGTTTGACATGGCAATCAGAAACCCCAGTTAACTTCGAAGTAGCAGCTTTATTCCCAGCTACAGCTTACGGTAACTCAGTTATGGGTACATACATTACAGGCGCAGCTTACGCATTCTTTGAATGGGTTGATGCTAACGGTAATCCATCAGGTGACTTAGAACCAGGTACAGATGTTATCTTCCGTATCTACGGTCCTGGAACAAATGGCAAACCAGGTGAAATTTTAGCTGAAAAAACTATCACTCGTGACCAAATCGTTTGGAATCAATATACATTGGTTGAATTCGATGAACCAGTTGCTTTGACAGGTTTCGATGTTTACGTAGCAGTTGAAATGACAGCAGCAGTTAACGGTACAACAATGAGCTTAGACTCAGGTCAAGCAGTTGTCGGCTTCGGTGACTTATATCGTCAAGGTAAAGGCGCTTACCTTTCAATCACAGAAAACGGTGGCGGTCAAAACTATGGTAACTGGTGTCTCTTTATGCTTTGCGAAGGCGCTCCTGTAGTTGGCGGCTACGCAACATTGAACAAAACAAATGGTTCTATTGCAATCGACGGCACTGACGAAGTTGCAGTTAACCTCAGCACAATCGGTCTCACACCAGGTGAAACATATGAAGCAGCTGTTAAATTCGTTACAAACGACCCAACTCAACCAGTTGTTGAAATTCCTCTTACACTCACAGTTAAAGGTGAAAGCATCGCTGAAAGCGTAGTTGAAAAATACAATGTTTATCCAAACCCAACAGCAGCTCAAGTTGTAGTTGAAGGTGAAAACATCGACTATATCGCTGTTTACAACTCAGTTGGTCAATTATTAAACGTTGTTAAAAACGCTAACAACACAGTTGATATGAGCGCTTACGAAAACGGCGTTTACTTCTTCAACATCGTTGACAATGCAGGTCAAAGCGCATTACAACGCGTTGTTGTTGCTAAATAATAAGTCAACAAGACTATAAGACTACAAGTCAACAAATAAGGGCAGCCTGTTTAAGCTGCCCTTATTTATTATATAGACTTGATATAAATCTCTGCTATTAATCTGCTTGTGGTCTTGTGGTCTTGTAGTCTTATAGTCTTCCCAGCATCTGTCTCTGCCATTCAAAGAGCGCTACTGCTGCAGCATGGCTGACATTTAATGAACGAGTCGGCCCTGGAACTGGGATGTAGACAATCTTGTCGCATTGCGATAAAATCTCTTCTCTGATGCCGCGGCTCTCATTTCCAACAATGAATGCAATGTCGCTAGGCAACTCGCAGTCATAAATACATTCAGCGTTGTCGGATGTCTCGATGGCGACAATCTTCTTGTCTCCGACAATCTTACGAATATCATCGTCTTCAGTATAATACCATTTTATATTATCCTTGCTGCTCGCTGCAGCCTTCTTGACTTTAGAGAGGCTGTGAGTAGGAGCGACGCCCAAGAAACACATCTCCGACGCACCGATATTGTCGGCAAGTCGAATCATAGAACCCATATTGTCAGGAGTCAGAAGATGATCGGCAATGATGATAGGTTTCTCTATATTCTCATAAATCCTCTCAGGATGAGTCTCTTTGAATAAATCGTTGGATTTTATGTACATGTCTTTTAAATTGAAAATTGAAAGTGATGTAGTAATTTATAATATTGTCTATTACTTGTAGTCTTGTAGTCTTGTGGTCTTGTAGTCTCTCCCTTGGAATGTATCTCGTTCTTCCATTCTTTTCTCGATGAGGTTGAGGACTTCGTCGTAGCGGAGGTTCATCCATGGTTTGGAGATGAGATAACGTGGCGGCACTTCGCCAGCGAAGCGTTCTATGACCAAATCAGGGTTGAGTCGTTCGGTGAAGTCTATCACGAAATCAATGTAATCTTCTAAAGTGAAGAGATGGAAAGCGTCAGGGTTGTTGAGATATTCATCTGCCATAAGAGTGTCTTTGAAGATTTGTAGCTGATGGAATTTCACTGTTGTCAAAGGCAACTCCGAGATAATGTCGGCGGCATTTATCATCATTTCGCGAGATTCTCCTGGGAGTCCGAATATGAAATGGCCGCCGCATGGAAGTCCGTAGTCGTGTGTGAGACAGATTGCCTTTTTCGCAGTCTCGAAATCGTGACCTCTGTTGATACGTTTCAAAGTCTCGTCATAAACAGATTCCACGCCGTATTCAATCATGACGTAATGTGTCTTGTTAATTTCTCTTAACAAAGCAAGTTTCTCTTCGTCTATGCAGTCGGGACGAGTTCCGACAACGATACCGATGACACCTTTAACTTCCAATGCTTGCTTGTAGATGTTTTCTAACTCGTTAACATTCTTGTATGTATTGCTGTAAGGCTGGAAGTAGGCAAGGTAATTCTTTGCTCTGCGATAACGTCTTTGGTGGAACTCAATCCCTTCTTCAATCTGCTGGCGTATGCTTTTCTCTGGACGGCAGTAAGATGGATTGAAAGCGTCGTTACGGCAGAACGAGCAGCCTCCTGTGCTGATTTTTCCGTCTCGGTTAGGGCAGCTGAAGCCTGCGTCAATGCTTATCTTCTGTACGCGACCGCCGAAGATACGGGTGAAATATGCGTTGTAACTGTTGAAACGTCTTTCCATTTTTGTCTTTTTGCAAAGATAATAAAATGGCAAAAGGCTAAAGACTAAAGGCTAAAGTTTTTTTAAATTAGAAGTTAGGAATTTTTTGTTGTGACAATATTTCATGTATTTGATAAAATCGGTAAATTTGCAAGTGGAATTTGGTGCCTGAGCTTGTCGAAGGCCCAATGATGAGATGTATGAGGAATGGTGGTTTCGACAGGCTCAACCACCAGATTAATAAGAAAATCAATAATTAAAACAAAATAACATAAAAATGGAAAAGTTTCAAGTAGGTGATAAAGTGAATTTCCTCAACGCTACAGGCGGCGGAACAGTGAAGAAGGTTATCGACAGCAGAATGGTAGAGGTGACTATAGAGGATGGTTTCGATATTCCTGTTTTGATGAGCGACCTCGTATTGGATTATCGCTCACAACCTGATAGACGTCAGCAAGTGGTTGATAATGCGCAGAAGGAGATTCAGCAGAAACAGATTATAGAGGAGAAAGAGATGGAAGCTGCTCGCAAGAGTGCTTTGCGTCGCTTCGGCCGTAATGCAGAGGAGGAAGGTCTTTACCTCGCTTTCGTGCCTCAGGATCAGCAGTGGCTGCTCACAGGTCTGCTCGACGTTGTATTGGTAAACAACACCCCAGCAGATGCATTATATAGTTTCAATATCAAGGATGAAGAGAAATATATCAGCGTCGATTACGGCAGCATTGCCCCTCATTCTAAAGTGGTGATAGAGTCAATATCTCGCGACGACATAGAATATTGGTGCGAAGGATACATTCAAGTCATTCTCTCTCAGGAAGAGGCTGACTTCGTATATCATCCACTACATGCTCCTTTCTCATTCAGAAGCAGCCGTTTCTTTAAAGACGGCAGTTATGTTGAGTCTGGCGTTCTCGGAGAAAAGGCTGTCATGATAAACCTCTCAAGTCTCATCGCTCTTAAGGGAACAGAGACCGACTTTACCAAGATGATGAAAGAAGGTGATAGAAAAGCTGTCGCCACAAGTCAGAAACTCGTCAAGGAAAAAGCAGCAATCGACCGTCATCAGACCGCTCCAGGTGAGGCTATCGTAGATCTTCATATCGGCGAACTCGTCGATAATATATTAGGTATGTCGAGCAACGATATCTTCAGAATACAAATCAACTATTTCAAGAAGATGCTGGAAAGCGCGATAACGAATGAATACGACAAGGTGACTTTCATACACGGCGTTGGTAATGGCGTCCTGAAAAATGCCATCATCGAAGAACTGAAAAACTATGAGAACACCAGCAACAGAATGGCTTCTATAATGAAGTTCGGCGTTGGTGCCATCGATGTTATGATAAAAGAAAAAGGAGCTTGACGCTCCTTTTTTCAATTCACATATTTATAAAAACCACATTTTATTTTTTAGCGAATCCTCTTTCGAGGTCTTGTGAGATGTTGATCATGAAGTCGCCCATACGTTCGTATTCATTGATGATATCCATGTAATAGACGCTGGTCTGATAATTCTTGTCGCCGTTGTCGATGTCTTCAATGACGACTTCTCTGAAATTATTTCTAAGGTTGTTAAGTCTCTCTTCTGCATTGTAAGCGTTTGAGATATTGACGAGTTCTCCTTTGTGGGCTGCAGTCAGGTTGGCAATCATCACGTCGTATGCTGCGATAACTGCATCAGCCATAGTGTTGAGGTTCTTGATTGACTCATTGTCAAATTTTTTCTTGTGTATGTTCTTTCTTGACAAGATACGGCTGATAGTCTCTCCTGAATCGCCTAACGATTCGAGTTCTCCGATAATCTTATACATCGACTTAATCTTTAATGATGTGCTTTCGCTGATTTCGCCAGCAGACACCGCGTTGAGGAATGTCGCGATTTCATATTCAATGCGGTCTGAAATCTCTTCATATTTCACGAGTTTCTCTCTTAATGTCTCGAACTTAGTTTGATCGTTTTCCTCAACTGCTGACTTTGCATATTCTGCTCCATTCTTTGATATCTGAGCGAAGTGTATTATTTCGTCGAAAGCCTGTTCTACTGATAACTCTGGTGTTTCGAGCGGACCTGCTGTGATATATTTAAGTCTGAATACATCTTTCTCCTGGTTCGCTGGTGCTGATATGATGAAGCTAACGGCCTTGGCAATCAATGGTGTGAACCATACCAATATCAAGGTGTTTGTCAAATTGAACAAGGTGTGTAACATCGAAAGTCCGTATAATGCTGCGGTGCCTTCTGCTGATGTTGATTCTGTTACTACGAAGTCTGCATCTGCCGGATTAGGCAATCCGAATAAATTTTCTGTGATTAAGCCAACTAATCTGAGGAATGGTTTGAATAATATCAACGCCCATATTACACCGAACACGTTGAAGATGGTGTGCGACATAGCAGCTCGTTTTGCCTGAGTGTTGCCTATAGCCGCAGCGATGTTGGCAGTGATGGTTGTGCCGATGTTCTCGCCTAGAACCATAGCGCATGCCATGTCGAATGGAATCCAACCCATACTTAACATGATGAGCGTGATGGCCATAGTGGCTGATGACGATTGTAAAACAAGTGTCAACACTGTGCCGAAAGCGAGGAATAACAATACAGAACTGAAACCGTATGCAGACCATGTTGTTACAAATTCCAGTACTTCAGGAGTCTGTCTTAAGTCTGGCACCGATTCTTTCATGAAGGAAAGTCCGAGGAACAAGAGACAGAAACCTACTATCAGTTCGCCAATGTTCTTGCGTTGGTTTTTCTTTGAGTTAGAGAAAAGGAAACCGAATATCATCAAAGGGATGGCAAGGATAGAGATGTCGGCTTTGAAGCCCAGCCATGAAACCATCCATGCTGTTACCGTCGTTCCGATGTTGGCACCCATAATGACGCCTATCGCCTGTGTCAAAGTTAGAAGTCCTGCATTGACGAAGCTGACGACCATAACGGTAGTCGCTGATGACGACTGTATGATAGAAGTGATTCCCAGACCTGTCATGACGCCTTTGAAAGGATTTGATGTCATGGCGCTGAGGAAACCTCTTAATTTTTCTCCTGCAGCTTTCTGCAATCCTGAACTCATTAAGTTCATTCCGTAGAGGAACATTCCCAATGCTCCTAATAATGTAAATAATTGTAATATACTCATTGTCTTCTATGTTATGATGCTGCAAAATAACATAGAAAATGTTTCAAAAATGTTACAAAACAATGAGAGTTTGGTTAAAGAAATTTTGCTTTTGAAATAATTGTTACATTTTTATTAAATCTTGTTTTACTTTATTTTTTTGTTTTGATATTTCGTGTAAATTTGCCTTCAATTATATATTAAGGTATGACAACAGAACGTATTTTAATAGTCGATGATGAAGAGACTTTATGTGAAGTCTTGAAACTAAATCTTGAAAATGAAGGCTATGACGTCGATATCGCTTTCAGCGCGGAACAGGCATTGACACTTGATTTAAAACAGTATTCGCTTATCCTTCTCGATATTATGATGGGCGAGATAAGCGGAATCAAGATGGCTAAGATGCTTAAGGCTGACGTCACGACAGCAGATATTCCTATTATCTTCTGTACCGCTCGCGACACTGAGGATGATATGATAATGGGATTGAACATAGGAGCCGACGATTATATCATGAAACCTTATACCGTTCGTAATGTGATTGCTAGAGTGAAGAGTGTTCTGCGTCGCACTTCTGCACACAAAGGAAATAATGTAGTTCAAAATGATAAACCTAATATATTAAAGGTTGGCGGTCTGCATCTTGACTTGGAGTTCAAGCGCTGCACCGTCGATGGGGTAGAGGTGAAACTCGCAAGAAAAGAGTTCGAACTCCTGGCTTATCTCATCTCACATCGTGGCAAGATTTGCTCTCGCGAACAGATTCTTAACAGAGTGTGGAGCGATGAGGTCGTCGTCCTTGACCGTACTATCGACGTCAATATCACACGTCTGCGCTCTAAGATCGGAAGCTATGGTTCTTATATTGTAACACGTTCAGGTTTTGGTTATGGATTCAGTGATTAAGTTGTCATATCACAAGCGATTGTTTATAATGTTGCTTGCTTTTTCATGGACTATAATATTATGTTTTGTGAGTTTTCAATATATGCGCGAGAAACAATACAGGTCGGAATTCATCGATGCTCAGTTGCAGCTTTATAACGTGCATCTGATTTCAGCAATAGAAGAAGGCGTGCCTTACGAAGATTATGTCGACGCAAAAGAACAACCTTTCGACGACCTGCGTGTGACGGTTATTTCTCTCTCCGGCGAAGTGATATACGACAATATGATTTCCATCGATTCTCTCGACAACCACAGCATGCGCCCTGAAGTGAGTTCCGCCATGAAGAAAGGCTCCGGCTATCTCATCGGGCGACAGTCTGCCAGCGACGGACGTGAGTATTTCTATTCCGCGACGAAAGGCGATAATGTCATCGTTCGTACTGCTATACCTTATTCTGCATCGTTGCAAGAATTGCTGCGTGCCGATTGGACTTTCCTAAGTATCATGATAGCAATGAGTTTCATTATGGGTGTGTTGGCGTATTATGCGACGAAACGTCTTGGCAACAACATAGAGCGCCTCAACCGTTTTGCGGCAAAGGCGGAAAAAGGCGAGGCATTCGATGAGGCAGAGTCGTTCCCTAACGATGAACTTGGCTCCATCTCTAACCATATCGTGAAATTGTATGCTCAGCTGCAGCAGACTATCAAGGACAGAGACGTCGCCCACGAGGCTAGACTGCGTGAAGAACAGGAGAAGATACGTATCAAACAGCAGCTTACCAATAACATAAACCACGAATTGAAGACGCCTGTGGCATCGATACAAGTGTGTCTTGAGACATTGTTGTCAGGCATAAACCTGAGTGAAGAGAAAAAACAGGAACTGATAGAACGATGCTATGCTAACAACGAGCGTCTGCGTCGTCTCCTGGAAGACGTGTCGCTCATCACCAGAATGGAAAGCGGCAGCCAGCTGATTGGAAAGGAAAGCGTTACGATAAATAATATCATCGACGAGGTGGCCGGTGAACTGGAAATAATGCCTGAAAACGAGCGCCTTGACTTGCACGCTGATTTCGATGAAGTCGTTGTGGTGGAAGGAAATCTCTCGCTGATTGGCTCTATCTTCAGGAACCTTACTGAAAACGCCATCGCATATTCCGGAGGCAAGAATATTTTTATCACATTGATGGAAAATAATGGTGAGCAATGTGTCATAAGGTTTGAAGATGACGGCAAAGGAGTGGAGGAAGATCAGCTGCAGCGTCTGTTCGAGAGATTCTATCGCGTGGATAAAGGTCGTTCGCGTCGTATGGGCGGCACCGGACTCGGACTCGCCATAGTGAAACACGCCGTTCAGTTTCATGGCGGAACCGTTAGTGTCAGCAACAGAGAAGAAGGCGGACTGAGATTTGAATTCTCGTTGAGGAAGTAGAAAGTAACCCCGCTGGGAATCGAACCCAGATCGAAGGAACCGGAATCCTTAATTCTATCCGTTGAACTACGGGGCCTTATTGGGAATTCAGGAATTCAGGAATTCGGGAATTCTGCAACTTTTGCAAAGATAGATATTTTTCTTTTATACTATGATTAGGGGATATCTGTTTTTTTCAAGATGCCGTCATGGTGAAATTCGCCCCTGTTGCGTTAGGGATTGAAGCGGCATCCTTTTGGAGCGCAGCGGAGAAAGATATAGCGGAAAGCCCGACGGCAGAGCCGGAACGCCCAAAAAGAATTCTAGAATTTTAGAACTTTAGAATTTTGGAATCGGAAGTTTTTGATAGTAATGGTGTTTTTGTCGGAAAACATTTTCGTGAAGATTCGTGCGATTTCGTGGATAAAAAGAAAGAGACGTGTCAACGTGTGTTTAATTTAAGGTAACGTTGACGCGTCTCTACTTGTAGTCTTGTGGTCTTACCTCTCCACCAAAACCTGTTTTACAATAACGCCGTTTTCAGTTACAATATTGATGAAATAAACGCCAGCTTTATAATCTGAAATATTTATCTCTGTTTCATTAGCATTGACTTTAATTTCTTCAATCATCATTCCTAAACAGTTGTAAACTTTAACTGCAGATAGCTGAACGCCGACAGCTGATAGCTTAACAAAGTCTTTTGCAGGGTTAGGGTAAACTGTCACCTCATTGATTACGTTTTCTTCAACAGCTACATTGTTGATAGTTACAGACTGAGGGCAAGTCATAAAATAGTGAAGTTCGTCTTTCATTCCGCTGTAAACGACTCTGATTGTGTATTCGTCGCCGTTCTTTGCTTGTGGGTCGATATAATGTTCTTCTGTAACGAGTGGAGAGAGAAGTTCTCCGTTACGATACAAGATAGCACCGATCACTTCGTTGATGACAGGTTCTTCAGCTTCTTCGATGTATGCGCGGATCATCCATGTGTAAGCAGGATATGAGACATACATAAGGTCGAGCCAACCATAGCCTTCGTGATATATGAAGCGTCCGTTAGGGTTGCCTTGGTCGGCGCAGCCTGCTGCTGGTTGTGATCCATTGAGACTGGAGAAGACGACCCATACGTTTTTGTTGCCGCTGATTTCCACTGCGGAATTCAATTCGATTTCTTTGAAGTCGTTGATGCCGCTGCCAGAAAATTCTTGGCTATATAATAAGGTGCCAGGTTCTGTTGAACCGCCTTCGTATATTTCCACTTCGCCGTCAAAAGCCTCGACATCATAAAATGACACCTTAGTCATTAATTGTCCTGCATATTGAGCCATGTCGGATGCAGGCAACATAATAGCCCATTTGAAAGGTTCGAAAGTGGTGCCGTCGAAGGTGAGACCGATACGTTCAGCATAAGTGCCGTTGTCGTATTTAACCCATGAGCCATCTTTGGAGTTTTTGTCGCCTTTATATATAGCAGGCAATGTCCAGCTTATGAAACCGACATTATTGATGAGACCAGCGGTGAGGTTATATGCGCCTAGATAGTTGTCGCAGTTTTGTTTTGTCCATGTATAATTTTCACCATCGCCGTCGCCAGTGGTGTAAATAGGAATTACAGTAGTGGTATATTCCTGACCATCGATGAGGTTTTCGTGTTGATAGAACGGGTCTGTTATGTTGTCGGCTTCCAATTCTCCGTTCAGATAAATCTGATAAGAAGTGACGTTGTCTGCCATATCCCACATGGCCCATCCAGTAGGAGAGACGTATAAGTTGTTGACAGATTGTGCGTTTGCAGATATGAATGAGAAAACGCACATGATGAATAGGATAAATGATTTTTTCATAGTGATAATTTAGTTAATAAAAATTCAATTTTAAATGATTGGATTGCAAAGATAATAAAGAAAGGGGAGATTTTAAAATTTTAAATTAAAACCATCAAAACAAAACTTCCTGAATATTGTTCTTTTATATATGAAAGAAAAAGTGTAACTTTGCAAACTCGTTTTTGAAACGTGGTAATGATATACTATTAGATGAGTCATTGTTGCGTTTGATTTATAAATTCAGAGATTCTGAAGTTTTGAGTTTCTGAATTTTAAATAAAGAGTTCATTGAAATTTGGGGTTGACCGGTTTTGACAGCTTGTAGAATGGTCATGTAAGCATGCTGAGCCTCGCAGTGACGCTCATAAATCTTGACTGCAAAAAATTAATTGGCGAAAATACTTACGCTCTCGCTGCATAATCGAAGAACAGTAGATTGAAGCTTTATTCGTCCACAAGGTGGATGAACGAGACATCTCGCGAATGGACCTTCCTGATTCCGGTTCGGATTCGAGGTGCTCATAATTTCAGGATAGCGATGCGGAAGCTCCGTACGCATAGCGAAACTTAGGAGATAAGGTCATGTTTAGGGTGTTTGTTTCCTTGCATGATTCGAAAACCAACAACAAAATAAGCATGTAGAAAGCATGGGTGTTCCTTGTTTGGACGAGGGTTCGACTCCCTCCAACTCCACTAATTTTAATCTTTTAAAAAATAAAACTGCTGATTATCAATTAGTCAGCAGTTTTTTGTTTTTTATACCGTGCTATATTTTGTTATTTTTCGTTCAAAATTTGCGAAAACTATGGAGACTAAAGAAAAGAATATTAAAATACAATTATAACATAAGGAATATTAAATCTCTTGTAAAAAACCTTATCTTTGTAGTCGAAAAAACTGTCACATTGTGACATAAATTCCGAATAGAATGAAAAGAATAGAAAGACAGAAATACTTGGACGAATTGATTTCACTGAAGGAAAATGGTATGATAAAAGTCATAACAGGAATGCGTAGATGCGGTAAATCGTATCTTTTGTTTGAGATTTTTTCATCATACTTGGAGAGTAATGGGGTTGAATCGAATCATATCATAAAGATTGATTTGGAGGATTACAAGAACAAGTCGCTAAGGAATCCGGATAATATTTATGAATATGTAGAAAGTCGTATAGTTGACAATGATACTTATTACATTCTTCTTGACGAAGTGCAAATGCTTGATGATTTTGTTGATGTTTTGAATGGATTTTTGAAAAAACAAAATGTAGATATCTATGTGACGGGAAGCAATGCTAAATTTTTGTCTAAGGATGTTATTACTGAATTTAGAGGGAGAGGATTTGAAATACGAGTGTATCCGCTTAGTTTTAGCGAATATATGTCAGCCTATCAAGGTTCTTTGCAATCGGGAATTAACGAGTATATGTTGTATGGAGGACTGCCTCAAATCTTGTCACATAAGACCGATGAACATAAGGTATTGTTCTTAAAGTCCTTATTTGAAGAGACTTATATAAAAGATATAAAGGACCGTTATAATATAAAGAAGGATGATGATTTAGAAGAGTTGATAAATATAGTCGCTTCAGGGATAGGTACATTGACAAATCCAAATAAATTATCTAATACATTCAAGAGTGAAAAGAAGTCTGTCATATCGTATGATACAGTGAAAGATTACATAGAATATTTATGTGATTCTTTTCTCGTTGAAAAATCAACACGTTATGATGTAAAAGGAAAGAAATATATCAATTCTCCATATAAGTATTATTTTATGGATTTAGGGTTACGCAATGCCCGTCTAAACTTTAGACAGTTTGAAAAAACTCATCTGATGGAAAATCTTATTTACAACGAGTTGAGAATACGTGGATATAATGTTGATGTTGGTGTTGTACATTCTGTAACTAGAGACAGTGAAGGAAAACAACAGCGTTCCAATTATGAAATAGATTTTGTGTGTAATGCAGGTAGCAAACGCTATTATATACAATCTGCATATCGCATGGAAACAGATGATAAGATCAAACAAGAAAAATCATCATTATTAAAAGTTGACGATTCATTTAAAAAAATTATAGTAGTTGGAGATGAAATGCCAATCACAAGAGATGATAACGGTATTACTATAATGAATGTTTATGATTTTTTGTTGAAATCTAACTCTTTGGAATTGTAATAGATATACGATAATAAGGAAACTATAAAGAAAAGAAAAAATCATCCAGCTCCACTTTTAAACTTTTGTTAAAAATAAAACTGCTGATTATCAATAAGTCAGCAGTTTTTGTTTTTTATAGAAATCGCTTTTGTGCACTGGATAGGACTATCATTCCTAACTCCTCATTTCTGATTCCTAACTAACCAAAGGTCTCGCATATTTCCTAACGTCATCGCCTTCGATTTTGCTTCCGCATAATATCACTAGTCTCTCAACAACATTGTGAAGCTCACGGATGTTGCCTGTCCAACGGTATTTCTGCAGTTCTTCTATCGCATCTTGCGTAAATGTCGGCGTTGCCTTTCCCATTTCATTTGAAATGTTTTCAACGAAATATCTTACAAGCTCTGGTATATCATCAAGTCTCTCACGTAATGGCGGAACATTGATTATAATAACGCTAAGTCTATGATAAAGGTCCTCTCTGAAGTTGCCTTTCTGTATCTCTTCCTTGAGGTTCTTGTTAGTTGCAGCGATGATTCTGACATTGACGTTAATCTCGCTTTCGCCTCCGACGCGTGTTATCTTGTTTTCCTGCAGCGCTCTTAATACCTTGGCTTGTGCCGAGAGACTCATGTCGCCAATTTCATCTAAAAATAATGTGCCGTTGTTGGCAAGTTCAAAGTCGCCCTTCTTCATTTTGATGGCAGAAGTGAATGAGCCTTTCTCGTGTCCAAAGAGTTGGCTTTCTATCAATTCAGATGGTATAGCTGCGCAGTTGACTTCGATGAAAGGAGCGTAGGAACGGTTGCTTAACTCGTGGAGTTGTCGCGCTACTAATTCCTTTCCTGTTCCGTTCTCGCCCTCGATGAGCACGCGTGCATTGGTAGGTGCCACCTTCTCAATCATATCGTGAATATCCATCATAGGTCTGGAACTGCCAATCATCTGATACTGACGGTTTACCGCTTTTTTGAGTACTTTCGTCTCTGTCATCAGTTTGGATTTGTCTAACGCATTGCGTAATGTGATGAGCAGTCGGTTCAACTCTGGCGGTTTGGCTATATAGTCGAATGCTCCTTTTTTTATTGCTTCAACGGCGGTGTCTATAGTGCCGTGACCGGAAATCATGATGATAGGAGCGTCGGTGATTTTCTTAGCTTCTTCCAGAAACTCAATGCCGTCCATCTGTGGCATCTTGATGTCGCATAAAATTGCATCGAATTCATTTTCCTTTACTAAAGGAAGCGCGTCAACAGCCGAAGCGGCGTCGTCAACCTGATATTGTTCGTGCTCTAAAATCTCGCGTAAGATACGGCGGATTGCAGGTTCATCGTCTATGACTAATATTCTTGCCATGATTATTTAGTTGGGAAGAGTCGTATTTTCTTTAATCTATAACTTATTACAGCATTATGCTTTCTTAACAGATCACCGCCGAAGACTCCGTCAATAGGCGGAAGTTTTATCATCTCGTATGATGAGTTGATGTTGGAAAGATCCATAGCGACAGCCTGATAATCCTTTATCGTCAGATCACCGAAACTGAGTTCTTCTATGTCGAAGATGAAACTAGAGATATCGGTGCCTCCGATGCCGGCTGAGAGCCCTTCTTTCTCGGCGAACTCTGGATTGCTAATATAATTTAATATTCTGTCTTTGTCGAAGACAGTCCTCGAAGCGCCAGTGTCAACAACGAAACGGGCGGCTTTGCCGTTGATGAGACCCTCCGTTACGATGTGAAAACCATCACCCTCGATGTTTATTATATTAATAGGTATTTCTATCATTGTTTATAAATGGCCAAAGACGAATGTCTAATGGTTAAAGTTTTTTGTCCTTTGCCTATAGACATTTGTCATTTGTCTTTTAAAAGTTCGGTTTAAGAGCGTATTTATGATAGAATTCTTCAATGATGTTGACAGCTTCTTCAACGGTGTCAACTACATGAAATATGTCGAAGTCGCTTCCGCTTACCATTCCGTCTTTCAGCAATGTGTTTTTGAACCAGTCGTTGAGCGGTTCCCAGAACTCTTTTCCAACCATGACGATAGGGAAGGAGGTGAGTTTGTTGGTCTGTATCAATGTTATTGCTTCTGACAATTCATCGAGTGTGCCGAATCCTCCAGGGAAAACTATGAATCCTTGTGCGTAGCGCATGAACATCGTCTTTCTTACAAAGAAATAGTCGAAGTTGATGTTCTTGTCTTGGTCAATGAAGTCGTTAGGACGTTGCTCGTGAGGGAGAACGATGTTGAGACCGACGCTCTTGCCGCCTCCAAAGTGCGCTCCTTTATTGCCGGCTTCCATGATGCCAGGACCACCGCCTGTGATGATACCGAAACCTTTCTTGACTAAAAGATAAGCTGTCTCTTCAGCCATCTTGTAATATTTGTTGTCAGGTTTGGTACGTGCTGAGCCAAATATCGCTACACAAGGTCCTATCTTAGAAAGAGTTTCGTAACCTGTGACAAATTCTGACATTATTTTGAAGACAGACCATGAATCTTGTGACTTTATTTCTGTCCAGTTTTTTTCTTCAAAAGCTTCTCTAATTTTTGATTCGTCTATCATGTTTATCAGTTTTAAATTCAATTCATCAAAGATAAGATTTTTTATGTTTTTATAAAGAAAAATGTAGAAAATATTTATAACTTTGAATTAATAAATAAGGACAAAAGACTAAGACAAAAGACTTGTGGTATTGTGTGTATAAAGTCTGTTGTCTGTCGACTGTTGTCCGTTGACATATAAATAGATATGAAAAAAGAACAAGATGCAATGGGTAAGGCGATTGCCGATTTTTATAAAGGACGTCGCGATGGTAAGCTGATAGTATTGTCTCCTATGTTTGATGAGGATGAGATTCCTGTGACTACATTGTTCCGTAGTTTTAGGGATATGCCAAAAATGGAACAGAAGGCGTTGAAGATGGCGAAAGGCAAGATTCTGGATGTCGGCGCTGGCTCTGGTTGTCATTCGTTATGGCTTCAGGACAAAGGTCTAGATGTCACGGCAATAGATATTTCTCCTTATTCTATTGAGACAATGAAGGAGAGAGGCGTCGTCAATGTGAGAGAACAGGATTTCTTTACTTTGGAAGAGAAATATGATACTATATTAATGTTGATGAACGGCATCGGAATTGTCGGCACTCTGGATAAACTGCCTGACTTCTTTAAGCATATTGACAAGATTCTTGCACAGGATGGACAGCTTCTCTGCGACTCGTCTGATCTTTGTTATCTATATGATGATAAAGAGGGAATTGCAGAGTTGCTCAATAGTGATAAATATTATGGCGAGTTGGAGTATACAATGTGCTACGATGATATTAAGGGCGATTCATTCCCATGGTTGTATATTGATGCAAATACTTTGAGAAATTACGCCGAGGCTCATGGCTTTGAAATGGAAATAGTGAGAAGAGGCGAACATTACGATTATTTGGCGAGAATTACAAGAATTAGGAGTTAGGAATTAGGAATGTGAATTTTGAACTGAAAAAAGAGCTTTTTGGAGATTTTGTGATATTTTTGATGCTGAAATACTGTTCTTTTCTTAGAAATAATAACGAAAAACAATATTTTGATATAAAAATATCTTTGTAATTTATTGATATAAGTAAATTTAAGAAAAAATAAAAATATTTTTAAAAAAGTGTTGCGCGTAATTGAAAAGTTCCTATCTTTGCACACGTAAACGAAAGGTTATTACAACAGTTCTTACACAGAATGGAAGCTTAGCTCAGTTGGTTTAGAGCACCTGCCTTACAAGCAGGGGGTCGCTGGTTCGACCCCAGCAGTTTCCACAAAGACGTCTCAGAAATTTGAGGCGTCTTTTTTTGTTTGTGGAATTTTATAATTCTATCTGGCTGAACAAAAAAAGCGAGCAAAATCTTGCTCGCTTTTTCTATTCTAAAATTCTAGAGTTCTAGAATTCTAAATTTCATTAATTATTCTTCTGTGATATTTGGCAATTCGAGACCTAAGTTCTTCTTAGCATCGACTCTCTTCAAGATAACACCGATAACGAGAGCTGCAATGCCTAAGCAAGCTAACATGACCAATGCCCATGTGTAGTTGAGTTGTACTGGGTCTGTGCCAGGTTCGTTTGTCTTGTCCAAAATCTTACCGATCAATAATGGGAATAACCATAAACCGATGTTTTGAATCCAGAATATCAAAGCGTATGCTGAACCTATAACTTTAGCGTCAACTAATTTTGGAACGCTTGGCCATAAAGCAGCAGGAACTAATGAGAATGATGCGCCTAATACCAAGATTGTTACGTAAGCAACGATGATACCGCCAACAGCTTGACCTTTGAACATAGGTAATACGAAAGCGAATGTGAGGTGGCAGATGATGAGCAATAATGAACCGATCATCAACATTGAAGCTGCCTTGCCTTTGTGGTCAACATAGTTGCCGAGGATAGGAGTGATAGCAACAGCTAATAATGGGAATACTGCGAATACAGATGCTGCAGAACCACGCATGTAACCCATGTAGCAATAAACTACTAAGCAAACGATAGCTGCACCCATCAAACCGAATTTCAAACCTTTATTCTTTGAGAAGTTGCTTGCGAATGAACAAGCAGCAACAGCTAACATGATAACGTATTGGATGACTGTAACAGCATTTGAAGCCCAGAATTCTGTTGGTTCTGTGAATGTCAAGTTACATTGTAACATGTTAACAGCGTATTTTTGGAATGGGAAGATTGCTGAATAGTAGAGAACGCAGAGGAGAGCAACCAACCAGAAACCCCAGCTTGATAAGATTTTACCGATGTCGCTGATTTTGAATGGATCGTCTTTTTCTTCTGCTTCGCCTGTTTGTGAGTCTAATTTCTTATCCATGAAGAAGTAAACAACGAACATGATAAGAGCAATCATCAACAATACAACGCCGAAAGCTACTGAACGAGATACGTCAACTTTGTCGCCTAAGTTAGCGAACATAGGTGAGAAGATCATACATGTAGCAACGCCGAGACGTGCCAATGCCATTTCTGAACCCATTGCTAAAGCCATTTCACGACCTTTGAACCATTTAACGATACCGCGAGAAACTGTGATACCGGCCATTTCAACGCCGCAACCGAAGATCATGAAACCAACAGCTGCAACTTTTGCTGAAGCAGGCATGCCTCTGTAGAATGGAGAAACGCCTAACTCGTCAAATAATGGGATATAGTTGAGGTTGTTTGTGAACCATGTTTCTAAACCGCTGCCAATGAAGCTGTCTGTAACTGCGTACCATTTGATAACAGCACCGACGAGCATAACAGCGCCTGATAATAATGCTGTGAAACGAACGCCCATCTTGTCGAGGATGATACCTGCGAAGATGAGGAAGAATACGAATACATTCAAGAATGTTTCAGCACCTTGCATTGTGCCGAATGCAGAAGAATCCCAACCTCTTGTTGATTGCATGAGGTCCTTGATAGGTGAGAGGATGTCCATAAAAATGTATGAACAGAACATAGCAAAAGCTAAAAGCAACAAGGCAATCCATCTCATGGCTGCTGAGTCGCGTAATGTTTGAATTTTTTCTGTCATAATAGATTATTGTTTAAAAAATTATTATTATTGAGCTGTCAGCTGTCAGCTGTCAGTATTAGTTGTTACTGATAGCTGATAGCTGATAGCTAAAAATTATTTCACTGGAAGTTGAACGATTTCTTTCAAGTTGCCGTTGAGGATTTGTTTTGCAAATTCAGCGACTGATTCAACAGTAACACCTTTGATGATGTTTTCGTATTCTGTAACTACGTCCATGTTGTCTGTAACTTGTGACATGATAGCGTTTGTCCAGAATCTGTTTTCTTGAAGTTCTTCAGTTCTCTTCTTGAGTTTGTTTTCCAATACTTTTGAGAGGTCTTCTTGACGTGGGCCGTTTTCAGCGATGTCTTTCAAACCAGCTTTAGCGATGTCGATCAATGTTGCATAGACTTCATCATTTGTATCGAATACTGTGTAGAACATGAAAGCGTCGTTAGGTCTGTTCATTGTTGTTCCCATAACGCCAACGCCGTATGTGCCGCCTTGTTCTTCACGGATTGATTTTGTGTAAACGATGTCGAGTACGTCAGAAAGAACATCCATATAAACTTCGTTATAGAGGTTGTATTCCATAGCGCCGTCGTAAATCATATATACAGATGTCTTAGGATCTTGCATTTCTTTTCTGTAGTGTGTTGTGTAGCTGCCATCAGCAACGCCTAAACCAACATCTTTCCAGTCTTCTTTGCGATTTTTCTTCTTCAATGAAGCTAAATATTGTTCAACGAGTGGTTTGAATGTTTCAACATCGATGTTGCCAACGAATGTGAATGTAAAGTTGTTAGGATCTGCAAAACGGTTTTCGTACATTTCCATTGCCTTAGCGTAGTCAACTTTATCATAGTCTTCAACATTCATTCTCAAACGTAATGGGTGGTTGTTGTATAAAACTTTTGTGATAGAGTCTGACAATGTGAGGTTTGGATTCAACTCCATGTTCTTCAACATAGCTTTTGTACGTTCCATTGTTGATTCGAATACTTCTTGGTCAGCGCGTGGAGCTGTGAAGTATAAGTGGATGAGTTGCATCATTGTTTCCAAATCTTTAGGAGAACATGTGCCGTTCATGCCTTCTGAATATGTGCTGATATAAGGAGCAACGTTAACTTTTTTACCTGCTAAGACTTTTGGTAAGTCGATTGCACTGAATTCGCCAACACCGCCTAATGTGATGATGTCACCGAGGTTTTGGAGTGTGAATGGGTCATCTTGTGGAAGTGCTGTCAAACCACCTGGGCTGTAAGCTCTCATTCTGATTTCATCATCTTTGAAAGTTGTTTGTTTGTAGATGACTTTCATGCCGTTGCTGAGAGTCCATTCTGTTGTGCCGAGAACTTCGTTTTGAGCTTCTTTCTTTACTTTGCCAGCTTTAGGAAGTTTTGCGATCATTGGGCCGTCAAATACTTCTTCTTCGTAAGCTTCAACTTCAATAGCCATAGCGTTGTTGTACATAGCTAAGAGTTCTTCTTCTGTTGGGAGAACTTCGCCTTCTTTCTTAGGAGCTGTCAATGTGATGACGAGGTTGTTTTCAGTGATGAGTTGTTTTGCGAAAGAGTTGATAGCTTCTAATGGGATGTTTGGAGAGATTTGTTGATAGAGCATGTATTCTGTTTCGATGTCCATCATAGGTTCGTTGTGCAAGAAGTGATTTAGGTATTGGTCAACGTATTTTTCGTTTTCAGTGTTGTTTCTTTCGTTGTATCTGCTTTCGATAGCTTTCATGTGGTCAGCTTTAGCTCTTTCATATTCTGAAGCTGTGAAACCGAATTGAGCCATACGTTTGTTTTCTGTAACCATTGCTGTGATAGCTTCTTCGATGCTAGCGACATCTTTTGGAACAGCGTAGCTTGTCCAAGCTTCTTTTGTTGGTGATAAATAGTAGTCACCATAGTAGCTGTAACCGTAAACGAATGGAGGATTTGGCTTTTGTGTGAGTTCTTGTAATCTGTTGATTTGCATATCAGAGATTAAAGAAAGGATATATTCAGCCATCCAGTAGCTAGCGTCGTTTTTATATTCGTTTGGAGTTGCATCGTGTTTGTAGAATATTTGCAGGCTCATTGATGTTAACTCAGCGTCTGATGCGATAGCAATGATAGGCTCTGCGTTGTCTTCAATCATGAATTGTGTTCTTTCTGCTGGGTTTACTGGAGCAGGGATGTCAGCGAACATTTCTTTGATGCGAGCTTCGATAGCGTCAACATCGATGTCACCAACGATGATTAAACCTTGGAGGTCTGGACGATACCATTTGTTGTAGTAGTCGCGGATTTCTTGGTATGAGAAGTTGGCGATAACTTCTTTTGTACCTATTGGAAGACGTTCGCCGTAAGGGCTGCCAGGGTACATTTTTGGAAGCAATTGTTCCATAACGCGTCTGCTTGCACCGCCTGTTGTACGTTCTTCTTCGAGGATGACGCCACGTTCGCTGTCGATTTCTGCTTCTTCAAGAGCGATGAAGCTTGACCAGTCGTGGAGGATGAGGAGACAAGTGTCGACCAAACCTGGGAGGTCTGTCTGAACATTTGTAACCATGTAAACTGTTTCGTCGATTGCTGTGTAAGCGTTGAGGTTTTCACCGAATTTAACGCCTCTGCTTTGGAGGTAGTTTCTCAATGTCATTCCTGGAAGGTTTGTTGTTCCGTTGAATGCCATGTGTTCGAGGAAGTGAGCGAGACCGCGTTGGCTTTCTTCTTCGAGTACTGAACCGACTTTCTGTGCGATGTAGAAGTCTGCTCTGTTTTCTGGTTTTTCATTGTGACGGATGTAATAAGTCAATCCGTTGTCCAATTTACCGTATCTTACGTTAGGGTCCATTGGAAGAGGCATTGCCATTTGGGCAAAACTATTGATACCAAACATCATGATAACCAATAGTGATAATAAATGCTTTCTCATAAATTGTTATTTAAGTTGATTTTTATTGATTTTTTATTTCGATTTTAATATAAATGTACAACGTATTTTTCTACGAAATATGGTTCGGCGTACCATTTTGTTATCGAAGTGGTCTTGCGTTTCCAGTTCTTTGGAACATCACGCAATTCTTGTTCTATGTCGCCGCCTTTAAGATATAAGATACCGCCAGCTTCTATGTCGTTGTGTATTCTGAGTTTGTTGCTGACCCAGCCGGCAATCTCTGGGAGACGTGTAACCGCACGGCTTGTGATGACGTCGAATTTGTCTTTGATATTCTCTACGCGATCTTGAACTGCAACCACGTTTGTCAATCCTAATGACTCGGCAACGGCTTGAACCACTTTGATTTTCTTGCCTATGCTGTCGACGAGCAAGAAGTCTGTCTGTGGAAACATAATGGCTAATGGAATGCCAGGGAATCCTCCGCCAGTGCCTACGTCCATCACTTTCATGCCAGGCAAGAGCGTGAAATATTTAGCAATAGCTAATGAATGCAAGACATGGTGTTCGTAGAAACTTTCCATATCCTTGCGGGAAATGACGTTTATCTTGCTGTTCCAATCTTCATATAATGGGAATAAAGATTGATATTGCATCAATTGATTCTCAGTGAGTTCTGGGAAATATTTCTTTATTAAAGTATGGTCCATATACAATTATCTTAAATTAGGCAAAAGTAAGAAAAAAAGAGTTAGGATACCTTAATTAATTAGTTAAAAAATAGTGGAAATAATATTTATTTTGTCGTGTGCGTTTATTTTGTATTTTTACAAAAATTTTGAAAATGATAAAAAACCTTAGATTCTTTGTTGTTTTGCTTCTGTCTGTCGTATGGCATTCTGTTGCATTGTCACAAAATAAGTCTAAGGCTGTGATGGATTATATCGAACAATATAAGGACATCGCAATGCGTGAGATGCAGGATCATAAGATACCGGCATCCATAACTCTCGCCCAAGGGCTGCTCGAATCTGGTAACGGCAACAGCGAACTGGCAAAAAAATCCAACAATCATTTCGGAATTAAATGTCATAAAGACTGGACAGGAAAACGCACTTATCACGATGATGATGAGAAGGGCGAATGTTTCCGTGTTTACGAATGCCCAGAAGATTCATATCGCGACCATTCCTTGTTTCTTAAAAAAGGACAACGTTATGCCTTTTTGTTTGAACTGGAAATAACCGACTATGAGGCATGGGCGAAAGGTCTGAAAAAAGCTGGCTATGCAACATTGCCTGTCTATGCAAATATATTGATTAAGCTTATCGAAGATTATAATCTCGCCCAATATGACCAGATGGTTGTGAAAGGTAAGTTTAAGTATAAGAAAGACAACAAGACAACAGAACAACAAGACAACAAGTCTAAGGTTGATAACGGCATTGTCTATACTCCTTATAGGATTGCTGATGCTGAGGTGGTCGGCAAGACTCCTGACGATAGATATATACGTGAGAATAATAAGGTTAAGTTTATTTATGCAAGAGAAGGCGAGAGCGTCTATGATTTGGCTGATATGTTTTGTATATATGATTATCAGATTGTGAAATATAATGACTTAGGCAAGCGCAGAACGCTTAAAGACAATGAGATAATATACATTGAGCCTAAGAAGAACAAGGCGATGCGACGCTATGAATATCACACAATACAAAAAGGAGAGACATTGTCGTATGTCTCTCGCCTTTATGGTGTTAAGTTGAAGTCATTGTTCAAGATGAACGATATGGATGAGAATACCATCCTTCATGTAGGAGATAATATTAGATTGAGGTGAGTGAGAAAGACTACAAGACCACAAGACTACAAGTTTTTTGTGATGTAGTAATGTAGTGGTGTGGACTATTTTTCTGAGTTTCTGAATTTCTAATATATTAGAGTTCCTCTTTCAAATATTTCGCAGTAAATCCTTTTCCTTTTTTCACTATGCTTTCTGGTGTGCCTTCGCCTATGATGGTTCCGCCTTTCACTCCGCCTTCCGGTCCCATGTCGATGATGTAGTCGGCGAGTTTTATTACGTCAAGATTATGTTCGATGATGAGCACTGTGTTGCCTTTTTCAACAAGTTTGTTCAGCACTTCCATCAAGACCTTAATATCTTCAAAATGTAAACCTGTCGTTGGCTCATCTAAGATATACAATGTCTTTCCGGTGTCTTTCTTGGAAAGCTCAGCTGCTAATTTAACGCGTTGTGCCTCACCTCCAGATAATGTTGTAGAAGCCTGTCCTAGTGTGAGATAACCTAGTCCGACGTCTTCCAATGCTTGTATCTTTTGTGTTATGAGTGGGAAGTTCTCGAAGAATACGAGAGCTTCGCTTATGGTCAGATTCAATACGTCATTGATAGATTTTCCTTTGTAGCGTACTTCCAGCGTCTCTCTGTTGTAGCGTTTGCCTTGACATGTTTCGCAAAGTACTTGCACGTCAGGGAGGAAGTTCATCTCAATGAGTCTAACTCCGGCACCGCAGCATGTCTCGCATCTTCCGCCTTTTACGTTGAAGGAGAATCTTCCGGCTTTGTAGCCTCTGATTCTTGACTCGGGCAACTCGCCGTATAGTTTTCTTATCTCATCGAAGACTTTGGTGTAAGTCGCTGGGTTTGAACGAGGTGTTCTGCCGATTGGTGCTTGGTCTATCTCGATGACTTTGTCGATATGTTCCAGTCCTTCGATAGATTTGTATGGCAATGGTTCCTTTAAAGAACGATAGAAATGTTTGCTCAAGATAGGGTAGAGCGTCTCGTTTATAAGGCTGGATTTTCCAGAGCCTGAAACGCCGGTGATGCATACCATCATGCCTAAAGGAAGTTTCAATGTCACGTTTTTAAGATTGTGACCTGACGCTCCTTTTATGATAATATATTTGTCGTCAACGGGTTTGCGTCTTTTCTTCGGTACTTCAATTTTCTTTCTCCCGTTGAGATAATCGCAGGTGAGGCCGTGTCCTTTCTTTGCTTCTTTTGGGGTGCCTTCAAACATGATTTCACCGCCATGACTTCCTGCTCCTGGACCTATGTCGATGATATGGTCTGCTGCCATCATGGTGTCTTTGTCGTGTTCAACTACGATGATGGAGTTGCCTATGTCGCGCAATTCTTTCAACGATTCTATAAGTCGTTGATTGTCGCGTTGATGCAGACCGATACTTGGCTCATCCAAAATATATAAGATGCCTGTTAACAATGAACCTATCTGTGTGGCAAGACGTATACGTTGTGCTTCGCCGCCAGAGAGACTCTTTGCAGGACGATTTAAATTCAGATAATCGATGCCGACATTCAACAAAAAGTTGATGCGTTTCTTTATCTCGGATAAAATATCTGTTGAGATTTCTTTTTGCTTTTTGTTAAGATGATTAGGCAAATCTTCGAACCATTGGGCGAGGTTTACTATGTCCATCTCTGCTAGCTCGGCAATGTTCTTGTCGTTAAGCTTGAAATAAAGCGATTCTTTTTTCAGACGTGTGCCATGACACTCTGGACATTGCGTTTCGTTCATGAAACTTGCAGCCCAACGTTTTATCGCTGTAGAGGCGTTTTCGTCATTCTGACTTACTATGAAGTTTATTATTCCGTCGAAGGTAGCTGTGAAAGTCGACATTGTTCCGTATAACTCCTTCGTTACAGTGAAACCTTCGCTGCTGCCGTAAAGAATTGCGTTCAGAGCTTCTTCTGATAATTCTTGCAGAGGAGTGTCTAAATTAAATCCGTAATGAAGTCCTAATGTCTCTAACTGATTGAAAATCCATGAACTCTTGTATTCACCTATTGGAGCGAGACCACCTTTGCGGATGCTTTTCTCCATATCAGGAATTATCTTGTTCATGTCGATGACAGTTATCTCGCCTAGTCCGTTGCATTTAGGACATGCTCCGTAAGGCGAGTTGAAAGAGAATGAGTTAGGTTCTGGATCTTGATATGAAAGTCCGGTTGTAGGACACATCAGTAGACGGCTGAAGAATCTTACTTTGTCGTCGCCTTCTTCCATAATCAATAATAAGCCTTTGCCGTGTTTGAAAGCAAGTTCGATGGCTTTGGATATTCTGCTTTTGTCATCTCCGACCAAAAGTCTGTCGATGACTATCTCGATATCGTGAGTCTTATATCTATCGACTTGCATTCCGAAGCTGAGCTCTTTCATCTCTCCGTCGATGCGTACTCTTAAGAAGCCTTGCTGACGTATGTTTTCAAATAACTCTCTGTAATGACCTTTACGGGCTCTTACTACAGGAGCTAGTATGTTGACTTTCTTGTTTTTATAAGTCTTTGTAATGATATCGCAGATCTGTTCTTCAGAATAGCGTACCATTTTTTCTCCAGTGTTATATGAAAATGGTTCTGCTACTCTTGCATACAGAAGTCGAAGATAATCATAAATTTCTGTTATTGTTCCAACGGTGGAACGTGGGTTTTTGTTGACAGATTTTTGCTCTATGGAAATTACAGGACTTAATCCTTTGATGTCATCAACTTGAGGACGCTCCATGTTTCCGATGAACTGGCGTGCGTATGACGACAATGATTCCATATAACGTCTCTGGCCTTCCGCATAGATTGTTTCGAATGCCAATGACGACTTGCCGCTTCCGCTTAATCCTGTCACAACGACGAGCTTATTGCGCGGAATCTTGAGGCTTATGTCTTTGAGATTGTTTTCTTTGGCACCGTAAATCTCTAAGAAATCTTCTTCTGAAATATTGTTTTTATCAATTGAGCTCATCGCTGTAATTTATTGCTTCTGTTGCTAAAGAGTCTTCGAGTAAAAATTGTTCGTTACCAATCAAATTCATGATGTGGTGGTGTGTCATATTGAAAGGTTTCTTAGGAATCTTAATCTCATATACTTCGCCTTTGTTGACTTTCAATGAGTTGCTTCTTAACCAAGGATTGAAAATCTTTAAAAGCTTATAAGTGATATCGTGTTCTTTTGCGAATTCTGCCCAGTTTTTAACGCTTTTGTCTAATTTTACAATGTCATATTTGTAAGGCTCATAAGAGAGTTTAGGACTTACGTATATTCCAAATTTTTCTGGATTTTCGAAAATGGTCTTAATGGCTAATATTCTGAATACGTAACGTTCTGTTTCTTCAGCCATTAATAAGTCGTAGTATGAGTCGGCGCCTTGTTCTTTCATGAATTTAGTAACTCTTGTAGTTCCTGCGTTATAAGCTGCTGCTGTCAGAGTCCAGTTTCCGAATTTCTCATACGCCTTAAGGAAATATTTACATGCTGCTTCTGTCTCTAGTTCGACATTATATCGCATGTCGACTTCTTTGTTGACTTTCAGCCCGTAGTCTTCGGCTGTTGCTTTCATGAACTGCCAGAAGCCGGCTGCACCTGCTGGAGATACAGCGTTTGTAAGATTGCTTTCTATGACGCATAAGTATTTGAAGTCTTCAGGAATTCCATATTGTTTCAAAATAGGTTCAATCACTGGGAACCAACGCTTTGAGCGTTTCAGAAGAACCATAGTGTTGCTATGGAAATATGTATTCGACAGTAGTTCTCTTTCGTAACGTTCTCTGATGTTAAACAACTCCAATGGCACTCTCTCGTCTGCGAAATAAATGTCTTCACAAAACTCGATGTCGTTGCTTTGCACTACTATTTGTTCTAAAGATACTGGTCGTTCGTTTGCTGTTTTTATTGCGATGATGCTCATGACGAATGTTATGACAATCATCAATACAAAAGATGCTGCTGCTATTAGTAAGAGGATTTTTGTATTCTTCATTTCTGATTAGTAAGTAAAAGGAGTTTCAAAGTTTTTTAATAAAGGAGAAACTTTATCTTTCTCTGATAATATAGGGTTTTCGATATTCCATTCAATGTTAATGTCAGGGTCGTTCCATAAAACGCTGCCTTCTGATTCTTTGTTGTATATGTTAGTGCATTTGTAGTTGAAGATAGTGTCGTCTTCCAAGGTGACGAATCCGTGAGCGAAACCTTCTGGTATCCAGAACATTTCTTTATTTTCTTCTGTCAATAATCGGGACTCCCATTTGCCGTAGGTAGGTGAGCCTTTGCGCAAATCGACGGCAAAGTCCATGACGGCGCCTTTGACAACTCTCACCAGCTTGCCTTGAGCGTAAGGTGGTTTCTGGAAATGCAATCCACGTAAGACGCCTTTGCTTGACTTTGATTCGTTGTCTTGAACGAAAGTCATAGTAAGTCCTTCTTTAGCAAAACGTTCTTTGTTATATGATTCGTAAAAGTAACCTCTGTCGTCTCTGAAGACATCAGGTTTAATTACCAGTAAACCTTCTATTGAAGTCTTGATTATTTCCATTTTTTAGTTTAGAGTTTATAGTTTATGGTTAAGAGTTTGGAGCAGTTTATAAGTTTAAAGTATAGAGTTTAAAGTAGCTGAATTAACTGTAAACTTATAACGATATACTTTCAACTACTCTAAACTCTACACTCTTAACTCTCAACTTTATTATAGGTGTACTACTTCACCGTGTGCTGCAGCAGCTGCTTCCATCATTGCTTCCGACATTGTTGGGTGAGGGAAGATGGTGTTGATGATGTCGCGGCCTTTTGCGCCTAACTCACGGCCGAGAACTGCTGTAGCTACCATTTCTGTTACGTTGTCGCCAACCATATGGCAGCCAAGCCATTCATCGTTAGCAGCATTGAAGACGACCTTGATGAAACCGTCTTTGTTGCCGGCTGCTGATGCTTTGCCTGATGCTGTGAATGGGAATTTACCTACTTTAACTTCGTAGCCTGCAGCGATAGCTTTTGCTTCTGTGAGACCTACTGATGCTACTTCAGGTGTGATGTATGTACAGCCTGGTATGTTGTTATAATTCAATTTTTCTGGTTCTAATCCGCAGAATTTTTCAACGCAGATGATAGCTTCGTGTGATGCCTTGTGTGCCAAAGCTGGTCCGTGAACGATATCGCCGATAGCGTAAACGCCTTCAATATTTGTTCTGTAGTAGTCGTCAACGATGACTTTGCCTCTTTCTGTTGCGATGCCGAGTTCTTCTAGACCGAGGTTTTCGAGGTTTGTCTGAACGCCAACTGCTGAGAGAACGATGTCAGCTTCAACGACTTTAGGGCCTTTTTTAGTTTCGATTGTGCAAACGCATTTTTCACCTGTTGTGTCAACGTTTGTCACTGATGATTCTGTCATGACAGTCATCTTCAATTTCTTGAAGCAACGTTCAACTTGTTTTGAAACTTCTTCATCTTCAACAGGAAGGATGTTAGGCATGAATTCAACCAAAGTGACTTTTACGCCCATTGATGTGAAGAAGAATGCGAATTCTGAACCGATAGCGCCAGAACCTACAACTAACATTGTTTCAGGAAGTTTGTCTAAAACGAGAGCTTGACGATAGCTGATGATTTTTTCGCCGTCGATAGGGAGAGTTGGCAATTGACGAACTCTACATCCTGTAGCGAGAATGACGTGTTCTGCTTCGTAAATTGTTTCAACGCCTTCTGCGTCAACAACCTTTACTTTCTTGTCGGCTGTCAATGAACCGAAACCTGCGATAAGTTCTACATTGTTTTTCTTGAAAAGGTATTGAACGCCTTTGCTCATGCCTTCAGCAACGCCACGGCTGCGACGTACTACAGCTTCCATGTCGGCCATAACTTCGCCTTCAAGTTTAATTCCGTAGTTTTCAGCATGTTTCATATATGTGTAAACCTGTGCGCTTTTCAAAAGAGCCTTGGTTGGGATACAACCCCAGTTCAAACATGTTCCGCCGATTTCTGATTTTTCGACAACAGCAACTTTTTTGCCTAATTGAGAAGCTCTGATGGCAGCGACGTAACCGCCTGGACCACTGCCTATTACAATAACATCGTAATTCATGGTAATTATATTTTTAAAAATTAATAAATCGTTTAAAAATGTCTTTTGCAAGACTTGCGAAGATACAAAAAAAACTCTATTCTTTTTATATAATAATGTATCTTTTTTTAAATCATTGTTTAATTAGTGGCGATGAATAGGCTTGTATACACAGTTTCTTAATTTTTATTAACATAATTTTCATGATTTTTTAAACTTAGTGTTAAAAAATGTTAATTTTGGAAAAAATCTAAGTAAAACACTTGACTTTATCTTGGTAATGTATGTATTTTTGCAAAACAATAATCCAATATTTATTTGAAACATAATAATCGCCAGGTCGCGAATTCTGTAGTTTTATAAACCCTAAAATATTTTTGCTCATGGAATCGATTGTGAATTCTCAATTGACAGGTAAGTGGTATCAACTTGCAAGAACTTTTAATTTTTATGAGAAAAGGTTTGTTGAAATTATGTATTATATTTCAATAAGTTGCGAAAGTGATATGGATTTGCTTTATATCGGAGTGAAAGAAGATAGAAGTAAAATCTTAAAAAAATTTTCTTTAAAAATTTTAACAAAAAATGATTGTGATTATTTGGTTCTGCGGAAAGGCTTATTTAGAAAAACTTTAAAAATTTTAACATTTGATAATAAAAATGGTATTTTAATATTGTCTGATAGAAAAATGAAAAATATTTCAATATTATCAAGGAAAACATATATAAATCATAATGTTTTGGAAAGTTATCTAAGTAAAATTGAATTTTTTAATAATGAAGTGAAATTATATAGTAATAATATAGTTTAGGATTTGAATAACAGAAGCAATATGTGAAAGTTCAAAGTTTTGATATCAAAGTAAAAATAATTCCTAATTCCTAACTTATAATTCCTAATTATTTTCTATCTTTGCGTTTTATATAAATAATTAAGGAGTTATGACATTAAATTCACTTACAGCAATATCTCCAGTCGATGGCAGATACCGTTCCAAGGCAGCAGGTCTTGATGAATATTTTTCAGAATTCGCATTAATCCGTTATCGCGTAAAAGTAGAGGTCGAATATTTCATCGCTTTGTGCGAACTCCCTCTTCCTCAACTTGCTAATTTCGATCATAAATATTTCCCAACATTGCGTTCTTTCTATGAAAACTTTACAGTAGAAAATGCTCAAGAAATCAAAGATATTGAAAAGGTTACAAACCACGATGTTAAGGCTGTTGAATATTTCCTAAAACGTCGTTTCGATGAACTCGACCTTAAGAAATTCAAAGAATTCATCCATTTCGGTTTGACATCACAAGACATCAACAATGTGGCTGTGCCTCTTACTTTGAGAGATGCTAACGCTAACATTTACTTGCCAGCAATGCAAGAACTTAGAGACAAACTCTTCGCAATGGCAGAAGAATGGAAAGATGTTCCAATGTTGGCTCACACTCACGGACAGCCAGCAAGTCCAACACACCTCGGAAAAGAAATTTATGTTTTCGTTGAACGTCTCGACAATCAACTCAATGTTTTGAAAAACACTCCATTCTGTGCTAAGTTCGGTGGCGCAACAGGTAATATGAACGCTCATAAAGTAGCTTATCCTCAAATTGAATGGAAAAACTTCGCTAATAATTACATCAACAATAATTTAGGTCTTACAAGACTTCAAACAACAACACAGATTGAACATTACGATTTCATGGCTGCTTATTTCGATGCAGTGAAACGTATCAACACAATCTTAATCGACCTCTCTCGCGACGTATGGCAATACGTGTCAATGGAATACTTCAAACAAAAGATTAAAGCTGGCGAAGTAGGTTCTTCAGCAATGCCTCATAAAGTCAACCCAATCGACTTCGAAAATGCAGAAGGTAACCTCGGTTTGGCAAACGCTATCTTTGAACATCTTAGCGGAAAACTTCCTATCAGCCGTATGCAACGCGACCTTACCGACTCAACAGTGACAAGAAATGTCGGCGTGCCATTGGCTCACACAATGATTGCTATCGCTTCATTATTGAAAGGTCTTGACAAGCTTATCCTTAACGAAGAAAAATTAAGAGAAGACTTGTTGAACAACTATGCAGTAGTCGCTGAAGCAATCCAGACAATCTTGCGTCGTGAAGAAGTTGAAGGTGCTTACGAATTGTTAAAAGGTTTGACACGTACAAATGAAAAAGTGACACGCGAGTCAATTGATAAATTTATCGATGAACTTCCTGTCAGCGACGCTGTTAAAGCAGAAATGCACGTTATCACTCCTGAAAATTATACAGGTTATAGTTTTTAAATTTTAACTGAATAAAAATTAACAGGGGAATTTTGTAATGAAGTTCCCCTTTAAATTTAAATAGATGAAAATCAGCAAATTCAATAGGGTACTTACTTACGTGAAGCCTTACTGGGGCAGCGTGACAATGAATATAGTCTTCACAATACTTGCTACTATTTTTTCATTGTTCTCATTCTCTATGATTGTTCCATTCTTGAATCTTTTGTTCAATCCTGATAATCTGATTACTGTAAAACCAGAGTTCTCGTTGAGTTCGGATGCGCTCCTCGAAACGATGAATTACTATATCAGCTCAATTATCATAGCAAAAGGTCAGAAGATGGCGTTGCTGTTTATCTGCGTTATGTTGGTATTCGCCTTTTTCTTGAGAAACCTCACGACTTATATGGCTAGCTATTATATGGCTGCTGTGAGAGTGAATTCTATAAAAGACTTAAGAGCAGCGGTTTACAATAAAATCCTGGTTCTTCCATTGTCGTTCTACAGCAAACAGAAGAAAGGCGATATCATTGCAAGAATCACTACAGACCTTCAGGAGATAGAAGTCTCTATTATGAATTATCTGGATGTTTTCATCAAATCTCCGATTACGATAATAGCGTATTTCGCTTATATGCTGGGAGTTAGCTGGGAACTCACTTTGTTTGTCTTATGTGTTTTGCCTATTGGCGGTATAGTCATCGGCAAGATCGGAAAATCTTTGAAGAAAGATTCAAAAGAAGGCATGACACGTCTTTCCAATATGATTGCTAATATTGAAGAGACGATTTCGGGGTTACGTATCATTAAGGCTTTCAATGCTATAGACTATACAAATGAGAAGTTTGAAGAGCAGAATTACGGTTATTCAAAATTGTTAAAATTCGTTCACAGAAAAAGAGACCTTAGTTCTCCTATGAGCGAATTGCTCTCTGCAATAGTCATTTCCATAGTACTTTGGTTCGGTTCGACACTTATTTTGTCGGGCAGCGCTTCTATCACAGCAGCGAATTTCATCGCATACATCGTAGTCTTCTCACAGATAATACCTCCTGCAAAATCGTTCTCACACGGTTTCTATAATCTTCAAAAAGGTATGGCGTCAGCGGAACGCGTCTTTGAAATCCTTGATGCTGATGAAGTTATACGTCAAAAAGAAGACGCGAAGAATATCAAAGAATTTAAAGATTCAATCAAATATAATAATGTTGTCTTCCGTTACGGTAAAGACGATGTGTTAAAAAATATTAACCTGACGATAGAAAAAGGCAAGATGATCGCTTTGGTAGGAGAGAGCGGCGGCGGTAAATCGACGATGGTTGACCTTTTGCCTCGTTTCTATGACGTATGTGAAGGTTCAATAACAATTGACGGAAATGACATCCGTGATTGTAAAATCGACGACCTTAGAAGTTTGATGGGAATCGTTAGTCAGGAAAGCATTTTGTTTAACGACACCGTTCATAATAATATCGCATTCGGTATGCAAAACGCCACTCGTGAGGATGTTATTGAAGCTGCTAAAGTCGCTAACGCTCATGAGTTTATCATGAATCTTGAAAATGGTTATGATACATATATCGGCGATAGAGGAATGAATCTCTCTGGCGGTCAAAGGCAGCGTTTGAGCATCGCTCGTGCTGTGTTGAAAAATCCACCTATTTTAATACTTGACGAAGCGACATCATCACTCGATACAGAATCAGAAAAGCTGGTACAAGACGCTCTCGCTAAGGTTATGAGCAACAGAACTTCAGTGGTTATCGCACATCGTCTCTCGACAATTCAAGATGCAGACGACATTGTGGTTCTTGCTAAAGGTCATATCGTTGAACAAGGCAAACATGACGAACTTATTGCTAAGAATGGAGTTTACAAGAGATTGACAGATTTGCAGTCGTTTAACTAGTTTTTATCTCAGTGACTTTATCACAATCTCACTCCAATTCCGAAGCCGATAAAGTCGGCGACTCCCAAGTGGGTGTTGAGTGTGAATTTGCCGTATAATGATTTTCCGATGTTGCCTTTGAGAGCGAATTTGTTATAAATACGTCCATAACTCATATCACGACCCCATGGGTGGTATCCTACATTGAAAAGAAATGACATCTCACCCAAAATGAGTTCGTATGCAACACCGATTCCTGGTTTCAGCAGTTGTGCAAAACTGTATTTGTTGAGATTGTTGTCGTATTTGCCTAAGACGATTACGTCTGTCGCGTCGTAAACCAAATCCATCCCGATGCCGAATTTGCTTAGGTTTGTGATTCTCTCCATTGCGTAGAATTCTAAATTGTAAACGGAAAAATGGTCTTTCTGATCATATTCCACTCTTTTTACGCCATAAGATAAGCCTAGATAAAACTCAGGGTCGAATTCTCTGAAGACATGGCTATTTATCTGTCTCTTCTCATCTTTGATGTTGGTCTTTAATTTTGCGATGTCTTTGTATGTGGTGTGACTGTCGATGAGATATGATGCGCTTAAACCTGCGTTGAAGATGTTGATACCTCTGTTAGGTTGGGTTGTACATCCGTTTGAAAAGTGAGTGACGCCAGCGAAAAGCGACATTTTTATTCTATCGCTGATCTTTTGTTTGTATTCAACAGACAGGCTGATGACAGCGTTGAAATGAGCGCCTATGTACATGTTATGAGGATTCTCTATGTGATGGAATTTTTGGGTGAGATAAGCTAAACCGGCGCCCATTCTTAGATTGAAAGTGCTGATCTTGCTTTTGTTGAAAGGGAAGCTGATGAAAGGGTATATGGCGTACGCGTCGCCTAAAACATCTTGATTGCCGATGTTGGAGTAGAGCGCAGTCACGCCGATGGTAGGGTAGTTGTAGTATTTTTGCCACGCTTGTCTGCCGTAAGTCTGTTTCTGCAGCGAGAGTTCAAACAAAGGAAAATGTTTGCGGTATCCGCTCATCTCGAAATGATGATGCATGATGAACCCATAGTTGAGACGGAAATCCACCTCGGCGCTTTTCGTGATGGAGTCAATAGGAAATGTTTTGTGCGCACTTGCCTCTCTGACAAGGAACGACATTAATATCAATAGTATAATTCTTTTCATCTCTTTAATTATGATTAATAAGGCAATACTTTTCCATTATACAATGGATGCTCGTAGATATTAAGTTCAGGTTCGCCTTTATAATATATGCTTCCGTAATTATAAATATTGGCTTCTAGATTGTTTTCGCAGTTGACGTAAATAGAACCGATGTAATGAACTTCAGCTTTGACATCGTGTGATACCAATTCTAAAGTGTTGATAGGACTTGTGCTTCTGCTACGTATGTAAGTGTAGTCTGAGGAACCGCTAGCCGTGATTTTGCAAGTTCCGTCATTAGAATTGATATTCAGATTTTTACAATTGAGTTTAAGGTCGATGTCGCCAGAACCATGTTCTACGTATAAGTTGAAGTCGGCGATGGTGTCTTTGCTTAAGAAGCCTTCTGTCTTTAAAAATCCCCATGATTTATAGTTGATATTAGTGATGCTGTTGTGGAATATCTTTATCTCTAAAGGATAATCGTAGCTTCTTGCCCAATTGCGTATGTTTTCATTTTTTAAATATAAAGTTCCGTCAACGACATTGCTAGTGATTTTCTCCATAAGATTCTCTGCTGTAGTGACTTCAATTCTGAATGAATCGTCTTCAATCAAGGTGACGTCGATGTCATCGTAAATATATAATGATCTGATGTGTTCCGAAAATTCACGTGTTTCTGTAGTCGGTTTGCCGTTGGTCAGAGGAGCTTTCTCGCAAGATAAAACGATGAATGAAAAAATTATTATAAGTGATAACTTGTTGAATATATTACTTCTCATAGACACTATATTATATATTGAATATTATGCAAAGCAAAATTAAAAAAAGATTGATAGTAATTATAAATCATACTATTATAATTACTAACACCTAATTCCTCATTCCTAATTGAAAAAAACTTTCGTCATTAGTCTTTCGCCTTGCGACTTTTTATTATCTTTGCGAAAATTATTTAAAAAGAAAATTATAACTATTTAATAAAGTAGAAATGGATTTAAGTAAAGTTGTAACTATTTCAGGTAAGCCAGGTTTGTTCTTAGTAACAAGCTCAGGCGCTGGTAAATTAGTCGTTGAGTCATTACTCGATGGAAAACGCACTCCAGCATTTGCTAACGATAAAATCAGTTCTTTGGAAGAAATAAGCATTTTCACAACAGGTGACGACAAACCTCTTAAGGAAGTTTTCGTAAGCATTCACGAAAAAATCGGTGACAACATCGGTTTCGATCCTAAGAAAGTTTCTCCAGTTGAACTCAAAGAAAAATTTATGTTGGTACTTCCTGAATACGATGAAGATTCAGTATATCAATCAGATATGAAAAAAGTTTTCCAATGGTACCAACTTCTCAACGATAAAGGTCTTTTAGACTTCACTGTTGAAGAAGCTAAAGCTGAAGAAAACGCAGAAGAAACAAAATAACCTAAAGATTTAATCATAGGTCGTCACACTGACGACCTTTTTTGTATATATGCCATGAAGAAAATCACCGACTTCCGCTTAATAGAAAAGAAAGAATGGGCAAAATCGACATATCTATTGCTCCAATCTGACGAGCCTCTCGAAGACATCAAGGCAGGACAATTTGTTCAAGTTAAAGTTGATGACGCTGCCAACACATATCTGCGTCGTCCAATCTCGATTCACGATGTCGATTATCAAAACCGCACTATAACATTGTTGGTGCAAAGAGTAGGCGAGGGAACAAACAAAATTTCCGACACTGAAATCAACGACACCTTAAATATAATATATCCTCTCGGCAACGGTTTCACAATGCCAGAAGATAAAAATGCAAAAGTGGTTCTCGTTGGTGGCGGCATCGGTATCGCTCCAATGTATTATCTCGGCAAGGTATTGAAAGAAAAAGGTCTCGAACCAGTTTTCGTTCTCGGCGGTCGTTCAAAAGAAGACTTGATAATGTTGGATGAATTTTCTTCAGTGGGTAAGGTTTATATCACCACCAACGACGGAAGCCTTGGCGAACAAGGTTTTGTCACACAGCATTCTGTCTGGAAAGAAAAGAAATTTGATATGATATACACATGCGGTCCAAAGCCAATGATGATGGCTGTGGCTAATATGGCGAGAGAAAATAACATCTGCTGTGAGGTCTCACTCGAAAACCTTATGGCTTGCGGTCTCGGCGCCTGTCTCTGCTGCGTTGAAAACACCATCGAAGGCAACGTATGTGTTTGTAAAGAAGGTCCTGTCATGAATATAAATAAATTGTTATGGTAAACGAAACGATACAACTCAAAGGTCTCACCTTGAAGAATCCGGTGATGACAGCTTCAGGAACATTCGGTTATGGAGAAGAATATTCCGACTTCATCGATTTGTCACAAATTGGCGGCATACTCGTCAAAGGAACAACATTGAATCATCGTGAAGGCAACCCATATCCTCGTATGGCAGAGACACCTTCAGGAATGCTCAACGCTGTCGGCCTCCAAAACAAAGGCATCGACTATTTTGTTGAGACAATATATCCAAGAATCAAAGATATTGACACAAATATCATCGTAAACGTTTCAGGTTCAACGATAGAAGACTACTGCGTAGTGGCAGAGAGAGTCAACGCTCTTGAAAATATTCCAGCTATCGAACTCAACGTTTCATGTCCTAACGTAAAACAAGGCGGCATGGCATTCGGCGTTACAACAACTGGTATTGAGCAGGTTGTAAGCGCAGTGAGAAAAGTTTATGACAAACACCTTATCGTAAAACTTTCTCCTAACGTAACAAGCATCGCCGACTTGGCATTGGCAGCAGAAGCATCAGGCGCTGATTCTGTTTCATTGATTAACACACTTCTCGGCATGGCAATCGACGCTGAAAAGAGAAGGCCAAAGTTATCTACTGTGACAGGAGGTTTGTCGGGAGCATGTGTCAAGCCAATCGCTTTGAGAATGGTATGGCAAGTTGCTAAGGCAGTCAAGATTCCTGTAATAGGATTAGGCGGCATCTCATCAGCAACAGACGCTATCGAGTTCTTGTTAGCCGGAGCGTCAGCTATTGAAATCGGTACAGCCAACTTCATCGATCCAGCTATCACTGTTAAGGTCGCTAAAGGCATCGTTGAATATTGCGAACGTCACGGCATCAAGAACGTCAGCGATTTGACAGGAGCTCTTGAAGTCTAAAAGTTGACTTTCATTTTTCAGTATCTCCCTCCGCGTTAGGGATTGAAGCGGCATCCTTTGCGAGCTTTTTCGGACAAGGGGCAACAGAAAACGGACAACGGAAATTTTTGAGTGAGGTGGAATTTAAGCGAGCAAAGATATAGCGGAAAGCCCGACGGCAAAGCCGGAACGCCCAGATGTAAATTAAAAGTTGAAAAATGAAAATTAATGTAGAGATGTATCAGCAATTGTTGGTGTGTCTTGATTAAAAAAATTAACAAAAAAAATCTTTTACTTTTAGGAGTAAAATTGTAAATTTGCACGCAAATTAAAAAAAAGATACTATATAAACACTATACTATGGGAAGAGCATTTGAATACCGCAAAGCGGCTAAGATGAAAAGATGGGGTCACATGTCAAGAGTGTTCCCAAAACTCAGTAAGATGATCACTATCGCAGCTAAAGAAGGCGGCGCAGATCCAGATATGAACCCAAGATTGCGTCAAGCTATCATCAATGCTAAGGCAGAAAACATGCCTAAAGACAATATCGATGCTGCTATAAAAAGAGCTACAGCGAAAGACGCAGCCGACATGGTTGAAATCGTTTATGAAGGCAAAGGCCCTGCTGGCGTTCTCGTCGTTGTTGAATGCGCTACAGACAACACAACACGTACAGTTGCTAACGTACGTTCATATTTCAACAAATGTGGCGGTTCTTTAGTTCCATCAGGTTCATTAGAATTCATGTTCAGCCGTAAAGCTGTCTTCGAACTTGAATTACCAGAAGGTATGGAAGTTGAAGAAATCGAACTCGAACTCATCGACGCTGGCCTCGAAGAAATCGAAGCAACAGAAGAAGGCGTAGTAGCATTGTCAGACTGGACAGCATTCGGTACAATGCAAACAGCATTGGAAAAACTCGGCATCAACGTTAAGAAAGCTAACTTGCAACGTTTCCCTAACAGCCCAGTAGCATTCTCAGCAGAAGACGTTGAAGCAATCGAAAAATTCCTTGAAAAGGTAGAAGATGACGAAGACGTACAATCAGTATATACCAACATGGAATGATTTAAAGAATATTTTTAAAGATAAAATATTGTGGTGGAAAAAGACAGCTTTCGGGCTGTCTTTTTTTTGACTAAAGGCTAAGGGCAAATGACAAAAGTCTAAAGGGTAGAGACTGGATATTAATAATAGTTCCGAAGGAACGACAGTTTCCAGGCAGGCGGTGAAGCGCATAGCGCGGAACCCCTGCAAAAAAAATACACAAAAAAATCAAAGCGCCGAAGGTGCGACAGAATTGTGGATGATTTTTTCTGTCGTGCCTTCGGCACTCTTTTTTAGAATTTAAGAATCTTAGAATTTTAGAACCTCAGAAATGGCAGCTATGAGCCTCGAGCAATGAGCAATAGCTGAGGGCTAACTTGAGACTTAATTCTTAAAAATTTTCTAAAGTTCTAAAGTTCTAGAATTCTAAAGTTCTTCATTTAACCCATTTCCCGCTCTCCACTTCTTTCATTCCTAATTCCTAATTCCTAATTATTCCAATCCTCCGCCTAGGGCGTGGTATAATGTGATTACACTCTGAATCTCTATGTATTTGTCGTTACTTTCTGTCAACTCTGCTTGTAGAAGGTTCTTCTGTGCGGAAAGGACTTCGATGTAAGTGGCTTGTCCGTTCTTCATCAGAAGCTGTGTGTTGAAGACAGCACCTTTTAAATACATAATCTGTAATTTGTCACTGTCTAATCTTTTGCGTGCTGTCTGCCATGAGACAAGAGCGTTGTTGGCTTCAGTGCCTGCGTCTAACAAAGTCTGCTTGAAATTAAGCAAGGCTTCTTGTCTTTGTGATTCGCTTATCTTCAGACGTGCCTTGTTCTTGCCTTGGTTGAATATTGGCTGTACCAATCCAGCAACAATGTTGTAAATCCAGTCGCCAGGATTGTCGATGTTGCCCATGGCTCCCGACCAGCCGCCGTTGCCGCTTAAGGTAATGGTAGGGTAGAAGTAAGAACGAGCGACATTGGTAGCGTAGTAAGCTTCAACTAATTTATATTCGGCTTGTCTTACGTCAGGACGGTTGATGAGACTTGACAAAGGGAGGCCAGTCAATAAGGTATCAGGGAAGACTTGGTTTTCCAATGTGCCTCTTTCGAACTCTTGTGGTATGATGCCCAAAAGTGCTGACAGCGAGTTTTCTTGTTCAATGATTTGTTTTTCTAAGGTAAGAATAGAACCTTCCACATTGACTTTGTTAGCCTTCGCCTGAAGAACAGCAGCCTCGTTGGTCTTGCCGGCTCTTTTCAAAGCAGAAAGTGTTCTGATGTTTTCTTCCCAAGTCTTGAGAGTTCTCTTGCTGATGTCGAGTTGTTCGTCGAGCATGAGAAGTGTGTAATATGAATCAGCGATAGTTGCTATGAGTTGAGTCTGTACTGCTTGTTGATATGCCTCAGTAGCTCCTAAAGCAGCTTGAGCTCCTTTCTTGGTGTTATGCATTCTTCCGAAAGCGTCGATTTCCCATGATGCAGATGGAGCTAGACTGTATGATGCCTTTGTTGTGTGTTCTGCGTTGTTGTTTCCGACATTTATCTGTGCTGAAAACGATACAGATGGAAAGAATGCTAATCTGGATGTCTGTAATGTCGCCTCTGCTTGTTCCACTTTCAGACGTGATATCTCTAGATCGGTGTTGTTTTTCAATCCTAATTCGATATACTCTTGCAAAAGTGTGTCGGCAAATAGTTCTTTCCATGTCATTCTTGCTATTGACTCGTAGCTGTTTGCCATAGGGATTTTATTATACAGACTGTCAACGAAGCTGATGTCTGGACGCTCGTAGTGTTTGTACAGATTACAGCTGTTCGTCGTTACTATCAAGAATAAAATTATTGGAATTAATATCTTTTTCATGATTCTATTTCTTTTCTTTTAGGCATTACTTTCTCTTCAATATTTCTGAAAATGATGAATAAGACAGGCACTACGAACAAGAGCGCTATTGTTCCGATAAGCATACCTCCAACTGTTCCTACGCCGATGGAGATGTTGCCGTTGGCACCTACGCCTGTTGAGAACATAAGTGGCAACATACCGAATATCATCGTCAATGATGTCATCAAGATAGCTCTTAATCTTGCCTTCGCTGCTGACATCGCTGCCATTGCAATAGACATTCCTTCTGCTCTTCTTGCTGATGCATATTCTGTAATCAAGATGGCTGTCTTTGCCAAAAGACCAATCAACATCAGGAGACCGATTTGCAAGTAGATGTTGTTTTCTAATCCGTACATATTGGCGAACAAGAAACTTCCTGCGAGGCCGAATGGCACGGATAAAATAACGACGATAGGGATGAAGATGCTTTCGTATAAAGCGCAGAGGATAAGATATATGAAGACTACGCAGAATACGAATATCATTGCTGTTGAACTTCCTGACGACGCTTCTTCTCTCGACATGCCACCGAATTCGTAGCCGTAGCCTGCAGGCAATAATTCATCTGTTACTTCTCTCACAGCTTGAATTGCTTCGCCTGATGAATATCCATAGGCTGCCTGTCCATTGATTTGTATTGATGAGAAAAGGTTGAATCTTGAGATGGATTGTGGTCCGTAGATACGTGTCAGTGTAACATATTGACCTATAGGAGACATTTCTCCCTTGTTGTTACGAACGAACATATTGTTGAGCGACTCGGTGTCGAGACGATGTTCTGCAGAAGCCTGTACCATAACTCTATAAAGTTTGGAGAAACGGTTCATGTTAGAAGCGTATGATCCACCTACATAACCTGCCATCACGTCGAGGACGTCGCTAGGAGAGACGCCGTTACGTTTGCAGCGAGCAGCGTCAACTTCCAAAAGATATTGAGGATATTTGGTGTCGAAGGTTGTGCTGGCTCTGCCTACTTCAGGTCTTTCGTTAAGTGCTGCTATGATATTGTTGGTGATGCTTTGTAAGTCTTCGATATTACCGCCTTTTTGGTCTTGGATGTGAACCTCGAAACCGCTACTTGCACCATAGCCAGGAATCATACCGCGGGTGAATACTGTTATCTTTGCTGATGTGATGTCGGATGTTGAAGCGTAAATCTCTTCCATAACGGAGTCGATGTCGTCGCCTATTTCAGTACGTAACTCCCAGTCTTTTAATCTGATGGTGAAACCTCCGCATGAAGGGCCTACACCACTCATCATACCATAACCTGTGGTGTATGAATAAGATTCTATCTGTTCTATTTCGTCTAATCTGTTCGCAATCATCTCCATAACTCTCACTGTTTCATTGAGGTTGGTGCCTGGAGGTGTCTGAACGTCAATATTAATAGAACCCATGTCTTCTTTAGGGACGAGACCTGTCTTGGTATGTTCCATCATATAGAAAAGTCCGCCTACTGCAGCGATGACGAGAATGACAGAGAACCATTTGTTCTTGAACATAAAAAGAACGCCTCTCTTGTATCTGTTGACAAGTCCTTGGAAACCAGAGTCGAAGGCAATATGAAAACGTGTTGAGAATGAGAGTTTACCTTCTTTGTTTGTGTAGTGTGGTTGCATCAACAATGCGCATAATGCTGGACTTAAAGTGATGGAGTTGAGAAGTGAGATACCAACAGCAACAGCCATCGTGAGACCGAATTGTGTGTAGAACGTTCCTGTTGTTCCGCCCATGAAACATACTGGGATGAACACTGCCATGAAGACGAATGTCGTTGCAATCAATGCGTTGGAGATGCCTTGCATAGCATCGATGGTGGCTTTGTATGGTGATTCATAACCAGCATCGAATTTTGCTTGTACCGCTTCAACAACAACGATAGCGTTATCCACAACGGTTCCGATGACGAGAACCAAGGCGAAGAGTGTGATCATGTTAAGACTGAATCCTGCTACTTTCAAGAATGCAAATGTTCCAACAAGAGAAACGATGATTGCTATTGTAGGGATGAAAGTGGAACGGAAACTTTGCAAGAATACATAAACTATCAAGACAACCAAAACGATAGCCATGATAAGTGTGATGATGACATTTTCAATAGAAGCATCGAGGAAGTCTTTTGTACTCATCAAGTCGATGATTTCAATGCCTTTAGGTAATGTCTTGCGTATCTCTTCAAGTTCTTTGTCGATGGCATCGATGATTTCGTTGGCATTAGATCCTGATGTCTGTGAAATCATCAATGTTGTTCCAGGGTGACCGTTGACTTTTCCTATATAGTCGTAACTTTTAGAACCTAACTCAACGGTTCCCACGTCTTTGAGACGTAATAAAGTACCGTCGCTGTCGGCGCGGATGACCATATTGGCATAGTCTTCTTCTTTGTCGTAACGACCTCTGTATTTCAATGTGTAACGGAAGGTGTTGTCGGAGTCGGCGCCTAAAGTACCTGTCGCTGCTTCAAGGTTTTGTTCCGACAATACTGTTGATATGTCTTTCGGTACTAAAGAATATTTCGCCATTTTTGCTGGGTCGAGCCAAATACGGAGTGAGTAGTCGGCGCCTCTAACGTCAACTTCACCTACGCCTGCGATACGGGAGAGACGTGGTTCGATATTGATTTTTAGGTAGTTGCTGAGAAATCTTTCGTCGAAAGAGTCGTCAGGACTGCTTATCGCTAGAACCTTGATTCTACTTGTCTGTCTTTTCTTTACGCTGACGCCGCTTCGTGTTACTTCAGCAGGAAGCAGACCTTGTGCCGATGCGATACGGTTCTGTACGTTGACCATCGCCATGTCGGCATTGGTTCCTTGACGGAAATATATCTGTATGCTGGCAGATCCGTTGTTGTTAGCAGATGATGTCATATACATCATATTCTCAACGCCGTTGATGGCTTCTTCGAGAGGCACGATGACGCTGTTCTGAACTGTCTCGGCATTAGCGCCTGAGTAGTTTGCTGACACGCTCACTGTTGGAGGAGCGATTTCTGGATATTGTTCGATAGGAAGACCTCCTAGGCAGATGAGACCTAAGAGCACTATTATCACAGAGATGACACCCGCGAAAATAGGACGGTCGATGAAAGTTCTTATATTCATTATTCGCCTCCTGTTTTATTTTCGTCCTCAACCTCAACTCCCGAATTCATAGATTCATGAGTCCTAATAACAGCGCCTTCTCTCACGAGACCAGCACCTTCAGCGATGATGACGTCGCCAACTTCAAGACCGCTCTCTACGATATATTCAACGCCGTTGTTCTGTGGCATGACGGTGATGATTGATGATGTCGCCTTGCCGTCGATGACTTTATAAACGAAGATTTTCTCTTGTAACTCGAATGTCGCTGTCTGTGGAATGATTATACAGTCTTCATGGACGCTAGGGATGATGACGGTGCCGCTGCCGCCGTCACGAAGGAGACGCTCCGGATTTGGGAATACAGCACGGAAACTGACGGATCCGGTGCTGGCGCTGATGGTGCCACTGACAGCGTTGATTTTTCCTTTGTGTTTGTATGTCTTGCCGTTGCTCATTACCAACTCAACCTCTGGCATGTCTTTGATAGCTTCTTTCAAAGAACCGTATTCCTGAATGAGGTCAAGCATCTGGTTTTCTGCCATTGAGAAATATGCGAAAATCTTGCTGTCGTCGGAAACTGTTACAAGCGGCTGACTTATGTTGCTGTTGACCAATGCGCCGACACGATATGGAATCATGGACGCGACACCGTTAACAGGTGACTTCACCATCGTATAAGAGAGGTTGTTGTATGCGCTGTTCATCTCTGCCTTCGCCAATGCGAGTTTGGCTTCTGCTTCGGCGAGGTTGTTGTTCGCTGTCATAAGTTCAAACTCAGAAACGACATCTTGTTCGTAAAGTTCCTTGCTGCTTTCCAAAACGAGTTTCGCTGTCGAGAGATTCGCCTCGGCGCTCATCACATTGGCAGATGCTATTTCATAAGCTGCCTTGTATGGTGTCTGGTCGATAACGAAGAGGGTAGAGTCCTTGCGGACGAAGTCGCCTTCGTTGATGCGGATGTCGGTAATCATGCCGCTAACCTGAGGGCGGACCTCAACGGTCTGGCAGCCGTTGATGGTGGCAGCGAAACCGCTTCTTAAAACCTGATTGCTTTTTTCTACTGTTAAAGTCTTGTAAATAGTTTCTGTCTTTTTTTGTGGAACGACTTTTTCCTGACAGGATGTCAACGAAAGACCTATGATTCCTATAAAAAATAACTTTCTAAAATTGATTAAGTTGTTCATTTTCATATTTAATATTATATATGTAAGATAACGGCAAATTTAAGATTTATTTTGCTATTATTTTGAAAAAATATTGGGATATTTTAATTAGGAATTAGGAATTAGGAATGATTTGGTCGCTGAGCTTGAGGAAGCGCCAAAAGTAGAGACGTTTCAATGATTCCTAAAAAAATAAACATACATTGAAGCGTCTTGGGAAATTAGGAGTTAGGAGTTTTTTTGTTAAAGTCTCAGAAGGATTTTGAACAGTTGACTGCTGATAGCTGACCGCTATTCAATAATAATAGAAGTAATCTCTGGTTTCGCTCCAATCCTTGATTTCATCACTGTCTCACCCAAACCTATATTAACATAAAGATATTGATTTTTATGTTGAAACAATCCTGCTACTTCATCGAAGATAAATGATGATGGCGACCATCCGAATAATGAGAACTGCATCGCATGGGTGTGACCCGAGAGCATCAAGTCGATTTCTGGCGTGTCTTTGACTTCCAATTCCCAATGTGTCGGGTCGTGACTTAATAAAATCTTATAATCGCCGGAAGAATCTTTCATCGCATTTTTAAGATTTCCGAAAGAAAGGAATGCTCTGTGTGTCGAGATGTTTTCTACTCCGATTAAAGATATTGTGTCGTGGTTACGAATTATATTTACGTTTTCGTCAAGAAGTAAGTTCCATCCCATTTTGAATTGTCTGTCTTTCAATTCCTCGACGTATTTCCATTGGACGGAATCTGGGAAGTTGCTGTACGCGCTGTAGTCGTGGTTGCCCAAAACGGAATAGACGCCGTCTTTTGCATTTATCTTCGATAAAATAGTATCTAAACCGTCAAGTTCCCATGGTCCGTATGAAACCAAATCGCCGGTAAAAACCACAAGGTCTGCGTTTTGTTCGTTGATTTCGTTAACGAATTTTTGCAATGTCTTTCCTCTGCCTTTAAAAGAATGAAGATGAAGGTCGGAAATCTGGACTATTTTATAATCATTGAAAGACGCTGGAATTTCATCGCTTTCGATTACAATATTCTTGACCTGGCATTGGTTTCTCTCTATGAAAAATCCGTAGCAGAATAGGATAGGAGCGAGGAGAGTGAACCATAATGATTTTTTGAAAAATGATTTGAAATTAGCTCCGAAGAGATGAGCGATGCCTGAAATTATTATAGCTATTAAACCGATGATAATCATCATGAAAATTATGATGATAAGGTTTGCTATTATTTCTATAAAAGTTACCATGTGCTTTTACTTGAATTTGTTTTTAAAATCCATTCTTTTATGAAGTATTCTTATTATAATAATTTCATTGTTGTTGATTTTATAAAAAACGATATGTTCTTTAATATTGGTTCCGAACAATTCATCAATAATTTCATCATATTTCATTCCGTAGAGAAATGGGTTTGTCGCAATATTTTTACAGAATGAAATCAGAATGTTATAATACTTGTCAGCTTGTTTTATTGACCATTTGTTGGCAGTATATCTCCATATATTGCTTAGATCTTCAACGGATTTTTTGGAAAATATGACATCATACATTATTATATTCTCGTCTGATCGTTTCAAGATGTAATTCTGGATTAAAATTTTCTGCTATGCCACTATCTATGCCATCTATAATAGCTTTCCTTAATTCCTGAATTGTTTCCTGCTTTTCGATGTATTCTTTTTCTCCTTTCATAATGATGGATTTTAATCTTTTGTTGTAGATGTCATTGTGTGGAGACACTGATGTAAAAAATGAAGTTTTCATATATTTTGGATTTAAAATTTATATTGCAAATATATAACTTATTTGTAAATTTGAAATGTCTTTTATATGTTTTTTTTATTTATAATTGCATAAAATACTTGATATGAACTTCAACGTTTTCGGGAATAAAAATGCCCCGACATTAATGCTGATTCCAGGATTGGGCGTCTCATACGAGATTTTCATTACGCTTGTAAATCTTCTTGAAAATGATTTTCAAATCATCGCTGTTGAAGTCGATGGCTTTGTCGTTGGAAAACATACTCAATTCACTTCCGTTGATGACCAAGCTGTTCAAATCATAAATTATGTCAAGGAAAATTATGACGGACGTTTAGATTGTGCTTACGGACTTTCTTTAGGAGGAAAGATATTATCCCGAATTTTGGAGCGTGATGAAATTGTTGTAAATCATGCAATCCTGGATGCTGCTCCTTTGTTGCCTCTGCCTAAGTGGCTCGTCGGTCCGCTTCGTTATCTGCAGTGTCTGAATGTCTGGACTTGTTATCATTGGACTGGATTTTGGCGTTGGGTCTTTCATTCTCATTATTTCGATGTCTTGCTCGACGAATGTAAAAAGGTTTATCCTTATGGTGGAACAAAGGCTGTCTTGGATGGTTATAAATCTGTTTATACTAATAAGTTGCAATCTATTAACGGCAACGATATTCATTATTGGCATGGGACAAAAGAATCTTTCGTGGCAAAACCGCAAGTGAAACATCTGAAAAGACTTTTACCAAATGTGAATGTTGAGGTGTTTAAGAAAATGAATCACGGGCAGCTTTTGATTGATTGTCCCGAGGAAATTGCGAAGAGAATTTTATTGATAGTTGGAAAATGATTTTGTTATGAAAAATAATTTGTTCTTACAAGCTTTGAAGAAAATTGTTGCTGGTTTTGTTGCAATAGGATTGTTGCTTTATTTGCCTGCGGGCACTTTTCATTATTGGAATGCCTGGTTGTTTGTGGCTGTTTTGTTTGTCCCGATGATTTTCTTGGGAATAGTGATGTTGTTTAAATCTCCAAAACTTTTAGAGAAACGCCTCGATGCAAAGGAGAAAGTCAAAGAACAGAAATGGGTCGTCGCATTGTCGGGGATTATGTTTCTGGCGGCGTTCGTCGTGGCTGGTCTTAACTTCCGTTATTCCTGGCATTCAATGCCGAATTATCTAGTATGGATTGGTACGCTTGTTTTTTTTCTTTCATATTTGATGTATGCTGAAGTCATGAGAGAGAACGCATTTCTTTCCAGGACGATTGAAATTCAAGAAAATCAGAAAGTCGTTGACAGTGGATTATACGGAATAGTTCGTCATCCGATGTATTCAGCCACGCTCATTATGTTTTTGTCGATTCCATTGATTTTAGGCTCGTTGATTTCATTTGTCATAATGCTTTCATATATTCCTATCATTGCAATAAGAATAAGAAGCGAAGAGCAAGTTCTTGAAGATGGCTTGGAAGGATATAAGGAATACAAGCAAAGAGTGAGATATAAGGTGATACCTTTTGTTTGGTGATGTTTGTTAAAAACTCAAAACCTCAGAATATTTTTCTGAGGTTCTGAATTTCTGAGTTTCTGAGTTTCTTTTTTAATCTTCCTGATGGTTGTCTCTCAACAAGTCGTTGACTGTCTTGACCGGATTGAAGGTGATGATAGGAACTTCGACGAAGATGTTGATCCAATCTGCCATCGCTCCGTTCCACAATCCTGGCAATTCCAATGCTTTGAGGTCTTTGCCGTCTTTTGATTTCTTTGAGATGAATCCTGTGTTATAATCTATATAATCGTTCAAGTCGAATGACTCGCCTTTGAAATCTTGTGTTGCGCATACCAGGTCAACAGGGTTGAAGTGTGTCGCTGATTGGAATATCGCCTCTTGTTTTTCGTTGTTATGGTCAATTTGTGACGACTCGACGATTTGTAATGAAACTTCGTCGTTGCTGTTTCTAACCCAGTATGGACCGCCGCCAGGTTCGCCTTCGTTTTTCACCATGCCACATATTCTCATCGGGCGGTTGAGCTTGCCATACAGATAGTCTATCTTTTCTATTTCGTTATATGTCTTGAAGAAATTAGGTATGTCGATCATCAGTTTTTCTTTGGCAAACTTTGCTATTTCTTCAATTTCATCATTTGCCAAGCAGCCTTCGTCTAAGAGGTTAAGGTATTCAAACTGTTGTTGTTGAAGACGGAAGAGATAACCGCCCAATACTTTCTTATAGTCGTAGGTAGTTGTCTTTAATCTGTCAGGAACGACATTATCGATATTCTTTATGAAGATTATTTCTTTGTGAAGGTCGTTGAGGTTTTGTATGAGCGCACCGTGGCCGCCAGGACGGAAGAGAAGGCTGCCGTCGGCATTACGGAATGGCTCGTTGTTCATATCGACAGCGATGGTGTCGGTTGATGGCTTTTGTACGGAATATGATATGTCGTAACGAATGCCATATTCTTTCTCATATTCTGGAACGACTTTGTTGACAGTGTCTTTGAATATATCGAGATGTTCTTGTGATACGGTGAAATGCAGTTGAGCGATGCTTCCGTCTTCAGTCTCGGCTGTGCTATATTGAGCTGCTTCAACGAGATGCTCTTCAAGAGCGAAACGTGATGATTCTTTGTATTTGTGGAACTTCAACAATGCTTTTGGCAATTTTCCGTATGCAAGACCTTCGTTTTCGAGAAGGAATTCTGCAATCTCAACAAGACGATTTTCTTTTAAAAGAGTTTCGATGTCTTTGTCGTTTTCAGCCATTTTATCCTTTAAGTCATCATAGAAAGCGAAGTCTCTGATGCTCAAGAAAAAGTTCTCTATCGAGTCGAATTTTATCTTTTCTTTTCTTAAGAAGTTTTCGGGAATTTCTTTGCCTTTATATTCTTCAACGAAAGAATAGATTGTCTTAAACATACGACTTGCTGCTCCCGATGCAGGGATGAATTTCATGATGTCGTAGTATTGTTTGTCTTCATCAAATTGTCTTATAAGTCCTTCAATGTCAGCTTCGTTGAATTTGATGATGCCGTTTTCCGTTGTTGCCGGAGCAATCAAGTCGCTGAATGGAAAACCGGTTTTGAATTGATTTATCTGTCTTTCAACTTGTTCTGCATTTATATTCAATGCTTCAAGTTGTTTCTGATCTGTGGTAGTTAATGCTGACATAATTACTTAATTTAATGAACATCACAAAGATATAAATTTAATTGAATTAGTGAAACATTTTAAAAAAATATTTGTATATATTTGCAGAAGTGAAAGACTAAAGGCTAAGGTCTAAAGGCTAAGGACAAAAGGCGAAAGACTTGGAATTAGTAGTTCCTTTGCGTTAGGGATTGGAGCGGCATCCTTTTGGAGCGGAGCGGAAAAAGATATAGCGGAAAGCCCGACGGCTTTGCCGGAACGCCCAGATTAGCTTTCAGCTATCAGCGGACAGCAATCAGTAGTTGAAAATTGAAAACTGAAAACTGAAAATTTAAAGTTATTGAATGAAAATTTTAAACTTAAAAAATAAATAAAATGATTAACAAACAATTGCAAGACGCTATCAATGCGCAGATAAATGCTGAATTATGGTCAGCATATCTTTATTTGTCAATGGCAACAAACTTCCATGAAATGGGTTTGGGCGGCATCGCTAACTGGTTTGAAATTCAGTTCAAAGAAGAACAAGACCACGCTATGATTTTCTATAACTACTTAGTATCTCGTGGCGGTCGCGTTGAACTCAAAGCTATCGATGCTGTTAAGACAAAATGGGAATCTCCATTGGAAGCTTTTGAAGACACATTACAACACGAACAAAAAGTTACATCTTTAATCAACGATATCAATGCTTTGGCAGTTGAGTTGAAAGACTACGCAACACAAAACAGACTCGTTTGGTTCATCGACGAACAAGTTGAAGAAGAAGAATCAGCACAAAAGATGATCGACAGTCTCCGCATGATTAAAGACAATCCATACGCTATCTATATGTTTGACAAAGAATTGGCAGCAAGAACATATACACAGGCATCACCACTTGCTACTGCAGGGGAATGATTTTGGATTTATATGTATAATATAGAAGAGACGTCATTATGGCGTCTCTTTTGTTTTTATATCACAAAAAGTTAATGGTTTAAAAAAGTAGTGTCGTCAATTTTTTTAATAGATTTCATATAATCATAATTGCTTAATAATTTTCTTTGATCGTCAGCTGTTTCTAAAAGAATAGTGTATCTATCTTTTTTATCAATGCCTTTTTTGATGAGTGTTGCATTTAGAGATTCTAGATTAGATAGAATATTCAGTTCGTTTATACTTGCCATATCTCTGATGTTTTCGCCTAATAAAGCACGTTCTTTGTTTAGCTCTCTCCATTCTTTTGCTGTACAATTAAACATGATTATATTTAGCATATCTGCTTCATCTGCATAAATCCATTCGTCTTTTAGTAATTCACTTTTCTTAGGCAATACGTAGTTCTTAATGGCAGATGTCTGTATTTGATAGTTTGCTTTTGACAGAACACGTTTAACATTCCACTCTAGATTGTATTGGTTGCTTTCAATTTCCTTAAGTCTTTGAAATTCTTTTATTAAATACAATTTAAATACAGGACTTATTGCAGATCCAAATTCGAATGCAATATCTTTGTGAGCGTAAGTGCCCCCATATCTTCCTTGTTTTGAAATTATTCCAATTGCATTTGTATTTTCAATCCAATTGTTTACACTCATAGTAAAAGAATGTAAGCCGGCTTCCTTTTTAAAGTGGTCGAATTCGACTACTTTAAAATTAGGATTATAAAATGATTCCCATGTTCCTAAAAATTCAATAGTACATCTATTTCTAATCCAATTCTTAATTATGTCAGCTGCTCTATTACCTCCGTTTTTTGCTTTTACCATATCTGTAAGACAGATATAATCTTCTTGCTTATATTGAATTATGGAGATGTCAATGCCTTGTACATTGATGACAGAAGTTTTACTCATAATAACATAAATTTTGGTTGTGGAAACGAATATCGTTTCCTAAATGCAAACTTACATTATGAGAATTCTTTTGTCAAGCATTTGCGATGGGAAAATTGTGCTTTTAACAATTTTTAACGTAAATGTTAATGAAAGTGTAAGTGTTTTATTAATGTTTATTAAGAAAAAAGCAGTTGTGAAATTTCACAACTGCTTTTTGATATTTCTTATTTCTTTCTCACAATAATTTTCTTCACTTCCAAACCGAGTGGTTCTAATGGATAGCATCTGTCGGCTTGTTCGAGTTTGAATGTCTGTTTGCCAGCTTTGAGGTTCATCTTTCCGACGTATGAAGTCTGAATCATTGGGTCGACACCTGGTAATGTGTGAGCGATTACGTTGTCGCCGCATTCGAAAGAATATCTCTTGTCGAGGTTTTCTGGGATGTAAACGATGAATACGTCGTATGTTCCGTCTTCAGCGACTTCCATTTCCCATGAACGCCATGAGTCGGTCTGTGTACTCATGTAACCTGTTCCGTCTATCGCAGCGTGCATTGTGCCGTTTGCTTCAGTGAGTTCGATGAGGTCGCCATCTTGTTTAACGACTGTTTTTTCTTTATAAACGACTTGAATCTTATTCAAAGTGTCAGGATGTTGATTCAAGAATTCACCGATTTTTGTCAATACTTCTTTTTCGTAAGGGATGACGTTGCCATCGCCGTCAGGACCGATGTTTAACAAGAAAACACCGCCGTGTCTTACTGTGCTGAACAATCTTCCTAATTGTGTTGCAACTTGTTTGTCAACGTCAGGACGCTTAATCCATGATTTGTAACCCCATGTTCCATAGAGAGATGCTGGGTTGTCCCAGTAGATGTTTTCGTAACCAGCAACGTCGCCGTTGTCAGGCAATGTCATATAGTCGCCTTGGTTGTTCATGATTCTACCGTTGATGATACATTCTGGTTGTAATGATTTCACTGTCTCACGGAAGCGTTTGCTTTGTTCTGGAGTTACGAGACCCATGTCGAACCATAATGTGTTGATGTCGCCATAGTTGGTGAGCAATTCTGTGACTTGAGCTACGATATAATCTTCGAGTTCTGGAGTTACTATTTCAAGTGGAGAATATACTTGGTTTACGTATTCGTGGCATTTTGTTGTTGGGTCTGGAGCGAGACGTGGGATTCCGAGAGGGTAGTGCCAGTCAGGAAGTGAGTAGTAGAGACCGAATTTTATGCCGTGACGTTTACAAGCGTCAGACAATTCTTTCACCACGTCGCGACCGAAAGGAGTGAAGTCGACTACGTTATAGTCGGTTGTCTCGGTGTGGAACATACAGAAACCGTCGTGATGTTTTGAAGTCATGACGATATATTTCATGCCGGCGTTTTTGGCGAGGAGCACGATTTCATCGGCGTTGAAGTCCTGTGGGTTGAAAGTCTTGGCGACAGCTTCATATTCTTCCGTTGTGATGCGTGCGTGGTTCATGATTTGTTCGCCGTAGAAAGGAATTTTTTCGCCTTTCCACCATCCTGCGAGTTCAGAGTAGATGCCGAAGTGGATGAACATTCCGAAGTGTTCGGAGCGCCATTGTTCCAATGCTTTTTGTGTTATTTCGTCAGTCTGTAGAGACGTCACTCCTGTGGCGTCTTCTGTAGCGTCTTTGCATGATGTTACAGTTGTGTCATTGTCTTTTTTTGAAAAATTGCATGCTGTTAATAAAACAGTCGATGCGAGTAACAAATTAATAAGGTGTTTTTTCATTATGAAATGTTTTTGTTGTAAAAATCAATTTTTGCAAAGATAATAAAAGTCAACAGACAACCGACAACAGACAACGGACTTTTTTGAACTCTTAACTCGTAACTATAAATTTTCAACTTTCAATTATGAATTATGAATTATGCATTATGAATTATTGTGAGGGCGTTCCGGCTATCGCCGTCGGGCTTTCCGCTATATCTTTTTCCGCTGCGCTCCAAAAGGATGCCGCTCCAATCCCTAACGCATTGGCGGCGATGAGCACCGAGGTGCGAACTATGAGCATAGATTACTGAGTCTGTCGAAATGATTTTCCTTCTCGCAGAGTCGCTGAGAGCCGCAGAGAATTACTTTGCGATACTTTGCGCCTTTGCGAGAAGCCTTCAGTTTTCAATTTTCAATTATTCATTGACTCCATATCCGAAAAGTGCGAAGTCATATTTTATCGGGTCGTCGGCATCTAATTCACGTAGTTTTGATGTGATTTCTTCAACGGTAGTTCTGTCATTGCTTTTTCTTTCGATGAGTCCTAGTTCGCGGGAGATGCGTCCGACGTGGACGTCAAGCGGAATCATCAAATCGGAAGGCTTGATTTTGTTCCATATTCCGAGGTCGACGATGCCGTCGTTTCTCACGAGCCATCTCAGCGCGAGGTGTAGCCTCTTGCATGCCGAGCCTTTCTTTGGGTTGTCGCAGTAAGGATTGGAGATATGAACGCTGCTTGTTCCGTTGTTAGCTTCTTGTATCCTGTCTCTGAAGTTCTGGATTCCCTGCCATGCATCGTGATTCCCGTTTAAAGCGAAAATGTCTTCCAGACTTTGATGCTCTTTGTAAATGTTTTTCAATCCGTTGCAATAATAAATAAGGTCGCGGTTGAAGAAGGTGCGATGAACGCATTTGTCTGAATCTAGCTTTCTCCATCCGTCAGACATAACGAAGTCGTAAGGTGAGTTGCCCATTGTGTTGAGAAGTCTGTTGGCGGAGTTGAGAATCATGGAGCGTTTGCCCCAAGCGATAGTGGCGATTAGAAATGATACTATTTCTATGTCGTTTTTCTGTGAATAACGACGAGGGAACTGCACTGGGTCGCTGTCGGCGAACTCTGGCACATTATATTTCACGACTAATTCGTCGAGAGTTTTTTTAAATTCATAATTCATAATGCATAATTCATAATTAGGTCAACGAGTAGTGGTATGTTCATTTGCAAAAATAAGGTCTAAATCTCAATAATGCAAAGGAAAAAAAGTTAAAGTTTATTAAGAAAAAAGCACCTAGCTGGGAACTGAGGTGCTTTTCATCATTTGAGAAAATTGAAATGTATAACCAAAACCGAATATAATACAATCGAGAGATATTTTTTGTTCAAAGAAAAATGAAATTTTTATCTCAACTCTGTGTCTCTGTGTCTCTGTGTCTTTGCGTCTCTGGGTCTAAAAACTTGTCGTCTTTTTTTTTTCTGTTATCATAAAGAAATTTGGTACGAACAATGTTCCGAAGATGGTGTTTGTGAACATGCCGAAGACTACTGCTGTACCGAGCGCTATTCGTGACTCTGCGCCTGCGCCGGTGGCAAACAAAAGCGGCATAACACCAAGAACGAATGCCAACGATGTCATCAGAATTGGTCGTAATCTGACGCGTCCTGCCTCTAATGCGGCTTGTCCAACGCTCATGCCTTCTTTCCTGTAATCGACGGCGAACTCTACAATCAAAATGGCGTTCTTTGCGGATAATGCTATCAATAATATAATACCGATTTGGGAATATATGCTGATAGGTAGAGCCATTATGATACAACCTAAAACAACGCCAAGCAATGCCAATGGTACACTAAGGATGACGGCGAAAGGATTGGTCCAACTTTCATACATCGCTGCTAATACCAAGATTACTAATATAATAGCAAGGGCGAAAATCATGCTTACGCTCGAACTGGATATTTTTTCCTGATATGCAACGGATGTCCATTCATGTCCGAAATTGTTGCCTAACAATTTGTCGGATAGACTTTCAAGAGCGTTCATCGCCTCGGAACTGCTATAACCTTCGGCAGCGACAGCGGTGATATTGGCTGCTGGATAGAGGTTGTATCTGTTTATCTGAGTCTGTCCCATCTTTTCTTCGATATTGCAGAAAGAAGAAAATGGAACCATCTGTCCGTCAGTGTTTTCTACGCTTAACTTCAGAATGTCGTTGATGACATTTCTGTTGCTTGGATTTGCCTGTATTATGACTTGATAAATATTGTTGAATTTTACAAAGTCGTTGGCGAATGTAGATCCCATATATGAAGAAAGTGCGTCGAAGACCTGATTCAACTCCAATCCCATCATGCCGATTTTGTCACGGTTGATGTTAAGAAAATACTGTGGACTGTTGCCTTCATATTGATTTTGAAGGTACATCAAAGCTGGTTCTTGATGATAATTGTCCATTATTGTATTGACGGCATTTGCTAACTCTGTAGTGCCTAGGTTGTTGCGGTCTTCAAGTACGAACGCTAATCCTCCCGCAGCGCCGAGTCCTGGAATGGATGGCGGGTTGACAGCGAAAATGTTAGCTTCTTGTATCTCAGAAGATTCCGCATTTATCCTTTCAATTACAGCTGCGGCAGATTCGTTCTTGCCTTTACGCTCGTCCCAGTCTTTCAACATCACGAAGACACTCGCCTCATTGGAGGTGTTGCCGCCTTTGACGACAGAGAATCCGTTGATAACCAAATATGTATCTATCTCAGGATATTTGTCTAGTCTCTTCGACAAATCGGCGGTGACTTTCTGTGTTCTTTCCAGACTCGAGGAATTAGGCAGTTGAACTGTGACCAAGAAATATCCTAAGTCTTCATTAGGTAAGAACTCGTTAGGTAATTTGAAAAAGATAAACATTGTGATTGCAGAAACGATGACGAAGGTTGTCAATGCTATTGCTGGTTTTCTTAAAAAACTTTTGACAATTCTGATATATAATCCTAATGTCTTGTCATATAATTTGTTAAACCATTTGATGCTCCATTTTTCTTGTTTTAAGAACAAAACGCACATCGCAGGTGTGAATATCAAAGAAATGAATCCGGAAATCACTGTCGCTGTTGCGATTGTAAGCGCGAATTGTTTGTATAATTCACCTGTTATTCCTCCGATGAATGCTGTAGGGACAAAGACGGCTAGTAATACCAAAACGATGCTGATAACAGGACCTTGTATCTCTTCCATTGCTTTCGTCACAGCTTCTTTACGGGTGTATTTTTTCGATTCTATCAGTCGCGACGAGTTCTCCACCACAACGATGGCATCGTCCACAACGATGGCGATCGCCAAAACCAGACCGAATAATGTTAATAAATTTATGGAGAATCCCAATAATTTCATCACGGCGAAGGTGCCTAATAATGAGATTGGAATGGTGAGCGCAGGTATGATGACGGCGCGTATGTTTTGTAAGAACAAGAACATCACCAAGATAACGAGCAATGTCGTTTCTGCGATGGTGACAAGCACTTCGTCGATGGATGCGGTGACATATTTTGTGTTGTCCATGACGATATTCATGGAGACGCCTTCTGGAAGATACTGCTGTAAATCCTTGACCTTCGCCTTTACTTCTTTGGCAACCTCTAAAGCATTTGATCCTGGCATTTGGTTAATGCCGATTGCTGCGATTTCTTTTCCTTTCATAGTCGTCACGACGGAATATGACTGTGAGCCTAGTTCAATCTTTGCGATATCTTTAAGTCTTAGGTATTTACCTCCGTCTAATGTTCTGATAATTATATTGCCGAACTCTTCAACATCGACGAGTCTGCCTTTTGTGCTGATGCTATATTGGAACGCCATGTCGCCTGAAGTCGGGGGAGCGCCGACGGAACCTGCTGACACTTCCATATTTTGTGCTTTAATCATCGACAAGACTTCATCTGGAGTTATATCTCTGATTCTCATAATCTCAGGGTCAAGCCAAACACGCATGGCGTAGTCTGCTGCACCGAAGACTTGTACGTCGCCGACACCTTTTAATCTTGCTAGTTCATTGACGATATTGATATTGGCATAATTGGAAAGAAACAATCCGTCATATTCTTCGAGTTTGCTGTCGAGTACTATGAACATCAGTTGGTTAGGACTTCTTTTCTTTACTGTTATGCCTTGTTGTTTCACTGAAGATGGAAGATTGGCTTCAGCGAGGTTAACTCTGTTCTGTACCATGACGGCGGCTTCGTCTATATCGGTGCCAAGCTCAAAAGTGACTGTCAATGAATAATTTCCGTCGCTAGATGAGCTGGAACTCATGTACATCATATTTTCCACGCCGTTGACTTGTTGCTCGATGGGAACGCCTACGGTCTGTGCGACGGTCTCAGCACTTGCACCTGGGTAATGTGCTGATACCATGACTGTTGGTGGAGTGATGTCGGGATATTGCGCTACAGGTAAGGTTCTTAATGTCACCAAACCTGCAATGACGATGACGATGGCTATGACAGATGAGAAAATAGGTCTGTCAATAAAATATTTAGATATCATAACTTCATTTATTTATAGGTTCGACTTTCATACCTGATCGTACTTTCAATAAAGCTTTTGTGACAAATCGTTCGTCTTGATTTAATCCTGAAATGACATGAATAAGGCTGTCGTCTATAATCTCGCCGACTTCTATATGTCTGTATGACACTATGTTATTGTCGTCAACAACATAAACATATCTTCCAAGTTGATCGGTTCCGGTAGAGGCGTCAGGAATAAGAATCGCTTCATTCTCTTCACCATAAGGAAGAGAGACGGTGCAATACATTCCGCTTTTCAAATCGTATTGCGAGTTTTCAAAAAGCGCTCTTAATGTCAAGGTACCGGTCTTAAGATTGACGAATGGAGATATATAATTAGGTGTTGCTTCGATAGGAGGGAAACGTCCTTCCTGCATTGTGACATAAACTTTCTTCGGCAAATGAGACTCCCAGTCGTGTGATCTCATTTTTATCATAAGATATTGATTATCTTCAATGTTGAAATAAGCATACATAGGGTCGTTGTTGTATATCGTGGTGAGTTTGAATGGGCTGCCGTCGCTGCCTGCAACATATTCGCCTTCGCCCGCGCCGCTCGTGGTAAGTACTCCAGAGATAGGTGCTTTGACGTAACAATATCCCAAAGTGTTCTGTGCATTTTTCAAGTCGGCTTCTGCATTTTGAAGATTCGCCTGTGCCGTGCGAACATTAGTCTCCGCTTGTATTAAGTCTATCTGACTGATAGCGTTGCTCTTAGATGCTTCGAGCATTCTCTCGTAATTGTTTTCGTAATAATCTAAAGATGCTTGTGCCGACTTTAAATTCCCCTCCGCTTTCTTGACGTCGTTTTCATACACCGTAGGTTCGATGATATAGAGTAAATCGCCTTCGTTGATATATTGTCCAGAACTGAAGTTTTGCAGTGTTACATAACCACTTACGCGACTGACGACATCAACGATATTGTTGGATAATAAATAACCAGGATATTCCTTATGCAAGACAATCGGCTTGACCCATGGTCTTGCGACATCTATTTTAGGAATGATGTTATTAGTGTTTGTGCTTGATTTTCCTTTACAAGAAAAGAAAAGAGTCATCGCTGTTAAAACGATGATTGCCAATGATATAAATTTATTTGTTTTCATATATTTTGAACTTTGATCTTAAATTTTCAACTTTCAGTTTTCAATTCTCAATTTCACCAGCTTCCTCCTAATGCAGTATATAATCTTACTAATGCCAAGAGTGCTGAGTTCCATGCGCTTACCAGATAATTCTGATCGGAGAGGACCGTACGCTGAGCGTCGAGGACGTTGGTAAATGTGCCAAGACCTCTTTTGTATAAGTCGATGGAAAGTTCCAAGGTCTTGTTGCCTTGCTCAACGACTTGCTGTCCCATCTCTATGGTTTTTAATGCGTTGGCGTAGTTGCTCATCTCTGTCTCTACTTCTTGGATGGCGTTTAAAACGACATTGTTGTAATTTTCAATGCATTCATCAAGAGCGATTTCTGCCATCTGGACTGATTTCCTTACTTCCATGCCGGAGAATATATTCCATGATATTGAAGGACTTAGTTGAAACATCTGACTCTCGTTATTGAAAAACTTTTCTATATCGTGAGAAAGATAACCGAAACTGCCTGTTATTTTGAATTTAGGATAATAGTCAGCTTTTGTCGCGCCTATGGTGGCTGCTTGTGACTCAATCAACAGCTCGGCTTGTCGAACGTCAGGACGGTGTCTTATGACATCGGCTGGAATTCCCGTACTGATGATATGTCGTATGCTTGGCAAGTCGTCTATATTAATAAAGGTATTGCTTAAAGAAGACGGATATGTGCCTAGAAGAATTGCTAACTCGTTGACACATTGTGTGATGTAGGCGTCTAATCGAGGTATGCTTGCCGATGTATTGTAATAGACAGATTTTGCCTGCGACACATCGAGTTGTGTCCCCAGACCAGCTTCATAACGTGCGATGGTGATGTCGAGGATGTTTTTTTCTGAGATGATATTCTGATTGGCTACAATAAGTTGTTGCTGATATGCACGAAGATTGAAATAAGTCGTAGCTACTTGAGCGCAAAGATTCATAACGGCATTCTGATATGAAGCTTCATTGGCGTAGTACGATTTCTTGTTGGCACGTACGTTGTCTCTGTTCTTGCCAAAGACATCGATTTCCCAAGAAGCGTTGATACCTGCGTTTAAATAACCATTGGTCCTGTATTGGTCGCTGCTGGTTTCTTCATAATAATTTAAGCTGCTTTTGCTTAAATCATATTGAGCGTCAAGACTTAAGCTTGGATAAAAGGCGCTCTTTGATTGTTGATATAGAAGTCTTGATTTTTCAAGGGTAGCTTCTATAGAGCGGATGTTGTGGTTGTTTGTAAGAGCCACAGTTATCAGAGAGTCGAGTAGAGGGTCGTTGAATTTCTTCCACCATTCGTTGTAAGCGACGTCGTTGTTTAGAAAGATAGAGTCGATCTGCCATTTTTCGGGAACAACGACTTCCAGTTCTATTTCTTTTTGCGCATTACTGTGGAATGGTGACAGAAATAATAAGGCTAAAGACAAAAGTCTAAAGGCAAAAGGGAAGTAAAGTCGATGTCGTTTCATAATTTTGTTTTTTTAACTTCAAACAAAAAAATGAAAGAAAGGTTTTGTTAAAAAATATATACAGTTATATGGAAATCAATCTTCCCCGTATTGTTTCTTCAGTTTCTGTAGTTTGTCTTTCAACTCTGATGTTATCTCTTCAGTTCCTTCTTGTCCGTATATGTTGTTGACTTCTTTTGGGTCGAGGCGAAGGTCGTATAATTCCCAGACGTCATCTTCATAGAAATGAATGAGTTTATGTGTCTCGGTGCGTACTCCTAGGTGAGGCTTTACGTGGTGTTCATCAGGGAATTCATAATAATGATAATATATTCCGTCGCGATTAGGTTTGTAATCTTCGCCTTTTAACAAAGGTAAGAACGAGCATCCGTGGATGTCGTCTGGTATTTCTACGCCTGCCAATTCAAGGAAAGTAGGGGCGTAGTCGATGTTCTGGACCATCTCGTTTATCTCGCCTTTTATTCCTCCAGGATAACGTACAAGCAATGGTGTCCTGAACGATTCTTCGTACATCCAGCGTTTGTCGAACCAGCCGTGTTCGCCCATGTAGAATCCTTGGTCGGAGGTGTAAACGACGAGAGTGTTTTCTAGAAGACCTTCTTCTTCAAGATAATCCAAGACGCGTCCTACATTACGGTCGATGGAAGTTATCACGCGAAGATAGTCACGCATGTATTGCTGGTATTTCCATCTGTCGAGTTCTTCTCCTGTTGGATTAGCTTCTTTGAATTTCTCAATCACGACATCATAATGTGCGTCCCATGCTTTCTTCTGTTCTGGATTCATGTTGTTATACATCAGCCGTCCCCAATATTCCAAGTTAGGATTACTGTGAATCAGGCTGTCTTTATCAGCTAGTTTGAGGTCATAGACCAAATCCATGTCCTTGCTTATAGACATTTTGTTTTCCTTTGCGGCGAGGCGACCTTCGTAATTGTCGTAGAAAGTCTCAGGAAGCGGGAAGTCGCTGTCTTTAAATAATTTAAAGTCGCAAGTGTCGGGCATCCAAGTGCGATGAGGAGCTTTATGATGCAGCAGGAGACAGAATGGCTTTTCTGTGTTACGTTCGTTCTCCAGCCATTCCAGAGCTACGTCGGTGGTTATGTTGGTGGCGTAACCTTGGCGTTGTATCTTCTCTCCGTTACGGATGAAGGTAGGGTTGTAGTAGTCGCCCTGACCTATCAATATATCCCAGTGGTCGAATCCTGTCGGATCTGAGTTGAGATGCCATTTGCCTATGATGGCTGTCTCATATCTGTCTTGAATCAGTTTCGGGAATGTCTGCTGACTTCCGTCGAAGACGCAGCTGTTGTCGGTGAATCCGTTAGCGTGACTGTGTTTTCCTGTGAGCAGACATGCACGTGAGGGTGCGCTGATGGAGTTGGCGACAAAACTATTGTTGAATCGTACGCCTTCGTTAGCGATGCGGTCGAGATTTGGCGTGCGTATGAAAGAAGTGTCGTAAGCGCTTATTGTCTGATATGAATGGTCGTCAGACATGATAAATAGTATGTTCATAGGTTTTTCCTCGTTCACGCATGATGCGATAAAAGGTAAAACTAATGCGCTTTTCAAAGATACGCTTAATGTCTTTTTCGTCTTGTCGATAAGGTCCATAGGCAAATGTTAAAATAGAATGCGAATTTAATAAAAATAAGCTTCAAATGAAAAAAATGATAGTGTAAGTGTCATGGAAATACTGTTTGTTGAAAATGTATAAATCGTATGTATAAAAGAGTTATCTTTGCACCTTTTTATAAAAGACCTTAAACAAAAGTAAATTATTAATTAAATCTATAAAAAATGACATTTAAAACAAAACGTTTATCTAAACAAACATCGATGTGGAGAAGATGCTTCTTCATATTTATGGCATGTTTCGCATTAAGTTTTACAACTAATGCTCAAGTTAATTCTTTCAAGGAAATTTTGGAAAAATACAACAATTTCAATTTTGAAATGAGATCTACTCCTTACGGACAGCAATTAAACAATTACGGTTTTGAAACCTGGGAGACTGTAAAAGATGACTGTGTTGAGCCTGTAAACTGGAACTCATTTATGACTGCAGAAGGTAAGAAAGTTTTCCTTATTGGAAACTTGGCAGACTTGTTAAGTAACCAGATTTCAGAATCAGACAAAACTCGTCCAGGTAGTACAGGAAGCAAGAGTGCTCGTATTTTTTCAACTAGTACTTTAGGCATAGTTGCTAATGGTAATATGACAACAGGAAGAATTTATGCAGGTAGTACGACCGCAAATGATGATGCTAATTATAATTTTACTAAAAGATCAGACTCTAACTTTAATACACCATTGACAACCATACCAGACTCATTGACGGTATGGATTGCTTTTAAGGCAGCAAACAGTAGTACAGTTGCAAAGGTGAATACAACACTTCATGGTGACGTTGATATGAAACAACTTGCCAAGAGCGGTGACTCTCCTGCTAATATGGTATGTGCGACAGCAAATAAAGAATTTGCAGCTACCAGCACATCTGGTGTCGTTTGGAAAAGATTGACAATTCCATTCACTGCAGGTTCTCATAATGATCCAAGATATATTTTAACAACCTTCACTACAAATAAAACCCCAGGTCAAGGAAGTAGTGGCGATGAATTGTATATCGATGATATATGTCTTATCTATAATCCAACATTGAATATGGAAATGTTGGCTCAGACAGAATTCCAATACTCAGACAATGGTACAACAATGAATATCAGCGTTCCTTTCTCTTTGTCAGGTTCAATGTCAACTTACAACTTGAACAAGGCTGCTAACGAAGTCATAGCTCAACTTTCAGACGCTAACGGCAGCTTCGAAAATCCTGTCGAATTAGGTCGCGTCACAACTAACACAAGCGGTACTATCAATGGTGTCATTCCTGCTGGCCTTGCTGCAAGCGCAAACTATAAAGTTAGAGTGGTTTCTACAAACTACCCAATGACATCAAATACAACAAATGTCACTATCAGTTATCCATATGTTCCTGCTCCAGAAGTTGCAATCACTTTAGGTACAGTCGCTCATAAATCAGCATCTGCTACTTTCACTCCAAATGCCGACTGCGCTCAATATTATTTCTTAGTCGCTAAAGCAACAGAAAGTGTTAACGCTACTTATGTAAAAGCTAACGGCGAAGTGAAATCAGGTGAGTTTACAAAGACATGGAACGATTTGACTTCTAATACTCAATATAAAGTCTATGCACTCCCTGTAACTTCTGATAATACAGAAGGCGAAATGGCAACAGCAGCATTCACAACAAATGCATTCGCGCCATCAATTGACATTACTCAAGAATCAGTCACTGTAAAATCTGTTACAGCTGCATTCGCTCCAAATTCTGATTGCGCTGAATATTACTTCATGATAGCTCTCGCTACAGAAAATGTGGACGCTGCATACGTTAAAGCTAATGGTGTAGTTAAGACATCAGCTTTCACAAATACATTTGAAAACTTGGTTTCTAACACTAACTATAAAGTCTACGCTCTCCCAATCGATGTCGAAGGTGCAGAAGGCGCTTTGAAGACTCTCGCTGTCAAGACTCAATCATACTCTTCTCAAGTTGATATCGTAAGAGGTAACTTTACAGCTAAGACAATAGAAGCAACATTTACTCCAAATGCCGACTGCGCTCAATATTATTATATGATCGCTACATCTGCAGAAACAGTTGATGCAGAATATATCAAGGCTAATGGCACAAACAAAACTGAAACATTCACAACAGTTTTTGAAAACTTGACATCTAACACAGCATATACAATCTACGCTCTTCCTATTGATATCGATGGTTTCAATGGCGAAATCAAGACATTGAACGTCACAACAAAAGCTCTCGTTCCTCAAGTAGCTATCGCACAAGGTGAAGTATTGACAAAAACAGCAACAGCAACATTCACTCCAAATGCTGACTGCGTTGAATATTACTTTATGATTGCTGCCGCAACAGAAGACGTAAACGCTGAATACGTAAAGACAAATGGTGAACTTAAGACAGAAGCTTACGCTGCAACATTTGAAGAACTTATTTCTAACACAGAATACGTAATCTACGCTCTTCCAATCAATGTTGAAGGAACAGAAGGCACATTGAGCACACTCAATATCACAACTCAAGCTTTCGCTCCACAAGTTGACATTACAAGAGATAACTTCACTGCAAAGACAATAACAGTAACATTCACTCCAAATGCTGACTGCGTTGAATATTACTACTTATGCGCTACAGCAGAAGAAATGGAACAATATCAAGACGGAACAAACACTGTTGCTCAAGTTGTAAAACAATATGGTGAAAATGAAGTCGGAATATTGACAACAGTATTTGAAAACTTGACATCAAACACTGCTTATACAATTTACGCACTCCCAGTTGACGTTGATGGTTTCAATGGTGAAGTTAATACTATAACTGTCACAACAAAGGCTCTCAATGCTCAAGTTGAAATCACAAAAGGTGAAGTATTGACATATTCAATAACAGCAACATTCACTCCAAATGCTGAATGCGGTGAATATTACTTCATGATCGCTACAGCTGATGAAGTAGCAGAATATGAAGCAGCAGGCGTTTCAATGGCAGAAGTAGTTAAGGAAAATGGTGAATTGAAGACAGAAGCACATACAGAATTCTGGGATGGTGTTTTATTGCCAAACACAAACTACACAATCTACGCTCTCCCAATCGATATTGAAGGTAATGATGGTACATTGAATTCACTTGTCGTTAAGACAAAAGTTGAAGCTGGTGTATCAGAAATTGATATTGAAATTGAAAAATTGTCAGAGACATCTGTAGTAATCACAGCAACACCAAACGAAAACACTATTTTATATCACTACATCGTTGTTGAAAAGGCTGAAGCTGATGCAATGGGCGAAGAAGCATTGATGCAAATGCTCAATGAAAATGAAAACTACCTTACAGCTGTTGATGTTTACACAATGACAGTTGAGTCAAATGTTGGATATTATGTCGTGGCTCAAGGCAAGAACGCTGATGATGTATGGGGTGAAGTTACAAAATACGAGTTCGTAGTAGCTGGTCCTGCATCAGTTGAAATCGAAATTGAAAAATTGACAGAGACATCAGTTGAAGTCACAGCAACACCAAATGAAAATGCTGTGTCATACCAATACATCGTCATTAAGAAAGCGGAAGCAGACGCAATGGACGAAGCAGCATTGATGCAAAAACTTGAAGAAGCAAACGACCTTAATGGCGTTGACGTATGGACATATACAGTTGAGTCAAACGTTGAATATTATGTGATAGCACAAGCAAAGAACGCTGACGGAAGATCAGGTGAAGTAGTTAAGGTTGAGTTCGTAGTAGCTGGTCCAGCATCAGTTGAAATTGCAGTTGAAGCAACATCAGAGACATCAGTTGAAATCACAGCAACACCAAACGAAAACGCTGTTTTATACCACTACATCGTTATCGAAAAGGCAGAAGCAGACGCTATGGACGAAGCAGCATTGATGCAAATGCTCAACGAAAATGAAGATTATCTCGAAGGCGTTAATGTTGAAGAATTGACAATAGAATCAAATGTTGAATACTATGTTGTTGCACAAGCAAAGAACGCTGACGGCAAATGGGGAACTATTGTAAAAGTAGAATTCATCGTTGAAGTAGCAGGTCCAGCATCTGTTGCAATCGAAGTAAGTGAAACATCAAAGACATCAGTCTTGGTTACAGCAACACCAAACGAAAACACTGTTTTATATCACTACATTATCATTGAAAAGGCAGAAGCAGAAGAAATCGGTGAAGAAGCTGTAATGCAAATGCTCAATGAAAATGAAAACTACCTCGAAGGCGTTGACGAATGTTCATGGACAATCGTTTCTAACACAGAATACTATGTTGTAGCACAAGCTAAGAACGCTGACGACAAATGGGGTGAAGTGACAACAGTTGAATTCTTCGTTGAAGAAGCAGGTCCAGCATTAGTGGAAATCGCAGTTGAAGCATTGTCAGAAACATCAGTTGAAATCACAGCAACACCAAACGAAAACGCTGTTTTATACCACTACATCGTTATCGAAAAGACAGAGGCTGACGAAATCGGTGAAGACGCGATAATGGAAATGCTTAACGAAAATGAAGATTACCTCGAAGGCGTTGATGTAAGCACAATGACAGTTGAAACAAACGTTAAATACTATGTTGTGGCACAAGCTAAGAACGCTGATGACGTATGGGGTGAAATCACAAAAGTTGAATTCGTTGTTGAAGACGACGCTGTTGAAGAACTCGGCAATGCAGTATTTGAAATCTATCCAAATCCAGCAAAAGAATACGTAAGAATTACATCTAACAGCAATATTGAAGAATTAAGCATCTTCACTGTTGATGGCAAGATGGTATATTCACAAAGCGTAAATCAACAAGAAACCATGATAGACGTGACAGGATTCAACAGAGGATCTTATATCGTCAGAATGATTGCAAACGATGAAGTCGTAATTAAACGAATCATGGTGCTTTAAGAAATTTAGAATTCTAGAACTTTAGAATTTTAGAAATAAAAGGAAGGTCGAATTTGACCTTCCTTTTTTATTAACCTTAAATCATCTCACTACCTCATCGACTTAAAACACCTCGTTATTATTAAAATTATATTATTGTGAAAAATAATTAAAATAATTTTTCAACTATTTGTTTTTTGATTCAAAAATTATAACTTTGCAAAGTTGTAAAATTTTGAAATTCATATTAAGATGGCATATATTTCTTTTGATAAGCAGCATTTGGTAAACCTTGAATTTACTATGAATAAGGAAATTCTGCGTTCTAATAGATCAGGAGCCTTTTGCAATACTACAATAATTGGCTGTAACACCAGAAAGTATCATGGTTTGCTGGTTGTACCGCAGCCGCAGCTTGACAACTACAATCACGTCTTGCTTTCATCGATAGATGAGACTGTGATAGTGAACAAAGAGGAATTCCATTTTGGAGTCCATCAGTATGAAGACGGCACCATTATGCCTTCGGGACATAAATATCTTAGAGAGTTCTCAGCAGAACCTATTCCAACATTGACATATCGCGTCGGCGGTGCTCGTATCACCAAAGAATATATCTTCGCTGAAAATGACAGCAGAATCTATATACGTTACAATGTCATCGAGGCTGCTCAGCCAATAGTGCTGCGTCTCACTCCATTCTTGGCGTTCCGTAACGTCCATAACCTCACTCATGAAAATCACGATGCAAATCGTAAATATATCCCTTTGAAGAACGGAGCATCATGGCAGATGTATGAAAACTACGATCCATTGTGCCTCCAGATTTCAAAGAGCGCTGAATATACACATGCGCCTCTGTGGTATTACAAAGTTTTCTACCTCAGAGAATTTGAACGCGGCTACGATGCAGTAGAGGACTTGTATGTTCCAGGTTTCTTCGATGTTAACCTTAAAGAGGGCGAGTCTATAATAGTCTCTGCCGGCCTCGAAGAGAAAAGCCCTGCTTCTTTCAAACGTCAGTTCGATGCATTGATAGAGTCAAGGATTCCTCGCGACAGCTTCGAACATTGTCTGCAGAACTCTGCACAGCAGTTCATCATCAGAGAGAAAGACGGAACTCGTATGTTCGCCGGCTTCCCTTGGTTCGGCAGCTGCGGTCGTGACACTCTTCTTTCAATCCCGGGATTGATACTCGCCAATGGCGACAAGAAGACTTTTAAAGAATTGTTGAAATATCTGATAGACACAATGAAAGGTCCTTTCTTCTCTAACAGATATTACCAGAAATCACTCTATTATACAGCGGTAGATTCTCCGCTCTGGTTCTTCCTCATACTCCAGAAATATGAAGAGATGCTCGGCGTAAGCAAAAAGACCGTATGGAAAGAATATGGCGACGTTATGTCAAAGATTCTCAATAGTTTCATAGAAGGAACTGAGTTTAATGTCAAGACATTGGAAAACGGACTCCTTTATGCTGGAAATGAAAACCTCGCTCTCACATGGATGAATGTCTTCTGCGACGGAAAACCATATACTCCAAGAACCGGATTGAATATTGAAATAAATGCATTGTGGTACAACGCCTTGCGTTATGCTGTCGATGTATTGAAAGAAGCAGATAAGAAAAATGCTGACTTGGAAAAATGGAATGGCGTTGCTGATAAGGTCGCTGCTTCTTATGCAAAATGCTTCTATAATGAACAAAATGGTAAGTTTTATGATTATATAAACGACAATGAGAAAAATGATATGGTCCGTCCAAATATGTTGATTGCTATATCTTTACCTTATTGTCCACTCAACGACGACTTGAAAAAGAAGATATTCGATATCACTCGTTCCGAGTTGTTGACTAACAGAGGTTTACGTTCATTGTCGCCTCGCTCTGAACAATATAGAGAAGTTACCATCGGTAACCACAGAGAAAGAGAGACGGCATATCATAATGGAACGGTATTCCCATGGTTGATAATGCCTTACGCTGACGCAGCTGTGTCTTTATATGGAAAGACATCATTGCCATATCTCGAAGATTTGTATAACGGTTTTGAAGAAATCATTGCTGAAAATGGAATCGGTACAATATCAGAGATTTATGATGGCAATCCTCCTCATGAGTCACGTGGTTGCATCTCGCAATCTACAAGCGTAGCAGCATTGTTATATTTGAAATATGTTATTGACGGATTGAAAAAATAATATTATGAAAGTGTTGATGTTTGGCTGGGAATTTCCTCCACATATCACAGGAGGTCTCGGCACTGCTTGTTTCGGAATGACAAAGGGTCTCGCCAAGAATGGAGTAGATGTGCTCTTCGTGGTGCCTAAGGCTCATGGCGATGAAGATGAGACCAACGTACGTCTTCTCAACGCAAGCGATGTGACTGTCAATATTGATAATGAAAAAGATAGATCGTATTGGGATAGAGTTCAATATATGGAGATTGGTTCTAATATTATCCCTTACGTCGGTCCTGAACGTTTTGAACAGCTTGTTGAAGAACAACGCGCTACAAGTCATTTCCAGAGCCCTGTCTTCATGCCTCGTTATGAGTTCTCTGGAAAATATGGCGCCAACCTTATGGAAGAAGTATCTCGTTACGCTCTCATCGGTTCTTCTCTCGCTCTCGAACATAAAGACGAATTCGATGTGATTCACGCTCACGACTGGCTGACATATTCAGCTGGTATCGCTGCTAAGGAAACAACGGGAAAACCTCTCGTGGTTCACATGCACGCCACTGAGTTCGACCGCTCTGGCGAGAATATCAACACTCTCGTCTATTCGATTGAACGCCGCGGTATGGAAGCAGCCGACATCGTGATAACTGTTAGTGACTTGACAAGAAAAATCGTCGTTGAGAAATACGGCATCAATCCGGATAAAGTCATCACTGTACATAATGCTGTTGAACCAAATGATAAAAAACGTTCTGAATATGAAACATGCGGACTGAAGAATAAGGTCGTCACTTTCCTTGGACGTATCACATATCAAAAAGGTCCGGAATATTTCGTGGAAGCAGCGCATAAGATTTTGCAATACGACCCTACAATTCACTTTGTGATGGCTGGTACCGGCGACCTTCTTCCTAAGATGATACGCCGTGTCGCTCAGCTTAAGATGGGTGCCAACTTCCACTTCACAGGTTTCCTTAAGGGCAACGACGTAGACCAGATGTTCGCTATGTCTGACGTATTCGTCATGCCTTCTATCTCAGAACCTTTCGGCATCGTGCCTCTCGAAGCTATGCGCCTCGACGTTCCTTGCGTGATTTCAAAACAGTCGGGCGTTTCTGAAGTGCTTCAAAACGTGTTGAAAGTTGATTTCTGGGATATCAACGGTTTGGCTGACGCTATCTATGGCTTATGTCATTATCCTGTCTTGAGCAATCACTTCAAGAAAGAAGGAAAAGAAGAGGTAGATAACCTCAAATGGGAATTCGCTTCTAAGAAGATTAAAGACGTTTATGAAAAAGCTATTAGCCGTCAGTAATTGACAATTATAACATACTGATGGCTGAATGCTGAAAGCTGATAGCTAAAATAAATTAAAAAAAAACTAAAAAAATATATATTATGAGTAAGTCGATTTGTTTTTATTTCCAAGTACACCAACCATATAACTTGCGTACATATCGTTTCTTCGACGTAGGAAAAAGACATTTTTATTATGACGAATACAGAAACAGAACAGCGATGCGCCGTTGTGCCGACCGTTGTTATCTTCCAATGAATGAGATTCTTATGGAACAGATAAAACGTTATGGCGATAAAGTTAAATTCGCTTTCTATTTCTCAGGAATCGCCATTGAGCAGATGCAGCAGTATGCTCCTGACGCTTTGGAAAGCTTCAAGAAACTTGTGAAGACAGGTAATATTGAAGTGCTCGCTGGAACATACGCTCACTCAACAGTAGCCTTGCATAATAAAGAGGTCTTCAAGAAACAAGTCGCTGAACATAAGAAATTGATGAAAGAGATTTTCGGTGTCACACCTAAGACATTCGTCAATACTGAATTGATATATTCTAACGAGATAGGTGCCGACGTTGCTGAGATGGGATTTAACCTCATGGCAACAGAAGGCGCAAAACATGTCCTCGGATGGAAGAGCCCTAACTTCCTATATGCCAATTCAATAAATCCTAAGTTACGTCTCTTGCTCCGTAACTATAAACTTAGCGACGCTATATCTCTTAACTTCGTAAATAATGCATTGACAACAGAATCATTCGTTGAGCAACTCAATGGATGTAATGAAGAAGTTGTTAATATCTTCGCTAACTACGAGACTTTCGGAGATGTTTACGATGCATCAACAGGTATTATTGATTTCATGAAATATCTCCCAGATGCAATATTGAATAACAGCGACTTCGAATATGCCAAACCAATTGAGATGCTTGACAAGTTGCAGACAATGAGTATATTCGATGCTCCAATACCGCTTTCATCAATGGGCGAGGAACGCGACCTTTCATTATGGATGGGCAACGACCTCCAAGATGATGCGATACAGACTTTATATTCATGCGCAAGTAAGGTGAAACGTGTTAAAGATGAAGATGTTATCCGTGACTGGAACGCACTTCAGGATGCTAATAACTTCTATCATTTGTGTACTAAATATAGCAGCACATCACCTTATGATTATTACATCAATTTCATGAATATCTTAACGGATTTTAAAGAAAGAATAAAATAAAAGGCTAATGGTAATAGAGACGTCAAGAATCGATGGCGTCTCTTTTTTTTGATTCTGTCCCTCTAATAATGTTTGATTTACAGTCGAAAAAATATCTTTTATTAACTAATTTTTTTAACACAAAGAATAACTTTTTTATTATCTTTGCAAAGAGTGTGAAACACTCTGATTTTCAGTCTATAATATTTACAAAGTGTTGACTTATAAGCTTTTATAAGTTGATATTGTTGTATGTGTAGGTATCAAATAATATAATAATATATATATAACTAGTAGAATTTAATGAAAACTCCAAATTATCTTTTTGAAACGAGTTGGGAAGTCTGTAATATGGTGGGCGGAATCTACACCGTGTTATCGACAAAGGCAGATGAAGTAAAACAAAAAATCGGTGATAATTACATAACCATTGGCCCTGATGTGGTTAAGGAGTCACACGAGACTTTATATTTCGTTGAAGACACAACATTGTTTCCAGAATGGCGTGAGAAAGTTCTTGAGCAAGGACTTAAGGTTAGAATAGGACGTTGGAAACTCGACAGCAGACCATTGGCTATTTTAATTGACTACACATCACTTTATCCAAAGAAGAATGAGATATTGTCTCATCTTTGGGAAGCATATCGTCTCGATTCTCTTCGTGGACAATGGGATTACATCGAACCAGTACTCTTCGGTTACGCAGCAGGTCAGGTCATCGAAAGCTTCGTGAAATGGAATATCGAAGACGATGATAATATCGTCGCTCATTTCCATGAATGGATGACAGGCTCTGGTATCCTTTATCTCAAGGAAAACTGCCCTCAGATTGCAACAGCATTCACAACACACGCAACATATCTCGGTCGTGCCATCAGCGGCAACGGCCTCGCTCTTTATAATGATTTACAGACATTTGAACCTGCTGAAATGGCAAACAGATTCAATATCGTGTCTCAACAATCAATGGAATATAACGCAGCGCAAAATGCTGACGTATTCACAACAGTGAGCGAAGTGACAGCAGAAGAATGCAAACAATTCTTACAACGTGAACCTGATGTTATCACAATCAATGGCATCAATGAAACATACGTTGCTGACGAAAACACTGCTTCAGAAAAAAGAAAAGTAGCTAGAGAAAAAATCACAGAAGTACTCAATATCATATCTGGAACAAAAGCATCAGATGACGCTTTCTATATCTTGAACAGCGGTAGATATGAGTTTAAAAATAAAGGCATCGATTTATTCATCAATGCTTTAGGTAGACTTAACAAATCAGCAGAACTTAATAAGGAAATTGTTGCAGTCATCGCAGTGCCTGCTAACATTTCTGGTATCTACAAAGAATTGGAATATCGTCGTGAAGGCAAGAAACCTATCGAAGGTCATACCGATCTTCCTTGCACACACCATATCTTCGGTTATGAATACGACGCCGTTCTTAACTCTTTGAGAGAAAATGGATTGAATAATAATTCAGAAGATAAGGTAAAGGTGATGTTCGTTCCTTCATATCTCAACGGCAACGACGGCGTCTTTAACCTTAAATACAACGACTTCTTATACGCTTTCGATTTGACAGTATTCCCATCTTATTATGAACCATGGGGCTACACACCAATGGAAAGCATCGCACACGGAATTCCTACAGTGACAACAGACCTCGCAGGTTTTGGTCGCTACATCCAAGATGAAAAGTTTGAAAATGAATCAGTAGCAATCGTTCATCGTGAAGAAGGCAATGGCATCATCGTTACCGATGACATCGTGAAGATAATTTTGAACTTCACATCTAAAGATGAAAATCAAATTAAAGCAGTGAAGAAAAATGCTTTTGAATTGGTTGGAAAATTTGAGTGGAATGAATTGATAAATAATTATTTAGAAGCATACGATATTGCTTTGGACAAATTAAGAGGTCGTGACTATATGAAACAAGCAAAGAAATATAACGAGATATTACGTAATTTCCATTACGAAAAACAAGATACACCAAACTGGAAGAGAATCGTTGTTGAACCTAACTATTCAGAAGAGATGCAGAAGTTGCAAGAACTTTCACAAAATCTCTGGTGGTGCTGGGATGTTGAAGCAACAGAATTGTTCTCTTCAATTGACCCACAAGCTTGGAAAACAGTGGAACACAATCCAATAGCTTTGATGAAGAACCTTTCTAAATCACAGATTGAAGCTTTGGAAAATGACGCAGCATTTGTTGAAAAATTGAATTCAACATACGCTCGCTTCAAAGAATATATGTCAGTAAAACCTGCTGATAACCATACTATCGCTTACTTCAGCATGGAGTACGGCTTGACAAAGAGCCTTAAGATTTACTCAGGCGGTCTCGGTATCTTGGCTGGCGACTATCTCAAACAAGCATCCGACTCTAATGCTAACATGTTGGCAATCGGTCTCTTGTATCGTTACGGATATTTCGCACAAGACTTGTCAGTATGGGGTGAACAACTTTCACAATATATCCCACAAGACTTCTCATACCTCCCAATGGAACCTGTATGCGATGAAAACGGCGAGAAAGTCATCATCAGCATCGCTTTCCCAGGACGCTCTGTATATGCAAGAGCATGGCGCGTTCCAGTAGGTCGTATCAGTTTATATCTCCTTGATACCGACATCGATGAAAACTCACCAGAAGACAGAGGCATCACAGGAAAACTCTATGGCGGTGACAGCGAAATGCGTATCAAGCAAGAAATGTTCCTCGGTATCGGCGGTATCAGATTGATGGATAAGATTAACGTGAAACCAACAGTTTACCACTGCAACGAAGGTCACGCTGCATTCTGCGGATTGGAACGTCTGAGCGTTTATATCACACGTCACAACCTCGACTTCGACGTTGCTAAAGAATTAGTAAGAACATCAACATTATTCACAACACATACTCCTGTTCCTGCAGGTCACGACGTCTTTGAAGAACATCTTATGAGAACTTATCTCTCTCATTATCCAGGACGTATGAACATCAGCTGGGACGATTTCATGAACCTCGGTAAGATTCGTCACAACGACCCATACGAAAAATTCTCTATGAGTGTCTTGGCAACTAACCTCAGTCAGGAAGTAAATGGCGTAAGTAAGATTCACGGCCGCGTCTCAAGAGAGATGTTCCAACAAATGTGGCCAGGTTACTTCGCAGAAGAAAACCATATCGGCTACGTCACAAACGGTGTCCACCTTCCAACATGGACAGACTTCTCATGGCAAAGACTTTATAGAGAAGTACTTGGAAAAGACTACGTTGACGTACAATCAGATCCAAATGTTTGGGCAAATATTAATAATGTATCTGACGAGACAATCTGGAATATCAAGAAAGACTTGAAACACCGCCTCACAGAATATCTCAAGGTGAAAGTCGTTGAAGACATGCAACGTCGTCAAGAAAGTCCTTCATTGATTATCAATACAATCGACAATTTCAATGAAAACGCTCTTATCATCGGTTTTGCTCGTCGTTTCGCTACATACAAACGTGCTCACTTGTTGTTCAATAACATAGACCGTCTTGCAGAACTTCTTAACAATCCAGAAAAACCTGTAGTGTTCCTCTTCGCAGGTAAGGCTCACCCTAACGACAAGGCAGGTCAGGATTTGATTAAGATGATTATCGAGACATCAAGAAGAAAAGAGTTCGCTGGCAAGGTTATCTTCCTCAACAACTACGATATGGAACTCGGTAAGATATTGACCAGCAGTGTTGACATCTGGATGAACACACCAACACGTCCTCTCGAAGCATCAGGAACAAGTGGTGAGAAAGCCGTCATGAACGGAACATTGAACCTCTCAGTCCTCGATGGATGGTGGGCAGAAGGCTTCCGTCCTCAAGCAGGCTGGGCTCTCCAAGAAGAAAGAACATACAGCGACCAACGCTACCAAGACGAACTCGATGCTGAGACAATATACAACCTCATCGAAAACGAAATCGTTTCATTGTATTTCAACAGAAACGAAAAAGATATCCCAACACAATGGGTTCAATATATCAAGAACGACTTGATGCAGATTGCTCCACATTACACCATGAAACGTATGCTCGACGATTACTTCGCACAGTATTACAACAAGTTGATTGAGAGAACAGACGTTATGCGCGAAAACCGTTATCAGAAAGCATTTGAGATTGCAGCATGGAAGAAGAAAGTGGAAGCAAGTTGGGACAAGATAGAAGTAGAGTCTATCAAGATTCCAGATCCAAACGTAAGATCACTCAACTTCGGTGATGTCATCATTGCAGAAGTCACATTAAGAACACCGGGATTAGACAGAGGCGATGTAGGCGTTGAGATAGTATTCGGCGGACAAGACGGCAAGGGCAACGACAAATTGATGCAAGTTGAACAATTGCAAATCGTTGACTCAGGCGAAGGCTGGGCACGCTATTATATCAACCTCCCATTGAACAAGGCAGGTGTGTTCAACTATACATTCCGTATCTATCCAACAAACGAAATGTTGCCACACAGACAAGATTTCGCATTGGTAAAATGGATTTAATCTAATGAGGAATTAGAAGTTAGGAATTAGGAATGAATGGTCGCTGAGCCTGTCGAAGTGACCATCATATAACGAATAAGGACGATGTGAAAATCGTCCTTATTTTTTTTTATCCGCGAAATTTCACTAAATGACACTAATGTTTTGAAATGGTTTTGAAAAAATGTTAAAAAAAGAAAGCGAGGCTATTGACCCCGCTTTAAATGTTTCCACAACGGAATAATCCTTATTGTGAATTGCTTAAATTATGTACTGCAAAAATAAACAAATATTATTACGAAAAAGTTTTTTTAAAAATATTTTTTTACATAACTTTGAAGTCTTGTAATGATAAATAAAAACAACATATATGAAAAGGATATTAGGATTAGACTTAGGAACAAACAGTATAGGATGGGCAGTTACTCTTGTAGATGAAATCGAAAAAGATGGTAAAATAACATTACAACCATATAAAATAGAAGCTGCTAATAGTCGTATCATTCCAATGGATGCTACTATATTAGGTAAATTTGATTTAGGAGAAACTGTTTCTCAAACTGCAAACAGAACGAGTTATAGAGGAACAAGACGTTTGAGAGAACGTTCGTTATTAAGAAGAGAACGTTTGCATAGGATTTTGGATTTAATGGGTTTCTTGCCGGAGCACTATTCGTTAAAACTAGATAGATATGGTAAATTTATAGATGATTCAGAACCAAAATTGCCATGGCGAAAAGATGCGTTAGGAAAAGCAGAGTTCTTGTTTATGGATTCATTTATAGAGATGTCGCAAGAATTCAATCAACAATATTCTGGTATCAAGATTCCATATGATTGGACTATTTATTATTTGCGCAAAAAAGCATTGACAAAACCTATTTCAAAATATGAACTTGCTTGGATTTTATTAAACTTCAATCAAAAACGTGGCTATTATCAACTAAGAGGTGAAGATGATATTGAAGATAAAACTAAGGATGTTAAGTTTTATGCATTGAAAGTAGTTAATGTCGAAGCTACAGAAGAGAAAAAAGGCAATGATGTTTGGTATAACGTTCATTTGGAAAATGGAATGGTTTACAGACGCTTAAGTAGTATTCCATTAGATTGGGTAGGTAAAATCAAAGATTTTATTGTTACTACTGAATTGAATGAAGATGGAAGTCCTAAAAAGGATAAAGATGGAAATGTAAGGCGTTCGTTCCGTGCACCAAAAGAAGAAGATTGGAATTTGCTTAAAGTTAAGACGGAATCTGATATTGAAAATAGTCACAAAACAATAGGATGTTATATTTATGACAATATATTGTTAAATCCACAGCAGAAAATCAATGGCAAATTGGTTCGTACGATTGAACGTAAATTCTATAAAGAAGAACTACGCCAAATCATTGAGAAACAAAAGGAATTTATACCTGAATTAACTGATAGTGAATTATATAATAAATGTATAGAGAAACTATATCCTAATAATGAAAGTCATAGGAATAATATAGTGCAGAAAGACTTTACATATTTGTTTATCAATGATATAATTTTCTATCAAAGGCCACTTAAAAGCAAAAAATCTTTGGTGTCTGATTGCCCGTACGAAACACGTGTATATAAGAAAAAAGATAAAAATGGCGATTATATAAAAGATGATGCTGGCAATGATAAATTATTTAATGATAATTTAAAATGTATTGCTAAATCAAATCCTTTATTCCAAGAATTTCGCTTGTGGCAGTTTATTTCTAACCTAAAGATTTATCAAAAGGAAAAGGTTGTTGATGGCAAATTGTGTGTTGATGTTGATGTTACAAGTGAATTCCTGAAGAATGAAAATGATATTGTTGATTTGTTCGATTGGTTGAATAATCGTAAGGAAGTTGACCAAAAAGCATTTCTTAAATATGAACCATTTGGCATTAAAAAGCAGATAGATAATTATCGTTGGAATTATGTAGAAGAAGAAAGTTATAAATGTAATGAAACGAGAAATTGTATATTGGGCAGATTAAATAAAGTCGGCGTTTCTTTGGAATTTTTAACAAAAGAAAGAGAAGAGTCGCTATGGCATATCTTGTATTCTGTAGAGGATAAGCAGGAAATTAAATTGGCTCTTGGTAAATATGCAAGTAAACATAGTCTTCCAGAATCGTTTGTTGATGAGTTTTCAAAGATGCCGCCATTTGAGAAAGAATATGGATCTTATTCGGAAAAGGCTATCAAGAAATTGTTGCCTCTTATGAGAATGGGTAAATATTGGGAAGAATCTGCAATTGATGATAACACAATGGTTCGTATTGAAAAAATACTGACGGGAGAATATGATGAGAAGATAAAGGATAGAGTACGAGAAAAGACGATAAATCTTACAGATATTTCTCAATTTAAAGGTTTGCCTTTATGGTTGGCCTGTTATGTGGTTTATGACCGCCATTCTGAAGCAAGGGAAATAACGAAATGGGAATCACCAGATGACATT
>JAZOQH010000003.1:0-1556 GCA_045655965.1 Bacteroidales bacterium | reverse complement strand
AGTTTTTTACAGAGAGTGCCTCAACACCTGAAGAATAACGAAATGCTGAAATTTCAAATTCGCCATATTCTAAAAGCTTGTTTTCACGGTCTGCAAAAAAGCTTTTCTGTAAATTTAACTTCATAAAATCAGCTCCGATTATACGATTTTCTTTTCCAGGTATTCTAATGATTTAGCAACCATTTCGTCGCCTATTTCCTTTGATGCTTCTCTTGCACTGTCTGTAAACCAATGTTTGATGTCGTCAATTCTGTCAAGCTTTACAGCATCGGGATATAAAGACATCAAAATTGAACATTCATACTTACCTGCATGGTCGTAGCCTGTTGCGTTCTGTACTTCTGTGCTCATTGTGGGGATAACTTTAATCCAGCTAAACGGATCGTCTCCGCCACCTAAGTTTTCGTAATAGGTTGCGTAGTTTTCACTACCCCACCAGCCCTGACCTTGTTCTTTTTCAAGGTAGCGCATAGTAGCACGTGATGCCGCTTTCATATAAGAAAGTGTCATAGGCTTTAAGTTTTCTTGCTCAAACTGATGGTGGATAACTACATAAACATTTCTGTAACCTGCACAGAGCATATTTGTGAAAATCTGGAATAAATACGCTTCAAACACATCTTCTTCAATGTGTACTGTACCGCTCTTTTCGTCTGCTACTGCATAACTAGAGGGGCTATAATAGATTGTGGGCATAATCATCATTTCTTTCTTTTCAGAAAGCTTTTTGATTAAACCTTCTGCGATCAATGTATCGCAACCATATGAACAATGAGGTCCGTGATATTCAACTGTACCGCCTACTAAAACCACAGGAACTCTGTTTTCATTTACGTACTGAAGTTCTCTGGGAAAACTCATATTAAGTTCCATAACTTTTCCTCCTTATTCGGATTAACCAAGTGTTTTGTACTGACATAATCATTTTGCATTATATTAAGAGATGGGGATGTAAAAATACTTTTACATCCCCTTGTTATTATTGAGTTATTAAATTAGAAATCTAATTCAATGATACCCTTCTTTAAGTAGTCTGTCATTGAGTGACATCCGTCTTCTGTTACAGAGATACCTTTTTCCCATCTGCAACCAAATCCGTCGCCCATGATAAATGTATCAACCTGGAATGTCATGTTAGGCTGGAGTAAGTAATCTGATGTTGTTTCCATCCAGGGAGCTTCAACCTCAATCATACCTGTACCGTGGCAAGGTCCGTAAACGTAACCGTCTTTGAAACCGTTTTCTACATACATATTGTAGAATTCCTTAGCAATTGAAGATGCAAGCTTACCTGCTTTAATCTGTTCAACTGTCCAGTCGTGAGCTTCCTTACAGAATTCAACAACCTTTCTTCTTTGGCCTTCTAACTTGCCCATAACAACAGGAAGACCGATAGCAGGTGAGTAACCATCAATTTTAGCTGATAAGTTAAGCTGAACGATATCGCCCTTGTTGATTGTTCTGTAACCAGAACGGCTGATAGCGTGGCTTGTTGATTTTTCGCTGAATACGTACATAGGAAGACCTTCGTATTCTGCGCCTTCTTCGTAGATAAC
>JAZOQH010000002.1:0-92960 GCA_045655965.1 Bacteroidales bacterium | reverse complement strand
TTTAGAACTTTAGAATTTTAGAACTCTAGAAATTTCTAAGGTTCTAGAATTCTAAATTTCTAGAATTCTCCAGTGCGTTAGGGATTGGAGCGGCATCCTTTTGGAGCGCAGCGGAAAAAGATATAGCGGAAAGCCCGACGGCGGAGCGAAGCGGAGACGGAACGCCCAAAGAAAGAAATTCAGAATCTCAGAAACTCAAAATCTCAGAACTTTTGTAGGAATTCAGGAATTTGGGGTTTAGAGGGACAGAGGGATTAGAGGTTGATTTCGAGGTGACAAGAGCGCATGTAGAGACGTCACCCCTGTCGCGTCTTTTAAATTGGGGAATAGGGTTTTTTCACAGGAAAAACATTTCGTGTAGTTTCGTGTGGTTTCGTGGAATCTCCAGAAACGGCGCTTCGACAAGCTCAGCGACCTTAGTCTAGGGTCAACAGACAACAGTCAACAGACAACAGACTTCGTGTACGGTGCCTGAGCCTGTCGAAGGCACAACTCTCGACGCTTCGACAAGCCAAAGTCCTTCTGAGTTTCTGAGATTCTGAATTTCTTGTATTTAAAAAAAGGTATAATAGACAAAATAAAAAAAGAGAGACGCAGCAAAATTCAAAGAATTTTGATACGTCTCTACTTGTAGTCTTGTTGTCTTATAGACTTGTTGTCTTATTTCGCGAAGCTAACAGCTCTTGTCTCTCTGATGACAGTGATTTTAATTTGACCTGGATAAGTCATCTCTGTCTGGATTTGTTTAGAGAGGTCGAATGAGATGCGGTCGGCTTCAATATCACTTACTTTATCAGCTGCAACGATGACGCGTAATTCACGACCTGCTTGGATAGCGTATGTCTTAACGACGCCAGGGAATGACATTGCCATTTCTTCGAGTTTGTTAAGACGTTGGATGTAAGCCTCAACTACTTCACGGCGAGCGCCTGGACGAGCACCTGAGATAGCGTCACACACTTGAACGATAGGAGCGATAAGAGTTTCCATTTCGATTTCATCGTGGTGAGCACCGATAGCGTTACATACATCAGCTTTTTCCTTATATTTCTCAGCTGTTTTCATACCTAAGATTGCGTGTGGCAATTCTTCGTCGTTTTCAGCTACTTTACCGATATCGTGGAGGAGACCGGCACGTTTAGCTGTCTTAGGATTAAGACCGAGTTCAGCAGCCATTGAAGAACTGAGTTTAGCTACTTCAATAGAGTGTTGCAATAAGTTTTGTCCATATGATGAACGATATTTCATACGACCTATCATTCTGATGAGTTCAGGGCTGAGGTTGTGGATACCGAGGTCGATGACTGTACGTTTACCTGTTTCGATGATTTCTTGTTCTACTTGTTTTTCAACTTTCTTAACTACTTCTTCGATACGAGCTGGGTGGATACGACCGTCTGTAACGAGTTTTTGTAAAGAAAGGCGAGCTATTTCACGACGGATTGGGTCGAAGCCTGAGAGCAAGATAGCGTCAGGGCTGTCGTCGATGATGATTTCAACGCCTGTAAGAGATTCCAAAGCGCGGATGTTTCTACCTTCACGACCGATGATACGACCTTTAATTTCGTCATTTTCAATATTGAATACTGATACTGTATTTTCGATAGCGTGTTCTGCTGCTGTTCGTTGGATTGTCTCAAGGACGATTTTCTTAGCTTCTTGGTTAGCTGACATCTTAGCTTCTTCAACGATTTCTCTTGAGATAACCATAGCTTCTGAAACAGCCTCATCTTTCATCATTTCCTTAAGTTGTTCCTTAGCTTCTAATGCTGAGAGACCAGAGATTGACTCGAGGAGTTTCTTTTGTTCGTCTTGGATCTTATCCAATTCTGCTTGACGTTTGTGGAGATTTTCTTGTTGAGCGCTAACGCTTTGTTGTTGGCTTTTTACTTCATTAGCCTTTTTACGAAGTTCTTCTTCGCGTTGGTTAGCTTGTTGCTGTTGTTGTTGAACGCGTGATTCGAGTTTTTGGATTTCGCGTTTGCGTTCATTTGTTTCCTTCTCATATTCGGCTTTCATTTGTAAGAATTTCTCTTTAGCCTGAAGGATCTTGTCTTTTTTGATTACTTCTGCTTTTTCTTTAGCTTCTTCTAAAAGTTCATTGCTTTTTTTTGTGAGAGCGTTGCGCATCACTGTTGAAGATAATAACACGCCGATGCCACCACCTACTACGAGAGCAGCTACTCCTAAGAGAATGTATGCTGCTGTGTGACTTAATGTTAGTAAAATCATTTTTTTAATTCGATTAGACTCGAAAACGGAAAGAGAAAAGAATCTGCCTGCCCCGGGATAGTAAACCCGAAAAGTCACGTTTATGGCTGCCACGATACGCAAACGTCCACTGGCGTTAAAGCACCTTTGCAGGTTGAGGCCTGTTTTTGTACCCATGAGCAAACCGGAATTATGGTAAATAATTGTTAGGTTTACATCAAGCGACGGACAGACAGATATATCTTTCAAAGAACATCATTTAGATTCTATGTTTTCACTTAATAAAACACTAATTTCATCGAGTTTTTGTTCCAAACATTGATCTTTATATGCGGCATCCGATTCATACTTCACATTGAGAGTTGCCAGCTGCAAGCATACCATCGATAATAAGTCCTGATAATCTTTATAATCGTATGCCTGCTTATATAACTGAACTCTTTCATTGAGCATCGTTACTGCCTTCATCACTTTTTCTTCATCAGCTTTATCTATAGTCAGACGATAAGTACGTTCTGCGATTTTTACGCTTATCTTTATTTCATTATCGTTCATCTTCGCCTGATTTTATATATATTACTGCTCAGCATTCAACATTGCAACACACCTATCGATTTCCTTAACAAGTGTCTTTATTAACTGCCTACTTTCTCCTACCTCTTTATCGTTATCGAGTACGTTAACAATAACTAATTTATTTATTTTATCCTTCAATTCTGAATTCTCCGTCATGAGCATCTCAATTTCCAATTGTAAATCCTCATTCCTTTGAGCTAATTTACTATTCTCTTCTTCAAGCTGATTCTTTAGCGCAATAAGCTTTCTTATCTTTAACTCTATTTCCGAAAGTGTTACACTTAAATCTGCCATTTCAAATAGTATTCTTCAGAATTTGCTACAAAGATAATGAAAAAAAATATTTTAACGAACACTTTTTTTATCATTCTATAAAAAACTTTTTCATCAATAAAAAATACTTTTCCACTTTATCTTTTCACTTTATAGACCACGGCCGTCCTGCTCACATTATATATATTCATAAACACTTGATTCTCCCTTTGTTCAGATGGAAAGACTGTATCTTTGTCGATATTATCAAAACCACCGAATTTCCCATCGTCAGTGCTGAATATTATTTCGTAATCTCCCGTGTTTTTAACGTTTATTTCATAGTCGCTGATAGATTTCGTTCCCCAATTGAAGACAAACATCAGATTATTTCTCTCAAAAACTATTGTTTTGTTCTCTTCGTCTGCATCCATAAGCCATGCCGGTTCCGAATTCATAATGTCGTTTTCCTTAACAAACATTAACATTTCCTTATCGAAATCACTCATGAAATGGAACTTCAGATTTCCATCATCAACCAACGACCACTGACGACGTGCATGCTTATAACTCCAGTCATTATCCTTGCGAGGGAAGTCGATCCACTCTGGATGACCGAACTCATTTCCCATAAAATTCAACCACGCATTGCCGCCGAGACAAATGGTGAAAAGTCGTATCATCTTATGTAACGCAATGCCTCTATCGACGACAATACTCGGAGTCATCTTCGACATCGAGCTGTACATCTCCTTATCCATCAGTCGGAATGCCAATGTCTTATCTCCCACCAAAGCCTGATCGTGCGATTCGGCGTATGCTATCGTCTTCACATCATAAAGTCTGTTCGTCATGGTGAAGAAGAACTCATGCATATTCCAGTCTTCCTCATTCTGGTCCTTAAGCACCTTAATCCAGAAATCAGGAAGTCCCATGCCGAGACGATAGTCGAAACCTACACCGCCGTCTGCAACAGGAGCGCATATTCCAGGCATACCGCTAACGTCTTCTGCAATAGTGACATAATCTTTATTAAGCTGATGTATCAATGTATTTGCCAGCTGCAGATATGTCACAGCGTCATCGTTAACATTATCACCGAAATAATCTGTCTGTGTCTCAAAAGAAGAGCCAATGCCATGATCCTTATACAACATAGATGTCACGCCGTCGAAGCGAAATCCGTCGAAGCCGAACTCCTCGAGCCAGAACCTGACATTGGAAAGAAGAAGTCGCAATGTCTCAGTCTTTCCGTAGTTAAACAATTTGGAATCCCACTGAGGATGATGACCTTCGCGACCACCGAGGAGATACTGAGTCTCTGTTCCGTCAAAAAGATTGATACCTTCGTATGTGTTTTTCACAGTATGAGAATGTACCAAGTCCATGATAACCATTATTCCCATCTCATGTGCCTTGTCGATTAAATCCTTAAGATCTTCCGGTGTTCCAAAACGCGAACTTGCAGCAAAGAAATTAGACACATGATAACCGAATGAACCATAATAAGGATGTTCAGCAACCGCCATCAACTGTATCGCATTGTAACCTAACTTCTTGATTCTAGGCAAGACATTCTCCTCGAACTCTTTATAAGTGCCAACACCTTCTTTCTCCTGTCCCATTCCAATATGAGACTCATATATAAACAAGGACTTTGGCTGTTGGCATTTGACCTTTGACCTTTGACCTTGGGCTGTCGGCTGTCGGCTGTCGGCTGTCGGCTGTTTTGTAATCCAGAATTGTCCTGCGAAGTCTTTGTTTTCCTCATTTTGAAGTACTCTCTTTATATAAACAGGTATGCGTTCTTGCTCGCCGATGCTCGACTGCACCAACACCTTAAGGAGACTTCCATGAGTGAGACGATTCTTATATTGTGAATCTGGAAGAAAGATACTCCACACTCCATCGTCTTCTCTTTCAAGAGGATTGGCATATCTGTCCCAGTTATTGAAATCGCCGAATAACGACAGATAATGAGCTGCTGGCGCCCACTCGCGGTACCACCAGCCTCGGCGCAAATTGTCGTATGTGAAACCGAAGAACTCATGCGCCGAGGCAAATGACTTCAGGCTTCCATATTGACTTTCAATATATTTCAACTTTGACTCATAACGCTGATAACGAGCCTCCACCTCATCGGAGACAGGTTCCAACCATGAATCGTTTTCAACAAGTTTCATCATAATTTCAAGATTTTAACATCGGCAGGCTTGAGATTAACCTCTATTCCTTTTGTACCGACATCATTAATATTATATTGTATCTCCTCTCCCGTCATAACATCTCTTGCTACAAGCAGAGGATTTTTTTCTTTCAACTGATCCATCATCATATATTCCAATGCATCATCAGAGATTTTCACTTTACAGCAGCGACTCTCATTAAGGTTAAAGTTGACGACTATGAGCAGTCTCTCTTCTTCATGATAACGAAGGAAGGCATATACATACTGAGGGTCGAAGTCGGAATACCAAGGATTGACCCACATCAAGTCGTAGAACGCACCTTTATTAATAGCAGCGCTGTTAAGTCTGAAGTTAAGCAGCATAGAATAAAAAGCAAAGAGCTGCTTTTGTTCATCGGTGAAGTCGCTTCCGTCGAATTTGCCGTCCGACATCCAGTTCTGATGTTTAGGCATAACGGCATAATCGAATATTGATGTTCTGCCGTCGTCACCGCTGAAGCCAGGAGCGCCTTGTGCATCTTCGCCGCTCTCCTGTCCGTTATAAATCATAAAAGGTCCGCAGTTCATAAGAGCAGCCATCGCCACTGCAGGGAGCGCCTTGAAAGCATCGCCAACAAAATGTCCCGAAGCCAGACGCAGCTCATCATGATTCTCCATAAAACGCAGCATCACATCGCCTAGTCCTTGAAGATTATTCCACACATTGGAGATGCTGTCGGCACGCTGACCATAACGATAAATATTTTCTAATGTGTTATAAAGCCCGACTTTATCATAGAGATAGTCGAAACCGGCATATATAAATTCCTTATAAAGATGCGGCTGATAAATCTCAGCAATCATGATAGGCTCATAATTTTCTCTGAGCATATTGATAGACCAACGCCAGAACTCCACAGGTACCATCTCCGCCATATCGACACGGAAACCATCAACACCTCTCTCACACCAATAAATCATGATATCCATCATCTTATACCAAGTATTCGGTATAGGTTCAAAGCAACGGCTGTTATTCTGATAATCGACGCCATAGTTCAACTTGACAGTATCGTACCAATCGTTGACAGAAGGTCGTGGAGAGAAGACGTCATTACCTGATGCCTTTGCTGGAAATTCTTGATATTGAGGTGGCTGAGCCTGTCGAAGCCACGGCACTTCGACAAGCTCAGTGACCGTTGAGGCTGTTGGCTGTTGGCTGTTGGCTGTTGGAATAACGAATTCTTGATCAGGACAGTAATAGAAATTATTGTCTTTAGCAAAAGCGACATTTTTATTATCATTAACGCCGAAGTCTTCCACATACATCGGTTTGCACAACGACTTATATTCACGTGCTAGATGATTTGGAATAAAGTCGATAATCACCTTCATGCCTTTATCGTGGATGCGTTTAAGAACGTCTTCAAACTCAGCCATTCTATCCTGAGGATTGACAGCCAAGTCAGGGTCGATGTCATAATAATCCATAATAGAATAAGGTGAGCCCGCCTTGCCTTTGGTGATAAGAGGATTGCTGGATTTTATTCCCAGCTCAGGATACGCCGTCATACTCGAATGACGAATCACGCCTGTCAACCAGATATGAGTAATGCCCAAAGTCTTGAGAGCATCCAACGCCTTATCGTTAATATCAGCGAAAGTGCCGCATTTATTTTGAGACTTGTCGCCATCGAAGACGACGTTCTTATTTTTATTTCCGAATGTTCTTACAAAAAGTTGATATATGTTCATATATAGTGTCCTTTGCCATTAGTCATTTGTCATTAGACTTTTGCAAAAATAATGATTTGTTTATTTTTTTCAAAGGATAAAATTCTTAAAAATCATTAAGAAACTTTTACTGATATACTTTGTTTCATCAGAAAACAAAAGTTATGAAATCTGCATTTATAAAACAAAACGACGGTTATGGTTACAGCACCTCTACGCTCCCGAATTATGATGGATTCATCATCATAAAACCAGGTTTTTTAAAACACACCGACGAAATCATCAACGACTTGCATCGTCGCGACTTCATCGTCATCGAGGCTGAAGAAAAGACCTTGACACGCGAGGAGGCTGAGACTATTTACAGCTGCCACAAAAACAAAGATTTCTTCAGCGAGCTAATAGAATACATGACCGAAGGCCCTTGCATTGGCGTCGCTTTACAATCGCCTTTTTCCGACAGAGTCAGCGCGACCGAGGCGCTCAACCACCTGAAGATAAAATACAGACGACGTTACGGCATCGACATTTTACATAATGTAATACACAGTTCCGACTGTTACCAGAGCGCCATCTTCGAGGCTGAGACATTCTTCAACAATCATTATTCAGAATAATAAATCATCAGTTCATACAGTGAGGATTTTTCTTATTTTTGTGCATTGATAAATTAAATCTACACTTATGAGAAAATCCTTACTTTTTACATTGATTGTATTATTCACAACTTATAATTTATTCGGTCAAGATGCCGGCGTTATTTTCCAAGAGACATTCGATTCCAACGAATTACCTGCAGGATGGTCATTAGTTGACAACGGTGCATCCAACTGGATGATAGCCAGAAGCGACATTGCCGGCGGAACGCCAAACGAATTGCAGTTCGGATGGACACCACCTTACGAAGGCATCACCAGAGCGATTTACTCTTCCGTCAATTTCTCTGGCATCACTTCTGCTACATTGTCATTGAAACATAATGTCGATATTTACGACGGCTCTACCGAAGGCGGCACCATCGGCGTCGCAACATCTAGCGACAACGGCAACACATGGAACACCGCATGGAGCAAACATTACGATACCGACGGCACTTACGAGGTGTTCGAGCCCTTCGAAAGTCCCGACCTCGGAAAAGACAATGTAAAAGTCTGCATCTTCTTCGAAGGCAACTCATACAACATCAACTTCTGGTTCTTCGACGATTTTTACATCAACAGTCAGAACCAAGTTGACATCAGCCTCACCAATATCAACAACCACGATTACGTGCTTTACGGCGAGAACGAAATAAGCTTCAGCGTACAGAATATGGGTGAAGTCAACATTGAATCTTTTGAAGCGACATATTCCATCAACGGCGAAACCGTCACAGAATCATTCGCTACAGATTTAGGACCTATGGAAAGTGACAGATTCTCCTTCGAGACAAAACAGTCACTGTCTTTGGGCAATTACGAACTCAGCATCGAGATTAACACTGCTAACGGCAACACCGACGAAAACAACACCAACAACATCTTGAATAAAGAGATAGTTGCTGCTGCAGGTCTCGCACCAAAGATTCCTATGATAGAACATTTCTCCAGCTCGACCTGCGGACCTTGTGTTGAGGTAAACGCTACAATGCACGCTCTGACAGAAGCCAACCCTGACAAATACACCTACGTAAAATACGCCATGAACTGGCCTACAATCGGTGACCCTTATTTCAACAACGATGGCGCAACAAAGAAAGCGTTCTACAATGTATCGGCGGTGCCTACAATATTCTTCGATGGCGCAACAACAACCAACGGCATCGTAACACAAGAAGACATCGATGCTGCTATCAACGCACCTTCTATCGCAGATATCAGAGGCTCATTTACAACAGAAGGCAACACTATCAATATAATCGCCGACTTCATGTCATATATCGACTTGCAAGGCTTAAGCGCATTCATCTCTGTCAATGAAAAAACAACTACAGAGAACACAGGAAGCAACGGCGAGACAGAGTTCCACCATATCATGATGAAGATGTTCGATAATGCAGAAGGCAACGACCTTAACATCAATGCTGGCGAATACCAGCGTTTCGAATTCTCTTACGATATGTCGCAGACCGACGTCGAAGATATCAACGACCTCGAAGTAGCGTTATGGATTCAAGACAAGGAAAGCAAGAAAGTCTTCAACAGCCGCTTCGCTTACGAATATAGCGAACACGTCTATCCTATCGAAAATCTTCAACTTGAAGCCTATGGTGGCAACAAACTCAAGGTCTCATGGGGAGCGCCTCAGAACGGCGAGCCATCAGCATACGACATCTATGTCAATAACATTTTAGTGAAAGAAAACGTAAACACCTTGTCGCACGACATCATCATCGATGAATCAGGAATGAAGACAGTGGAAGTTGTTGCAAAATATGGCAACAAGACATCAATAGGCGTCATTGATTTAATCGACTTTGTTGTTGACATCGACGAAAACGAAGTCAATGAGTTCAGCATATATCCTAATCCAGCGAATGACTTTGTCAAGCTGTCGGCCATCAGCTGTCAGCTATCTGCAATAAAAGTTTACAACTGTTTAGGAATGATAGTAGAAGAAATTGAAGTCAATGCCAATGAAATAGAACTCAACCTTTCCGATTATAAATCAGGAGTCTATTTCATCCATATCAAAGGCAAAGAAATAAATAAGACAGAAAAAATCGTGGTCTTATAAACTTTTGGGCGTTCCGGCTTTGCCGTCGGGCTTTCCGCTATATCTTTGCTCGCTTCAACTCCACCTCACTCAAAAATTTCCGTTGTCTGTTGTCTGTTGTCTAAAAAAGCTCGCAAAGGATGCCGCTCCAATCCCTAACGCAGAGGCGATGGAAATTGAAAATTCCTAACTTAAAAATTGACGTCTTCCAACGCGTCTATCATAAAAGCATATTCCAAGGCAATCTCCTTGATTCCTTCGAAGCGTCCTGAAGCACCGCCGTGTCCGAAGTCCATATTGGTCTTGAGATACAACGGATTATTATCAGTCTTCATATCTCTCAATTTGGCGACCCATTTTGCTGGTTCCCAATATTGCACCTGACTGTCGTGCAATCCTGTCGTCACCAGCATCGCAGGATAGTCTTTTCTCTCCACGTTATCGTAAGGAGAATACGACATCATATAGTCGTAATATTCTTTTTCGTTAGGGTTGCCCCATTCGTCGTATTCGCCTGTCGTCAAAGGAATAGTATCGTCGAGCATTGTTGTCACCACATCGACGAAAGGCACCTGTGCCACTATGCCTTTCCACATTTCCGGAGCCATATTAGCGACCGCTCCTACGAGCAGACCGCCGGCGCTGCCGCCCATAGCGAACATTTTGTCGTTATTGGTAAAGCCTTCGTTGACGAGATATTTTCCACAGTAGATGAAATCGAGGAAAGTATTTTTCTTCTTCAAGAGTTTGCCGTCTTCGTACCACTGGCGTCCCATCTCCTCACCGCCTCTGATATGAGCGACAGCCCACACGAATCCTCTGTCTAAGAGCGACAAACGTGCTGTGGAGAAATAAGCGTCCATGCTGCTGCCGTACGAGCCATAACCATAAAGCACCAAAGGATTGCTGCCATCTTTCTTCAAGCCTTTCTTATACACCAAAGAAATAGGTACCATAACACCATCGTGCGACGGTGCATAATGACGTTCAGTGACGTAGTCGCTTGGTTCATAACCGCCGACAATCTCCTGACGTTTCAGCAAGACCGACTCTCTTTTTATCATATCATATTCATAGAGAGAAGCAGGCGTCGTCATGGAGTTATATCCATATCTCAAAAGATGCGAATCGAAATCAGGGTTGGCAGAAGAATATGCGGTATATGTAGGTTCACCGAAATCGATATAATAATCTGTTGAACCATCCCATGTCCTTATCCTCAATTTAATAAGACCTTCTTTACGTTCTTCTATGACAAGAAAATCTGAGAACAAGTCGAAGTCTTCAATCAAGACGTCGTCGCGATGTGCGAGCAGCTCTATCCAGTTTTCCTTCTCTGTCTTATCGACAGGAGTCTTCATAATCTTGAAGTTCTTCGCTCCATCGACATTTGTGAGGATATAAAAATGATCGCCATAATGACCGATACCATAAAGATGATCGTACTCACGTTTCTGGAAAATCTTAAACTCACCATAAGGATTATCGGCATCAACATAACGCACCTCCGATGACATAGTGCTGTCGGATATTATCATGATATAACGTCTCGACTTTGTCTTTGAGACATAACAGCTGAAAGCGGTATCTTCTTCAAAATAAACCAGCTCATCATTAGAAGGATCGTCGCCGAGTTTATGGCGCATAACCTTGCATGAACGTAACGATTCATCTTTCATGCTATAGAAAAGCGTCGCGTTATCGTTTGCCCACACCATATTTCCGGTAGTGTTTTCTATATCTTCGGCAAACATCTTTCCTGTCGCTATTTCCTTTACGAATATATGATACTGACGACGGCTGACCATATCGACGCTATAAGCGATAAGCTTATTGTCGGGGCTTATGCTATAGGCGCCAATATCGAAGTAATGATGGCCTTCTGCCATTTTGTTGCCATCGAGAAGAATCTCCTCTGGATTTTCCATATTGTCCTTACGACGGCAATAAACAGGATACTCCTGACCTTCCTCGTAGCGAGAATAATAATAGTAGCCGTTTCTTTTTATAGGATAAGAGACGTCATCTTGTTTGATGCGTCCCACTATTTCATCATAAATCTTATTCTGAAGTTCTTCTGTATCTTTCATCATCGTCTCCTGATAGAGATTTTCCTGTTCAAGATATTCTATCACTTCAGGGTTTTCGCGTTCATTAAGCCAGTAATAGTTATCAAAACGAATCTCCCCGTGATTCACGAGTTCACGAGGAGATTTCTTTGCTATAGGTTTTTCCATATTTTTTAGAATGACAATGTTAAGCCGATACTTGGCATCAACGGCAATTGGTAAATTAATTCAGCAGTCATGATGTCGATGTAGAAGATGTTTTTTCTATTATAGACGTTAGTGATGCTGAAGTCGGCTTCGAGTATGACTGATTCTGAGAAATAGAATTTACGTTTCATGTCGAAGTCGAGACGGTGATAAGTTGGCAGCTGACCTGTGTTAAGATCGCTGTAGATGATACCAACATTACCGCTTTCTGTATAAGGATCGAAATAGATATTATCGTAAGGAAGTTCTTCGTAGAATCCGCTCACTTTAGTAAATGGGAATCCTGTTCCGAAGTTCCAGCGAGCGCTGATTTCCCATTGGTTTTTACTACCAGCGGTATATGTCGCGATGAGATTCACATTATGACGACGGTCGTAGTGAGTGCGATATGTAACAAGTTCGCCTTCAGCATTTTCATAATCTTTATTAACATAAGCTAAAGAATATGCTGCCCATAAATACCATCTTTTATCTTCATATTTCAATGAGAAGTCAACGCCATAAGCATCGCCTGTCTCAATCATAAAGTCTTTCTTCTCTATCTGTGGAGTTCCTGGAGGAGCGTCATTTTCGCTATATATCTGGTTTCTGTTCATGCTTGTCAACTGTTGGAAATCTTTATAATAACCTTCAACATTAAGTGTTGTGTTATTATACACATCGAACTCAGTACCAAAGATGTAATGAACAGCCTTCTGAAGTTTAGTAGTCACTCTCTCGCCATTGAAATATGTTGGCACATTAGTCTGACCTGACAAGAATCCGTAGAAAAGGTTAACGACGTCGCGGTCGCTGTTGGCAGCGATAAGGTTCTGTGAATAGAAACCACCTGCGGCTTTGAGACGGAACCATTCTGTCACATTATATTTCAACGCGAGACGAGGTTCTGGCGACACTTCTGATATTGAAGCATAAGCCTGCACTCTCAAGCTTGGTTCGAAGATAAGATTGTTGAATTGAGCTTTATACTTAACGTAAGCTCCTAATTCTGTTGTGTTTTCAATTTGGCTGATATTGATTCCATTTGCTTTGGTATAATCGAATACTGTCTTAAAGCCGAGCATCTCGATACCATATTTCAATGTGTTTTTACCGAGGAAATAAGTGAAAGCGAAACCAGCATTGAAACCATTGATAGAACTCTCTCTGTTAGGATTGTTTTGTTCTTCTAAAACAGCTTTGTATTCAGAGAAAGCGATGTTACCTTCGATAAGAACAGGTGATTTTCCAGGAATGATAACGAAGTTGGTTCCACCGCCATAAGAATCCCATCCAAATTTAGATATTGACTTATAATTATTTACATCATCATTGAAGTTAAAACCGAAGAAATTAATCTTACTTCCGTTTGTTGAATTGAGAGACACTTTACCATAGATGTCGTTATAGTTGTATGGCAACACCTCGCCATCGAGAATGCCTTTATACAATGTCTGGCTTGTCTTTTCGAGATATGAGTTTTTCATTGAGAAGATGAAAGATGCAGTCATATCATCAGCGTCTTTAGCTTTTTTCAGAGGACCTTCAAGAGTGAGTTTTGCACCGAATGTACTTGCGCCCACCTTACCGGCGATACGTTTTTTGTTACCGTCGCGAGTGGTGATGTCCATCACTGATGAGATACGTCCGCCGTATTCAGCGCCGAAACCGCCAGTATAAATCTCAGCATTTCTGATGATATCAGTATCGAATACCGAGAAGAGACCGATTGAGTGGAATGGGTTATAGATGACCATTCCGTCGAGGAGCACCTTGTTTTGGATTGGAGAGCCACCTCTGATATAAAGCTGTCCGCCTTGGTCGCCGGTGAAGACGACACCTGGAAGAACCTGGAGATACTGTGCCAAGTCAGCTTGTCCACCCATAGAAGGAATCTTGGTGATAGTCTTTGGTGTGATATTAACGACGGAAGTCTTGGTCTCGGTCTGCGCTTCAATCTTATCAGCTGTGATGCTAACAGCTTGAAGAACTACAGATGACTCATCCAGATAATATTTTTTATTTACTACCTGATTACCTTTAAGAGTAATATTTTCTGCTATTGTGTCGTAGCCGAGGTTGGTGACGAGAATTGTATAATCGCCATCAGGTATTCTGGTGATGTTAAAGAAACCGTTGATGTCGGTTGAAGCTCCGATTGTTGTGCCCTTGAAATAAACATTACAGAACATCATCGGTTCGCCTGATGCTTTCTCATAGACAAAACCTTTTACGTTGTTATCATTCTGCGCAAAAAGCTCTACATTTGAAAAAAGCAATATTAAAGTTATTATAAAAGTGGTAAGAGTAAATCTCGTTTGCATTCCAATTATTTCTCAAAAATTCAACAATAAAATATGCCCATTAAGGCATTTTACAATTAAATGCAAAATAACGAAAAAAAAGTCAGAAAAAGAATGATTTTTTCAATAAAAAAGTCAAAAAAAATTAGCTTCGAGACTTGCCCAAAGCTAATTACTTATTCACTTACCAACTCATTGATTTATTGACTTCTCGTAGGCTTCTTTGATAAGCTCGAGTTCTTTTGCCGAGAAGTGTTCTGGGAGCAGTATCTGCACTTTAAGCAACAATGCTCCTGCGCCTTCTTTTCCATAATGCGGCATTCCTAAGCCTTTTAGTCGCAATGTGCTGTTATTCTGAGTCTGTGCTTTTATCGGGACATTGACATCACCTTTAAGTGTGCTGAGTGTTATCTTGCCTCCGAGTATAGCTGTATAAACGTCGATGTTAACATTTCTTATGAGGTCGTCGCCGTCGCGTTGATAGACAGGGTCATTCATAATGACGACTTTAATGAGAAGGTCGCCGTTTTCTCCACCGTTTCTTCCAGGATGTCCTTTTCCTTTAAGGCGAAGGATCTGTCCATCGCGGACGCCTTCTTTGATTGTTATTTTTATTGAGCTGCCGCCAACATCGATAAGACGCTGCGAGCCCTGAAAGGCTTCCAGCAAGGTAAGATTTATGGTTGCATTGATGTCGCTGCCTTTAGCCGGACGTGTGGAACGACGGCCGCCGCCCATTCCGCCCATGAAGTCTCTGAAATCAAAGCCTGCTCCACCGCCTTGTCCGCCGAAGAACATATCGAAGAAATCAGAGAAACCGCTCGCGTTGAAGCCATGTGCACCGCCACCGAATCCAGCGTTCTCATACTGTTTCCAGTTAGCGCCAAGTTCATCATATTTCTTACGGGAATCAGGGTTGCCTATAACCTGATAAGCCTCTGATATCTCCTTGAATTTCTCTTCTGCTACCTTATCATCAGGATTCTTGTCGGGGTGATATTTCACCGCCAACTTACGATAAGCCTTCTTGATATCATCCTGCGAAGCGGAACGCTCCACGCCTAATATTTTGTAGTAATCTTTGTATTCCATTTTAAGTCTATAAGTCTAGTTTTTAAACGTCATTAAAATTATTTTGTTCAAAAACTTGTTGCCTCCTGTTGTCTTTAATATCTGTAAATCTCAAAATCAGAGATGGCTCCTTCTAATTTTATGATGATATGTTTGTTCGCCGACAGATAGTTTGCTGTTTCGTATATATTGCCTGATTTTTTATCGAATCCTGAAAAGTCTTTGTTGCTCAAAACAGTTTCACATTCAATGCGGCATCCTGATGTAGATGGTATCCCGATTTTTATATCAGAAACACCAGTCTCCAAATTGACATTAGTAGTGCCATACAAATCTCCTAGTTTGATATTGATGTCGCAAGCTCCGCCGTTCACGTTGATTTCCGACACCTTATATTCTGAAAAATCCAAGTTCGTATTACAAGCGCCGAGATCCACTTCAAAATCATATATTGGATTTTCATTCAATGCAATATTGAAATTATTGGATTTGAAATCCTTTCCATTAATATTGACATTATTTCCTCCTTCAAAGTCTATATCAGCATGATTTTTTTCATATATAACAGAAAAATCTTGTACGATATAATTGCTTGCATTAGTAGCCTTAACCAAGTAATCTACTGGAGATGATAGAAATACATTTCCCGCGCCATAACTTATTTCAACATCTGCTGTTCTGACGTCTGTATTATAAGGCTCTGAAAACTCCTGTATATTCACATCATCTTCTATCATTTCATAACTGAAAGTCGCATGTGTTTTAACATCACCATTGACATTATTACAATACAATATGCACGACAACAATATCAATATTATTACAAAAACAGATTTCAGCAATTTATTTATAGGAAGAAGAGAGATGCCGAAAATCACCAAGAATATAGGCCAGAATTTAGCGAGTTCAGACCATACTATTTCTATATCGAAGAATGTTACCATCAACGCTATTATTCCTATAGCAATAAGGATGATGCCATTGATGAGACCATTGTCTTTGTTATTTTCCTTATTCATTGTTGCCTCCTTTCTTGACAGCTTTATAAATCATAACTGTACCTATTGCGACAAGAATCAAAGGCCAGAGTTTCCACACCCATGAGATTGGTATGAAGTTATTTATCAAGAAAATCAAGCCGATAAGAATCACTATCACGCCCGACACTATAGCTGTAAGTTTTTTCTTGTCTTCGTCAGCAGACTGCTGTATGTTTTCTGTTGGCTGCTGAGCCTCACTGGATGCCTGTTGTTCAAAGTCAAAACCGACATTTTTTTCTGGGAGCACCATCCATAAAATAATGTAAAGCCAGAATCCGAAACTGGCAAATAGAAAAGCTATTACAAAAAGTACTCTTACGAGAGCCACGTCAAAATTAAAGTAATCAGCCAATCCAGAACAAACGCCGCCAAGGACTTTGTTCATCGGATTACGTTCTAGTTTTTTGTTTTCCATATTAAAATATATTAGATTCCTTTTTATCAATCAGGCCATTTCAAGACCTTAAACACATCACCATCAAATATAACAATTATTATTATATTTTGATAAAACAACGTACGAAAAAAATAAAATGCTGCATAAAAAAAGCGCAAAAGCGCTTTTTTATAACTTTAGAAATATATTGACAATAAAGATGTCATTCCTGACCTCCGATTATTTCAAAAATCTCTTTATCAGCAATTCTCTTTCTTCCTCGCTGCTGTCTTTCATAAGCATATGCAACTCCGACTCTGGGATGTTTTTAAATTCCAGAAGAAGGAGACCGTCGAGAGCGTCGTGGAAATCAGGGTCGATATTGAAGCACAAGAACTTCGACTGCATCTTAAGATATTTCTTGAATAAAGTCGGGAGACGATAGTCACCATTGCTCAGCTTCATCATATAACGGTCGAACTTCTCGACAGAAGACATATTGTTTTCAAGCAAGATATCAGCATCGGTTCTCAAGAAATCGACTTTGAAAGGAGTACGAGCCTCGACCATATCTTTAAGCTCATCACAAGAAAATTCGCTCGAGATATATTTAACCATCATACTCTTATAGAACTTAGGATACCAGTTACTTATACTTACCGGTCCGATAAAGCACTCGACATCTTTATAATTATAAGCAACAATCATAAGACCTTTCAAAAGAAGCATGAGTGGAAGTATGTCTTTTTGATAATCGACGGTAACGAAAGAGCGTCCCAGTTCTATAGATTTTTTCAGCACATCTTTGAAAGACTCCTTCAACTTGAACAATGAGCTGATATAAAATCCATTGATGCCTTTTTGCTCAACTATTTCCTTTCCTATTCCGAGTCGGTAGCCGCCTACAAGACGATTCTCTTCTTTATCCCAAAGGATGAGATGACGATAATATGTGTCATAATTATCAATATCAAGTTGCTTGCCGCTACCCTCGCCTATCGCGCGGAAAGCCTCTTCGCGACGACGTCCGAGTTCATACATAAGATTCGGGATGTCGTTATGTTCTGCGAAGAAACACTCATATTGAGCGCAAGTGAAGAGATATGCTTTCTCGCGTATCTTGTTCAACTCGTTGAGCAGCACGTCTGATTTGAGCGGAGGAGGAAGCTGTTCCAACTTAGAAGAAGATGTCTTAGCCTCTTCATTATTTATATTAGCCTCGAGGGCGTAAGTACGTGCGCGAAGATAAGCTGCAAGTTTTTTAGGATCGTCATAAGGTGTCAATTCAGAAGGCACAATAGGCTTGCCCAACTTCATGACTATATGTTTATTACATTTATTGACGAGTTCGTGAGGCAACATTGCAGTTCCCAACATAGGATGCATTTTTGCCATGCGGTAGAATCTCTTCGAGTTTCTTCCATCGATATAAAGCGGTATGACAGGCGCTCCTGTTTTCTTAGCCAGTTTCGCTATTGTTACCGACCATTCTATATCTTCAGGGTAATCGTTGCCATTGTAGCGTGACACCTCGCCAGCAGGGAACACTCCGAGTCCGTGACCTTCCATCAGATGCTGCATTGCAAGCTTTATTCCTGCCACGCTGCTGCCCCATTCCGGATTGTCAGTGAATGGATTAACAGGAATGACGACATCCTTAAGATTAGGGACATGCGACAAGATGAAATTAGCCATCAACTTGAAGTCGGGACGAACCTTAGCAATAATGTCAAAAAGAATAACGCCTTCAATTCCACCGAAAGGATGATTTGCGACTACGATGAAAGGACCTTCCTTAGGTATTGCATTAAGTTCAGCAATATTGTTGTCGTATGTCGTTCCATACATATTTAACATATGTTCTGTAAACGGCTGTCCGTATAAATCAGCAGAAGGAGAATATAATCTGTTTATTTTATTCAAACCCAGGATGCCCATCGCCATAGATGCGACGCCTCTAGTCAGGAAATTATCTTTTCCAATGACTTTAACGACATCCTCTCTACTTACAAGTTTTCTCATAATCATTATATCGAATCTGCAAATATAAGACTTTTTTAAAATGAATGAAAATCAAAAATTCAAAAAAAGAGGCACTGGAGACGTTAAGGCGAAAAAGCGCAAATGTTCTTATTCTGAGTTTTTGAGATTTTGAGTTTTTTTAATAAAAGGTGTACGTTTGAATGAAAGAATTTGTTACATTTGCAGAATTAGAATTAATTCAGAAAATTTAGTGTAAAAAATAATAACAAAATCCGATAAACAAATGAAGAAGATTTTATTACTTGGAGATGAAGCCATTGCACAAGGCGCTATCGACGCTGGTCTTTCAGGTGTTTACGCTTATCCAGGCACACCATCAACAGAGATCATGGAATTCATCCAAGGCTCAAAAGAAGCTAAAGAATTAGGCATCCGTGCTTTATGGTCAGCTAACGAAAAGACAGCTATGGAAAGTGCCATCGGTATGTCTTACGCAGGCAAACGTTCACTCGTATGTATGAAACACGTTGGTGTCAACGTTGCAGCAGACCCATTCATCAACTCAGCAGTGACAGGTGTTAACGGCGGTATGGTTGTTTTGGCAGCCGACGACCCTTCAATGCACTCATCACAAAACGAGCAAGATTCACGTACTTACGCTAAGTTCGCTCTTATCCCATTGCTCGAACCATCAAACCAACAAGAAGCTTACGACATGGCACGTTACGCTTTCGACCTCTCAGAAAAGATCGGAACTCCTGTTATGTTACGCGTAACTACTCGTTTGGCTCACTCACGCGCTGGTGTTGTTTGCGCAGACAAACGTCAACAAAATGAAGTAGCTCTCCCATCAAACTTACGTCAATTCGTTTTGCTTCCAGCTATCGCTAGAAGACAATACAAACAATTGCTCGAAAAACAAGCTGTTATGGAACAAGACAGCAACGAGAGCGGTTTCAATAAATATTTCGAAGGAACAGACAAGAAATTAGGTATCATCGCTTGCGGTTTGGCTTACAACTATTTGAAAGAAAACTACAACAATGAAACAATTCCTTATCCAGTTCTCAAGATAAGCCAATATCCACTTCCAATCGCTATGATTCAAAAGATTTACGATGAATGCGACGAAATCTTAGTAATGGAAGAAGGCTATCCAATCGTTGAAGAATTATTAAAAGGTCTCTTGGCAACAGGCAAACCAATCCACGGCCGCTTAGACGGAACATTGCCACGCGACGGAGAACTCAATCCTAACATCGCTGCTAAAGCTGTTGGCAGACCATTTGAAGTAGGCGCTCCTATTCCAGAATTAGTACAGGCTCGTCCTCCAAAATTGTGCGACGGATGTCCTCACTGGGATTCTTTCAGAGCTCTCAACGAAGCTATGTCAGAATATGAAAGAGGCAGAGTATTCGGCGATATCGGCTGCTACACACTCAGCGCTACTCCTCCTCTCAATTCTATCAACAGTACAGTCGACATGGGCGCAAGTATCACAATGGCTATCGGCGCTTCTGAAGCAGGCCTCTACCCAGCAGTAGCTTGTATCGGCGACTCAACATTCACTCACTCAGGTATGACAGGATTGCTCGACGCTGTTAACAACAACAATAACATCGTCGTCATGATCCTCGACAACTCAACAACAGGTATGACAGGCGGTCAAAAATCTTCAGCAGAAGGTCGCCTCGAAAGCATCTGTAAAGGTTTAGGCGTTGACCCAGATCACGTAAGAGTTATCAAACCTCTTCCAAACCAACACGAAATCAATGTTCAGGTAATTAAAGAAGAGTTGGCTTACGAAGGCGTATCTGTCATCATCCCACGTCGTGAATGTATCCAAACATTAAGTAGAAAGATGCGTGCAAAAAAAGCAGCAAATTAATTAACATAAAATAAAAGACTATCATGAAAAAAGATATTATATTAGCCGGTGTTGGCGGTCAAGGTATCCTTAGTATCGCTTCTTGTATAGGCATCGCTGCTGTTGAGAAAAACATGTATCTCAAACAAGCTGAAGTACACGGCATGAGCCAAAGAGGCGGCGACGTTCAGTCACACCTCCGTCTTTCAGACAACGAGATAGCATCAGACTTGATCCCAGAAGGCAAAGCTGACCTCATCATCTCTGTTGAACCAATGGAAGCACTCCGCTACTTGCCAATGCTCGCTAAAGACGGCGTCATCATCACAGCTAGCGAACCTTTCATCAACATCAACAACTATCCTGAAGTTGAAGAAATTTACGCAGAATTGAAGAAACACAACGCTATCATCGTCGACGCTGACAACATCGCTAAAGAATGTGGTAACGTCCGCGCTGCTAACATGGTTATCTTCGGCGCTGCTGTTCCTTTCCTCGGCTTTGAAATGGAAACAATTGAAAACAGTATCCGCGAACAATTCGGCAGAAAAGGCGAAGAAGTTGTCAACCTCAACCTCAAAGCCGTTGAAGCTGGTTACAATCAAGCATTAAATAAATAATGTGAAAACTTATTAAGACAAGAGAGGGATTATTTCTCTCTCTTGTTCTTTTTTAGATGTCATCTTCCTTAAACTTTAAACCTTAAACAAAAAAACATGAACTTCCGCGGTATAATTGATACATTAAAGAATAATTTCAAGAAAAACACCAGCACTTATCTTAGCATATTAGGTGGATTATTCCTATTTATTATTATTGCTTTAGTTATACCTCGCGGCAATGAAGATATAGAAAAAAAAGAAACCAAGAAATTCAAGGAACCTGAATATCTTTACGGCATCTGCATCGATTCTCTGGATGTCGAGATAGATACTATAAAAAAGAACCAGTTTCTTTCTAATATCATGTTGAAGAAAAACATCAACTACAATGTGATAACTCATATCGAGAAAAACCACAGAAAGACCTTCGACATTAGAAAGATAAAACCAGGACAACGACACACCTTTTTAATAAAGCGCGACAGCGTTGCCACACCATTATATTGGATTTATGAAATCAACAAGGTAGATTATGCAGTATTCGGTCTCACCGACTCATTGCCTGCTTGGGTTGGACATAAAGAAGTGACAACAAAAGTAGAAACGACAGAAGGAACCATAACAAGTTCTTTATGGGACGCCATAGCTGCTGACGGCGGCGATCCTTATCTCACATTGAAATTATCAGATATCTACGCATGGACAGTAGATTTCTTCGGCATACAACAAGGCGACTCTTTCAAGGTATTTTATGAAAACCAATATGTCGAGGGAGAGTCGATTGGCATAAGCAAAATCATCGCAGCATATCTCAACAATGCTGGTTCAGAACATTACGCCTATTATTTCGAACAAAACGGCAAAGGAGAATACTTCGATGAAGACGGCGCCAACCTGCGCAAGGCATTCTTGAAAGCGCCTCTTAACTACCGTCGTATCAGCTCCACATTCACCAACGCAAGAAGACATCCTGTCACCAAGGTTGTCCGCCCGCATCATGGAGTGGATTACGCAGCTGCTGCTGGAACACCAGTCGTCACCATCGGCGACGGTACCGTCATTGAAAAAGGATGGGACAACAAAGGCGGCGGCAACTACGTCAAGATAAAACACAACAGCACTTATACAACGACATACATGCACCTCAAAGGTTTCGCTAAAGGAATACAGAAAGGCAGCAAGGTTAAACAGGGCGACCTTATAGGCTATGTAGGAAGCACTGGTATGTCAACAGGTCCTCACCTCGACTTCAGACTCTGCAAGAATGGAACATACATCAACCCACTCACATTCGAATCTCCATCAGCGGAACCAATAAGCGAAGCAAATAAAGCTGCTTTTGAAGAAATAAAGAAGAGCATTGAATTTTAGATAGAAACTCAGAATCTCAAAATAAAAAAATCTCAGAATTCTGAGATTTTTCTTTTTATTCTAATTTTCCGACTTCCTCTCCCGACATATAAACCGCCACATCATAAACTTCCTGATTGTAACTATAGGTTCCAAGTCCTACCATCATCGTGGCATCGGCAACTTGCAAAGAGTTGATGTAACAGAAATATTTGTCAATTACACCCAAAGAACGATAGCGTTCTCCTATAAATGTCGCCAGTTCAGAGGAATAACTATGGTCAAGCATAACGGCATACGACAACACTCTGTCATCTTCAAACAAAATCATAAGATGTGAGACAGTAGAAGAATAATCATGATAAAGGAAAGTATTATCATTATCCTCTGATGGTATTCCTAATTTATTTATGACAGATGCCTTGGTGTCGCCAAATGCAATGTCTGGTTCTTCATATAAATTACTTGTTGCTTTAACTTCAACTCTTACTATCTTTTCCTCGATTTCATTATTCAGCAAAATATTCGCAGATCCGACATAATTTGCTTGCACCAAACCATATTGAGACACCTGAGCACAGTATTCATCCGAAGATTCATAACGAATCATTGAAACAGACTCTGCCTCTATCTGATGAGTGCCACCATGATTCAACTGCACCAACTCACCGTTTTTAACCGTTATCACATCTTCCTTACATGAATGCAGAATCACCACTGACAACATCATAAATAACAAAAACACCTTTTTCATATATGCTAAATTTGGATTTCAAAGATAATATTTTTGATAAAAACAAAAAAAATATTAATTATAATTAATATTAATAGATATAATTAATGGATTCCATTGTTAATAATTTTTAACCATAAAATATTGTAAAACAACACTTTCGTATTGAAAAATATTTATATCTTTGCAATATCAAAAGCTAAAATAAATGGAATATAACATGAATATTATCGAATTAATTGGAATCATTGTCGGAAGTATCGCGACAATTCTCGGTGGTGTTTGGTTCATGCTTTACAAAGCATTTAATTTAGGAAAAGTTTCACACCGCATGGAAGAAATAGAAAAGAAGACCTCAAATGCAGACTGCAAAACACACAAAGAAAGCATTGAGAAAATAAAAGAACATAATCTTCCGCAGCGCGTAGAACAAATCGAAAAGAAGACTCTTCATGCTGATTGCGAAGCCAACAATAACATTATTAAGGAGATTAAAGAAGAACGTCTTCCGCAGCGCGTAGAACAAATCGAAAAGAAGATTTCTCATGCTGATTGTGAAGCAAACAATAATGTCATTAAGGAGATTAAAGAAGAACGTCTTCCGCAGCGCGTAGAACAAATCGAAAAGAAGACTTTTCATGCTGATTGCGAAGCCAACAATAACATCATCAAGGAGATTAAAGAAGAACGTCTCCCGCAGCGTGTAGAACAAATCGAAAAGAAGACTTTTCATGCTGATTGCGAAGCCAACAATAACATCATCAAGGAGATTAAAGAAGAACGTCTCCCGCAGCGCGTAGAACAAATCGAAAAGAAAATTTCTCACGCTGATTGCATATCAATCAAAGATCTCATTCGACAACATGAAATCACTTTTAATAGCATTAAACATTGTATAAAAAGCATAAATGCTACTCTTAAAAGACACGACAAATACTTTGAAAAGATTGACAAGAGATTCTCTGATGTCGACAAGAGATTTGCTGATGTCGACAAGAGATTTGCTGATGTTAATACGAACATCAAAGATATTACTAGAGATGTTAAAGACCTTACAGGCGATGTTAAAGACCTTACAAGCGATGTTAAAGGTCTTACTGTCAAAGTTAAAGACCTTACAGGCGAAGTTAAAGACCTTACAGGCGAAGTTAAAGATCTTACAAGAGACGTAATATCGATAAAATCATTTTTATCAACAAAATACAAAGAAGATATAGATTTAGTTAGTTTGAAAAATAGTCCAACAAAACTCAGCGATTTCGGCAATCAGATTTTAGAGGAAATAAATGGTATCGAGTTCATCAACGACAATAAAGAATGTCTTATATCTAGATTAGATGAAGAAAAGCCAAGAACTGCATTAGACGTTGAAAATTCAGCTTTTATCGTTTTTGTCAATTTCTGCAACAATGAAAAATTTGATGGCATCAAGAATTTCATTTACAACTCACCAGAATACAATGTCAAAGACAATAAAGGATGTGATAGAAAATACAACCTCAATCTAATAGATGTCTGCTTTATTTTAAGCATTCCATTACGAGACATGTATTTAGAATCACATCCTGAGATTCTGAATAATGTATAGAATTTCCGACTATTTTAGCACAAAAAAACCTCAAAATTCCTGAATTCCTGAAATTTCGATGCTTTAACTTGTTGTCTTGTTGTCTTGTAGTCTTCTTATTCAACCATCTTCTTCACTGCAACCAAGTTCTTTCCTTCTTGCAATGCGGCTCTTACCTTAGCAATGCCTTTAACAACATAAAACTTGCCGTCTCTCTTTTCGATTTCGATATCATCTGAATCGACACTTTCTGTATCATTTTCAATGATGAGATTCTTTGGTGAAAGCAAAATCTTGTCGTATTCCTTGCCTTGTTCAAAAGCCTTGAAATTGCTCAAGACAGCGTCATTGACTTCGTCTTTTGTAGCGTGACTTGTGTCGATGATGAAATCGTAATTGCTGTAATTATTGATATCGATATTATAGAAAGTCTTGTATCTCAACACTTCACTTTCTCTTCTCTCGATGATTTCTTTCTTGGCGGTCGCCATATCAGAATATGACTCACTGACGCGGCCTTTGTCGTTAAAGATACGTTCTGTTGCAGTATCGACATCGACGTACATATAAATCTTGAATGACTTAGGCACGAAATACCAAGCGAGACGTGAATCGAAGATGATGTTTTCTTCTTTCTCTCCCATCTCCTTGATGGTATCATCGACCATATTGTCGTATTTCGGATTTGATTCGATAAACTGATTAAATTCCTTAGCCGACATTCCGTGCTGCTCGGCCAATCTTCTGAAAATCAAACCTGCTGATTCAATTCTGTAGTTAATATTGTTTATCAAATGATTGGCAACAGTGCTTTTGCCACTTCCTAAATCACCGGCAATTGTAATATTAATCATCTTTATTTTGTTTTTTATTTTTTTCTTCAACATTAGTAATGTCCGTCATCTCTTCTATTATCTTTTTATTTATCGTGACGAACACTTTTAAAGGAGCCATAATAAGCAACATCATAACTTCAAGAAAATATATCAGCCATATATGATTTTCTGATGTAACGAACTGATATACAAGAAGTATTATGGTAAACATCATAAACATATATTTACCATATCTTTTTCGTCTGAAAAGAAGTATCAAACTCACCACTATCATTCCGACAATAAACCAAAGTATGGCCGACATTAACATAGTCTTGAACAATGTCTCTTCGGAATACGCTGGGTCATAGACGCTTCTATAGAAGAAACCGAAAATGGTAAGAAGCAAGAAATACAAAGAATAGTAGGTAATAGCAAAAGTGCCGACAAGTTTGACACCTAATGTCAGCTTCCTTCCTCTAATAAAGATATCCGGTAATTCTTGCTTCTTCATCATTATTTCATAACTTTTTTATAATGACCTAAATACATCAATATGAAAAATGCTGTCCATAAAACAGCGCCGAATGGGAATCCTCCACCGACTTTGCTTACTACAAAGATTGATGTCGCGATGAGCATCAGTATTTGTGAAATAGCATATACATGGAATCCTTTCTTCTGCAAACGCCACATCATAAGCACACCGATGAATGATGCAACGAATAAAAGCATCTCGATGAAATAATAGCCTCTGCCAACAGAAAATGCCAATGATGTTGCATCCACCATTGTCTCCCAGCTATCACCCATCTGTTCCACCATATCTGCGAACATGCCTTCTCCATTTTTCATCTGCTCTAATAAAGCAACAAATGAATCATAGAAGGCAAAAGAAATGAAATTGGCAATGCCATTATAAACTGCATTGATGAAAGAGAGAATACATAAAACCGTTAACATTTCCGGTCTTCTCTCAGGCTCTTCCTGTCCTAAATTGTAATCTTCTTGATATTCCATATTATTATTAGTTTAAAGTGTAGAGTGTAGAGTGTAAAGTTTAAAGCAGTTGATAGTGTACACATCTAACTACTCTAAACTCTACTCTCTCAACTTTACACTATTAAATATTAACTTCGTATTGTTGTAAGAAGTTCACTGACTTAGCTATTTCTGTGTACATAACTTTGTCAGTCTTAACGAATTCAACGTGTTTGCGGTATTCTGCGACGAATGCTTCGATTGCTTCTGATGATTTCAAAGGTCTTCTGAAGTCTAAAGCTTGTGCTGCGTTGAACAACTCGATAGCGAGTACTCTTTCCAAGTTGTCAGCTACGCGTAATGCTTTTGTTGCTGCGTTAGCACCCATACTTACGTGGTCTTCTTGACCTTGTGATGATTCGATGCTGTCAACTGAAGCAGGAGCGCATAATTGTTTGCTTTGGCTTACGATTGAAGCTGCTGCGTATTGAGGAATCATGAAACCTGAGTTGAGACCTGGTTCTGCTACCAAGAATGAAGGAAGTTCACGTTTGCCACCGATGAGTTGGTAAACTCTTCTTTCGCTGATATTGCCGAGTTCTGCCATTGCTATTGCTAAGAAATCCAATGTGATAGCGAGTGGCTGACCGTGGAAGTTACCTGCTGAGATAACTAAATCTTCATCTGGGAATATTGTTGGGTTGTCTGTAACAGCATTGATTTCATTCATGAATACTGAAGCGACATATTTGATAGAGTCTTTTGATGCACCGTGTACTTGTGGGATGCAGCGGAATGAATAAGGATCTTGTACGTGTTTCTTTTCACGAGCAATCAATTCACTGCCTTTTAATAAGTTACGGAATCTTTCAGCTGTCTTGATTTGTCCTTCGTGATGACGGATTTGGTGTACTTGATCGAAGAATGGTTCGATACGGCCGTCGAAAGCGTCTAATGAAACAGCACCGATGAGGTCGGCGAGATATGAGAGACGGAAAGCCTTGAGCAATACGTAAGTACCGTATGAGCTCATGAACTGTGTACCGTTGAGAAGTGCCAAACCTTCTTTTGATTGGAGTGTGATAGGTTCCCAACCGAATTCTTTCATAACTACTTCTGCAGGAACGATTTTACCTTTGTAATGTACTTCGCCTAAACCGAGTAAAGGCAACATCAAGTTAGCCAATGGAGCTAAGTCGCCTGATGCGCCGAGTGAACCTTGGTTATAAACAACTGGAAGAACATCATTGTTAAAGAAATCGATAAGACGTTGTACTGTAACAACTTGAACGCCTGAGTTGCCGTATGACAAGCTTTGAACCTTTAATAAGATCATGATACGGATGATTTCTTTTGGTACGAATTCGCCTGTACCGCAAGCGTGTGACATCACGAGGTTCTTTTGAAGAGTGCTGAGGTCTTCTTTAGAGATGTTGTGGTTACATAAAGAACCGAAACCTGTTGTGATACCATAGATTGGAGTTGTCTGTGTCTCCATCTTCTTGTCTAAGTAGTCGCGGCATTTTTGAATGCGAGCTTTAGCGTCTTCTGACAAAGCGAGTTTGTATCCTTTTGTTACGATTTCATTAACTCTTTCAAATGTTAATGTTTCTGCTGAAATATAATGTGTGTTCATTTGTGATATTATTATTTGATTATTTCGATTAAATTTTCTGCTGATACTTTTTCCTGACGTCCTTCTTTCATGAATTTGACGGTGAAGCATTTGTTGTTCATTTCGTCTTCACCTGCCATAACGACAACTGGAATTCCACGTTGGTCGGCGTATTTCATTTGTTTTTGAATTTTTGCTGAGTCAGGATATATTTCTGCGTTGACGCCATTTCTTCTAAGTTGTTGGAGATATGGCAAGCAGTAACGTTCTTCTTTTGGACCGAAGTTAAGGAAGATGACTTCTGTGATATCGCCGTTCTTTTCTGGGAAGAGGTTCAACTCTGTGAGAACGTCGTAGATACGGTCAGCGCCGAAGCTGATGCCGACGCCTGAGACACCTTGCAAACCGAAGATACCTGTGAGGTTATCGTAACGACCACCGCCTGAGATGCTGCCCATCGCCACGTCTTTGGCTTTCACTTCAAAAATAGCTCCTGTGTAATAGTTCAATCCGCGAGCGAGAGTGAGGTCAAGTTCATATTCGATACCGACATTCATATCGTCGATATAGTCGAAGAGTGTCTCAAGTTCTTCAATACCCTTCTCTCCTACTTCGATACCGCTCATCAATGACTTAAGCTGAGCGAATTTCTCGCGTGCATCGCCTTTCATGAAGAGGATTGGCTGTAATTTTTCTATCGCTGTCTCGTCCAAACCTTTTTGTGCAAGTTCTGCGTTGACAGCGTCGATGCCTATCTTATCGAGTTTGTCGATAGCGACAGTGATATCAACGAGAGCATCTGGTTTGCCGATATATTCTGCTATACCAGCGAGGACTTTTCTATTGTTTATCTTTAATACAACGTTAATCTTCAATGCGTTGAAAACCTCATCAACTATCTGTACGAGTTCTGCCTCGTTGAGGATTGAGTTACTGCCGACGATATCTACGTCACATTGATAGAACTCACGGTAACGACCTTTCTGAGGACGGTCGGCACGCCAAACTGGTTGAATCTGATAACGACGGAATGGGAATGCAATCTGGTCGCGATATTGAACCACGAAACGTGCGAAAGGCACAGTAAGGTCATAACGGAGACCTTTTTCGCAGATCTTGCCAGCGATTTTCTCTGATTGAAGAGTTTCGCCATTTTGTTCCACGCCCGACATAAAATCACCCGAGTTGAGGATACGGAATAAAAGTTTGTCGCCTTCTTCTCCGTATTTGCCGAGGAGAGTCGAGAGATTCTCCATAGATGGAGTCTCAATAGGTTGAAAACCAAAACGTTTAAAAACGCCTTTTATAGTATCGAAGATATAATTACGACGGACCATGACTTCAGGCAAGAAGTCACGAGTTCCTTTCGGTATTGAAGGTTTCTGAGCCATTTGTTAAATTTTATTAAAACGTACAAATATATGAAAAATTAGGAATTAGGAATTAGGAATTAGGAATTATTTTTTGAACTCTGAATTCTGAACTCTGAACTCTGAACTCTGACACTGATGGCTGACAGCTGACAGCTAATCTGGGCGTTCCGGCTCTGCCGTCGGGCTTTCCGCTATATCTTTTTCCGCTTCGCTTCAAAAGGATGCCGCTCCAATCCCTAACGCGTCACTCCACGCAAATAAAAAAAAGACGCAGAGTGCATTCCCCGCGTCTTGGTGTCTTATGTAATAGAGGTTTTATTTTTTAACAAAACGTCTTGTTATTGTTTCGTTTCCTTTTTTAACATTAACGAAGTAAACTCCAGCATTTAATTCTGAAACGTCGATTCCGTTTTTGTTGTATGCGCCTTCGTAGATGACAGCGCCGTTCATCGCTATGATGCTTACGTTTTCAACTTCAACATCGCTTGTGATGAGAAGACTGTTTTCCACTGGGTTAGGATATACTTCAAAAGAGATATTATTTTCTGCTATTGAAACACCATCTGACATCAACTCAACATCATCGATTCTGATGCCGTTGGCAGTAGCTCCGCTACAATCATAATGAAGGAATCCGATATACATATTCTTACCAGCGTACTCACTGAGGTCTATAAATTCTTCACCCCATTTACCGTCAGCGTGTGGTTCGGTATATGTAGTGTGCCATACTATCAAGAAGTTTACTCCATCCTCAGATACAATCACACCAAATTTTTCAGCGAAATAAACCAAGTCAGATTGACAATGATAGAAATGCAATTTTGACGTCTCTGTAATCAGATAAGTATCTGCAGTATATAGATAATTTTCTGGTGTCAACTCTCCATTGTTATAACATGAAGAATAAACGCCATATGTGCCATTCATGCCGCCAGATACTGTTGAATTGTGCAATTCCCATTGATGTCCATCACCGTCAGCGTCGTAACCAACCCATCCGTCGAAAGAGTTATCGTTGAAATCATATTTGAATGTAATTTCTTGAGCATTAGCTGTCATTAAACCAAAGACACAGCATAATGTGATAAGTAAAATTCTTTTCATAGTATTAAATTTTAGTTAGTAAATTGAATTATGACAAAGATATGATTTTTTTGAAACTCAAAAACTAAGAAATTCAGATTTTTTTCGTCAGAATCACCATCTTCTTCTCGCCTTTCATAGTTGTGCCGAAGATGTAAAAATCACCGCCGTCTTGTAATCCCAAGTTCTTTTTCAGTTCTTCCGCCGAGAGAGGGAAATTACGCGTCGCTACGCTTGCTTTTTTTATAGTCGCAGAGTCGCAGAGACTCAGAGACTCAGAGTCATTCTTTGCGTCTTTGCGTCTTTGTGTCTTTGCGTCTTCAAAACTTAAAGTCCAAATATTTTTCTTTGTCTTCTTATCAAAAGGAACGACATTTACGACCTCAAAGACTCTTCCTGGGAAATCTGGCACCAACTCATCAGAAGTGTATAAATGACTGTTTCTATGCAGCTTATCCAGGCCATAACGCTGCGACAAGAGTTTGAAACATCCGGCTTTCATACAAGCGGCACCTGGTTCGTAAAGATATTTCCCGACAGCATCTGCCAATGTCCACTGCGCTTCAAGTTCTTCGTCCTCGGTAAAAGCGAAGTTCCAGTTTTCTCTTAAGTCAGTAGAAGAAATTTTAATTGAAGTCGCAGAGTCACAGAGTCGCAAAGACTCAGAGCCAATATTTGTGTCTTTAAAACTTTGCGTCTCTATCTCCTGAACTCCTGAACTCCTGAATTCCTGAATTCCTATAAGGACTTCCTTACATTCGTTTCTCACAGCAACGACATGCATCTCGGTGATATCTTTCAACTCTTTTTTCACCATCTCGATATCGAGCATTGGCGACACCTTTATCAAGACACGCTTTGCTTTTTTCAGTAATATGTCATGAAGTTCAACCACATCGGGGGAGCAGTCATGAAGCGACACCATCTTGCGACCATATTCGTCGCGACGTGCAGGATCGAGGTAGATACAATCGACTTGGTCGCATATTGTCAGGAAATGTTCTGCATTATCGTTGACGACTTCAATATTTTTATTCAAGATCTTGAAATTATGCTTTGCTATCTCGCATAATTCTTCTTGCATCTCCACGTAATATGTCTTATCAAAATTATCGGAAAGAAAAGCCGTATCCACACCCATACCTCCAGTGAGGTCAATGAGCGTATTACCTTTTACTAAAGATGATTTATATTTTGCTGTAAGTTCAGACGAACATTGCTCCAAAGATAGTTTCTTCGGGAAAATGAGTTCGTCGTTTTCCGCCCAAGAAGGCAGTTTCTTGCTTAAGACCTGCCGCGCATGAATCTGCCTGATGACGAATTCCCTATCGACACCTTCCGGAAACTTTGACAATGCCAATTTATTGATATCGTCTTTCAGATGTTTTTTGATGAACTCCTTGTTATCCATAATTGATAATGCTTTGAGCCGTGAGCTACGAGTAACGACTAATTATTTAAGCATTAAACTTGAATTTTTCTTTTTCCATATCGCGAAGAAAATAGCCGCTACCAATGTCACGACGCCTCCTATTACATAAGAGATTGTCGGCATGATTTGGAATCCTTCCGGTGCGATACAGATATATGTCGTTACCACGCATGTCATAAAGAGCGCTGGCAATAATGTCACGAAATAATTTTTCTTATCAAGTACAAGATATACCGTCAACGCCCAGAGTGTGAACACAGAGAGTGTCTGGTTACACCATGAGAAATAACGCCATATGATTGTGAAGCCGTTAGCGTTGACTATGCTGAAAACAAGCAATCCGAGTGAGACTACAAACAAAGGAGCGCAGAGCAACAAGCGTTTAGAGATGCTCTTCTGTTCCATGTGCAGCATATCTGCGAGTATGAGACGTGCCGAACGCATCGCGGTGTCGCCTGATGTGATAGGCGCTGCTATAACACCTAAGATAGCGAGTATTCCGCCGAGCGCACCGAGCCAGTCTTTACATAAGAAGTCAACCACTTGCGCTGCGGTGAAGTTGCTTCCATGTTCTTGGAAGAATGTCGTTGCAGCAGCAGCCCATATCAAAGCGACGATGCCTTCTACCACCATAGCGCCGTAGAAGACAGGACGTCCGTGTCTCTCGTTCTTGAGGCAACGCGCCATAAGAGGCGACTGTGTGGCATGGAATCCGCTGATGGCACCACATGCGATGGAGATGAACATCATAGGGAATATCGGCCCCGATTCATATTTCGTTCCGAAGCTGTTCCACATCTCTGGAAGTTCAGGTTGTTTGATGAAAAGAACAACGAGTATTCCTATCGCCATGAACATCAAGGCTCCGCCGAAAAGAGGATAAACATTTCCAATGACTTTATCTATTGGCAAGATAGTAGCGATGAGATAATAAGCGAAAATCACGACGACCCAGAAATAAACGTTGAGATTTGTAGGTGTCATTCCTGCGATGAGCTGCGCCGGCTGTAACACAAAGACAGCTACGACAAGCACCATCAATAATAAGGTGAATATTATCATCACTCTTTCGGTCTTCTTTCCCAAATATTTACCTACTATCTGAGGGAGACTGGCGCCGTCGTTACGCAGCGACACCATTCCAGAGAGATAGTCGTGGACAGCGCCGGCGAATATAGTTCCTAGCACAATCCAAAGATATGATGATGTTCCGAATTTCGCTCCCATGATAGCACCGAAGATTGGTCCCAATCCCGCGATGTTAAGGAATTGTATCATGAAGATTTTCCATGTAGGCATCTCGATATAATCGACGCCATCGTTTTTTGTCACTGCCGGAGTGGCACGTTTCTCGTCAATGCCGAACATACGGCTGATATATCTTCCGTAGATGAAATATCCTAAGACGAGGATTATTAAGGCTATTGAGAATGTTATCATTTTAGTGTAGTGTTTATGGTGTAGAGTGTAGAGTGTAGGGTGTAGAGTTTATAGAATAAAGTGTAGAGTCTTTGAATTTATATAAACTTTCAACTACTCTACACTCTAAACTTTACACTCTAAACTTTAATTAACTTTGTTGTCCGAACTCCATCAGATATGCTTTGATGAATTCGTCTATCTTACCGTCCATAACGCCTTGTACGTTACTTGACTGATAGTTTGTTCTGTGGTCTTTCACGCGGCGGTCATCGAAGACGTAGCTTCTGATTTGTGAACCCCACTCGATTTTTTTCTTGCCAGCCTCAATCTTGTTTTTCTCTTCCATACGATGTTGTAGTTCTTTATCGTAGAGTTGAGATTTCAAGAGACGGAGAGCATTTTCTCTGTTCTTAGGTTGGTCGCGGCTCTCTGTATTTTCGATGAGGATTTCTTCTTCTTCGCCTGTGTAAGGGTCTTTATATTGGTAACGGAGACGAACGCCAGACTCAACTTTGTTAACGTTTTGTCCGCCAGCGCCACCGCTACGGAATGTATCCCAAGAGATCTTTGAAGGATCGATAACGACTTCGATAGAATCGTCGACGAGAGGTGTAACGAATACAGAACTGAATGAAGTCATACGTTTGCCTTGTGCGTTGTAAGGAGAAACGCGGACGAGACGGTGAACACCGTTTTCGCCTTTGAGATAACCGTAAGCGTAATCGCCGTCGATTTCCATTGTCACTGTCTTGATACCAGCTTCATCACCTTCGAGCAAGTTGCTTATTCTTACCTTATAACCATGAGACTCAGCATAGCGGAGATACATACGCATGAGCATCTGTGCCCAGTCTTGTGACTCTGTACCGCCAGCGCCTGAGTTAATCTTCAAGACGCAGCTCATCTGGTCAGCTTCTTCGTGAAGCATGTTTCTGAACTCGAGTTCTTCAACGAGACGTACTGTCTCTTCATATTGTTTATCGACTTCCTCTTCTTCTGCTTCGCCTTCTTTAGCGAAATCGAACAACACGCCAAGGTCTTCGTTAGCTTTTACGATATCGTCGTAAGCAGTAACCCAGCTCTTCACGTCACGCATCTTACGCATGATAATCTTACCATTCTTAGGGTCATCCCAGAAACCATCAGCATTGGTCTGTTCGTCTAATTCTTTAATCTGCATCAACTTACTGTCGATGTCAAAGATACCTCCTCAAGGATTCAATCCTCTTACTTAACTCTTTACAGTTTTCTATTGTTATCATGAAATTGAAATTAAATTTTTGTTTTGCAAAGATAAGAAAATTGGCTAAAGGCTAAAGGCAAATGACAAAAGTTTTTTTTATAAAAAAAGAGCTGCCAAATCATAGCAGCTCTCTAATCCTTTAGACCTTTGTCCTTAGCCTTTAGTCTATATAAAGATGTATTTCAGAATAAACAATATCGCAAGGATATACATTGTAGGTGTTATCTTCTCGAACTTGCCGCAGCATACATTGATAATGACATAAGCAATCATACCGAGGAGGATACCTGCTGAAATTGAATAAGCGAGAGGCATCATAATCAAGCAGATGAAACTTGGAATAGCTTCCGTTGCGTCATCGAAGTCAATGTTTCTTACAGGTTCCATCATAAGCATACCGACAAGGATAAGAACAGGTGCTGTAGCAGCGCCTGGCACTGAGAGGAACAATGGAGAGAAGAACAATGCCACTGCGAAACATACTGCAATAGTGAATGCAGTGAGACCTGTACGGCCACCTTGAGCGACACCTGAAGCGCTCTCAACGTATGTTGTTGTTGTAGATGTACCAAGGACAGCACCTGCTGTTGTAGCGATAGCATCAGCCATGAAAGCTTGTTTCAAATGTGGGATATTGCCTTTTTCGTCAACTATCTTGGCCTTTGTACTTACACCTATAAGCGTGCCGACAGTATCGAACATATCAATAAACAAGAATGTAAATACTACAACAAGCATATCAAGTGTGAATATTTTATCCCATTCAAATTTGAAGAAGATAGGCTCGACAGATTCAGGCATAGAGACGACACCTTTGAATTCGGTGATGCCCATTGGAATACCTATCAATGTTGTTGCAAGGATACCAATAAGCATAGCTCCTCTTACATTCAAAGCAAATAAAACGCCTGTGATAACAAGACCAATTACAGCGAGAAGAGCTGAGCCTGAAGTGATATCGCCGAGAGCTACCAAAGTAGCGTCATCGTTAACGATAATACCAGCGTTCTGCATACCGATGAATGCGATGAAAAGACCTATACCGCCACCTATAGCGTAACGCAAGTTCTTAGGAATAGCGTTGACAATAGCTTCACGGATGTTAGTTATCGTCATAAGAATGAATAAAATACCTTCGATAAAGACTGCTGTCAGAGCAAACTGCCATGAATATCCCATACCGAGACAAACAGAGAAAACGAAGAATGCATTGAGTCCCATGCCAGGAGCTAGGCCGAAAGGCAACTTGGCAAGAAACGCCATTGCGAGAGTACCAATAATGGCAGCGAGAGCGGTTGTCGTAAACACAGCGCCTGCTGGCATTCCTTCAAGAATACCAAACATACCAGGATTAACTGCAAGAATATACGACATAGTGAGGAAAGTGGTGATGCCCGCAACTATCTCTGTACGGACATTGTGTTTCTGTGGATCAAATCCGAAAAGTTTGCTTAACATAATTTATAGTTTTAAAAGTAAATTTCAATCCATAGATGTTATTTCTTCAACTTTCAGAAAAACATGCTGCGAATATAAAAATTATTATTTTAAAACACAAATTATTCATAATGATTAATTTTCAGACGCCACCCATGACACCTCCAAACAGTATCACTTTTACACCATCCACCCTAAACCCTGAATTCCTGAACTCCTGAATCCCTAATTACCCAAAACCTCCATCACCATCGAAAGCGAATATCCTTTCCCGACGGCATAGCGAATCAGCTTCGCCTTTCGTTTATACGGGTCACTTTCGTTTATTTTTTTGTTTTCAAGTAATTTGACAAGTTCTTCCTTATACGAATCCTGATCTATTTCCGAGACGACAGCATCTATTATATCTCTATCGACGCCTTTTGCAATCAATGAAAGCTTTATCTTGTTGACGCCCCATTTCTTAAGATTCAACTTGCTTTTCACATATGAACGACAATAACGCTCATCGTTAATATATCCTTCATCCTGAAGAAATTCAACGATAAAATCCTTGTCATCAGCAGCAAGTTCAAAGGTATTCAGTTTAGCAAAAATCTCTTTCTTGCATCTGTCCTGATAATCACAATAATGCAGAATCTTCTTTAAAGCAACATCACGTTCCATATAATATTAGTTTTTGTCTAATGGCAAATGTCTAACGACTAAAGTTGTTGCCGTTTGCCTTTCGCCTTTTGTCTTTAGCCTTAAAAGGTATCACATAGCGTTTCGCCTTCTTTTATGGCGTTTTGGATTTTTTCCTCGATTTGTTCTGGCGTACTATAATCCATATTTTCCGCTGCTATCACATGCAATTCACCGAGCCCCCATAATTTACTTATCGCCTTAATATAAGGGGTTGCCTGTTCCATCGCGTCTCCTGTTTTGACATTCATGCCTCGCGTTGTGATATAAAGCACTTTTTCAGCCTTGCACAAACCGTAACATTCCTTTTCATTGCTAGCGAAAGTCACATTGAACAGCGACATATTTTCCAGAAAGACCTTCAAGGCACTTGGAAAACTCATATCCCAAAATGGAGCAGAAATCACAAGTATATCAGCAGCCGCTATTTTTCTTGCAATCTGAACATATTCCTCTGGAACGAAACCATTACTTCTTTCATTTAAAATATCGTCTTTAACGACAGGGAAATCATAGTCCGACAATCTTATTGTCTCAATCTCATATCGCTCAGAAAGTCTATCTATCAAAGCATCTGCTATACGCTTCGTCTTTGAACCGTTCCTCAAACAAGAATCAATGTGGAAAAGCCTTTTCATTATTTAGAAATTTGAATTACAAAGATAGGAAAATAAAAATTTCTTACATCTTTATATAATTAAAAAATATTGTATATTTACAATCGAAAAGAAAGTGTGACATTACTATTGCATTTTCATTTTTATTATTTTGACAAATCATTTATTATCATATCATTATGAAAAAGTTATTAATAGTTTTATGTTGCTTTTTAGCATTACAATCATGCAACAATGACAATATCAAGAATGAAACCATCAACGGTTTTGACATCAACTGGAGCGGCGACTTGAACAAGAACGAGAAAGACGCTATCAGAGAAATGATTAGCAACATGGTTAAAGTTGACGGCGGCACATTCTATATGGGCGCACAAAAAGATTCTGTTGAATATCTCAACTACGACGAAAACGCAACAAGCTGGGAATCTCCAGTTCACCAAGTTACAGTAAGTCCTTTCTTCATCAATAAATACGAAGTGACACAAAACCTTTGGGAAGCTGTCATCGGCAAAACTCCTAACGATGAGAACAGCATGCAATGGGAAAACGAATTCGGTAAAGGCGACAAATATCCTGCATACAGAATCTCTTTCAATGAAGTCGAGACTTTCATCGGCAAGTTGAACGAATTCACCGGATTGAACTTCGCTCTTCCAACAGAAGCTCAATGGGAATTCGCAGCAAGAGGCGGCGCTAATACAAATTACGAATTATACGCTGGAAGCAACGATATTGAACACGTCGCTTGGATCGACAGCAACAGCGACAAATGCAGCGAAGTAGGAATGAAAAACCCTAACGCATTAGGTCTCTACGACATGAGCGGCAACGTATGGGAAATGTGCCAAGACTGGTACTACCAATACTCAGAAGGCGCTGTCACAGACCCTGTAGGCGAATATTACACAGGATACCACGTATTCCGCGGCGGCAGCTGGAACACCAACGCTCAACAAGCAAGAGTCACAGCACGCTACCAACAAGGCATCCACTACCGCGACTACAACACTGGATTCAGATTGGTCATAGAATAATCGACAATATACAAATAAAAAAAGGATGGCTTAAAACCATCCTTTTTTTATTTCCATCAATGTTATTTGTCAGTTATTAATTTCTAAAAAGTTTATCTATCCACACCGCCTTTCCTATTTTACGCAAGGCGTTTTTCACATACTGACGGTTCTCCGGCTTGTACCAGAAGAAAAATCTCTGCTGATCCAACTTCTCTTGTTTTGTCTTAGCCACGAAGACTGGCTTCAAACTATATGGATCATAACCAGAATAATAAATTTCCGTCGCCAATGTCATCGGTGTTGGTGTGAAATCCTGAACCTGTTCCAATTTATATCCGAGTTCCTTCGTCTTGACAGCAAGTTCAGCCATATCAGTCAAAGTACATGCAGGATGACTTGATATAAAATAAGGTATCAGCTGTTGATTGAGACGATATTTCTCATTCACCTTATCGAATTTCTTCTTTAGCTTGACAAAAAGATTAAACGAAGGCTTTCTCATCAAACGCAAAACCTCGTCGCTAGAATGTTCTGGAGCCACTTTCAAACGACCGCTCACATGACGTTTCATCAGCTGTTCGAAGTATTCGTCATAACCCAACTTGCCAGAAGGATCTTCGTTAGTCAAGAACAAGTCGTAACGTATTCCTGAACCTATAGTAGCCTTCTTGACTGCAGGAATCTTATCCACTTCCTTGTAAAGTTCAATAAGCGGATTATGATTCGTATCTAAATTCTTACAAATATTAGGTTGGATACAAGTCGGGCGCACACACTTCTCGCAAAGGCTCTCGTCCTTACCTTTCATGCGATACATATTAGCAGAAGGACCGCCGAGGTCAGAGATATAACCTTTGAAATCTTCCATCTCCGTCACCTGTTTCACTTCTTTCATGATAGAAGCCTTACTTCTTGATGCCACGAATTTACCCTGATGTGCAGAGATTGTACAGAATGCGCAGCCTCCGAAACAGCCACGATGAATGTTAACAGAATGGCGTATCATCTCGTAAGCCGGGATGACGCCGCGTTTCGCGTATTTAGGATGAGGCAGACGAGTGTAAGGCAAATCGAAAGAAGCGTCGATCTGCGCTTCCGTCATCGTTGGATAAGGAGGATTAATATACAAGGTATAATCGCCGACATCCTGAAGCAGACGATTAGCTTTTTTCTTATTCGACTCTATCTCAACATTCTTGAAGTTAGAAGCGTAAGTCTTCTTATCTTTGAGACATTCCTCATGCGATGCTAGACGCAGGTCGTTCCATTCGGACGTGACAAGTCGCGTCCCTACATACTTCTTTTTAAGGAAGAACGTCTGAGGAACATTCGTTATCTCTTCTATTTTCTTGCCTTCCTCCAAAGCCTTGGCGATTTCAACTATGCCGAGTTCGCCCATGCCATAGACGCCGAGGTCAGCCTTAGAATCGAGCATGATAGAAGGTTTTAGTTCATCAGCCCAATAGTCATAATGCGTCACTCTTCGCAAAGACGCTTCGATGCCGCCTATAATCACAGGCGTATCGGGATATAATTTCTTAAGTATGTTTGAATATGTTATTGTCGCGTAATCAGGACGGAATCCCGCTTCGCCGCCCGGAGTGTAGGCGTCGTTAGAGCGCAGACGTTTGTTGGCGGTATAATGATTCACCATCGAGTCCATAGCGCCAGCGGAGATGCCGAAGAAAAGACGTGGCTTGCCGAATTTCTTGAAGTCACGGAGGTCGTCACGCCAGTTAGGCTGCGGTATAAGAGCCACTTTGTAGCCGTGATGTTCGAGCACGCGGCCTATCACAGCAGCGCCGAAGGCTGGATGATCGACATACGCATCGCCAGTAATAATAACTATATCGACTTCGCTCCATCCGCGTAAGTCGGTCTCTTTCTTTGTTATCGGAAGCCAATCTAATAAGTTCATGCGAAAAATTCTTTTAACGCCTCGCGAGCATCACGAAGCTTATCCAACCATATCTCACCTGAATTCTGACCGATGATGTCTGTGATATATTTCACCGAGACGAAATCTACATTCATCTCTTTACACACCATCGCCTGAGCAAAAGCCTCCATATCAACGACATCGCCATTGAAATGAGCAGCTTTAGTCACGAAACTGTCGCCAGTATTACAAACGCCTATTTTATTATAATCGTCAATAATTCCAATTCCGACTTTTTCAGGGAAAGAGATATCAGAACAGACGTCTGGAAGTTCTATCTTCTCCATATCTCTATCGACGAAACGATGACATACGAATATATCTCCAACCTCATGATTGAGAGTGCCGGCAGTACCGACATTCAAGACTAGGTCGTAACTGTCATTACAAAGAGCCTTTGTCAAGTTATACGCCGAAAGCACCTTACCCATTCCCGTCTTAAGGAACGTGATATCAACACCTTGTAATTCAAAAGGAATTATTTCCTCATCAAAAGCGTAAGTCACTAATATTTTCATAGAGATATTTTTTACAAAGATAGGAAAAATGACTAATGGCTAATGGCTAACGGCTAAAGATTTTTTATTAGTTAGGAATTAGGAATTATTCGATTTTCTGTTATTCTAAATTCTTAAAGGCTAGATATGCCATCAATCCTACTCCTATTTCAAGAGCGTCTTCATCGATGTCGAAGGTCGGAGTATGTTGCTTTGAGACGATGCCTTTTTCAACATTTGAAGTGCCTATCCTATACATGCAGGCTTTAGTCTTATGCGAATACCATGCGAAATCCTCTGCCGTCATAAGTTGAGGTATCGTCTTGACATTATCCTCTCCCATAAAATCTTTTGCACTCGACATCAACGAATCCGTCAGATTCTCGTCATTTATCAAGACCGGATAACCTTCTTCGATAAAAAGTTCTGCTTGTATATCGAAAGAAGCCGCAACCTCAGCGCAGATTTTCTTGATTTTATCTTTAATTGATTTTCTGTCGTCTTCGCTGAAGGTTCTCATAGTTCCTTTGAGACTTACCTTATCAGGAATAACGTTATATGTTCCGTCGGCAATGAAACTGCCGAAAGCTATTATTATAGGATTTTTTCTTTCTTCTTTATTAAACTCAGAGCTGAGTTCAGAAATGGCGCATAATATCTTCGCGGCTGCCACTGTGGTGTTGGAGCGCTCATTGATCTTGGCAGCATGACCGCCTTTGCCGCTTATAGTGATATTTATCTCATCGCATGACGCCATGAATTCTCCAGTGTGAAAACCTACTTCACCGCAAGGGAGTTCAGGATAGACATGCTGCGCAATGATAGTGTCTATATTTTCTAGAACGCCGTTCTCAATCATTATTGATGCTCCGCCAGGCAGCTTCTCTTCTCCAGGCTGAAAGATAAGTTTTATGGTTCCCTCAAATTCGTCTTTTATCTGATTAAGAATCTTAGCTGCTCCAAGCAACATCGCGGCATGTGCATCGTGGCCGCACGCATGCATAACACCAGTATTAGACGAACGATATGAACATTTATTATTCTCTTGAATAGGAAGCGCATCTATGTCAGCACGTAGGGCAATTGTCTTTTTCTCCGGATTTTTACCTTTTATATAAGCAACGACCCCAGTCTTCGTCATATATTCATGCTCAATATTCCATGATGACAAGAAAGCGCAGATCAGTGAAGCAGTGCCATATTCTTCAAAACTCAATTCAGGTTTTTCGTGAATCTGACGACGGATATCAACGACTTCATCAACGATTTCTTTAACAAGAGATTTTATTCTTTCTATCATACCAAAAGACATTTATGCAAAGATAGAAATAATTAGGAGTTAGGAGTTAGGAGTTAGGAATTTTTTTAAGGCCTACTAACTTTCTAACTTAAAAAGTCTTTTGTAATTTAGTGAAAAAAATATGGTGGGAATATAAAACGAAAAAGTCCCTCATTTCTGAGAGACTTTCTGCGGTGCTGACGAGACTCGAACTCGCGACCTCCTGCGTGACAGGCAGGCATTCTAACCAAACTGAACTACAGCACCTGCTTTTTTATTTTTTGTAACCTTTTGTGTTATTGATTACGAGTGCAAAGATACGACCTTTTTTCATATCTGCAAGCATTTTTTCAAAAAAAATTCACTTTTTTTCAAATTATTTTTCATTCAGCTGATTATCAATAAAATAAAAAATTAAAAAAACTATTTTACGAAAAATGCTCCTTTTTCTCCAATTGAGTGATATTTTACACCTAACTTCTTGGATTCTTCAATTAATTCAGAAGCCAAATACGGCGGAACTGTCCCATCAATTATCAGACAATCAAAATTATACATATTTTGTAACGAAGATAACGATTGTCGTTTTTTACCATAGACGAGCATGAAATCCAGAGGAATTTTATACGAAAGAGTATCACTCAAAAAATCGCTTCCATCGGACATTCCGAGTAGTTTTTCACCAAAAATGACGACATTTTTTCTCTTTTTCACGAAAAATCCGTCAAAATTATCACAAGATTGAATCATTTTTCCATTGAAATAAACTCCTTTTTTGACCAAAAAATTCTCAATATTGTAAGAAAAAGATGATTTATCATTAAAAAAAATGCTATCCGATAAAAGAAAATGCTCTCTTCCACATATAAAATCAACGACTGTTGCATTATTAATTGAATAAATCACCATCTCTTTTTGATTTATTTGCTTTAAAATATTGTTAAAATTTACAATCAAGAACAAAGATGACAGTATCATCATACAAAAAACGAATCTTTTTTCTTTCAATTCGACAAATAAAAGAAGTAAAAGCAATATCAACAAAAGAATCACAAATTGAAATGTGTCGATATAAAGACCTTTTATTATAGAAAACGGCAAACTTTCTATCCATTCGACGCCAAGATTCATAACATAAATCATTTTAGAAACAAAGAACGCTACCATTATATTAATATAAGGTATAAAGCAAATCAACAACATTATCATCCCTCCGATTATAACGATAGACGAAACAGGCGTCATAAAAAGATTACTCAACCAAAAATATGTCGGGAACTGATGAAAATAATAAATGGTAAAAGGAACTGTTGCAATCTGCGCAGCTATTGTAACAGAAGTTATCTCCCATATTTTATTCACTATTTTATATTTTGAATATACTAGTTTGGAAATAGGTTTCTGCAAAACAACAATACCAACAACAGCAATATACGACAACATGAATCCTATGTCAAAAAGATTTGCCGGGTTTATACATAATAAAATTAAGGCAGATGCAGCCAAAGAGTTCAGCAAGACACCTTTTCTATTGATGACATTACCAATCACTACAAACGACAACATTATCGTCGCTCGCAAAATAGAAGGCGCCAATCCTGTGAGCAAAGCATAAAACCATATCAATAAAAGCAACAGCAGATATTTCAGTAGTCGCTGCACTTTCTTTCTGTCATCAAGGAAAAACAGGAGATAAGAAAACACCATAAATATCACTCCCACATGAAGCCCAGAAACACATAATATATGCATTGCCCCCGCAGCCACATACTTCTGACGCAAATCCATTGGAAGACTGTCATCATAACCCAACAATATTGCTGCAGCAACCGCGTACTCATCATCATTGACACCAAGACGTTGCATAGTCTGCATAAGAAAATCACGCAAGGAATACGAAAGTTCATATATCAGATTTGATCTGTTGTAATGCAAATTCAACCATTTATCTGATTTAAGATAAACCTGATGTGTCACACCTTTTTTATATAAATAATCCTTATAATCGAACTGTTCTGGATTCGGAGGCTCCCCGACTTCCTCTGGATCTGTAAGAAAAATTATACAATCGCCATATTTAAGCGATAACGAACTTTCATTTTTCTCGAAATATGCAATTATTTTAGATTCAAATTCATGCTTTTTCAACGACTCATCTTCTATTTCAAGCAGTTTCAACAGCACCTTAACAGAATTATCCTTCACTATAGGACATTCACACAATCGGGCAACATATTTTTCAGGTGCAAATTCAACATTAGACAAATCATTGACCTTCAATCTATAATCATGTATTTCCACATATGAAAATCCAGATAACAGCAAGAATATATTTAACAATATAGAAAAGACATATCTATATCGATAATTTTTTAAAAAAGAAGAAAGAATTAAAGACGTTAATAATATCAAAAGAATTATTAACAAATAAACGACGACTTTTTCGGTGACACTGACAATCCCATTGAAGAACGCCAGCCAAATTCCCGTTGCAAAAGGAATTAAAAGTCTGATAAACGGATATTTAAACCAACAAATTATCACACAGCACATATCTATTTACAGTGCTGCAAGATAACAATAAATTCAATATATAAAACTCTGAATTACAATAATTTATGTTAAAAATTATTAAGAATTCTGTTTATTTATTCCTCATATCATTAATTATGATTGAGGCCGCATTATCAGATGCGCCAGCATTACCAAGCAAAAATCTCAACTCTTCGTAATCTTCGAGCAAGTCTCGCTGTCTCTTCGAATCAGACAACATATTTCTTAATTCCACCGAGATATTTTCAGCTGTCAAGTCATTCTGTATCAGTTCTTTCACAACAGGCTTATTCATTATAAGATTTACAAGTGAAATATACTTAACCTTAATAAGTCTCTTGGCTATAATATATGAGATAGGATTTCCTTTATAACACACAACCTCAGGCACATAGAACAATGCTGTTTCCAATGTCGCTGTTCCAGAAGTAACCACAGCAGCACTTGAAACTTGTAACAGCTGATATGTCTTGTTAAAGACGAGATCCACTTTCTCATCACCTACCAACTCCTTATAATACTCTTCAGGAAGTGATGGGGCGCAACCTACAACAAATTGATAGTCAGGGAACATCTTAACAACTTTCAGCATAACTTCCATCATTCTCGACACTTCCTGTTTACGACTTCCAGGCATAAGAGCGATAATCTCTTTCTTAGGATCGAGGTTATTCTGTTTTGCAAAAAGTTTCTTGCTAATGCTCTTGACTTTCGACAATTCATCAAGCAATGGATGTCCCACAAAATGAGATTCCACATCATATTCGTCGTAGAATTTTTTCTCGAATGGCAAGATAACCAACATCTTATCAACCACTTTCTTCAAAGTGTGAACACGACGTTTTTTCCAAGCCCATACCTGAGGTGAAATATAATAATAAACTTTAATACCTAATTTACGAGCAAATTTTGCCACTTTTATATTAAAGCCAGGATAATCAATAAGAATAATTGCATCAGGTTCAAATTTCTTAATATCTTTTTTACAGAAACTAAAATTTTTCAATATAGTTTTAAGGTGCAACAAAACCTCTATAAAACCCATAAATGCGAGATCACGATAATGTTTAGCCAATATCGCCCCTTGTTTTTTCATCAAATCGCCACCCCACGCACGTATTTTTGCACGAGGATCTTTTTTCTTAATCGATGCAATCAAATTTGCGCCATGAAGATCACCTGACGCCTCCCCTGCTATAATATAATACTTCATTTCAAAACCCAAAACATTATAAATAAAACACCTAATAAAGAAACTAACATCATTCCTTTACCAGCTTTTTCCATACCCCATTTAACAAGCATGAAACGTGACAACAACAAACTCGGGATTATAGACAACATGTAAACCCAAAGAGAATCACGATCTCGCGAGAAATATGAAAAATCAGTAAAAAGATTTAACAAGCTATAAAGAATAAAAAACATCAATATAGCAGCTATAACACCTAAATAAAAGTTATCTTTTTTTAACATATTACAAACTCCAATCTTTTAACATTTCCATAGTCGAATAAGACGTCATATCGAACATGGTTGGCACCACTGCTATATAATCATTCTTTATTGCATAAAGATCAGTATCGGCACCTTCGTCCTCCTCTATAAAATAACCTGTAAGCCAATAATAATCACGGCCAAACGGATCTACTCTCTGTTCAAAAGTCTGGCTCCAACGGCCTTTTGCCTGACGGCAAATCCTAACACCTTTAATTGGCTCATCGGATTTCTTAGGCATATTGACATTCAAACAAACGCCTTTAGGGAGACCTTCCTTCAACACGCGCCTTGCGATTGTATCAACATAATAATCAACATGATCAAAGCATGCGTTAGACGAATAACTATCAACGCTAAAACCTATTGCAGGCACACCATCCATACAAGCTTCAAGAGCTGCACCCATTGTTCCAGAATAGATTACATTTGAAGAAGCGTTAGAACCATGATTTATACCAGAAACGACTAGGTCAGGCAATCTACCATCTGTAAATCTATATCCCATTTTAATACAATCTACAGGACGACCGGTACATACATACAACTTATAATCAACATCTTGCTCTGCAAGATAGACTCTCAAAGGTTCGTGGTTCGTAATAGAATGGCTTTGTCCCGACATCGGTTTTTCCGTCGATATCGCAACAACCTCCCCTATTTTACGCATCAATTCTATAAGCTTGTAGAATCCTTTTGCACGATAACCATCGTCATTCGCTATAAGTATCAAAGGCTTTTTATCCATCATCAAAAACGTTTTAAAATCTGATATAACTTTTGTGTTGGCAGTCCCATAACATTAAAATAAGAACCTTCAACGCTGCTAACACCAATATAACCAATCCATTCCTGAATTCCATACGATCCCGCCTTATCAAATGGTTTATATGTATTAACATAATAATCAATCTCTTCTTCATCAAGCAGTTCGAACGAAACTTTAGATGTTGCAGAAAATGTCTTGGTCTTTTCTTTTGTATGAACAGTCACGCCAGTCACCACCGAATGTTTTTTTCCTGAAATCAGACGTAACATTTCACATGCATCTTCAAAATCTTTTGGTTTTCCAAGTATTTTATCACCGACAATAACGACTGTATCTGCCGTTATAACCATATAATTATCAGGAAGTTCATTCTCTTCAAAAGCCTTAGCCTTCTTGTAGCTTAAAAAAGGTGCCACGTCAAAAACAGGCATTTCCGAAGAATATGACTCATCAACTTCCTTGGTTAAAATTGAGAAAGGTAATCCTATCCCTTTCAAAAGTTCTTGTCTCCTCGGTGATTTTGAGGCAAGAATAATATTATATTTCTTTAAATTTTCTAACATTATATAAATACCATTGTTAAGATTCCTACTACCATTATCATTTTAAGCACCACTGAAAGTCTATGAAAATCAGCGAATTCTTTTATATTAAAAAGTATTGGCAGAAGCATTATTCCTAGCGTTTCAGCTACAATCATTATATAGATAGCAATGTTAGCTTGTATTTCAACAAGCACCCAATGAAAATAAGCAAGGAAAACATATAATACAAACGAAAGTATACCAACTATTACTTTAGTTTTTAACATCCCGCACACGACAGGTATTGTTCGACAAGATGTTACAGAATCGCCATTATAATCTTCCGCATCTTTCACTATTTCTCTCATCAATGTTGTCAAAAAAGCAAAAGCAGTGTATATCAATACAAAAGGAAGAATATTCATCATTGTTTCTCTGGAAATCGAGAGGATTAAAGCATTGTTTGAAAGATGAAAAGATTCAAACAACCATGGCAAGAATACTGCAAAAGCAACTGATACAGAAACAATTATATTTCCAATCAAGAATTTCTTCTTATATGCATACGAATAAGAATAAAGAAGACATGACAACAACAATAATATCGCAAATAATGTAACAAACTTTACACCCATCAACATCACACTAGATGCAAGTCCCGCCAACAAACCAATGAATGTCAATGATCTATAAAACAACTTTATTTCTTTATCAGTAAAGACATTTTCTACAATAAGTTTATTCGGTTTATTTATTCTGTCGGTTTCAACATCGAAATAATCATTGATTACGTAGCCGCCGGCGACTATGAAAACCAATGAAATAACGAGTAACAGAAACGCCGGTGATGGTGGTACCGTCCCAACAATTTCAGATGTGTGCAAAGGTGACATCAAGCAATAATTGACGAGACACATCATCATTGCTATTATCAATAAGTTTGTCCATCTAACCAACTTAAAAAATGCCTTTATCTTATTCATTATATTTTATTTACCAAACATAAAAAGTAAAATCCTTCATCCATTTATCCTGAGCTTTCAATACCTGCTCGATAATATCTCTAACAGCACCTTTTCCTCCGCCACAATGACTAATATACAAACTAATATCTTTTATTTCAGAAACAGCATCTGCTGGACATACAGGCAGACCGACCATTTTCATTACAGGAAAATCAGGGAGATCATCGCCCATATAAATAATTTCTTCAGGTTTCAAGTTCTTGTTTTCCATATATTTCTGAAGGACTTCCACCTTACTTGCTGAACGAACGAAAACATCTTTGATACCGAGCATTTCCATTCTCTTTTCAATTGAAACAGAATATCCACCAGTAATGATAGCGATATTGTAACCAAGACGAGCAGCAAGTTGAAGTGCAAAACCGTCCTTGACATTTGTGCTGCGCAATGGAACGCCGTTAGCATCAACCAACACGTCACCGCTTGTCATAACACCATCATAATCAAATATAAAAGTTGTAATATTTTTTAATTGTTCTTTATAATTTTTCATATTATCTACATTTATTTATTATATAATCCGTTAACAATTCATAAATAATTTTCTCGTCCGGCTTATTTTCCAACAATTTCTTATGACGTTCTATTGTCTCCATATCGCCACGTTTAGCTGGACCTGTAAGCGCATTTTTAGGTCCCAAAGCAAAGGCTTTATCAACTGTTTCTTTCACCAAAGACTCGAATATTGAAACATTAAGGCCCTTATCTTCAAGAAGTTTATCACCGATTTGAAGCATTACATTCACGAAATTACAAACATACACAGCACTCAAATGAATCAATCTTCTATCCTCGTCGTTACATTCAATCACGACATCAGACATCATCTTTGCAAGAATCTTAATTTTTTCTAAATATATTGACGATGAAGCATTTATCAAAAGAGGAACCTTTTTAAAATCCACATCAAAATCTTTAGTCAATGTCTGCAAAGGATAAAGTACGCCATAATTTTCAATGCGATTCAATATCGAAGATGGCTGTGTACCAGAAGTATGAACCAACAATCCTTTATAATTTTTAAGATTAAGCGAAACTTCTTGAATAGCATCATCTTTGACAGCTATGATAATCAAGTCGCATTCAAGCAAATCATCAAAATTTGAAGTTGCCTTTACAGCAAAGGTTCTTTCTATTTCAGCGATTTTATCCGATGAACGAGTATAAATACAAAATGGTTGTATTCCATTATTTTTCAATGCTTTATTATAAGCATACGCAACATTTCCCGAACCTATCAAAGCAATTTTGTCAAATGGAATCATCATTGAAATAATTTTCTACGAAATTACAAAAAAAATTGCAATTAATAATGTATCCCGATAGATTTATGTTGGATGTTTTAAAATTCGGAGCAAAATGTGATATTTTGGCCTAAAAGTGCCCGAAAAACGCCTTATTTTATCCCGATTACTTATGTTAATTTCCGTTAACTTATGTTAAAATCCGTTAACTTTTTATATTTTTCCGTTTACTTTTAAAATTTAACATTTATTTAACATTTGATAACTATCAATAAATCAACCACATATAAAGGTCGATATATCGAGAGCCTTCCAAGGGTATTGACAAAAGAAAATTGTATATTATTTTTGCAGCACAACAACAAACAACAATCAATTTTAACAACACAAAAACAACATTTATTATGACAACAATCGAGTTCAACAACAACTTAACAGCTCTTCAGAAAAATCTAGAAGCGTTTGCAAGACAATTGACAGGAAATGAAGATGACGCAAAAGACCTTATGCAAGAAACATTCCTCAAAGCTTTGATCTACAAAGAGAAGTATGTCAACCACAACAACTTCAAAGCATGGGTTTACACCATCATGAAAAACATTTTTATCAACAATTATCGTAGAACAAAAAAAGCAAACACCATCATAGACCAAAGTGAAGATCTTTACTATTTGAACATTAGCAATATCAACACCGACACCGATCCTCAATCAATAATTAACTCTATAGAATTGGAAAGAGGCATCAAAATGTTGGACGAAGAATTCCGCCGCGCTTTTGATATGTACAACGACGGATATAAATACAAAGAAATTGCAGATTGTTTGCATTTGACAATAGGAACAGTAAAAAGCAGAATTTTTTACAGTCGAAAAAAATTGATGAACCAATTAAAGGAGTTTTGTCCTAACTAATAATATTTGCTAATCAAGGCAAGTCGTAACGATTTGCCTTGATTTTTCAAAAATGTTAGTCATCATGCAATAAATTTGACAAAATCTTGTTAATTTTGCACATATTAATAAATAACAAAAAAAGACATTATGATTGAGACAGATATTCGTGAATTAAACGAAAGAATTCAGAGAGAAAGTCAATTTATTGATCTTATCAATCTTGAAATGAGCAAAGTCATTGTTGGACAGAAACACATGACAGAAAGATTATTAATTGGTTTATTATCAAACGGACATATTCTTCTTGAAGGTGTTCCTGGTTTGGCAAAAACACTTGCCATCAAAACATTATCAAGCATTATCGATGCTGACTTCAGCCGTATTCAATTCACACCAGACCTCTTGCCTGCTGACTTAATCGGTACAATGATTTACAGTCAGAAGAATGAAGAGTTCATAGTACGCAAGGGACCTGTTTTCGCGAACTTCGTATTAGCCGATGAAATCAACCGTTCTCCTGCAAAAGTACAAAGTGCTTTGCTTGAAGCCATGCAGGAACACCAAGTCACAATCGGAGAGAGCACTTTTGCATTGCCAGACCCATTCCTCGTAATGGCAACACAAAACCCAATAGAACAAGAAGGTACATATCCACTTCCTGAAGCACAGGTCGACCGTTTCATGCTTAAGGTCATCATTGACTATCCTAAGAAAGAAGAAGAAAAAATCATTCTTCGTCAAAACATAAACAAGGATTATCCAGAAATAAAGCCTGTCACATCAACAAAAGAAATCTTGAATGCAAGAAAAGTTTGCCGCGAAGTATATCTTGATGAAAAGATTGAAAACTACATTACCGACATCGTTTTTGCATCTCGTTATCCAAACGACTACAAATTAAAGAAATTCGCAAACCTCATCAGCTACGGCGGTTCACCACGTGCTACTATCAACCTTGCGATGGCAGCAAAGGCATACGCATTCATCAAACGTCGCGGTTATGTTATTCCTGAAGACGTTCGTGCAGTAGCACCTGACGTAATGAGACATCGTATTGGATTGACATACGAAGCTGAAGCAGAAAACATTACAACTGAAGAAATTATCAACGAGATTTTAAACATGGTAGAAGTGCCGTGATTTGTTGAGATATGGAAACAAACGAACTATTTAAAAAGGTTAGAAAAATCGAGATTAAGACACGTGGCTTGACCAATAACATTTTCTCTGGTCAGTATCACAGTGCCTTCAAGGGTCGTGGTATGACCTTCAGTGAAGTTCGTGAATATCAATATGGTGACGACATTCGCAACATTGATTGGAACGTAACTGCTCGATTCAACCGTCCTTTTGTAAAGATATTTGAAGAAGAACGCGAGATGACAGTAATGTTACTTATTGACGTTTCGGGTTCAAATGATTTTGGTTCGGTAAATATCTCAAAAAGAGACCTCACTGCTGAATTGGCAGCGGTTTTAGCATTCTCGGCAATTCAGAACAACGATAAGGTTGGCGTGATATTTTTCAGCGATCAAGTTGAAAAATTCATCCCACCTAAGAAAGGTTCAAGCCATATCCTGCGTATTATCAGAGAAATTGTAACATTCACACCACAGCACAAAGGAACTGACATAGGTGAAGGATTACGTTTCTTGACAAGCGCCATCAAAAAAAGAACAACAGCGTTCCTAATATCTGACTTTATATCTAAAAAACCTTTCGAACAACAAATAAGAATTGCAGCGAACAAGCATGACCTAGTTTGTTTGAGAATAACCGACAAAAGAGAACTTGTCATACCTAAGGTTGGTCTCGTAAAATTCAGAGATTCAGAAACAAACAAAGATGTATGGGTTGACACTTCCATGAGTTCTTGGAATGAAGCATACCAAAAATACATCCAATCTGAATCCATAAAATTGAACAAGATTTTTGCGAACAATGGTATTGACAATGCTTTGATTTATACAGACATCGACTATGTCAAACCTTTGATGCAGTTATTTAAGAAAAGAGAATCAAGAAGATGAGAATAAAATTGCATTTCATAAAATTATTCTTTGCCGTTACAATGTTATTGCTGACAAATAATCATTGCTTTGCACAAAACATTTATGCCAACGGAAGCATCGACAAAGACAGCATTTTTGCAGGTCAGACTTTCAACTACAAGTTAGACGTAAGAATGCCAAACGATTATATCATCGACTGGAGTGATTTAAAAGACACTCTTAGCAAGAGTATCGAGGTGATAAAAAGAAGCGACATTTCCATGACACCTATTAATAATAGCAATGATGTTATTATGTCGCAACTTCTTACGATGACCACTTTCGATACAGGTTATGTCGAAATCCCTAAAATTGGTTTAAAATACACAAAGTCAGTCAACGACACAACATCCCATACATGCTACACCAACTACATGGACATCTACGTGCAAGCTGTTTCTATAGATACAACAATGGCATTCAAGCCAATAAAAACACCTATAAAACAGAACATTACTTTTGAAGAAACGATTCCATATGCAGGTGGAGCAATCGTATTGGCAGGATTGATTTTATTAGCAATATATCTCATCAAACGATTCCGCAAAAAAGATAAAATAGAAGAGGAAGAAGTCAAACCACATATTCCAGCTATCGTTACAGCTAGAGAAAGATTGTCTCAACTCAAGGAGTCTAATCTCTGGCAATCGGGAAAATCCAAAGAATACTATACAGATTTAACCGATATTGCAAGAGAATTTCTTGAAGGACAATTTAACATTGAAGCTGTTGAAATGACTTCAGACGAAATTCTTTCAGAAGTAAAAAACTTACAGTTAGACAATTCTATTTTCTGCAAGTTACAAGACACTCTTACAACTGCCGATTTGGTAAAATTTGCAAAGGCTAATCCAAGTCCATCACAAAACGAAACTGCATTCAACAACATAAATTCATTTGTTGAAGACAGTTACTCATTCTATCAAGAAATGGAAAAGAAAAAGGCAGAAGAAGCCAAAGCAAAGAAATACGATTTTGAAAAAGAAACAACTGAAAACCAAGAAATGGAGGAAACAAAATGAGTTCGTTAGAATTTGCATCTCCGCATTTCCTTTTTGGATTGATTATCATACCTCTTTTTATTGTATGGTACATTTTCAATTGTAACAAGCAACAAGCTTACGTACGTTTTTCAGATACTGGATTCTTCAGCAAACTTCCAAGATCATGGAAATCATATCTTAGACATATTGTCTTCGTGTTAGAAATGGCAGCATTATCATTGTTTATAATTGCTTTAGCTCGTCCTCAAAGCAGCACAAAGAAACAAAACGTCAACATTGAAGGTATCGACATCGTTTTAGCGATGGACATTTCCAGTAGTATGTTGGCTGCCGACTTAAAACCAGACAGATTAGAAGCATCTAAAGCTGTAGCATCAGATTTCGTCATAGGACGTCCTGGCGACAGAATGGGATTGATAGTATTCAGCGGAGAGACATTCACCCAAGTGCCTCTTACCACCGATCATGGCATGATGCTCAATATGTTAAAAGACATGAAATGTGGAATGCTTGAAGACGGAACTGCTATCGGTGATGGGTTGGCATCGGCCGTAAGCAGATTAAAAGACAGCGAAGCAATATCAAAAGTCGTCATCTTATTAACAGACGGTGACAACAATGCTGGTTCCATCGACCCTTCTACAGCAGCAGAAATGGCTAAACTGTTTGGCATCAGAGTATACACTATCGGCGCCGGCACAAGAGGAACAGCGCCATATCCTGTACAGACACCATTCGGAGGCATTAAATATCAACAAGTTGAAGTAAACATCAACGAACCATTGTTACAACAAATTGCCAACGAAACAGGTGGCAAATATTTCCGTGCTGAGTCAAAAGAAAAATTACAACAGATATACGACGAAATCGACAAGATGGAACGCTCCAAAATTGAAGTTAGTGAATATAAGAGACTTCACGAAGAGTTTTATCCTTTCGTAATCTGGGGACTTATTTTGCTCGGATTGTCATTTATTTTGAAAAACACGATTTTCAAATCATTAACAGATTAAATTTACAAAGATGGAAACTCATATTTTAAGATTTGAACATCCTGAATATTTATATTGGCTTTTGGCAATACCAATTTTAATTGCCATATATATATTGATTCGTATTTGGAACAAAAGACAATTCAAGAAATTTGCAGATTCTAAATTTGCAAGTTTTCTCGTGCCATTGGCATCAAAATCAAGAAGCAACACAAAATTCGTTATATTCCTGTTTGTCATAATATTTGGCATAATCGCAGCTGCAAATCTTCAAACAGGATCAAAGATGGAAGATGTAAAAAGAGAAGGCATCGACTTATATTTCTGCGTTGACATCTCAAATTCAATGAATGCAGAAGACATTGCTCCTAACCGTCTCGAACGATCCAAGCAAGCCATCAACAATCTGATTAACAAACTAAACGGTGACAGAATCGGTGTTATCATTTTTGCAGGCAACGCCTATGTACAATTGCCTATAACAACAGACTATGCTGCTGCAAAAATGTTTCTTTCAACAATTAATACAAATCTGATTCCTTCACAAGGCACAGAAATAGGAGCTGCTATAAATTTGGCTGTAAAGTCTTTTGGAACAAGTGAGCACAGTAAGGCAATAGTCATAATCTCAGATGGTGAAGACCACGTCAACGGCGACGCTATCAAAGCAGCACAAGAAGCAGCGAAATTAGGAATTAAAATCTATACAATCGGTATGGGCCTTGAAGAAGGTGCTCCTATCCCACTCTATAACCAATATGGTAAAAGAACAGGTTACAAAAAAGACAGAGATGGAAACATCGTTATTACCAAATTGGATGACAACCTCTTACGACAAATTGCAGAAATTGGCGACGGCATATACAGAAGAGCAAGCAACTCAAACGTAGGCCTCGATGAAATATTCAATGAAATTAACAAATCTGAAAAATCCGAAATTGAATCCAAAGTGTTTACTGATTATGAAGATCAATTTCAATGGTTTATAGGAGCTGCAATAATTCTTTTAATAATAGAAATCCTAATCTCTTCAGGAAAGAAAGACTGGGAAAATAAATTCAACTTTTTCGAGCCAAAAGATGAAAACAATTAATATTAAGATAGGTATAAGCATACTGCTTGCATTTATTTGTTTGAGTTCAAAAGCCCAGACAGACAAAGGCCATATCAGACTTGGAAACAAAGAGTTCAAGAATGGCAATTATTCAGAAGCAGAAGTAAATTACAGAAAATCACTTGATAAAGAATATAGCCCAAAGGCACAATTTAATTTGGGCGATGCTTTATATGAACAAAAAAATTATGAAGAAGCATCAAAAGCATTTTCTGGCGTGACAGAACGAAACACTTCAAAAGAAGTTGAGGCTAATGCATATTACAATCTAGGCAACACTTTTATGGCACAAGAAAAATATGGAGAGGCCTTTGAATCATATAAAAAAGCTCTTAAAATAAATCCTGATGACGAAGACTTCAGATACAACTTGGAGTATGCTCGCTGGAAAATGATTCAACAGCAACAGCAACAACAACAGAATCAAGATCAACAACAACAAAATCAGGATCAAGAACAACAACAAAATCAAGATCAGCAGCAACAACAGCAAGATCAAGATCAACAAGAGCAACAGCAGGATCAAGATCAACAACAACAGCAACAACAACAGCAACAGCAACAACAAATGTCAAAAGAAGATGCTGAAAGAATGTTGAAAGCTCTTGAGAACCAAGAGAAAGAGACAATGGAAGAAATGAACGAGAAAAAAGCATCTATGATGCAAAAAAGAAAATCAGAAAAAGATTGGTAATATTAAATAAGGTCTTATTTTTGCAAATTAAATTTTAAAAAATGAAAAAGAAACTCTTATATATAATAACATTTTTATTTGCAGCAGCATATTATCTTGAAGCACAGACCGATGTCTCATTTAAAACAATATGCAAGAAACAAGTATCAGTAGGCGAACAATTCCAAGTTTCTTATGAATTAAATGCCGACGGTAAAGATTTCAAAGCGCCAAACTTCAATAATTTTGAAGTCATTGGAGGACCTTTCAAATCAACAAGTTCGAGTGTACAGATAATAAATGGCTCTGTTTCAAAGACAAATATACAGACATATTCTTTTCATTTACGAGCAATTAAAGAAGGTAATTTCGTAATTCCGCAAGCTTCAATAACAGTTGACAAGAAGAAAATCACAAGTGAACCATGTGAAATAAACGTAACTGCATCAAGCGGCAGCACATATTCAAATGGCAACTATAACAATACCAACACTCAAGTAAAAGATTTAAGCAGAGAAGTTTTCCTTGAAGCAATTCCTAACAAGAAAAAAGTATATCTTGGAGAACAGATAATGCTCACATACAAAATTTATTACACTATACCTATCTCACAATTATCCGTCTCAAAAGCTCCATCATATTCAGGATTCTGGACAAAAGACGTGACAGATAACAACGGAACTTTGCAGCAGTCATCAATCATGAGAGATGGTCAGCAATATAATGTTGCAACTATTCAAGAAATTGTTTTATTTCCACAAAAGACTGGAAATTTAACAATAGACCCATTAGATATCAATTGCATAGCACAAATAAGACAACAGAGAAATCGCTCACAAGGCTATGATCCTTTCGAAGACTTCTTTGGAGATGTATTAGGAACATCATATACAAATGTTAGAAAAGATATTAAATCACAGCCTATTACAATTGAAGTTGAGCCACTGCCAACAACTAACAAGCCAGATAGTTTCAAAGGAGCAGTAGGACAATTCACATTCACATCAAAGATAGACAAGAGCGAACTTAAAGTAAATGAAGCATTTACACTAACTTTAACAGTATCAGGAAAAGGTAATATCGAACTATTAGAATTACCTAGACCTGTTTTCCCTCCTGACTTTGAAGTCTATGATCCAAAAATCACATCATCAATAAAAGACAACGCTTTAGGAATTTCAGGAAGCAAGAAAGCTGAATACATTATAATTCCAAGAGTATCAGGTGATTTTAATTTAAAGGAAACATTATTCTCATATTTCAACCCATCATTGAAAAAATATGAGACATTAAGTTCAGACACATATAACATCCAAGTTAAAAAAGGAGATTCCACACCAGGCAGCGGAGCTATCTATACTCCAGGACAAGCCGACATCAAATATTTAGGCAAAGACATTCAACACATTAACACTACTGACAACAAGCTGAACATCACAGGTGTTATGTTCTTTATGTCACCAGCATATATTATAATATTAGTTTTAATGGTAATAATTTTTGTAGCTGCTATTATCATAAATAACAAAATTAATAAACTGAATAAAAATCAGGTTTTAGTCAGAAACAAACAAGCTACAAAAGTTGCAAAGAAACGACTTTTAAATGCAGCCAACTATTTGAAGAGCAATAATCAAAACGGCTTCTACGAAGAATTTTCTCAAGCATTATGGGGATATATTTCTGATAAATTGAATATAGTTCGTTCACAATTATCAATGGACACTGTCAAGGAAATGATGTTAAGCAAAAATGTAAGTGAAGATATTGTAAATGAATTCATTGACATATTGCACAATTGTGAATTTGCGAGATTTGCTCCTGGCGATCCAAGCAAAAAAATGGATGAATTATATCAAAAAGGATTTGATTTAATAACAAAAGCCGAGAAACTTTTAAAATAACAGACATGAAAAACAGAACATACATAATAGGACTAATATTTTTTGTCATGATTAGTTTCATGGCAACTGAGACAAAAGCACAAAAGCCAGAGGAGTTATTAGCGAAGGCCAACACCTTATATAATGAGAGTGCCTACGACTCTGCTGCTGTTGTTTACGAAAGCATCATCAACAAAGGATACTCTTCGGCGACTTTATTTTACAATCTAGGCAACACCTATTATAAAATAGGCAACTATCCATTAGCTATTTATTACTATGAAAAATCATTGAAGCTTGATCCAAAGAATGAAGACACAAAACACAATATAGAAATAGCACAGGCATTCATCAGCGATAAAATAGAAAGCGTTCCTGAATTCTTTGTTAAAACATGGTGGAAAAACATCAGCAACACTTTTAGTATAAACACATGGTCGGTAATTACATTAATTGTTTTCGGATTATTACTGATATGTTTGTATTTCTATTTTACAGCAAAAACAAGAGGGCTAAAGAAAAGCATGTTTTTTATTGGGTTAATGATGATAATAATGTCGATATGCTCATTTAGCATTACTATCAAGAAATCAAACTATATTAAAAGCCAGGATGAAGGCATAGTAATAACACCTACCATTACTGTTAAAAGTTCTCCATCATCATCAAGCGTTGATTTGTTTGTATTACATGAAGGATCCAAAGTGAAAATATTAGACCATACTGACAATTGGGACAAGATAAAAATTGCAAACGGAAGTATCGGTTGGTTACCAACATCAACAACCATCAAATACTAAAAAAACGTTTGATATTTTGATTATTACAATTACAACAAGAAGCATTTCTGTTTATAAGAAAAAATTAATGTTTTTTTTATAAAAATAACTTGCGTGTATTCAAAAATTATAGTAATTTAGCACCCTTAAAAGGTGAATTATATATTAGTAATAAATATCTAAATTAGGCGATATGAAAAAAAGATTTTTACCAATTAGTTTGCTTTTGACAATCATTATCTTAGCGCAAACAAGTTTTGTAGTTAATGCAAACGACAATTCTGGAAAATACTCTCCAAGAACTGTTATGCAACCAACTGCACAATCATTTATGAAGAGCATTCGCGCTAACCAAGAGACTGGTTTAATTGACCCAGCATGGTTACTTGATGCTACAAAAGGTTCACAATCAAGAGATGGTGAATTAAACTGGACATCATTAGGACCAGACAACTATGGTTCATTAACAAGAGCTATTGTTTATGACAATCAAGATGCTACAAACAAAACAATCTACATTGGAACAATGGGTGGTGGTATCTTCAAATCAGTCAATGGTGGTATCACATGGAAAACTATCGGCACAAACTTAATGGTTAGCTGCATAGCACAAACTGAAGATGGTACAATTTACGTAGGTACAGGTGATGGTCGTGGTGCACACAACCAAAACGGTCTTTCAGACCTCAACTACGAAAACAGCTTCATCGGCAGTGGTATTTACAAATTAGAAGGTGAAACATTAACACAAATTGAAAGCACATCAACATTCGTTAATGATTTAGCAGTTTACGGCAACAAAGTTTACGCTGCTACAAATGAAGGTGTCAAATGTTACGACAACGGATGGACAACATTAATCGAAGGAGAAGCTCACGCAGTTGAAACATGTGCAGACGGTGACATCTTCGCTGTTGTAGGTTCTGACGTTTATATGTCAACAGCTAACGGTTTTGAAATCGTTACAACAGGTGAAGAAAACATGTTACCAAAAGATGACAATTATAAAATGTTAGCTGCAGCTCCATCAGATCACAATATCATTTATGTTGCTTACCTCACATCAACATACGGAACAGGTAACATCTATATGACAAGTGACCATGGCGCAACATGGCAAACAGCTTATACATCAACCACAATTTATGACATCTTCGGTTCACGTGGTTTATTAGACAATGCTATCGCAGTTTATCCTAACGACCCAAGAAAACTTTTAATCGGTGGTCTCAACTTATGGGTAATGCAAGACCAATTCGGTGATGGCATCTACAGATTAGAATGCTTATCAAACGGCAACGCATTCCAAGTTGCTCAATCAAGCGGTGTATCATACTACAACTATACATACATCCACTCAGGTATTCAAAGCATCGTTTTCAATCCTAATAACGTTAACGAATTCTTCGTTGGTAGCGAAGGTGGTGTATTCAAAGGCACATGCAGCGCAGCAGCAGGTTATCAATTCGAAGGTATGAACCGTTATATGATCGACGCTGAAAACCACACATCAGTAGCAAGAATGTTCAGCGTAGCTTTCACAGGTAAAGACAACAATGCAAGTATTGGAGCCAGCCTCGATCATGGTACAATCCACGTTATCGGTGACGCTTCAATCAATGCTGAAACACAAGCAGGTAATGCAATCTTCCCTAACGACAACGCAACAACAAATGCTGCTGAAACATATGGTGCATTCGACTTCACAAAAGCTGCAGGTCCTTGCGCAATGTCAACAATCAACCCTAACGCAATGTACGTTACAGTAACTGGTGGTTATAGCATTGGCACTCCAATCTTCAGAACACAAACTGCAGGTGTTGACTATGACAAAGAAAACTTCTCATACTCAGCAACAGAATCATCAGCATACATTTCAAACAGCAACGCTTTCAGAACACCTATCGCATTGTTTGAAAACTATAACGACACAAAATCACCTCTCACAGCAAAATATATCAACAGAGATACAATCGATGCTCCAGCTGGTTCAACAGTTTTAATTAAGAGTAACAACTCAGATTACCCATTCGAATATAAACTTTCAGAAACATTAGTAATTGGCGATTCAATCGAAGTACAAGACATCATCTCTTCTACATTCATGGTAGCAGTTGAAGGTGCTGTATATATGACAAGAGACGCTTTAATGTTCGACAAATTAGTTGACTGGTGGAAAGTTGGTACAATCACTGGTATTCCTAACGCATTATCAATTTCAGCTGACGGCGATGTTGCTTACGTTGGTACTATTGAAGGTAATATTTACAAATACGAAAGTTTATCAAATGCTGTAACAAGCGAACTTGCTTTAGGTTTAACAGATATCCCATCAACAAGCTCACTTAGTGACTCAATCGCTGAAACAACAATCAAAGTAGAAGCATTGGGCGGAACATTCGTTAAAACAAGAGTAACCCCTAATAAATATGTTGGTGGTTTCAACTACAACTTATACACAGAAGCTCAATACGAAAGCATGGGCTTAGAAGCTATCGTTAACGAACTTCAAAGTGCAGAAGAACTTTATACAACATATCAATTAAAAACATGGGAAGACTTAAGCCTCAGTTCAAACTACTACTTAGTTTCTACAGCTAAAGATAAAAACGATGTTTGGAGCGATACAATTAAAGTTGCTACAATCAAAACATCAGCTATCCCATCAACAGAATTAGATGCAACAGCATTCGAAGGCCGCGCTATCACAAGCATCGCTATCGATCCTGAAAATTCAGACAACATTGTTGTTACATTAGGTAACTATGGTAATACAGATTATGTATACTACTCAACAAATGGTGGTGCATCATTCACATCAAAACAAGGTAACTTACCAGCAATGCCAGTTTACTCAAGCATCATTGAAAAAACTACAGGTAAAGTTATCCTCGGTACAGAAAACGGTATCTACACATCAGACAATATGTCAACATGGACACAAGATGCAGTTATCGCTAACATCCCTGTAATGGATATCAAACAACAAATATTAGCTAACCACGATAACAAATACATCCACCTCGTTGACGAAGTTGGTGATGTTGTAACAACAGAATATCCTGGTATCTTCAATGAAGGCGTTATCTACATCGCTACATACGGTAGAGGTTTATACAAATGCGATTCATACAAAGTTGAAAATAGCGAAATCAATGTTGAAGAAAATATCGTTGCTAACACATCTGACATGAGCATCTATCCTAACCCAATCGTTAGCGATGCAACAATCAGCTTCAGCATCGAAAAATCAGCACAAGTTTCATATCAAATCTATGACTTGTCAGGTCGCATGTTGATGAACCAAGTATTAGGCAACTATGGCCAAGGTTCACACAAAGCTAGCTTCAATGTTGAAAACCTCACATCAGGCGCTTACATCATCAGAGTACAAGCTGGTGAAAAAGTTGAAACAGCTAAGATTTTGGTTTACTAATCAAACCTCAACATAACAGAAAAAGAGCATCAAATTGATGCTCTTTTTTTTATTTCATTTTAACAAACTAAAAAAAAAATAAATCTTTTAGAATGCACTTTCCTTCTGATAATACTTATAATTATTATAAGCAGGACATGGTTTACTTTGATGACATGATGTTAAAGCTATACCTAAGATGAAGGTGACAACTAATAAATACAATATTTTTTTCATTATTTTTAAGAATTAATTTTATTTCAAATTCGTTATGCAAAATAAACGAATTTTTGCCGATATTTGTACATTATTAAATTAATTTTTTAATGAATATATCTAAAAAACCTATTATCGAAGAAAAGTGGTATGAAGCTTTGAAAAACGAATTCGAATCTTCATATTTTGCTGATATCAAATCATTTCTCATTGAAGAGAAAAAACAATTTGTTGTTTATCCTCCAGCACCTCTTATCTTCAATGCTTTTAACCTCACTCCCTTCGATGATGTAAAAGTAGTGATATTAGGACAAGACCCATATCATAACATAGGACAAGCACATGGCTTGGCTTTCTCTGTGCCAGATGGAATTCAGAGACCACCAAGTCTTCTCAATATTTTCAAAGAATTAAATCAAGATTTAGGTATACCTATTTCTATTAATGGCAACTTGGAGAAATGGGCTAAAGAAGGAGTACTTCTGCTCAACGCCTCACTTACCGTAAGAGCCAATATGGCGGCATCACACGCCAAAATCGGATGGCAGCGCTTCACTGATGCCGCCATCAAAGCCCTATCCGACAAGAAACAAAACCTCGTATTCATTCTTTGGGGCAACTACGCCATCGCTAAAGAAAACCTCATCGACCATAGCAAACACCTTATACTAAAAACAGTTCACCCTTCTCCTCTATCTGCCTCACGAGGATTCTTCGGATGTAAACATTTCTCAAAGACCAACGAATACCTTATAAATAATAATATTAAACCCATCGACTGGAGTCTTTGAAAGACTAAAGGCTAACGGCTAAAGACCAAAGATTAAAGATTAAAGGCTAAAAGCTAAGGATAAAAATAGAATTAATAAAAATATTAACATAAAAATTGGACAATGACTGTTGACTGTAGTCTGTTGTCCGTTGACTAAAAAATATGAAGAAATTAGTATTTGCTACACACAATGCTCATAAGTTAGAAGAGCTTCGTGCTATTATAAAGAATTTTGATATCGTAGGTCTTACCGACATCAATTGTCATGAAGATATTGTTGAAGATGCCGACACTTTAGATGGCAACGCAAAGATCAAAGCGGACTTTGTGACAAACAACTTCCATATTGATTGTTTCGCTGATGATACTGGATTAGAAGTAGACGCTCTCGACGGCGCTCCTGGCGTTTATTCTGCACGTTACGCAGGCGAAGGATGCTCATACCAAGATAATGTTAATAAGCTTTTAGAAGCGCTAAAAGGCATTGAAAATCGCAAGGCTCGCTTCAGAACAGTAATCGCTCTTAACATCAACGGAGAACAATATTTCTTCGAAGGAAAAGTAGAAGGCGTCATCACAAAAGAACAACACGGAGAAAAAGGCTTCGGATATGACCCTATCTTCTTGCCAGACGGATTCGAACAGACTTTCGCAGAGATGTCGATGGAAGTGAAAAACCAAATTTCTCACAGAGGAAGAGCAACACAAAAACTCGTGGAATTTTTGAATTCCAGAACTTCAGAACTCTAGAATTACTTTAGAATAAGTTATATAAAACTATATTCGTAATTTATAAAACATACAATGAGAAAATTATTTACAACTTTAATTGTTGTTTTTTTCCTGAGCGTTAACATGATTGCTCAAGAATATGTTTCAACACAACCCCAAACAAGAGGCGTTCTAATCGAACACTTCGGTGGAATAAACTGCGGCTACTGTCCCGATGGACATAGGATTGCAAATGAAATAGCTGCTGACAATCCTGGCAAGGTATGGGTATCGAGTATTCATGTGGGAAGTTATGCACCAACAGCTTACCCTAACTTCAACACTGACGATGGCAATAACATACATAACAGCTTTGTCATATCAGGTTATCCAGCAGGCCTCGTGAACCGCACTAGCGATAATGGACTTGCAAGAAACTTGTGGGAAAGCTATACAAACGAACAACTTGCACAAACAGCAGAATGTAATATAGGTGGCAAGGTGGTCATCAACAGAACTACACGAACTGCAACTTTCGAAGTTGAATTCTATTACACCTCAAGCAGCGAATGGGATATCAACCAATACAACATAATCATGTTGCAAGACAGCATCTGGGGACCGCAATCTAACGGCAACACAAATCCTTCACAATATGTTAACGGAGAATACTGCCACATGCATTCGTTCCGCGATGCAATCACACCTACATCTGGCACAGAGCTCTCTCCTACTACTGCCGGTTCTTACATACCATTAGAATTTACATATCAAATTCCTGATGTTATAGGAAATCCTAATGGCGTTGACGTCGATTTGAACAATATTCATTTCATAGTCTTCGTCACAGGCAATTCCATCGATGCAAACAAAGCTTCACGTCCTATACTTAACGTTGCGGAATTAGAATGTGTAATAGAAGGCACTTCAGAACCCAACTACGCTAGAATAAAAAAAATAATGACATCGACAGAGAGTTTCTCATGCTCTAACGAAAAAGCCATTACATTGGTGGTGGAAAATGTCGGCACAAATGATATCTCTTCATTGCAATTTGTTGCAACAGTTAATGACGGCGCTCCATCTCAACACTCATGGACCGGCACTATCCCTGCAGGACAAGACATAAACATCGACATAGAAATAGAACTATCAGAAGGCGATAACGATGTTATGATAGAAATAGCAAAAATCAATAATGAAGACTTTGAAGAATCGGCAACTGAAGTTATTACCAACGATGGCTGGATTGATTTGGAAATAAATGCTATTGAAGAAGAAATAACTATCGAAGTCGCACAAGACAAATATGGAGGTGAAATCTCATGGAACCTTTATAGCTCCGACAACTCCATCATCGCCTCCGGTGGTCCTTATGACAAATTAAACAGCAATGGAATATTATTACACGAACACAAGGTTAATGTCAATGCCGGTGAATGTATAAAATTTGTTATTGAAGACAGCTATGGAGATGGTTTCTGCAGCGACTACGGCGAAGGTTATTACAGAATACTCAATGCCAATGGCGATGTCATCTTAGATAAAACTGGCGACATTGGTCCTAAAGCTGAACATATATTATCTGTCATATCAGACGAAATAGTTATAGAAAACATTGAAGTTGAAATCTGCGAAGGCGAAAGCTATACAGAATACGGTTTCGAATTCATAGAGCCAGAAGCAGGAACTTATACCGAACAAAATACATATAACGGTGTAATTTACAAATTGACTCTTACAGTATTTGCAAATCCTGATGTGACTATAGACGGAAACAATGAAATCAATCCTGGGGAAAGTGTAACATTGACAGCAAGCGGTGCCGATACATATCTATGGTCAACAGGTGACACCTCTGCTTCAATAACAGTTAGTCCTACAGAAACAACTACATATTCCGTCATCGGTACAACAAACGGTTGCGAAGGAAACGCTGAGTTCACAGTCAACGTAACCGTCGGCATTGGAGAAAACACAAATGCCGAGACAAAGGTATATCCTAATCCAACAAACGGTGACTTAAACATCACTGCTTTAGCAATGAGACAAATCAGCATCATAAACGCCATTGGTCAAAGCATCTATAGTCAAGATGTAGATTCTGACAATATAACCATCGATATGTCACAATACAATACTGGCATCTATATGGTACGTATAGTAACAGAAAACGGAACTATAGTCAGACGCGTTAATGTTGTGAAATAACGTTATCCCTATATAAAAATAAAAAGGCTAATGGCGAAATGCTCATTAGCCTTTTTTTATCTTAACATAAGACAATCAATATGTTTATAGTAGAGACGCCACGGGAGTGACCTCTCTACAAATCATTCCTAATTCCTAATTAGATATTGATTCCTTTCTTCAATACTTCCATTGCCTTGTCGATGCCATCGACGTTCTTGCCGCCTGCTGTAGCGAGTGTCTTCTGACCACCGCCGCCACCTTGGATTTCCTTAGCAGCTTCTCTAATCATTGCGCCAGCATCCCATTTACGTTCGTCAACGAGTGACTGAGGAATCATGACGCATAATGCAGGTTTGCCTTCGAAGATACCGCCCATGAGAAGGATAGCTTCAGCATCGAGTTCTTTCACTGATGTAGCGATAGTTCTCATTTGGTTGACGTCAGCTTCAACGCGAGCGATGACTAACTTGCGACCTTCAAAATCGATTGCTGTGTTATAAATGCCACGTGCTTCAGCGACAGCTTTCTCTTGCATCATCTGCTCAACTTTCTTTTGTAACATCTGATTTTGTGCGCTGAGGTTTTCGATAGCCTTAATCAAGTCGCCTGATGTCTTGACGATTTCCTTAATCTTAGCGATTTGTTCCAATTGAGCGTCTAAGTAGCACATCACGTCGTCGCCTGTGACAGCTTCGATACGACGTACGCCAGCAGCGATAGCGCCTTCAGATAAAATCTTGAATGAACCGATGCGACCTGTTGAAGCGATGTGTGTACCACCGCAAAGCTCAACTGAATATTCCTTATCGAAAGCAACGACTCTTACATGATCGCCGTATTTTTCGCCGAACAAGGCCATAGCGCCCATGTTCTTAGCTTCTTCGATAGGAACGTTTTCGAATGTATTGTTTAAAATGTCTTCTCTAATCTTTTCGTTGACGATACGTTCAACTTGTTTGATTTCTTCATCAGTCATCTTTGAGAAGTGGCTGAAGTCGAAACGTAAACGTTCGTCATTAACCAAAGAACCCTTTTGTTCAACGTGAGCACCTAAAACTTGACGCAATGCAGCGTGCATGAGGTGAGTTGTTGTGTGGTTAGCTTCGATTCTTCTTCTTCTCTTAACGTCGATAGCAGCAACGAAGTCAGCCTCAGGTTCTTGAGGAATCATATCTGTGATATGGATGATAAGGTCGTTTTCTTTAACTGTGTTCAAAACCTTAACGACTTCGTTTTCTGATGTGAGAGTACCGACGTCACCAACTTGACCACCCATTTCAGCGTAGAAAGGAGTTTGGTCTAAAACGATTTCATAATGTTTCTTGTTCTTAGCAACGACTTCTCTGTAACGCATGATTTTAGAAGTTGTTGTTGTTTCGCTGTAACCTTTGAACTCAGTTGCCTTGTCGTCTTCAACAACAACGATCCAGTCGCCTGAAGATTTCTCAGCAGCTTTACGAGAGCGGTTCTTTTGTTCTTCGAGGTTTTTCTTGAAACCTTCCATATCGACTGTAAGACCTTTTTCTTCAGCCATGAGGTTTGTCAAGTCAACAGGGAAACCGTAAGTGTCGAACAATTCGAAAGCGAAAGCGCCGTCGATGACTTTTGATTCTGGGTTTTGTTCAACGTATGACTCGAAACGTCTGATACCTTGTGACAATGTTCTCAAGAATGATGCTTCTTCTTCGCGGATTACCTTAGCGACGAGTTCTTGTTGAGCTTTCAATTCTGGATATTGTTCACCCATTTCATTTACCAATACTGGCAAGATGTTATATACGAATGGTTCTGTGAATCCTAAGAATGTGTAGCCATAACGTACAGCACGACGTAAAACGCGGCGGATAACATAACCAGCGCCGTTGTTTGAAGGCAATTGACCATCAGCGACAGCGAAGCTAACAGCACGTAAGTGGTCGGCAATAACACGCATTGCGATGTCAACCATTTCTTCTTTGCCGTATTCTTTGCCTGAGAGTTCAGCGACCTTATTGATTAAAGGAGTGAACACGTCGGTGTCGTAGTTTGACTTCTTGTTTTGGATGACGCGGACGAGACGTTCGAATCCCATACCTGTGTCGATATGTTTTGCAGCGAGGTTTACGAGGCTGCCGTTAGCCATACGGTTGAACTGCATGAAAACGAGGTTCCATATCTCGATGACTTCTGGATTGTCTTTATTGACGAGTTCTTTACCATCGACGAGTTTACGTTGTTCTTCGTCACGGATGTCGATATGAATTTCTGAACATGGACCGCAAGGACCTTGGTCGCCCATTTCCCAGAAGTTGTCTTTCTTGCTTCCGTAGATGATTCTTGATTCGTCGATATGTTCTTTCCAGAATTCAAATGCTTCGTTATCTGGTTCTAAGTTATCTTTAGCATCGCCGCCGAAAACAGTGACGTATAATTTATTCTTGTCTATCTTCAAGACTTCTGTAAGAAATTCCCATGCCCAAGCGATAGCTTCTTTCTTGAAATAATCACCGAATGACCAGTTGCCCATCATTTCGAACATAGTGTGATGGTATGTGTCGCGACCAACTTCTTCAAGGTCGTTGTGTTTTCCTGAAACGCGGAGACATTTTTGGATGTCTGCTACTCTGTTAGATTTATACTGAGCGTTGCCCAAGAAAACGTCTTTAAACTGGTTCATACCAGCATTGGTAAACATCAAAGTAGGGTCGTTCTTGACGACGATAGGAGCTGATGCTACTACGAGATGTTGTTTTGATTCAAAAAATTTTAAGAAACTGCTGCGAATTTCACTTGCTTTCATATATGATAATGTGTTAAATATTTAATCAAAAAAATTTTTTGCAAATTTAGTTCAAAATTATATTATTTTTGCACTCCAAATGGAATATTTTTCATTTATTTCCAAAATAAGAACAATGGCTAAGAAGAAATATATTTTCAACCCTCATACACTTGAATATGAAGAATATAAGATTTCGGGAAAGAAGAAATTCCGCAACGTGATGTTATATCTTTTATCCACAAGTGTCAGTGCTTTGATAATAGTCGTCCTGATTCAGAATTTTTTCGGTTCTCCTACCGAGAGAATGCAGGCTCGTGAGATAGAATATCTCAAGTTGCAATACGACATTATGAATGACAAAATCGACAATCTCGACCTGCTCATGGGAGAGATGCAAGATCGCGACGACAACATCTACCGAATGATTTTTGAAGCCGACCCTATACCTTCATCTGTGAGAAAAGCAGGCTACGGAGGTTCTAACCGTTACATCGCTTTAGACGGATACGTCAACTCTGATATGGTTGTCAACACAGCCAAGAGAATCGACATATTATCAAGCCAGCTTTATGTCCAATCAAAATCATTTGACGACATTTACGAGATGGCTAAAAACAAGTCTGAGATGCTCTCATGCATACCTGCCATCATGCCAGTGAAAGGCACAGACATCTACAGAATATCATCACATTACGGACATCGTACTGACCCGTTCTATAAGGTAACTAAATTCCATGGCGGCATCGACTTCAGCGGTCCTGTAGGATTAGGCATCTATGCAACAGGCGACGGCACTGTCATAAAAGTTGAAAAAAACAAGGGCGGCTACGGCAACAACGTGCTCATCGACCATGGCTACGGCTATAAGACTCGCTACGCTCACCTCCATACAATAAAAGTGAATAAAGGTGATAAAGTGAAAAGAGGACAAGAAGTTGGAACAATGGGCAACACAGGTAAATCAACTGCCCCTCACCTTCATTATGAAGTCATTAAAAACAATAAGACTGTCAACCCTGTACATTTCTTCTATAACGACATAACTCCTGAGGAATACGACAAGATTCTTGAACTGTCGCAGCTTCCTTCTCAAACAATGGATTGATTATGAGCGACGAGAAATTATATTACCGCATAGGCGAAGTAGCTGAGATGTTCAATGTGAACACTTCTCTCATCCGTTATTGGGAGAGCGAATTCTCTGTCCTCAGACCTCGTAAGAGCACCAAAGGCAACAGAATGTTCACCCAGCGTGACCTTCGTTATCTCCGCATGATTTACCAGCTCGTGAAGGTTCAAGGCTACACACTCCAAGGTGCTAAAGACGCTCTCAAGAAAGACTTCGACCAATTGGAGAGAAAGACTACTGTCTTGATGACATTGGAAAAAACCAAGGAATTCTTGTTGGAATTAGATAAAGAGTTGGAGAAGAAAGAAACAAAGTAAGCTCCGCTATCTTTCAATCCACTAATCTTCACGAAACCTCACGAAGATTTTTCGGGTGCCTGAGCTTGTCGAAGGCACATTAGTTATTCTAAAGTTCTAAAAGAAAGTCACGTAGTGACGACAGAATATAGGCAGGCGGTGGAGTGCGAAGCACGCAACCCCTGCATTCTTGAGCATAATGATATTAAAAGTGCCGAAGGTACGACAAGAGTTTCTGTCGTACCTTCGGCACTCTGATTTATTTTAAAACATTTCTTTGCAGGCATTCCGCACTGCGTGCTTCATACCTGTCTGGGAACTATCGCTCCTTCGGAGCTATGAGCCCTGAAAGGGCGAAACAGATTTAGCATAAGGCATCGCCTTATGGGATTACGAAAAATCAAAAACACCACTTCCATCCCGTTGCGTTAGGGATTGGAGCGGCATCCTTTTGGAGCGCAGCGGAAAAAGATAGAGCGGAAAGCCCGACGGCTTGCCGGAACGCCCAAGAAAAGAATCTCAGAATCTCAGAACTTCAGGGTTCAGAGTTCATAGTTCAGGGTTCAGAGTTCTGAGTTCTGAGTTCTGAGTTCAGGGTTCAGAGTTCTGAGTTCAGAGTTCAGAGTCCTCAACTCCTCATCAAATAATTCTTCACATAATCCTCAACGCCATCTTCCAAAGAGGTGAATTCTTTGTCGTAACCTGCTTCTCTCAACTTTGTCATATTAGCTTCTGTGAAATATTGATATTTGTCTCTGATATCTTCAGGAATGTCGACAAACTCGATATCAACTTCCCTTCCCATCGCCTTGAAGGTATTAGCAGCCAAATCATAAAAACTACGCGCCTTGCCTGTACCGAGGTTATAAATGCCACTCTTTAAGTGTAGAGTGTAGGGTGTAGAGTGTAGAGTGTAGGGTGTAGAGTGTAGAGATTCTGTGGACGATGTCTGTTGTCTGTTGTCTGTTGACTGTTGACTTATCATGAAAATGATAACGCTCGCAATATCTTTCACATAGATGAAATCTCTTAACTGTTGTCCGTCGGCAAAGTCTGGACGATGTGAACGGAAGAGTTTCACCATTCCCGTAGCATTTATCTGGTTGAAAGAATGGAAAATGACAGACGCCATTCTTCCTTTGTGATATTCATTAGGACCATAAACATTGAAGAACTTCAAGCCTGCCCAGAATGGAGGTTGTTTCTCTTGCTTCAAAATCCATTTATCGACTTCATTCTTGGAACGTCCGTAAGGATTGAGCGGTTGTAATTTCTCCACAACATCATGGCTGTCGTCATAACCTAATTCGCCGTTTCCGTAAGTAGCAGCTGAAGACGCATAAACCATCGGTATCTGATATTCTGCACATAAAGAGAACATCGTCTGTGTATAATCGACATTCAATTTCAGAAACACATTCCAGTCGAATTCTGTGGTGTCGGTACGCGCTCCGAGATGAACGACGAAATCCACATCTTCATGATTTTCCTTAAACCAATCAAAGAAAATATTTCTATCAACTAAAGCTTCGTATTTTAAGTCGATATAGTTTCTTTCTTTTTCTTTTTTAGAAAAATCATCGACGAGAATTAAATCGTTATATCCTTTTTGATTCAATTCACCAGCAACAACACTGCCGATAAAACCCGCTGCTCCTGTTAGTATTATCATATCAATTAGAATTTTAGAACTTTAGAATTCTAGAATTTTAGAGTTCTAGATTTCTAGAGTTTATATAGTTACGCCATTTTTCCAAGACCGCTACCATATCGCTTGGAAGTTCTGAATCGAAATACATTTCCTTGCCTGTTGTTGGATGCACGAAGCCTAAAATCTTAGCATGCAGACAATGACGAGGTATTTCTCTGAAGCAGTTTTCTATGAACTGACGATATTTAGAGAATGTAGTACCTTTTATTATAGTGTCACCGCCATAGAGATAATCGTTGAACAAAGGATGTCCAATATGTTGGAAATGCACGCGAATCTGGTGTGTTCTTCCTGTCTCGAGGCGACATTCTGCCAATGTCACATAATTGAAATGTTCCAAAATCTTATAATGTGTCACCGCCGACTTACCTTGAGAGCCGTCAGGATATACTGCCATCGCCACTCTGTCTTTGGTGCTGCGTCCAATATGACCTTCGATGGTTCCTTCGTCTTCTGCGAAATCACCCCATACGAGCGCCTGATAACGACGTGTGATGCTGTGTTCAAAGAATTGCTTTGCGAGTACAGTCTGCGCTGTCTCGTTCTTCGCGATAATCATCAGACCTGTTGTGTCTTTGTCGATACGATGGACGAGATAACCGAAGCCGTTCTCGACCTTTTGATTTGTATTTTTGAAATGATATGCGAGAGCGTTCAACAATGTGCCGTCGAAATTGCCGTGACCTGGGTGTACGACAAGACCCGCCTGTTTGTTGATAACGATGACATCATCATCTTCATAGACAATATCCAAAGGAATGTTTTCAGGAGTGATGACGATTTCGCGAGGTGGAAATGAAAGGACAATAGTAACGACATCATTAGGTTTCACCTTATAGTTCTGCTTCACAGATACGCCATTCACAAGGATACTTCCTGCTTTGGCAGCGTTCTGGATTCTGTTGCGTGACACGTTCTCCATGCGGTTCTGCAAGAACTTATCAATTCGCACCAACGATTGTCCAGGATCTGCTACGATACGAAAATGTTCGTAAAGTTCAGTGCTTTCTTCTGCTTCGTCTTGATACTGACCAACGAAATCTTGTTTCTTTGCACTTTCTTCTATATCTTCAAATCTCTTCTCTGCCATAATCATTTGGAAATCACGAATTTTTCTGTGTAAGACTTTCCTTCATCGGTGATGACTCTAATCATATAAAGTCCGTTCGACAAATCGCTTATGTCTAAACTGACATCATTAGTGAAATGTTTCATCAAACGGCCTGTCATATCGAAAATCATAACTTGTTCACATGACTGAGCTGGCAACTCACTAATGTTAATATGGTCTTGTGAAGGAACAGGATAAAGTCCTAATCTCTTTGTGTTCTTAATTTCTTCTTCAATGACATAGTCGCTGCCAAGCACAGGACGAATCATCAAAGAACCACGCATACTGCTGTTTTCCCAGCCGCCGCCTGTTTCAAAGAAATTATATTGCTGATTGTCGTTTGATGTATCGAAGCCGATGTTGATGCTTTCTCTAGCATGCTGCATAATTCCAACATAAATGGTTCCGTTGACTTTCAACACCTTATCAAATGGATAATAAGAGAATTTGTAAATCACTTCATCGTCCCATTCTGGTCTTTGATTCTTAAGACGATACACTTCATTACCTGGTCGTCCGTTATTGTCGTTCCATACAACGATATCAAAGAAATCGTAATTAGCATCGTTATGAGTTCTGTTGAAAAGGAGATGAACTCCGCACAATGTGTCAGGTGTTGATATCGTAAATTGTGTAGCGAAATATGATTCATCTGGAACTACGCCGTAACCTCTTTCCGGTGTTCCGTCATCGTAGGCGTAATAGTTTGAGAAATGCTGGATTCCACATAAAGTATCGCCTTTAACTTCAGATCCATCTGCTTCAACACCGATAATGTGTGTGATAAGATAAGAAGCTGAATCGATAGAACTATCCATATCAAAAAGGAAATTGTTAAGATGAGGACAAGCCTGACTTGCGTTGTCGCCATTGCAGTTCTGGAAACCGTTATCTGCAAAAGGAGGAAGATTACATGACTTGCTTGAATAATCGAATGTCCAGTTATTAGAAAGATTTTCTATGTGGAGAGAATATTTTGTCATATAACCCACAGAATCCAAATTAGCTATATACATCTGATAATCCGAAGCCATAGCCACTGTAGGATTGCTCTTATACTGACTATAAGGCATTGACTGATAACGTTTCAACAATGAAGGAGACTTTTCTGAGAATGTCACCAAAGGATATGTTGTGTTGTCGTATGAACGATTTTTATCCAAATAGATGAAATCGATATTCCAGCAGTCGACATTACTTCTGTCGTTAGGATACATTGTGGAAGGCATTGAAGCATAGTTATAGAAGAGAACCACCAAATCTTTTTCGAAATATTTCTCGTCTGTAACAGGAATCATGACTTGTTTAAAATATTGATTGTCATTATTAATCAAGAAAGAATCTATGGTCATGCCTTCGGTGCTCCATATATGATTCCAAACCATCTCAGAATAAAAGACGGTGTCGCAAGGCACTGCCACTTTCTTTAGAGAGTCATCCATTGTATATTGACCTGCAGAAATTGTGTACATATCCTGATTGCATGAAGAATTCATATCATGAAACAGAATGTCACCGATATGGATTGTATCGACCTGCATATATTGAAGCATATCACCAATCAATATTGTATCGTATTCTATTCTGAATGTGTCGAGTACGTAGCCGAACATAAGCACGAGAGAGTCTGCTGATTCAGGAGCGTCGGCATTACCTTGAGGCTGGTAATAGAAACTGAAGTAAAGAGAATCAGCTGGACTTAATTTCTCGCCATTTTCACTTACAAGGCTTATAGGATTGGAAATCAATGAATCTGCCACGAAAGGAGAGCTGCTAGCATGTGAATATACCTTACCTGTCTCATCGAGAGCGTCTAATGTTGCAGCGTTGTAATTAGTTGGGAACAAAGAGAATCCTGAATTTACGAGGACGCTTCTGTTTTGCCATCTGCTTGCATCGAGATATGTATCTGTCTCAGAGAAATCATCGAAGAAAGGCAGAGTAACTTTATTCTCCGACCTTCTCTTCTCAACATTTTCCTTCGAATTCACTGAATAAGAAAAACCGCTGAGATATTCCTGTGAATATGAATTATATCCAAATATAAAAGCTAAGACTATAACAGTCAATATTTTAATCTTCATAGTAATTAGTATTTGTATCTATTCTACTTTCATATATTTCATAATATAACGAATCGATGTCTAAATTCTCATCACGATAGATATATTCAAAGAAGTCTTTTTCAAGTATTAAATTCTTATCATATTCACGACTAATGGAATCGAATCTAAACAAACGATGTGTCAATATATAATCAAAACTATCTGTTACATATTTAATTGTGTCTTCAGAAAGTTTTTTCTTCTTCATTACAGCAAGCACCGAATCCTTTTTAAACAACTCTCTTCCGTATGAATCAAAATCAAATTGATTTTCAGAGCGATACCAAACATCAACAGTAGAGCCCAATGTTACAAGTGTCTGAATATCATATGCAGGCTCCATCTTATACACTCTGTATTTTTCATTTTCATCATAATCCATGAAATTTTCATTTCCCATATTAAGAGATGCTTCATGCAAAAGATTCTTAACATTTTCTTTCTTAACTGTCAATAAGTTAGGAAGATGTGTTCTTTTATCGTCTCTACCATAACCTACAAGAAGTTTCACTTCACTGCCTTTTATGATTTCAGTGCCAGGCTCTATAATTTCACCTCTGAAATGTTGTTCTACGACAGCATTTTTAGCGAAATGCTCAACGAATTCGAGTTCACTTACTTTCAAGCCATTAGATTTTAACGACACCATAGCCTGACGTAGAGAAAGGTTTCTGAGATTAGGCATCACAACTTTTTCTGGAGCTTCCGACACTTTGACGTAGTACAAGTTACGACCTTTTTTCACATTGGAATTTGGCAATGGATCTTGTTGGTAGAATGATCCTTCTGGGTAAAATTTGGAATAAACGCTGTCTAACATAACAAAATGAAAGACATCGGAATATTGCTCAAGAACAGAGTCGCAGTTGAGACCTACAAAATCAGGGACAACTATTTCATCGCCGTGACGGGTATAACCTTTCAATGAGAAGAATGCGACTTCTATTATTATGACTACCAATGCGATTATTATCAATAAATTTATATAAAATGCCCTTTTAGTTAAAAAATTGAAGGCCCTCATTTATTTTTAATTTTAATGTACAACAATAACGACGTTTTTATTAATTTTGGTGCCACAAAGATAACTATTTTAATTTTTTTATCGAAGTATTATTATGAGAAAGATTGCAATTATTTGTGGAGGTTACTCAGGTGAGTACGAAATATCAATAAAAAGCGCTAAAGTCGTTAAAAGTCATTTAGATTCAAATATTTACGATTCATATCTTATCGTTATTCAAAAAGGCGAGTGGTATTGCTTAACCGACGATGACACTCATATCCCTGTCGACAAGAATGATTTCTCTGTAAATATCGACGGCAAAAAAATCACTTTCGACGCTGTTTTCAATGCAGTACACGGAATCCCAGGAGAGAACGGAGAGATTTTAGGTTATTTTGAAATGTTAAATATTCCTTACACTTCTTCCAACTTCACCACATGCGCATTGACATTCAACAAAGATCTCACAAAAGTTGTTGCATCAGCTCACGGCGCCACAGTATCACCTTCAATCACAATCAACAAAGGTGAAATAATTGAAAAAGAAGAGATCATCAATGAACTCGGTCTTCCTTTATTTGTTAAGCCTACATGCAACGGTTCAAGCGTCGGTGTCAGCAAAGTCAACACTGCAGAAGATTTCGACAAGGCTGTCGAGACTGCCTTCAGCGCAGGAAATCAGATCATGTTCGAGAAATTCGTCAAAGGCCGTGAACTCGCATGCAGCGTGATTGAACACAAAGGAAAGATGATGGTTCTTCCTCTTACAGAAATAGTCAGCAAAAACGAATTCTTCGATTACGAAGCAAAATATACAGCAGGAAAATCAGACGAGATAACACCTGCCGACCTGGAAGAGTTAGAAGAGATTGAAGTAAAGGCAACATCAGCTATGCTTTACGAAAAATTCGGATGCAAAGGTTTCGCACGCTTCGACTATATACTCAACGAAGAAGGATTGTTCTTCATCGAAGTGAATATCGTTCCTGGAATGTCAGAAGCCAGCATCATGCCTAAACAAGCTGCCGAAATGGGCATCTCATTAGGAAAGCTCTTCGGAATGACATTGGAAAACATTTTGTAAAATTAGTAGTTAGGAATTAGAAATTGAGAGGATTGGAGTCGCTGAGCTTGTCAAAGCGCTTCAATCCATTATCATACTTCATCACTACATTACTACGTCATGAACAAAATTAAAGCTTTCATAAAACCCATTGCGGGATTGTTGGCTGTCGGATTACTGATTTATTTCTTCCCAGACATATTTCTGTATTTCGCCATCGCCATCATATTATCTATGCTAGGCCGTCCTTTGTGCGAGCTTATAAAGAAATTCCATATAAAGAAATTTCATCTCGGCGATTCGTTATCCGCAGTGGCAACGATGTTCGCCATGTTTTTAGTTTTCTCTCTCATCTTCTTTATAATAATACCTTTAGTCAATAAGGAAATTTTAATCTTATCAAAGATTGACACCAATGCCATCGTTGATTATTTCGAGCAGCCTTTGAGAGACATCTACGATTTCTTAATACAATATAACATAATACGTCCTGAAGAAGACATCCTTAAGATGATAGAAAGCAAGCTCTACTCCATCGTCAACTGGGATAACTTCAGCAGTATTTTAGAAAGTTTTGTTTCAAAGACAAGTTCTTTGGTTGTAGGAGTATTCTCCACAATATTTTTAACATTCTTCCTCTTGCGAGAGCCTAAAATAGTACACAACATCTTCATGGCAATCACTCCTGATGAACAGACGTCACGGATGAACAATATACTCCACGATTCCAGAGTGATGCTTACAAGATATTTGTTCGGCCTGATGTCGGAAGTGTTATGTATGATGATATTGATATTCCTAGGCCTTAATATTTTCGGAATAGAGAACGCTCTGATAATAGCAGTCATCGGCGGTCTCATGAACGTCATCCCTTATCTCGGTCCTTTGATGGGCTGCGCCATAGGTGTCGTCATAGGAATAATATCGAATCTCGGCATCGGCACTTACGAAATGATATTACCTAACACATTAGAAATCATCGGAGTCTTCGTAGCTGCCAACCTTGTAGACAATTTCGTTCTTCAACCTACAATTTATTCAAAGAGCGTTTTCGCTCATCCTATTGAAATTTTCTTGGTCATACTCATGGCTGGCAATATTGGCGGCGTCGTTGGAATGATAATAGCAATTCCTTCATACACACTCATCAGAATCATTGCACGCCAGCTGCTCAGCGAATTCAAATTCATCGAATTGCTAACCAAGAAATTAGATATCGAAAAAAGCAATAAATCATAACAATCAATATGAGAAAATTAGTACTTACCTTAGCCACAATTTTATTTTTATGCATTAACAGCTTCGCGCAAAACACCATCGATCCTGTCTTGCAAGAAGTAATGAATCAAAAAGGCGATGAATTGATAAGTGTCAACATCATATTCAAAGCGCAGATAAATCCAGAAACGCTTCAAGAAAAAGTCACAAGAGTGACAGACAAGAAGATAAGACGCGACATTCTCGTCGATGAATTCAAACTTTTCGCCGAGAAAGAACAAAACGACGTCATGTCTATTCTTCAAGCAGAAAAAGCTAACAACAATGTAAGTGACATCACAAGTCATTGGTTATCAAACAGCATAAACTGCAAAGCATCTAAGGATGTCATCTATCTTCTTTCAAGACATAACGACATTGAACTCATTGGTTATGACGAGATGACATATATGGTCTACGACACTGTCACAGAAGACGTCGTCGTTATAGAAAACAGAGATGTCGATATGACTGACAATATCATCATGGTGAATGCCGACAAGGTTTGGGATATGGGATACACCGGCAAAGGCGTCCTCGTCGCCGTCCTCGACTCTGGCGTCAACTACAACCACCTCGATCTTGCCGACCATTTATGGGACGGAGGATCGCAATATCCTAACCACGGCTACAACATCGTCGGCAACAACTACGACCCTATGGACAATTTCGGCCACGGAACACACTGTGCTGGAACCATTTGCGGCGACGGCACTTCTGGAATACATACCGGCATAGCACCTGACGCCACTCTTATGTGCGTCAAGGTCCTCGACGACTATGGATACGGAAGCGCAAGCGGCTTCAACTCTGGAATGGAGTTTGCCATCGAACATCAGGCTGACATCATCAGCATGTCGCTCGGCGTGATGAACGCTAGCGTGTCGGACAAGACAATGATGCGTAACACCTGCGTCAACGCCCTTCAACTCGGGGTTGTCGCTACTGTTGCAGTAGGCAACGACGGCCAGATGACAATGGTTCCTGTTCCTAACAACGTGAGAACACCTGGCAACTGCCCTCCTCCATGGTTACATCCTGACCAAGAAGTCAATGCCGGAGGACTCTCATGCGTAGTGGCAGTAGGCGCAATTGACTATGACGAGAACATGTACGAAAACGGTTCTAAAGGTCCTGTCACATGGACAGACACACAGTTCAACGATTATCCATACAACCCTAACATCGGTCTTATACGTCCCGACATCTGCGCTCCTGGCGTAGGAATCAAATCACTCGACCACGACAGCAACGACGGCTACAACCTCAAGACCGGCACTTCAATGGCGACACCTTGCGTAGCTGGCGTTTTGGCTCTCCTCCTCGAGAAACAAAACGATCTCACTCCTGCCGAGTTATGTATGACAATAGAGACAACAGCGAAGAAACTCACTGAGACAAAAAGCAACCTCACTGGCTCAGGACTCATCGACGCTTACAACGCCATAATAAATATTAAGAAAGGTGACTTCTACTATTCTGGCATCACCATCAACGACAAAGAAGGCAACGACAACGGCAATGTCAACGCTGGCGAAGACATCAGTTTAAGCATCAATATCGTAAATAACGGAACAACAGAATACAACAATATCAAAGCGGTCCTGACATCAAAAAATGACAATGTTGACATTACAGACAATGAAGCATTCATCAGTAATATTGAAGCTAACGGAGAATACAATCTAGCTGATGAATTTACTTTCCATGTAAATGAAAACACCATCTGCAAGACAGAATTAGCTTTTGATATAGATTTCTACGACAGCAATGACGAGAAAATTTCCTCATTCGGCTTTGGTCTCCATGTTCAAGGATATGAATTGGAATTTGCAGCTTTCGTAGTTGAAAACGATGACAATGGAAATGGCTTCCTCGAAGCAGGTGAAACAGCTGATTTAGGAATAATAATAAATAATATTGGCAATGAAATTGCTGTTGAGGTAAGCAGCGTTTTATCGAGCGATAGCGAACTAATCACTATAAACGATAACGAAGCATCTTTCAACTCATTAGGTACAAATTACTCATCAGCAGCATATTTCAACGTAACATTGTCAGAAAATGTCGGTGAGACATTCGAAATACCATTTACATTAACAACAACCGACTATTACGGAAAGACTAAGGAATTCGCCTTGAATTACGCCAACTCCTGCGATATAAACTTTGAACTCAACGACTATTACGGCGATGGATGGAACGGCGCTTCTTTGATAGTGAAATTCGATGACAACACAGAAGATAAGACTTTGACAATCCAAGATGGTTATTCTGAAAATTACACTTTCAATGTTAAAGCCAACGTGGAAGTAAGCCTCGAATGGGTAAAAGGCGAATACGACTCAGAGTGCAGTTTTATAGTGAAAAATGCTAATGGAAACATCATCTACAGCAGTCCTACATTCCAAAACAAAGGAGAGTTTCTCTTCTCATGGACTAACGATTGCTCTTGCGAAAACATGAGTTTCACTATGTGTGACGCTGTCGAAAACCTTCAAGGCGAACAAAACCAACACGTGATAGAATTAAGCTGGGACGCTGCCGCTGATGCTGAGTCATACGACATATATCGAGGAACGAGATTCATGGGCAGCACATCAGAAACGACCTTCACCGACGATTATGAACTTACTGACGGAACATACTTATATAATGTACAAGCAATTTACGATGAAGACTGCGAAGGCATCTTATCAAAAACCGAGGTGACATTCAGCACTGAGTCGGTGTTAGAAACAGAGTTCGTCAACGCTTCTGTTTTCCCAAATCCTAACAATGGCGAGTTCACAATCAAATGCGACAACATGAGCCGTATAATCGTTTATAACGTTATCGGTTCAATAGTGAAAGATATTGAAGTAAATACAGACAATTATGTTGTTGAAGGATTGAATCCTGGAGTTTATTTTGTCAATATCAGAAATAATGACAACGACATCATCAAGAAAGTTGTCGTAAGATAAATTTATAGAAAAAACTCTAGAGTTCTAAATTTCTAGAATTCTAGAGTTCTAAAGTTCTAAAGTTCTTTATAAAATCGTCTTAACGATTTTATCAATAGAGATTCCTTCTGCTTCTGCGCTATAGTTTCTGACGAGACGATGGCGTAAGATTGGGAGCGCCACTTCTTGGACATCCTCAATGTCAGGAGAGAGTTTGCCTTTCAAGAGAGCGTTTGCTTTTGCGCCAATGATAAGATATTGTGAAGCACGAGGACCTGCACCCCAACTGAGATATTTGTTACTCCATTCGTGAGCGCGTTCTGTGTTAGGACGAGTGCGTGACACCAGACCTACCGCATATTCATAAACGTTATCTGCTACTGGTACACGGCGTACAAGATTTTGGAAATATATTATTTCTTCAGCTGTCATCACAGGATTTATATCAGTGACTTTTGCAGAAGTCGTATTCTTAACCACCTCAATTTCTTCTTCATAAGTAGGATAATCCAGTTGAAGGTTAAACATGAAACGGTCGAGTTGTGCTTCTGGCAATGGATATGTACCTTCCTGTTCGATAGGATTCTGTGTTGCAAGAACGAAGAATGGTTCGTTCAATTTATATGTCTTGCCTGATATTGTGACGTGTTTTTCCTGCATCGCTTCGAGCAGAGCTGCCTGAGTTTTAGGAGGCGTTCTGTTGATCTCGTCGGCGAGGATTATATTAGAGAAGACCGGACCTTTAACGAATTTGAACTGACGTGAGTCGTCGAGTATTTCTGTTCCGAGAATATCGGAAGGCATAAGGTCTGGAGTAAATTGAATACGGTTGAAGGAAAGTCCTAGTGCACGTCCGATAGTGCTAACCAACAAAGTCTTGGCAAGACCAGGGACACCGACCAGCAGCACATGGCCTTGACAGAACACTGATAATATTGTGTTATGGATGATTTCATTCTGGCCCACTATGACCTTAGAAATCTCTTTTTTCAGTTGCTCATATTTTTGTACGAGTGCTTTAGCACCTTCTACGTCAGACTTAAACATAACCAAGCTTCTCTATTATTATTCTGCAAAATTCCAATCAAACATAAAGTCACATTCTTTGAAGTCGTCAATGACTTTGATATATGCTTTTCTAGAGTTGTTATCAATCCAGTCGTTGATTATCTCTTCGCGTTTTTGTTGCAACGCCCACTCGCGGATGAGAGTATAATCGTCGTTAAGGTTAGCTTTATGAGGTTCTGTCTTTCTCTTAAGATAGAGGAGACGATAAGCGTCTTTGTTGTCGGAAGTCTTCATTGGGACAGGAGCGCTTATCTCGCCGACCTTCATTCTATTGACAGTGACAGACACTTGTTGGTCGAGTTCTGCGGCATCGAAGAGAGTTCCGCCTGTAGCAGAATTCACGAGCAAACCGCCGCTCATTCTGTCTTTCTCATCGCTGAATTTACGTACAGCCTGATCGAAATCTATGCTGTCGTTACGAAGGAGCTGTGCTATGGAATCCAGTTCGTTGTAAGCCATCTGCAATGCTTCTGGCGACACTTTCACTGTCAACAAGATATGACGTACATTAACAAAATCGCCACGACGTTCAATCATTTGGATGATATGAAAACCGAACTCTGTCTCAACGACTTCTGAAATCTCGCCATCGCGTAAGTTGAAAGCAGCTGCCTCGAACTCAGGAGCGAATTCGCCTCTTCCGTGGAAGCCTAACTCACCGCCTTTCTTTGCTGAGCCTGGGTCTTCAGAATAGAGAAGCGCCAATGTCGAGAAACGCTCACCATCGAGGATACGTTTACGCATCTTATAAAGTCTTTCCTTTACAGCGAGTTTTTCATCTAAAGTAATAGGAGGTCTTTTTACAATATGAGCAATCTCATATTTTGAGTTAACCATCGGGATACTATCTTTAGGGATATTATAAAAACATTTCTTCACTTCTGAAGGTGTCACTTCTACATTAGCAAGAACAGCCTGCTGCACTTGTTCCACCAACATCTGGTCTTTTCTCATGCGACGCAACTCATCCTTGATTTCTGGCAAAGTCTTTTTATAATATTTCTCAAGATTCTCTTGTGATCCAAGCTGAGCCATGAAATAACGTACCATACGATCAACGTCAGCTTCAACCTGTTCGTCAGTCACGGTGATACTGTCCATTTCTGCTTGATTAAGCATAAGTTTTTCAAACATAAGGTCTTCAAGAATCTCACAGCGGATAGAGCTCGCGCTGCCTTTTATTCCGCCCTGCAATCTATATTGTATATATTTCGCTTCAATGTCAGACTGAAGGATAATATTCTGTCCAACAACAGCTACTACTCTATCAATAACTTGTGGTTCCTGAGCCTTAGATGGAACCATAATAAATACAAAAAATAAAGCTACTAAAAAACTTAGCATCTTGTTGTCTTGTCGTCTTGCCATTTTATTGTCTTGTTGTCTTTAATAAATCTCAAAAGCTTTTTCCTGTACAGCTTTTGAATATATATCTTCATATAATTTTTCCAATAAATCTTTCTTTCTGTTACTTAATATTATGTATTTGATTCTATCCACCTCCATCTCGCAAGGCGATACATCGCCTACAAATCTGTATTCACAGAAACGAATCAATATATAGGCGTCTTTATTATTAACAACACAATATTTATTTTCGTTCAAGAAAGATTTCTTGTTGTTTACTTTCAAATCAAAATTCTCCACCACTTCATCAAAGTTATGCCATTTCTCTATTTCCATATCATATGACAAGGCATATTCTTCTGAAAGATTGGTGATGGAATCGACCATAAGGTAATCGTAGTCGCGGAATAATTTTGCGAACAGCCATTTTTTCTTGCTGTCGGTAGGAAGTTTCACGTAAGCCATTCTTACTATATCGCGGTTAAGTCTAAACTCTTCGCTATTATTAATATAGTATTCTTGGATTTGTTCTTCTGTAACTTCAGTGTCGAGGTTTTGGTTTATCAGTTCTGTTTCATATTTGTTTATCACCAAAGAGTTGCGATATTCTTCCAATCTCTTTGAGAAATCCAGTTGGTTTGGTTCCAGATTATTTTCTGCTTGACGTACAAGCAATTGGTTAAGCACCCATTTATCGATATATACTTTGGAACGAAGTACGCTATCGTTATAGCTTATTCCTTCATAAAAGATGTTTTCCAAGTCGGTCCTATACAGATTCTTTCCATAAACAGAGACTATTATCTCGCCCTTGTCTTCTTTATTTTCCTGGCAAGCGGAAAGAAGCATTACAGATATAAGACCGACCCAGAATAAACGCATCTTTTAGTTTTTATAGTTTTCTTTAACTTTATTTAAAAGTTTTTCATCAACAGTCACAGAGTATTTCTCTCTGAGTTGTTCAAGCCATTGAGCTTCAAGTTCAGCTTGATAGCCTGATGTCACCACGCCTCTTGCTTCTTTGAATGTCTTAGGTTCTGCTTGGCGTACTTCCACAATCTTGATGATTTGTGTTGAGTTATCAACTTTAGATGGATAAAGTTCTACAACGCCTTCTTTCCATTCTGTTGCGTCAACATTAACGCTTTCACCTTTTTGATAGAATGTGTAACGTACTGAAGCCTGTGATTTGTTTTCTCTTAAATAAGTGCGTAAAGAATCTACTTCAATACCTTCAACTACAAGGTTCTTGATTTCTTCGACATTGTCTTTACGTTGGCAGTTAACAACGATAGCTCTCACGCGGTCGTTCCACATATATGAAGCTTTGTTTCTTTCATAATAGTCTTGCAAACCGAGTGTGTCTTCTGCTGCCTTGTTCCATACTTGATTTTCCATCAATGAGAACAATAAGATACCGTCGTGATATTCTTGAACCAATGCTTTGAATTCAGGGTATTTTTCTTCGAGTTTTGAATCTTCGTAAGCGAAAACTTCTTGTTGCAAGTAGTTATCATAAAGCTGATAAGCATAAGCTGCTGGTGTCAAGAAACCTTGTCTCTTTTGTTTTGCATAGATATAATCGATGAAGTTTTGTACTGTCCATGATTTATCTTTTGTAGAGAAGAGGACTTGTTTTCCATTAACTTTTTCAGATGCAACGTAATGACCTTCGATGATTGTGCTGTCGATAGTAGCGATGAAAGCGTCTTTAACTTTGGTGTTTTCCTTGATGTTATTGTCTTTCATGATACGTCTCATAGCGATATCTTCGCTAAGCTGACCGCGCATATCTCTTCCGACCTTTTCTTTTATCTTTTCTTTTTCATATTCAAAAGTTCCAGGAGCTGTTGATCCGACCAACTTGATGATATGATAACCGAAAGATGTCTTAACAGGTTCTGAGATCTGATTAGGTTCTAATGTTTTCACCACTGTGATGAATTCAGGAACGATCTGATTGACTCTGAATGGGCTGAGAACGCCATTGTTTGCCAAAGTTCCTTTATCATCTGAATATCTTCTAACGTAGTCGGTCCAGTTCTTGTCATCGTTAACGACTTCGTTATAGATATTTTGAGCTTTTATCTTAACAACTGAATCGCTTTTTGTTGGGTCGTTAGGATCTACAGCGAGGAAAATATGAGCAGCTCTGATATAACCACTTGCAGGAGTCTTGCTGTTCACCTTAATAATATGGTAGCCGAATGAAGAGCGTACTGGCATAGAGATGCCGCCTACTTCAGTGTTATACACGCCTGTTTCAAAAGGATAAACCATATCAAATACTGTGAAGTATCCTAACTCACCGCGGTTGCCTTTGTAAGCTTTTCTCACGCCTGGAATTTCTTCCAAGTCACGAGCTGATGGGTCTTCTGAGAATTCTGCTGCCAAGTCGCCGAAATCTTCGCCTTTCAATGCGCGTTCACGGATTGACATAGCTTTTTTATAAGCAGCCATTGTGTCGGATGGAACAGCATTGACGTCACATTTGATAAGGATATGTGCAGCGTTGATGTCGTATTGCATTCTGTCGTAAGCCTCTTTCACGAGTTCATCAGTGATGTCTTCGTTTGAGAAATAAGGCTTAGCAAGTTGCTGGCGATAGTTGTTGAGTTCCTTGATGAAAGATGCTGCTGTATCCATTTTAAGATCTTCAGCTTCTGCCACCTTAAGTTTGAAGTCTACATATAACTTGAGATATTCGTCAACATTTTTCTTGTCGATGACATCTGTGTTGACATTGTTCTTCTCATATGTATCCATAAATTCCTTAACAGTGACTTCTTTATCACCGAGAGTAATCAAAGTCTTTTTAGTATAAGACTGAGCAGATAGTAATGACGGCACCATCATGAAAGATAAAGCGATGAGCCATGTCTTTAGTGTTTGTTTTCTTATCATATTTTTTTATCGTTTAAAAAATAACGACCAAATTCCCACTATATTATGCACATGAATTATGCATAATGATTTATTTTAAGCTTTTGTGCTATAGTTAGGAGATTCAGCTGTGATAGTGATATCGTGTGGGTGGCTTTCGCGCATACCTGAAGCTGTGATCTTGATGAACTGAGCTTTTTGTAAATCGCTGATAGTTCTTGAGCCAGTGTAGCCCATACCAGCGCGGAGACCGCCAACTAATTGATAAACGACTTCTGAGAGGCTGCCTTTGTAAGGAACGCGACCTACGATGCCTTCTGGAACGAGTTTGTTGACATTGGTTTCTTTGCCTTGGAAATATCGGTCTGCTGAACCTGCTTTCATAGCATCGATAGAACCCATGCCTCGATAGGATTTGAATTTACGTCCGTTGTAAATGATTGTATCGCCAGGAGCTTCTTCGGTTCCTGCGAACATTGAACCGCACATCACGCAGTTGCCACCTGCAGCCAATGCTTTTACTACGTCACCTGAGTAACGAAGACCACCGTCTGCAATCATTGGTACACCAGTGCCTTCAAGGGCTTTTGCCACTTCGAAAATGGCGGTGAGTTGTGGAACACCTACACCAGCAATGATACGAGTAGTGCAGATAGAACCAGGACCAATACCTACTTTCACGCCATCAGCACCGTTCTCAACGAGGTATTTGGCTGCTTCTGCAGTGGCAATATTACCTACTACTACGTCAAGTTTAGGATATTTGGCTTTGATTGTACGGAGAGCATTTACAATATTCTTGGAGTGGCCATGGGCTGAGTCAAGAACGACAGCATCTACACCTTCTTTGTAGAGTGCATCTACGCGGTCCATAAAGTCAGGAGTGATACCTACACCCGCAGCGCAGCGGAGACGACCTTTGTTATCCTTGCAAGCGTTAGGGAAATCTTTGAGTTTGGTGATATCCTTGTATGTAACGAGACCTACGAGTTTGCCGTTAGCGTCTACAACTGGAAGTTTCTCAACTTTATGTGATTGAAGTGCAGCCATTACAACCTCGTTGTCGGTAGATGAGATTGTAATTAAATTCTCGCTGGTCATGACTTCAGCGATTTTGCGGCTCATATCCGTTTCAAATCGTAGGTCTCGGTTGGTAACAATACCCACGAGATTATTCTCTTCATCCACAACAGGAATTCCACCAATGTGGTTGTCGTGCATGATTTGCTCAGCATCGCCTACAGTTTGATTAGGAGAGATGGTGATAGGATCTGAGATAAGTCCATTTTCAGCACGTTTTACACGGCGCACTTCAGCAGCTTGTGCTGCGATAGACATATTTTTATGAATCACACCAATACCACCTTCGCGTGCGATAGCAATAGCCATCTTAGATTCGGTAACGGTGTCCATCGCTGCAGATACCACTGGGATATTGAGGCTGATGTTGCGGGTGAATTGGCACTTGAGTTCCACTTCGCGTGGAAGAACCTCAGAGTAGGCTGGGACAAGTAATACATCATCGAATGTGAGTCCCTCTTGTAAAATACGGTCAGTCATGTTGTTATAGTATTTTAGCTATTAATATGATTATCGATTTATTATAATGCGTGATCGCAGTAGTAGCATCGGAGAACACCATCGGCATCTGTGTATGCTTTGCGCTCGACAGGTTCGGTAGTAACGATACAACGGTCATTACTGCAGAGTTGGTCGGTGAGATGTGTCTCAAGCTTATGTGACTCTTCAGCATCTTTCCATGAGAGTAGGGTGTAGATGAGAGCCATACGTACATACTTGCCATTCTCAACTTGGCGGAAATATGCTGCACGTGGATCTTTATCTACATCTACGGTAATCTCGTTGACACGTGGTAGAGGATGGAGAACAATCATTGAGTCTTTGCCCAGTGCCATTTTTTCGGTGTCAAGTATGAATGCATCTTTGAGACGCTCGTACTCGGCAGGATCGTCAAAACGCTCTTGTTGTACACGTGTCATATAGAGGACATCCAACAATGGCATCGCTTCCTCGATAGTAGCATACTCGCTGTAGTTATTGCCGAGTTCGTGCTTCATATAGTCAGGCAAACGAAGTTCCTCTGGAGATATAAGCACAAAGTGTACCCCCTCGTAGCGTTTCATCGCTTTGATGAGCGAGTGGACGGTACGGCCATACTTAAGGTCGCCACAAAGACCGATGGTGAGGTGGTCGAAATGACCTAACTCACGACGGATGGTGAGTAGATCGGTCAATGTTTGGGTTGGGTGTGCATGACCACCATCGCCTGCATTGATGATAGGGATACGGCTAAACTCGCTAGCCACGCGTGGTGAGCCTTCCTTGTAGTGACGCATAGCGATGATATCCGCAAAACTGCTGACTACACGAATGGTATCAGCCACTGTCTCTCCCTTGCTCACGCTGCTGCTTTTGGCATCGGAGAAACCAAGTACATTACCACCAAGCTCCATCATTGCTGCCGTGAAACTGAGGCGGGTGCGTGTACTAGGTTCGTAGAAGAGTGTAGCAAGTTTCTTGCCGTGGCAAGCTTCGGAGTACATCTCCTTGTTATTGATAATATCCAATGCACGGTTGATAATGATATCCACCTCGGCAGTTGTTAGGTCTGTAGGGTCAATTAGATGTCTCATATATATTAATAATTGTTAAATTAATCTATTTTTATCATTAGCCTATCCTCTGCTTATCTTCCGCTAAATGTCAAGTGTATGATAGAACTAAAATATTTACAAATTTTAATCATTGTTTAGCCATTTGATACAATCGGAATACAAAGCGTCAAAATCTTTGACCGATTCGAGCATAAATGGCAATATAATCATTCTGTTTTTATCATCTTGGTATGCAACACCCGCATTGACATAGGTGTCGTCATAACGTGCTATACGTACACCGCCTGTCATAGGTTCGATGCCATCAGGCCATTCACATTCAATGACTTGTGGATTAGGTTTGGTATAGTATTCGTATTGCTGTGTAGGCAGGATATTGTATTGGAAATTGATGCGACCGCAAGTGGATGCTTTCTCTGTTTTATAGCGATAGTGCAGCACGTTGTTCGTAAAGGCAGTATCGCAAGTATGGCGCATGTCGCTGGCGATATACGAACCAGACAGGAGGATCTTGCCACCTTGCTCGGTATATGTCTCAATCGCTTTGCGCAAATGCATAGGTATGCAGCCTATGGTATCGGTTTTCTCGCCTTTCTCCTTGCCCATGATAATATCCACAAGGGTGTATGGTTCGAGTGATTCGATCGCATTGATAGAGGTAGAAACGTACGAGATACCCATTTGTGCAAGGGTAGTGCCGTGCATGCTAGGATAGTCAAATGTGTTACCGATGTTTACTTCTTTCTGCTTGTCAGCATGGCACATACCAAATCCACAGTCATCATCGCTCTCCCACATATTGGTGCGGTCATAGTCGAATTGTTCGCCGAGGAAGCTGATCTCTTTGCCATAGGATACCGCATATGAGCCAGGCACTACACCGCCAGTAATGCTATCAATACCGAACATTTCTGGAGCGTCCACACGATGGAAACCATTGATGATGAGAGCCAGTTTGTTATCGTATTTTGCATCGATATAAGCACTCAATACTTCGCTTGGAAGGCTGACACCACCATCATTGCCTGCACGCACCATGATGTCGTATTTCACGCCACGTTGGATAGGAAGCGTAGCATGTGGGGTGGTAACACGGATACCATTATCCCAATCGGATGTTTGCCATTGTCCATCTCGGAGTTGGCTCGTGCGCGTGTATATTATATAATAGGTAGGGGAGGCAGTAGGCTCGAGGCGATCGACACGTTCTGCCCAACTGATATGTAAGCTATCGTTATTGGCGTAGCTGATGTTCATCTGTTGAACAGGTAATGGTTGTACTACGTATGGTGTGCCGGTTGTCTGGTGAATAAAGCGGAGCATTCCCTTGTAGATAGCACGGCTGGCAATGAATTTGAATTTTGGATCCAAACCGAAAGTCATATCGTAGTAGTTGTGGTGGCTAAGCAATTCAATGATAGTGGATGGCACTTTAGGATTGCGCGTCTCGGACATTGACTGATGCATGAGGTGGCGTTTTTGCCATGTTGGCATCATGGTCTGACGAATATCCTCTACGATTTGTGTTTGGATAAAGTCTGCAAAATCGCGATTACAAATGCGGTCACCGCCCGAAGGATAGGTGGTCTCTTTATCATCGTCTTTGATGGTATAAAACATAAATGTACCCACGAGTTTGTCAGTAGGATGGCAGCCTGCATCGCTATGGAAGGCTACGCTCATGTTGACTGGTATATTAAGTCCAGGACCCTCAGGATAGGCCGTACTACCGCCTGCGAGGTAGTTGACCCAACGACCACGACAACTGAAGTCGTCGGTATAGTCGTTCTTGCTGCCAGTGTAGTTGTAAACACTATCTGGAATACCCGCATATTGCAACCAATAACGTGCTCCCTCGATATAGCGTGGATAACCACTAGTGGTGGCAAGGGCTTGATTAGCAATATGTAATGTGGAGTCGGTCACTACTTCTTGAGAGTGGGTATCTTTCTTAGTATAGAAATCGTCATCGCCTATCTCAGGGTGTGGGTAGCGAGCTACAGATCCCCATCCACCACCAAACTTGATAGCATCGGTAGTGGTGATATGTTTGCCTTTGTGCGTAAGGGTGACGTAGTTACTATTGGCATCTGTGCCAAAGTCGAAAGTACCTAGATAAATCCATGTTCCTCCACCCATTTGTTGGTTGACATGATAGGTGGTACTGATACCTTTGTGTACAATTGTATATTCAGCTTGAGGGTTGCTTTTTGGCAAGGATTTGTAGCTTACGTATACCGCATACTCGCCCCCTTCAGGGAGGTTTGGCGTATATTGAGCTGTGCTCTTGACAGTGCTATAACCACCCATGGCGAATGGATTGTCGCCTTCGAGCAGTGGTTTGAGAGGTCGTCCCCAACCGGTGCCTTCTGCAGGAGTGATACCCGTGGCGAGTTGCGAATCGTCCACAATCACCTCGTGCAATTGGGTGTCACGCTCGCGTGGCTGAAGTACGACTGCACCCGCATTCTCGAGCATAGGAACGAGGAAAGGCATGGTATAACTGCTGGTGTAAAGGTCTTCGATAGTGGTCCAAAGGCGAGCGCGTTGCCATTTCCACATACGGTATGCTTGTACGTAGTAGATACCATGGCTGCCCCATAGTGCGATATGCTTACCGTCTAATCCCTGCTTAGCAGAGTAGGGTTGCGAAGCATTGTGCACCAAAGGATATTTAGCACTGGCAGGTTTGTATTGCAATTTCTTATCGCGTTTTTGGTAGATGGCGGTCACCCATTCGTTGAGTTCTTTGCCGTCGGAAAGGATATTTACTTGAGCAGTTGGTGCACCACCTACCCATTGACGAACGGATGATTTGAGTTCGTCAATCTCTTGTGGAGAAAGTGAGACACAAGATAATCGGTTGCAGGTGGTGATGGTGATATTCTTTTCATCTATTTGAATATCACTTACTTTTACCTTACCTAGGTAGGCTCGTTGGCTGGCAAATACGTTCAGCGAATCTGCCAGCTCCTCAGGTGTTATAGCAAAAGTCATTGTCGCACAAAGCGCAGCAATGGCTAATAGTAATGACTTTTTCATATCCTTTCTTTAAACTTTATACTTTCAATCCTAATTATGCCATCCAACTCTCGTCAGAAGGATTGTTAC
>JAZOQH010000001.1:0-6059 GCA_045655965.1 Bacteroidales bacterium | reverse complement strand
TCCTTGACAAATATTGTTTTAGGTTGTATATTTGTTGAACCAAAATAAAATTTATGGAAAATAATAAGTTTTTAAATCATCAGTATAACAATGCGGCAGAAATTATTAAAACCGCTATACTTCAGACTCAGTATGAAGCGTCTAAAGATATTAATCGTATTCAGTTAGGATTGTATTTCGGAATCGGGAAATTTCTATCAGAAAAAACTCGTAATGCAAAATGGGGAACAGAAGCTCTTCAAACAATTAGCGACAGATTAAAATCAGATTTACCAGGGTTAAGAGGCTTCTCAGCGACAAGTTTAAAAAAGATGAGAATCTTTTATGACAATTGGAAATCAATCATTTATAATTCGTCCGTTGCAACGGACGAATTGAATGGTTATTTAGCACAAATGATGACATATCTTAGAATTTTAGATGACAAAGTGCGTAAGTCTCACGAGAATCCTTCAATTGGAATCGTACTTTGCAGAAATGCTAACAAGGATTTTGTGAAATATGTCATTCAAGATTATGACAAACCAATGGGAGTTGCAACATTTGACACTTTATCGGAAATGCCAGAGAAATTACAGAAAGCATTGCCCGATATTGAAGAATTGAAAAAACTATTGTAATAAATGTCAATTTAATTTTTCCATTAAAAATTATTATGTAACAAGATTACTATATTATGATTTGAACGACATCGCTTAAAAAAATTTCACTTTTCTCTTGACTCGTACTTTGGGTCATGATATATCTTTGCAGCTGCTAGCAAAACATCGTACGATTATGAGTTATAAAATCAAGTTAAAAATCGGAGAGTTCTCTCGTTTAATGCAGGTGACTGTAAAGACGTTGCGTCATTATGAACAGAAGGGGCTGCTTATTCCAGACGAAGTGGATGAGTGGACTGGATATCGGTATTACAGCATTAATCAGATGCAGAAACTAAATTCAATCCGTCATTTGCAACAGTTGGGACTTACGCTTGATGAAATAAAAGATTTATTCGATGATGAATCTCATTTCCCAAGCATTGAACAGCTAACCGAGAAGATTGAAGAAACAGAAAGACAGCTTCAGCTACTTATGACAAGACGCAATCAACTGCTCGAATGGTCTAACTCTCAAAAAAAGATCAAGAAAATGGGAAAATTTAGTATTGAATCATTACCTGAAATGATTGTTGCTTCACATCGCGAAACCATTAAAGACTACTCTGAATTAGGAAAGTTATGTTGCAACGTAATTGGTCCTGAAATGCAGCGACTCGGTTGCAAATGTCCCCCTCCTGGTTATTGTTTCACAATAGAGCATAACGATGAATACACACCTACTGACATCGATATTGAGTATTGCGAACAGGTAGAAGAAATGGGTACAGACAATAGTATAATACAGTTCAAAAAACTACCAGCAATTCCAAAGATTCTGTGTATGAAGCACTATGGTCCGTACGAACGTTTCTACGAATCATTCACCGAAGCATTCGCCTATATTGAAAAGCATGGATACAAGGTAACTGACAAAGCTCGCGCCAGCTACATAGACGGCATGTGGAATCAGGAAGACCCTGAGAAATGGTTATCTATCATTCAGATTCCAATTAAATAAGATTTTAAAAGTGTCAAGCCTCAGCTCGAAGTTTGACACTTTTTTTATTTTTTCTATTAATATATACTTTATTAATATATATATCTATAACTCATTGATTGTTAATTATTTTTAACCTTATTTTCCTTGACAAATATTGTTTTAGGTTGTATATTTGTTGAACCAAAATTTTAAAACCATGAAATTTCCACAACTCACAAATAATATCAAATTCACGCATGAAATATTACAAAACAATACTATTCGTGCTATTAACCAAAACATAACTGTCCGTAATTGGTTAATCGGACTTTGGATTGTAGAATTTGAACAAAATGGTGAAGACAGAGCAAAATATGGAGACAAATTATTATACAAAATATCAAAAACAATATCCATTAAAGGTTTGGGTACGACCATTCTCAGCCAATGTCGTAAATTCTATTTAATATATCCAAACATTAGATTTGAGATTAGAAATTATCTATCAAATTACAAAGACATTTTTCAGTCGACAATAGGAGAACTACAACTTCCTGATAACAAGACAATAAACGAAAGTATCTCTAGCAATACAAAAATTTTTCAGACGGCATCTGAAAAATTACCACAAGTTGAACCAGCAAAATTATTCAACAATTTATCTTTTTCACATTTCGTTGAATTAATATATATTGACAATCCTTTAAAACGAATATTTTACGAAATTGAAACAATTAAGGGTTGTTGGAGCGTAAAAGAATTAAGTCGCCAAATTGAATCATTATGTTATGAACGTTCTAGCTTTAGTAAAAATCCAGAAAGATTATTAACGATAATCAATAACGACGCAAACATTTCCACTGTTGCAAACATAGTAAAATCGCCATACGTTTTTGAATTTTTAGGAATTAGAAATCAAGATATTGTTGAAGAAAATGATTTTGAAAACATACTCATAACACATATCCAAAATTTCATTTTAGAGTTAGGCGATGGCTTTTGTTTTGAATCCAGACAAAAACGCATTTTAATTGACAACGAATATTTCTTCATTGATTTGGTTTTTTACCACAGAATACTTAAATGTCACATTTTAATAGAATTAAAAACCAGAAAATTCAATTATGCAGATATTGCCCAACTCAATATGTACGTTTCATATTATCGAGAACAAATAATGAGAAATGATGACAATGCACCAATTGGCATTTTGCTTTGCACCGATGCATCTTCAGAAATGGTAAAATACGCTACGGCAGGTATGGATGAAAATCTATTCATATCAAAGTATTTATTACAGTTGCCACCAAAGGAATCATTGATAGAATTTTTAAACAACGAATTAAAACAATTATAACAATCAAAGTCAAACTCCTCCCCGAGTTTGACTATTATTTTATAACATCTACTAGAAGGATTCAATTTGTTCATTTTTCGCTTCTTTCATATTCATTTTTTTCATAACTTTGCGCAAAATGATAATTTCCCTATCATTTATTTTTTCGATTATTATTTAAACATCATAAAATATGATAGCAAAAGAATTACTAAATCCTAAAAGCATTGCAGTTATCGGTGCTTCAGGCGACACACAAAAGCCAGGCGGCAGCATTTTAAGAAACCTTCTCAACAGCAACTTCAAAGGCGAGGTTTACACTGTTAACCCAAAAGAAACTGAAGTTCAAGGCGTAAAATGTTACCAAAAAGTTGAAGACCTTCCTCAAGTAGATTGCGCAATCATCGCTATCGCTGCTAAATTCTGTCCAGCAACAGTCAACACATTGGCATTTGAAAAAGGCACAAAAGGCTTCATTATCGTTTCTGCAGGTTTCAGCGAAGAAAATGAACAAGGCGCTGAATTCGAAAGACAAATCGTTGAAACAATCAATAAAGTCGGCGGCAGCCTCATCGGTCCTAACTGTACTGGTTTCTTGAACCGTAACTACTGCGGCGCATTCGACTCTCCAATACCAACCCTCGATCCTCATGGTGTTGACTTCGTAACAGGTTCTGGCGCAACAGCTGTATTCATCAAAGAATATGGTATGACAAACGGTCTTACATTCAACAGCGTTTGGGCAGTAGGTAACTCAGCACAAGTAGGTATCGAAGACGTTCTCGAACATTTAGACACAACATTCGACCCTGAGACAAGCTCTCGCGTCATCATGATATACATGGAAAAGATTGGCAACCCACAAAAATTGTTGAAACACTCACGTTCACTCATCAACAAAGGTTGCCGCATCGCTGCTATCAAGTCAGGTGGCTCAGCAGCAGGTAGCCGCGCTGCTTCATCACACACTGGCGCTTTAGCAACAGACGACGCTGTAGTTGACGCATTATTCCGCAAAGCAGGTATCGTACGCTGCCACAACCGTCAAGAGTTGACAACAGTATGCGCTATCTTCATGCACCCAGAAGTAAAAGGCAAAAACGTCGCTGTCATCACACACGCTGGCGGTCCTGCAGTTATGTTGACTGACGTTCTTTCAAACGGCGGCATGGACGTTCCTCACATCGAAGGTCCTAAAGCTGATGAATTATTAGCTAAATTATTCCCAGGCTCTTCAGTAGGTAACCCTATCGACTTCCTCGCAACAGGTACAGCTGAACAATTAGGTCACATCATCGACGCTTGCGAAAACGACTTCGACAACATCGACTGCATGTGCGTCATCTTCGGTTCTCCAGGTTTGTTCCCTAACTGGGAAGTTTACGAAGTATTGAACGAAAAGATGAAGACTTGCAAAAAGCCTATCTTCCCTATCCTTCCTTCAATCATCAACGTAAAAGACGAAATCAACGATTTCATTACAAATAAAGGCAGAATCAACTTCCCAGAAGAATGTGTATTCGGCAACGCATTGTGCAAGATTTACCACACTCCAAAACCACAAGCAGAAGTTGTTGAACTTCCAAAAGTTGACGAAGCAAGAATCCGCAAGGTCATCGACAACTGCGAAAACGGTTACATCGGACCAGATGAAATCTTCGAATTATTAGACGCAGCTGGCATCGCTCAAAAACAAATCCGCGTCGTTGATCAAAAACAACAAGCATTAGACTTCGCTAACGAAGTTGGTTATCCACTCGTTATGAAAGTTGTCGGTCCTCTCCACAAGTCAGACGTTGGCGGCGTTACATTGAACGTTCGCGACATCGAAACTGTTGACAGAGAATTCGATCGTTTGATGGCTATTCCAGAAACATACGCTGTTGAAATGTATCCAATGCTCGACGGTACAGAAGTTTACATCGGCGCTATCCGTGACGAAAAATTCGGCCACCAAGTATTCTTCGGTTTAGGCGGTATCTTCATCGAAGTATTGAAAGACGTTCAAAACGCTATCGCTCCTATCACAGCATGCGAAGCTAAAGATATGTTAACCAAGTTACGTGGTTACAAGATCTTAGAAGGCGTCAGAGGACAACAACCAGTCAACGTTGACATCTACGCAGAACAAGTTGCAAGAGTCAGCGCTTTGGTTATGGTAGCTCCTGAAATCGCTGAAATGGACTTGAACCCATTGCTCGGTAATCCTAAGAACGTCGTCGCTGTTGACGCTAGAATTAGAATTGAAAAATAATATAAGATGAAAAAAGGTGATATAATTACCTCATTAGCTGTCTTGGCAGTCATCGGAACTTTTGCATTCGTTCCTGGAGCGATGGATTGGTTCAACACGATGACTGCCGAGCACGGCATGATAATGAGTTTCTTCAAGTTCGCCATCTTGGGAACATTCGGAGAGATGTTAGCTTTAAGAATTCGTAAAGGCTGTTACATTGAAAAAGGCTTCGGCCTTGTACCAAAGATGCTCGTCTGGGGTTTCCTCGGCGTCATCATAGCATCAGCTATGACGATATTCAAGAGCGGCACTGTCACATTACTTGAAAAAGGCTTCGGCGTTTCAGAAGCAGGCGCTTGGTTCAAAGGCGACTTCAGCGGAGGCAAGGTATTCGTTGCTCTCTTAGTCAGCGTTTTGATGAACACCATCTTCGCTCCTGTCTTCATGACATTCCACAAAGTGACAGACATCCACATCGCTGAGACAGGCGGAACATTGAAAGGATTCTTCTGTAACAAATTGAAAATCCAAGAAACAATAGCTCATAAAATCAACTGGGACTTACAATACGGCTTTGTCTTCAAGAAGACCATCCCACTGTTCTGGTACCCAGCACACACAATCACATTCTTGTTACCAGGAAATTACCAAGTGTTGTTCGCAGCATTCTTAGGAGTTGTCTTGGGATTGATTTTGAGCATCAAGAAATAAAGTCGCAGAGACGCAGAGTCTCAAAGACACTAAGTAGAGACGTATCAACATTACCTTTAAAAATAAACAAATGTGAAGTGACCCCAAAAGTTTGGACAAAAAACTTTTGGGGTTTTATTATGCGTAAAAAACATGATCGAGAAGCATTGCTCAAATACATGGTGATGCTTAAGGAAGGCCGTTCCTTTAGATCTATCAGCGATGAATTCGGCA